>NZ_JBWLPW010000007.1:0-294660 GCF_056521845.1 Pseudomonas sp. PF05 | reverse complement strand
CCCCGCGCCTCCCCGGAGCGCCCCGTGGGAGCAAGCTCAGCTCCCACAGGGATCGGTGGTGAGCATCGGACCCATGCCTCCCCGGAGCGCCCCGTGGGAGCAAGCTCAGCTCCCACAGAAGATTTGTGGTGAGCACCGAATCCAGCTCCCACAGGGCAATGGTGAACCATAGGAATTGGAAACAGGCTCAAGCCGCTGTCGATTTCTCTCGGCTGTCGCTCGCGGTGTCGCGGAACAGCCTGGGTGACATGCCGAACGTCGATTTGAAATGTCGGCTGAAGTGGGAACTGCTGCCATAACCCCAGGCGTAGGCGATCTCGGTGAGCGAGCGGTGGGCATGTTCCCGGTTGCGCAGGTCTTCGGCACAACGGGATAGGCGCCGCTGCCAGATGTATTCGCTGACACTGCACCCCAGTTCATCCTGGAAGGCGCGGTGCAGGCTGCGTACCGAGCATTGTTCGGCGTTGGCGATGCGTTCGATGGTCAGGTCGCGGTCGGCCAAGTGGCGTTCGATGTACGCCTTGAGGCGGTTCTGCTTGAAGAAGCGGAAGTCGTGTTCGAGTTGCTTTTCTTCCTGTTTGTTCTTCAGCGCGTTATCCAGCAGCCCGGTGATGCTGTCGCCGATCAGCCCGGCCGAATGGTTGTTCAGCAAGGGGTATTGGTTGTAGGCATCGCTGATCAGGTGCATGAGCATCCGCCCCAGTCCATTGCGACCGTTGAGGTGCATGTCGCCTGTTTGCCCCGGCTGCCCGGGTGCCCCTTGGAACAGGAGGATGAAATGTTCGCAACCCTGCGTGCTGGTCACGTTGAAAGGTTTGCCGCAGTCGACCAGGAGCATTTCGTCAGGGGCCAGCACGCTGCTTTGCTGGCCCTGCTCGAAATGACTGACACCCGCCACCTGCATGATCAACATGCGCGGTGTGTCGAGGGCGTCGACCGCTTTGCTCAGGTGGCGCGAATATCGATGGGCGCTGGCGGTCATCCGACAGAAACGCAGTTGGCCCAAGTCACCGTACTCCAGCCGTCCCTGGAAGTTAGTGTCATGCAGCGGGTCGATGAACGTCGATTCCAGCCGTTTTATATAGTCCGGCGTGCGCCCCAGGTGATCGCTCATGAACTCCTTCCACTTCATCAGGCGATCGGAGCGAACAACTTGCTCGGTGGACACGCAGGCTAAATGGTTCATTTTTCGCCTCTATTTATTATTGTTTTCCTGTGGATCGGGCAAAGGGGTCGACTTGCCCGATCCGGGTCTGATCAGGTTTGCCACAGGCTCAGAACGGGTAGTGATGGCCTCCGGGCTGCCAGGTCACCCAATGGGCACGGGTAAACTCATCCAGGGCATAGTGACCGTTGAAGCGACCGAGGCCGGAATTCTTCTCACCGCCGAACGGGGCATTGGGTTGGTCATCGACGGTGATGTCGTTGATATGGGTCATGCCCGCCACAATGCCGCGGGCGAAGTTCAAGCCGCGGGCCATGTCCCGGGTGAACACGGCGCTGGACAGGCCATACTCGCTGGCGTTCGCCAACGCCAATGCATGGGTTTCGTTTTCTGCGACCAGCAGCGGCAGCAGGGGGCCGAACGTTTCATCGCGGGCCAGCTCCTGATCGGCTTCCACTTCACCGAACACATGGGCCGGCAGCACCAGCCCGGAGGCCGGGCCGCCGCAAAGCTGCTTGAGGCCGGCATTCCGGGCGCCATCGAGCTTACGCAGCAGGCCATCGAGCTGGCTCTGATTGACCACTGGCCCGATCACCGTGTCTGCCTTGGTCGGGTCACCCGTCTTGAGGTTGCGCACGCGCTCCACCACCAGCGCCGCGAAATCGGCATACAGCGAGCGGTCGACGATCACCCGGTTGACGCTCATGCAGATCTGCCCCTGGTGCAGGAAACGCCCGACCACCGCGGCGTGCGCCGCAACTTCAATGTCGGCGTCATCCAGCACCACCAGCGGCGCGTTGCCGCCCAGTTCCAGGGCCACGCGCTTGATGTGTTTGCCCCCGGTGGCAATACGGCCGACATTGCGTCCCACATCCGTCGAACCGGTGAAGGAAATCAGGCTCGGCACCGGGTGCTCGACAAAGGCATCGCCGATTTCCGAGCCTGCGCCGACCACGACGTTGAGTGAACCCTCGGGGAAGCCGGCTTCTTCGAACAGGTGGGCAATCAGCAGACCGCCGGTCACCGCTGTGTCGCTGGCGGGCTTGAGCACGATCGTGTTGCCCAGGGCCAGTGCCGGCACCACCGAGCGCATGCTCAGGTACAGCGGGAAATTCCATGGGCTGATCACGCCCACCACACCCAAGGGTTCACGGAAGACAAAACTCTGTTCGCCGGGCTTGTAGCTGGTCAGGATCCGACCTTCGACCTGCATCGGCATCGTCGTGCATTCGCGGACCAGGTTCAGCGTGAATTGCCATTCCATGCTCGCCTTGATCCGGGTGCTGCCGGACTCGTGGATCAGCCAGTCGATGATTTCTTCACGGCGGTTCTGGATGACCTGGGCGAGCTTTTCAAGTTGTGCACCGCGCTGGGTGGGGTGCAGCTGTGCCCAGGCTGCCTGAGCCTGGTGCGCGGCCTGATAGGCGTCGTCGAGATCGGCAATCGAGGCCAGGGGCATCTCCAGCAGCTGTTCGCCATTGAAGGGGTTGCGGTCGTCCAGGCGGCGTGCGGAGCGCCCTGCACGCCAGGTGCCGTTGATGTATTGGTCGCCATTGATGGCGTAGGGCGCGAGCGATTGAGTCGTCATGGTCTTTTACCTTTAGAGGCAGGTGGTCGCCTCGTTCAGAAATTAAGGGTGCAAACGCCGAGGGGGGAAACTGCTCAGCTCCTGATCCAGGCGCGGCCCCAGGAATTGAGTGTGTATTCCTCCTGTGCCCAGACACCGGGCTGGCGGCTGGCATCAGTGACTTCCAGCTCCGCCGAGAACTCCAGGCGGTTGCGATCGGCATCGACCACCATGAAGAACAGGTTGTTGCCCGGCCCATGTCGGCCGGGCCCGAAGAAAATGGTGATGCGTTCCTCGGCGAAGCGATCACCCCAGTCGCGGATGTCATTCCATTCGTTGGTTTCGTAACAGTGGTGGTCCCACTCGTTTTTCGAACCGCGGAAAAACGCCAAGGTGTGGTGCTCGTCGTCCGAGCGCAGGAAGCACGTCATGAGTTGGCCGGTCTGCTCATCCACGACATTGTCCGAAACAGTGAAGCCCACCGTGTTGACGTAGAAATCGATCATCGCTTCCAGCTCCGTGGTCTGGAACACCACGTGCTGCAAGCGCCCGGGCATGCCTAGGCCAGAGGCCTGGAGAGCGGGGTGAGCGACGCCAAATATCGTTTGCCGGCCCTGGGGATCACGAATCAGGAAAGCCCCCGCTTCGAGCAGCGGCGAGTCGACCTCTTCGATGACGCAACCGTTGCCGAGCAGGCGAACCCGCAGCGCCTGCAGTCGAGGCTGACTGCCCAGGTCGAACGCCGCCGCGAGCAGGCCGCTGTGGTCGGCGGGGGACACGAGCATGGCGCGTTGCGGGCCGCTGAGCATCCAGCTGCCATCGGCTTGCGCCTGGCAGTCCATATCCAGCATCCGCCGATAGAAATCGATTTGCCGTTGCGCGTCCTTGCTCGCCAGGTGCAGGTAGCACAGGCGTGCAGGTGTGGAAGTCTGGAGTGTTTGCATAACCACCTCTGTGCTTGAAGGTTCAATGAAAGACGGGCGCGATGCTCGGCTCGATCGCGCTGCTGTGGGCCACGGCGATGCCGAACAGCGATTGCAGAGATTCGGCGGCCCGGGTTTCGGTAGCCTTGTCGAAAATCGCGGCGATATAGCGATCCGGGCGCAGCAGCAGGAACGGCTGTGAATCGCCCAGCAGGGATTTGAGCTGGCCTTCACGGTCCTGGAGCACCGTGCAGCCGGGGATCGACGGCATGGCCTGGACAGACTCGGGCAGGATCAGGATGCGTCTGGCTTCGAGGTGGCTCCAGAGGCCATGCTGGAGTTCATCGATACGCTGGCGGGACGGGTCGCCGTATTGAATCAAGGCGAAGTCGGCGCCGATGGCGTCATCGAGCAGGCGTTCTTGGCCGTGGGCGTCGGTGAGCATCGGTTGCGGGAACATCTGTCCGCAGGACAACGTGCCGGCTTGCCCCTCGGTCAGCACCAGCCCCCGGGTGAAGCGGGGTTTGGGCTTGAAGCGCATTTGCAGGAAATAATCGCGCAACGGCGGCAACAGGCCGATCAAGGCGAATGCCCCACTGATCAGGCGGGCACGCAGGACGGTGGCCGGTGCCATGACCACGCCGAGGTTCAAAGCCAACTTGATCAAGGCCCACGCATGATCACGACGCTCGCTTTCGTAGGACAGCAGTGCGCCTTGCGCCATCTTCCCCTTCAGCACGCCGACCAGCTTCCAGCCCAGGTTGTGGGCATCGCGAACGCCGCTGTTCATGCCTTGCCCGGCATAGGGCGGGGTCAGGTGCGCGGCGTCGCCGGCAAGAAACACCCGCTGCACCTGCCACCGCTCGGCAACCCGGGCGTGGAAGGTGTAGACCGTCTTGCGCACGATGGAAACCGGCGTGTCCCCCTTGAACGGGCGCAACAATGCTTGCAGGCAGTTTTCGTCGAGCACCTGTTCGTCCGTTTCATCGGGCTTGAGCAGGAACTCGAATCGGCGCGTACGGTGAGGGCCGGGCACTTCCACCACCGGACGCCTGGCGTCGCAATACACGCGGGTCTGCCAGAAGGGGTCGTCGTCCTGGTCGGTATCGACCACCAGCCAGCGCGAGGAGAAGCTCGAACCGACCATCTCGATCCCGAGTTGCTTGCGCACCGGGCTACGACCGCCGTCGCAGGCCACCAGGTAAGCCGCGTGGACTTCCAACAGTTGCCCTTCGGCGTCACGCACCAGCGCGCACACGCCGTGTGGGTCCTGGCTGAATTCCACCAACTCGTGGCCGAACCGAGCCGTCAGGTTGGCAAAGCGTTCGAGGCCTAGCCTGAGGGTGTTTTCAAACAGCGGTTGGCGAAAGGCGTTGCGTTTGGGAAACCCATACAGCTTGCCGGTCGGCTCGACCTTGCCGAAGCAGCGACCGCCAGGCCGGGTGAAGTAATGCACGCCGTAGCCAGGCACGACATCACGCAGCACGGCGGCATCCAGCCCGATGGCCTGCATGGTGCGCAAGGATTCGTCATCGATTGAAACCGCCCGCGGTTCGGTCACGGTGCCCGGCTTGCGATCGATGATCAGGGTGTCCACATCGGCTTGGCCGAGCAGGTTGGCCAGGGTCAGCCCGGTAGGACCGGCACCGACGACCAGGACCTGGGTGTTGATGCGTTTGAGGGTTGTCATTGTTATTCCCTTGCAGATGGTTCAGCCCAGAGGCTTGGCGCGGTTGGCGAGCGCAGCCATGCGTTGCGACAGTTCCTGCGCCAGGGCAAGGATCTGCTGCCCTTGTGTCTCTTCCTGGGCACTGTCGCGTTCTCGCACCGGGCGCACGCAACTGATGCTGCCGACGACCTTGCCGTCGCCGTCGAAGATCGGCGCGGCCAGGCCATAGACGCCCGCGTCGACTTCGCCTGCGCTGGCCACGTAGCCTTGGCGACGCAGTTGCTGCAGCGAGCGACGAAACGCCTCCCAGGTCTGGCCAAGCTGACTGGCGCGCACTTCCTCGGGGTGGTCGAGAAACAGTTGGCTGTGTTGGCGCGAGGTCATGTTGGCAAGGATCGCCTTGGACGTCGCCCCCAGGAACAGGGGCCTGGGCGAGCCACGGGAGTAGCTGACCTCACTGAACAGGTCGCCGTGCTGGTGAATGCACACGACCTGGTCCTTGAACAGTCGGCAGATCAGCCAGACCTGATGTTCGCTCCACTGCGGGAAGCTGGGCTCAAGCGATTGCGCGGCGCGTACGAGGGGGTCGCTCAGGCGCAGTTGGCGGTCCCAGGTAATGATCCGCGCACCCAGGGCATAACGCCCGGCTTCGACCTGGAACAACAGGTTGGCCTCGGCCAATTCGCGCACGTAGCGGTAGATCGTCGAGCGGGTAAAACCCAAGGCGCCGCCCATGTCGTCCACCGCCCAGATCGGGTGCTGTTCGGTGAACAGGTCGAGTACCCGCAACATGCGCTCCAGGCTCGAACCTTTGCTGTCGCCCTCCTGCTCGGGCAGGGGGGCAGGGGTGTGTAGGTTTTCCATGGTTACTGCTCGTCCACGATGCTGTTGCGCAGGGTGCCGATTCGAGCTATCTCGACCTCCACCTGATCGCCTGGCTTCATCCACACCGGCGGCTCGCGGAACGCCCCGACGCCACCGGTGGTGCCGGTGACAATCACGTCACCGGGGGCCAGTTCGGTGAAGGTGGAGCAGTACTCGATCAGCTGGCGCACATCGAAAATCATGTCGCTGGTGCGGGTGTGCTGCATCACTTCGCCATTGAGGCGGGTGGTCAATTCCAGGTCCTGCGGGTCGCCGATTTCGTCGCCGGTCACCAGCCAGGGGCCGAAACCACCGGTGTTCGGGAAGTTCTTGCCGGGGACGAACTGAATGGTGTGCTTCTGCCAGTCGCGGACACTGCCGTCGTTGTAGCAGGCATAACCGGCGACGTAGTCCAACGCGTCGGCGAGTTTGACGTGGCGGGCCGCTTTACCGATCACCACCGCCAGCTCGCCCTCGAAATCAAGCTTGTGGGACGCGGTCGGGCGAACGATGGGTTGCAGGTGGGCGGCCTGGCTGTCGGCGAAGCGGGTAAAGATCATCGGATAGGTCGGCATTTCCCGACCGGTTTCGCGCACGTGGGTGGCGTAGTTGATGCCGATGCACAGCACTTTGCCCGGGTTCGGGATCACCGGCAGGAACGTCACTTCAGCCAGGGGGATACGCGGCAGACTTGCCAGGTGCGCAGCGCTCAGTTCGTTCAGGCGGTTGTGGGCGATGGCTTGCTTGAGATCGCTGCCAAGGGTTGGCTTGAGCGATTCCAGGTCGATGATTTGGTCACCTTCGACCACACCGTAGCTGCTACGGCCTTGGACAATAAAGCTTGCGAGTTTCATGGAGGCTCCTGGGGAGAGGGCGGGTGCAATGAGGGTTAATCTAGTCTTGCTATAAAATCCTGTAAAGTAGGATTTATACAAAAATCCTAAAATATGGAATTTATGTATTTTTTGGCGAGACTGTCCCTTTGGCGGACTTGGGGAGCAAAGGGAGGGGAGGCAGGCAGCCACCGCAGATGGCTTGGGCCGCGAGAGGTGCGCAAAAGGCTCTAACCCTGTGGGAGCGGGCTTGCTCGCGAAGACGGCGTCACAAGCGACATCGATGTCGACTGTACCGCCGCCTTCGCGAGCAAGCCCGCTCCCGCAGGGGATTTGCGTTTAATTGATTGGCGCCCAGCAGCCATGCAGCGACATGCGCATCCGGAAGGGAATCCTGATGCGGGCGATGGGGCCGCTGGCCATGTCACGGGAATCCAGCACGACCAGCTCACTGCGCCCCTCTGCGATGAGGTTGAGCAGGGCAACCACGTAGCCATCGGCTTCCTCTGCATCCGCCGAGCGCGGAATGAAGATCGGTTCCTGGAAGCATCCGCTGTCGCCGGGAAACCAGGCGTCGGTGCTGCCCGTCTTCAGGTTCAAATGGACCAGCAGGTTGAAGAATTGAAAGGGTATGGGCCCATTCGCCGGGTTGTAAGGGCGCTCAGGATCAAAGGCGAGCAGGAAACCATGCTGGTACTTTCGACCGATGTAGCGATCATCACACCGTGGAAACTCGCAGGGGTACTCGGTCAGTGGTTGCGGTTCGACCTCGTCCTGGGGGCTGCTCAGGTCAAAGGTCCAGCGCATCAGGCTGGCAGCCAGGGTTTCAGGCGGTGGAACATATCCGTCCGCCTGGGGAAAGAAGTAAAAAACATTCCCGCCGGTGACCGGCATGTCGACATACACCTTGCCGTCCTCATCGAACGCATTGAGCGTATGCCCCTGAAAACTGTCCTTGGGGCCCTTGAACCACCGCACATCTTGCGCGTTACCGTTGCGCGGCACGACGGCGAACAGCTGAGGCAGGTCCGGTTGCCATTGGAAATGCGGCCCGCCGTTTTTCATGCGTTCGACATCCACCGTCAACGGAATCAACGGGAACACGACGTAGCGTTCGGTCACCGCAAAATCGTGCACCATGGCCGCATAAGGCGCCTGGAACCAGATCTCGTGCAGCAGTTTTCCGTCCGGCGAGATTTCGAAGTAGACAATGTCGGGCGTACCGTCGCCTTTGGCTTCATAGCTGAAGGCCAAGAGATTGCCTGTCGCTGGATCGCGCTTGGGGTGGGCGGTGAATGTCGCGGCTTTGATCTGCCCATCAAAGGTCCATTCGCCGAGGGTCTCCAGGGTTTCGAGATCCATCGCCCAAGGCAGGGCATCTTCCTTGAGCGCCAGCAGGACGCCGTTGTGAGGGATAACGGTGGTGTTGGCGGTGGTGTTGTTTTTCGCCGCGAGGGGGTCATTGGTGTAGAGGTTTCGATAGACGCCGTTGAGCGAACGCCCTTCACGACGCTGGGCCATCAGACGGTCCGTTTTCACGTAGCGGCGTCGCATCGAGACTTTGCCATTGGCAAAGTAGAAGCCAGTGACCATGCCGTCACCGTTGAAAAAGATATCGGTGCCCAGCATCGGTGGGTACTGGGGGTCTGGTGCGACTTGATAAAAGGCTCCTCGGATCTCAGCGGGAAGGGTGCCTTCAACCTCAAGATCGAATAGTTCTGCTTCTACGCGACTGGGCGTATAGAGTGCGCCGGAAAATTCAGACGTTTGAGGAAATGGAATAGTCATGGGGCAATCTCACTCATGTGCTGTTCGTTGATTTTGAAGTTGAGGTTTCAGGCTGGTTGGAGGGGGGACTGCCGGCCCGGAGGGCTTGGTGTCTCGACGAAAACGCGCAACCACCAGGCAGGAAATGACCAGCGCCAGTAAATAGGCAGAGGCGGCCAGCCATCCGACAGCCCGGAAGTGTCCCTCACCGACGACCAGTGCCGCACCAAACGGCCCGAGGCCTTGGCCAACGAAAATGGCGGCGTTACCCAAACCTGCCAGTCGACCGGAAGGGTCCAGCTCGGCTGCCATGGAAAGCAGGTAAGGCAGGCTGAAAAACCATGCGACATGAATCAGGCAGGCCGTGGTGGCAAAAGCCACGGCACTGTCGCCGTAGACGATGATCAGGGTGGCCAACAAGGCTGTGCCGAAGCTCAGTAGTTGCGGAAGTAGCAAACCCAGGCGCCGTCCGATCAGTCCCGCCAGACCCGCCCCCAGCGCCCCGGCCAGGATGCTGCCGCCGAGAATGCCACCAATCTGCTGCGGTTCAAGGCCAATGCTTTTGCCGATGCGTTCCTGATAGACCCAGAGGGCGGAGTGCCCGAAAAACAGCAGTGCAAACAGTACGATCAACAGGATGGACGTAAGACCAAATGGCGGTGTCGAGACGTTGGCCAAACGATGTGCCTGCGGATAATGCTTGGGTATCCTCCAGCACCCCGTCGCCGCGAGCACACTGGTGATCGCCAAGAGGGAAAAAGCGCCGTTCACGCCGAATGATTTCAGGATCAACGGCATGGAGGTCACCAGCAACATTCCCCACATCAGGTTGCCGATGTTGATGACGGCGAAGGTCGCGTCCTTGGACGTGCGCAGCGCTGCGCTGGCATAGACCACGGCCATGACCGCACCACCGCTTGCGCCGCAGATCATTCTGCACAGGAGCAGCCCTGCCTGGCTGTGCAGTTGCGTACTCAGCACGTTACCCAATGCCAGGATCAGCAAGGCCACCAGGGCGAAGCGGCGCCGGTCGACGCTCGCCATGAACAGGGCGCTGATGCCGCAGGCGATGGCCATCGCCATGAGTTCGGCTGCGAAAATGGCGCCTATCGCATTGAGCGGCAGGCCGAGCTGGTCGATCAAGGCACCGCCCAGGATTGGCTGGATCTGCAGTGTCCCCAGGGAAATAACCATCATCAGGCAGATGGCCCCCAATGATTTTTTGCTGTCGATGGAGTCGAGCGCATTCATGAAGCATCACCTCGGGTAAAGGGCCTGCTCATGGGTGAGCAGGCGTACACGCCATTCAGAACTTGTGGACGTAACGAACCTGCACCTGGTAATCCGCGCGGGAGCGATTTTCGACGCCGGTTTCTTTATAGGTATTGAGCCAGAGCGCTTTGTCTTCGGCGATTTTCCAGAACAGACCGGGGCCAAATCCCAGAACTTTTTCCCGGGAGTCAGTCAGGGTATTGCCGTTGACCTTGTCATCCGAAATCTGCCGGAAGTAGTAGCCGTTGATGCCCACCGAGACCTTCGGGAACACTTCGTACGAGGCGGTGAAGTTGGCCCACGCCGACTGTCCTGACTGGGTGTCGCGCACCGCTTGCCCTTCAAAGAACTGCTGCGAACTGCTCGCCGGATCGTCGTTCTTGAAGTTGTACAGATAGTTCAGCCTCCAGCTCACTTCCCAACGGGGTGCCGGCATCCAGGTCGCTGCCCAGTAGGGATTGAGGGAGAAATAGTTGGAGCCTGGGTTCAGGTCTTTGTGTTTATCGTATTTGCCCGTCGGCAGGATGACGTCGAAAGCCATGCGCTGCACGAAGACCGGCCTACCGCTGGCGTCGACGATCGGATCAAACTGGATCTGGGGGCCGACCGCGACATCGCCCAGGCCAGTGGCGTTGTCCTTGAGCTTGGAACCGTTGTCACCGAAGTCGCCGTCCAGGGAAACGATGGGCACCAATAGGCTCCAACCCAGGTGCGCCCCCCCTCCAATGGTCTCGGGTGAGTAGTAGCTCAACTGATTGATCAGCGTGATGACGTTGATCTTCGGGTCATCGAAGGCGCCGTTTTTCTTGCCGCCGTTGGTCCTGATGCTGCTGGCGGTGCTGAACTTCAGGTAAGTCTGGTGATTCAGCCCGGGTGGTCCCGCAAAACCGTCGTAAAAGCTGGTGCCGCCCAGGTTGATACCGCTGGGTTGGCTTACGGAAGGTGGAGGAGGGCCATCGGCTGCATGGGCGGCAAATGACGCGAAGCTGAGTGCCAGGCACGCTGGCAGGGATTTGGTCGGGCTCATTGAAGTGGCTCTATTCTTGGAATTGTGAGCGGGGGAATGTCCCCTGGCACTTCGACTTTAAGTCCCTGTTATGGGTGATGCTTGTGCGCAGCGGCCAGAGTTGACTGGGAGCGCCATGAACCGGGAGAAACGGGAGCGAACTGCTCAGCCGCCAACGCCAACGGCGCGCCAGGCGGCCTCGGCCAGTTGCTGCCGGTAGCCTTCCGGGCTGCGTTTGACGCGGGCCGAGAGCCAGGCGCGGCAATAGCTTTCCGCCGAACCGATGATCAGTGACGGGATCAGCTCAAAAGGCAGGTCCTGCAAATCCTGCTGGTGGGCAGGGTCGCTGAACCATTGCTTGAGCGCGGCGTTCCTGGCGACATTCGCTTCGGCGAGCCGCTCGTTGAAGCTGCTGCGTGCGACTGCAAAGCGAGCCTGGTACTGGAACCGCGCCCAATCGGGTTGGCTGACCACCCAATCCACGTAGCTGAACACCAAGGCGTGGACCCATTCCCTGGTCGACGTGACAGCGCTGAGGTAGCGGTCCCTGAGCTGTGCCTGGTCATCCAGGGCGGTCATGTACAACGCCGCGACCAAGCCTTCCTTGTTAACGAAATGGTGATAAATGGCCCCCACGCTCATCTGGCTTTCGGCACGGATGATGTCGATGGTGGTCGCTTCTATGCCCTGTTGATTAAACAACGCCAGGGCACATCGCAGGATGTGCCGCTTGGACTCGGCACGGCGCCCTGGGTAGCAGCGCTCGAGGAGATCGACAGGTTCCATTTTTCGGCCCAGGCAAAAAGGGGCCATGGTAATTGAAACGACGGCTCGGCACGAGCGATTGACAGGGTGGGTATTTACAGAATAATGTTCTGTAACAGAGCAATATTCTGTAATGGAGTGATGTTCTGTCCGTGACTTCAATCCACCTGACCCGAGATCCCCATGAGCCAGACTCTCAGCATGTACCAAAGCGTTGGCCCGTCCGCTTTCAGCAATATGGCCTGCCAGATGGCACCGTATTTCGGCACCATCACCCCGGAAATTTCTGTGTTGACCCCTGGTCGCGGTGAAGTGAAGGTGCCGTTTCGCAAGGAGATCACCAATCACCTGGCGTCCGTTCACGCGATTGCGCTGTGCAACGCGGCAGAACTGGCGGGCGGCATGATGACCGAGGTGTCCATCCCCAGCGGCGCGCGCTGGATTCCCAAAGGCATGACTGTCGAATACTTGGCCAAGGCCAAGACCGCCATCCATGCGATTGCCGACGGTAGCGAAATCGACTGGCAGACTTCGGGCGACAAGATTGTCCCGGTCGAGATCTTCGACGAGGCTGGGGTGAAGGTCTTCACGGCGCGCATCACCATGAATGTGAAAGTCGGCTAGGTCGCCTGGCGCATCAAGCGTCGATCGTCTCTGCCAGATGTGCCATCAGCCACTGGCGGAAACGGTTGACGCTTTGCCTGTTCGGGGCCCGGCCTTGAGGTTCCAGCAGGCAGAACTGCGCGTCGGTGCGCAGGATGGCTTGCGTCGGCCGCACGAGGTTGCCGGTTTGCAAGTGATTGCTGAGCAGGCCCGACCAGGCAAGGGCGATCCCTTGGCCAGCCAGGGCCGACTGGATCAGCATGGCGTAGTTGTTGATATTGATGCGCCGTCGAGGTTCTGGCGCTGGGTAGCCAAGGCGCTGGAACCATTCTTTCCAGCCAATCCAGTCCCGGTGCTGGTCTTCCAGCCACAACCAGGTGCATCCCCCCAACTGCTCCAGCGTCTCGATCCCTGGGTGCTGCGCCATATAGGCGGGGCTGCACACCGGGAAAATCTCTTCGTTGAACAGCGGCGTGACTTTCATGTTTTTCGGTGGCGTGCTGCAGTAATACAGCGCCAGGTCACAGTCCAGGCGGGAAAAATCACTGACTTGATCCGTCGCGATGATGCGCAGGTCAATCTCCTCATTCTGGCGTTGGAACTGCGACACCAGCGGCAGCAGCCACAACGACGCCATCGCCGTACTGGTGACGACGGTGACTTGTTGCGCGCCTTGCCAGTGACGTATGCCTGCCGTGGCTTGGGCGATTTGCTGCAACGTATCGCGCACGCTTTCGTAATACTGGCTGCCGGTGGCGGTGAGATTGATTTCGCGGGTCGTGCGGGTGAACAGTGCCGTGCCCAGGTAGTCTTCGAGCAAGCGTACCTGGCGGCTGATGGCGCCTTGGGTGACGTTCAGTTCGCGCGCCGCCACGGTGAAGCTCAAGTGGCGGGCGGCGGCCTCGAATGCCACCAGGCTGTTGAGGGGCGGCAAGGGTTGCAGTTTCATCAGGCTGGGCCACTGTCTTATTAGGGTAAGCGCACGGAGATTGTGCAGAAGCCAGTGTGCAGTGACTACCTTATTCGCGATGCAAGGCTAAAGATCCAGGACCAGGTCAGAAGTGGGCTTGCTGCAGCACAGCAAGCGCAGGCCTTTGTCGATTTCCCGTTGCCGGATACCGCCGTTGTGATTCATCTCGACCGTACCCTGTAGCAGGGCGGTCTTGCAGGTGCCACAAACGCCCTGGCTGCAAGAGGAGGGCACGATGGCGCCGGCCTTCTTTGCGGCGGCCAGCACGGTCTGGTTGCCCGGCATGCTGAAGGTTTTTCCGGAGCGCGACAGGGTCACGGTGAAGACGTCCTGCTGATTGAGCGTAGCGGCCTGCTCGATCAACGGTTCTTCATTCAGTGCGGTGATGTCGAAGCTTTCCTGATGGTAGTGGGCGAAATCGAACGCCGCTTCCCTGAGCAGTGACTTGACCGCTTCCATGTAGCCCAGGGGACCGCAAGTAAAGATTTCCCGTTCCTTGTAGTCCGGCACGTGCTGGCTCAGCAACGACAAATCGAGCCGGCCTATCGGTTGCTGCCATTGAGCGGTGTCGCCAGGTCCTTCGCAAACACTGATGACCCGCAGCCCCGGCATGGCGGCCTGCATACGCGTCAGTTCTGTGTGGAAGATGACGTCGTTGGGCGTACGGGCGCTGTGCACAAAAACGATGTCGAGGTTGCCCGCCATGTCGCAGGCGGCCCGGGTCATGGACATCAGGGGCGTTACGCCGGAACCGGCCGACAGGTACAACAACTTGGTCGCAGGATGGCCGACCGGTGTAAAGCTGCCCGCGGGGCCGGACGCCTTCAGGCTGTCGCCGGGCTTGAGGTGGTCATGCAGCCAGTTCGATACCGTTCCCCCCGGTACGCGCTTGACGGTAATGGAAAACGCAAAGGGCCGGGTGGGGGAGGACGACAGGGTGTAGCAGCGCAAGAGGCTCTGCCCGCCAATGACCGGTGAGATCGTGATGAATTGACCGGGCTCGAAGCTCAGTGCGCTGAAGTCCGCACAACGAAAAATGAAGGTTTTTACGTCATGGGTTTCCTGGCGCACAGCGCAGCATTGCAGGGTTTTTTGTTCACCGCTGTGCCACTGCGAGCCGAACGTGCTCCAGGTGGTCGGGTCGGTAAAACGTTGAACCACGCTGGCAGTTGCAGGGCGTGCCGGGTTTTCGTAAGTCGTCATGTTCATTCCTCACACGCCATGGGCGGCCAGACGCGCCGCGTACCAGCGAGAGAACTGGTCGACATAGGTTTCGGTAAAGGCTGAGAACGGCCCGGGTGTGTAGACGGGATCCTGGGTGCCGCTGTGGGTGATGCCGACGAGGTTGGCGTCTTGCAGGTTGGTCGCCGCCCAGACTTCGGTCAGCTTATCCACCTGGTAGTCGACGCCTTCGACGGCATCGGCATGGACCAGCCATTTGGTGCGCACCAGGGTTTTATCGGGCGCCAGGGGGATGATGTAGGAGACCACGGCATGGTCGCTCATGACATGGGTCCAGGAGTTGTGCGTCCAAAGATGCACGTCGCCCAAGTCGCGGCGGGTGAGGTCGCCGAACAGCCGGGTGCACGCCACGCGGGTGTCCAGGGTCTGGGATTCGCCGTTGCCGGCAATGGCCAGTCGTTGCGAGCGGAACTGGGTCACGGCATCTTCACCCAAGTGTTCGACGGCATCGCAGATATAGCCTTCGTTCTCCCAGTTGGTCTTGGTGTCGGCATTGCGGCGGTGATATTCGGCCAGTGCCTGTAGTGAATCCTCGCCCAGCCCATCGGTGCAGAAACCGAAATCTTCGGGCAGGAAAGACGCGGTCAATTCCGGGTGGGTGGCGGCGCAGTGATAACACTCGCGGTTATTCTCGATTACCAGTTTCCAATTGCCGTTCTCGATGATTTCCGATTCGTAGGCGATCTTCGAGTGGGCAATGTCGTATTGGGCGAAACGCGGTGTCATGACCTGGTCAAGGTACAGGATGTCTTCTGGTGGTTCGTCGCCCAGGCAGACGAAGACATGGGTGCCGATGACTCGAGTGTGCACAGGGATCAGGCTTTTGCAGTTAGGGTCGAAGTCCTGGCCCATGTGTGCCGCATGTTTCAGGCTGCCGTCCAGGTCGTAGCTCCACTGATGGTAGGGGCAGACGAGCATGCCTACTGTCGACTTGCCGGCCTGTTTCAGGCGAGCCCCGCGGTGCCGGCAGACATTGCGAAACGCTTGCACGTGCTCGTCATCGTCGCGCACCAGGAGGATGGAGGATTTGCCAATGTCGATGGTCGAGACATCACCGGGTTCGGGGATGTCGCTGGTGACCCCCACCAGAATCCAGTGTTTGGTGAAAAAGATATCGACGTCGGTTTCAAAAATATCCTGGCGACCAAACAAACCGCCTGGCATGCCATGGCCGGGCGTGCGGTCGGCCAGAAGTTCACGATGGGTCTTCACGGCATTGATTGTCATTATAGGTCTCGCTCACATTCAAATTGATCAGGCGGCGAGCACAGTTTGGAAAGGTGGAATAAGACCGTCAACGCGCTTTATTTTCACGCTCGCATAACTTTGCGTTATGCCTGAAAGCTGACTGAAAACTGTTGATTATCAGTGAGTTATATAACTGTCGTCGCGCAGCCAATCGACCAGTGCCTGGGTAATGGGCTCAAGTTTTCGACCGCTCGGAATGACCAGGTAATAAGCGTCTTTTGGCTTGACCACGTAGGGCGTGATTCTGATCAGTTCGCCACTGTTGAGGCGGTGCGCGATCAGTCGACTCCATCCCAGTGCAATGCCGTGGCCTTGAATGGCCGCCTGGATCGCATCGTTGTAGGAACTGCAGCGAAATGAATAGTTGAGCTTGGGGCGCATATCGCCCAGTTCCCGGCACCAACGGTTCCAGGTCATCCAGCCTTCAAGGGTGGAATCGGAGTCAATCAGCGCCGTGTCCAGAAAATCGGCAATGGCTGAAGGTGCCGGGTTGGCGGCGAGCCAGGCTGGCGAGCAAACGGGAAACACTTCTTCATCGAACAGGAAAACCGAACTGCCATCTTCCCATTTTCCATTGCCGAAACGGATGGCCAGGTCGACGTCATCCCGATATGAACTTGGCGAGACCTGCTGCGTCATCAGGCGCAATTTCAACTTCGGTTGCAGCGTGCGCAGAGCGATCAATCTGGGGAGTATCCTCAAGTGAGAGAACGCCTCCGTGCAGGCAATGGTGATCTCTTGCTCACCAATGCCCTCGGCGATTTTGTCGAAGACACTGGCCATGCGATGAATGGACTCTGCGACGACCAGGTGCAGGACGTAGCCTTCATGAGTCAGCTTGATCGCCCGATGAAGTCGATGGAACAGCTTGGTCCCCAGGGTATCTTCCAACAATCGGATTTGCTTGCTGACGGCCGCCTGGGTCACGCCCAGTTCTTGGGCGGCCAGGGTGAAACTGGCCAATCGCGCCACGGCTTCGAATTCCAGCAACGCCGTCATCGACGGTATCAACCGCCGATAGCCCTTGACCTTTTTATCGATAACGCTGGGTTGCATAGGTGTATTCCGAGGTTGCTGCCTGGTGAATCAAGCCACCGAAGATTCTCTTGCGGGTTCAGAAAGCGTGGGGTGCGACAGGTTGTGCCCCAGCAGTGCCCGATACAGTTCGCCATCGCCCAATATGCCCAGGACGGTACCGGCCTCGTCCTGCACGATCAGGGGGTGGCCCGTTTCGTAGCGAATCTGCAGGGCGTCGCGCATGGTGGTCGCCGGTGGCACGCAAGTCGGTTGTCGTGCCAAGGTCTCGATTTGCTGGGCCGGACTCCATGGTTGGACGTGCGCTGTCGTGACGCCTTTTCGAAGGCTGGTCAAATGACGCTGCGGGTTCACTATCATCCATAGGTTTTGAGCAGTATCCAGGCAATATTCGCCGCGGGCGACGACGCACTGCTCCAGCGGGGTCATCAAGCTTTTCGCACACAGCACATTCAACGGGTTGGTGTGGGCGACGAAGTTACGCACGTAGTCGTCGGCTGGGTTCAGCACGATCTCTTCGGGTTTGCTGTACTGGATGATCTTGCCGTCTTTCATGATGGCGATGCGCGTGCCCAGCTTCAGGGCTTCGTCCAGGTCATGGCTGACGAACACGATGGTCTTGTGCAATTTGCGCTGCAGATCGAGCAACTCATCTTGCAGGCCTTGGCGAATCAACGGGTCGAGGGCCGAGAACGGTTCGTCCATCAGCAGGATGTCGGCGTCCATCGCCAGGGCGCGGGCCAGGCCGACCCGTTGCTGCATGCCGCCGGACAATTCGTCAGGCTTCTTGTTGCGCCACTGGGTCAGGCCCACCAGTTCGAGTTTTTCATCCACCAGTGTGCGGCATTCCTTTTCCGACCGGCCCTGCATTTCCAGACCGAAACTGATGTTCTCGCGCACCGTCAGCCAGGGCATCAGGGCGAACTTCTGGAACACCATGGCGATGCGCTGGGTGCGCATCATCTTCAGTTCGGCGGGGGTACAGGAGGCGATGTCGATCTGCCGGCCTTCGTGTTCGACGAACAGCTTGCCGCGGCTGACGGTGTTCAGGCCGTTGATGCAGCGCAGCAGGCTGGATTTGCCGGAGCCGGACAGGCCCATGAGCACGCAGATTTCCCCCTTGTTGATCTCCAGGTTGGCTTTCTCCACGCCGACGATCAAACCGGTTTTCTGAAGAATCTCCGGGCGCGAAAAACCTTGGTCGAGTAGATCCAGGGCGGGCTTCGGACGGGCAGAGAAGATGACGTCGACGTCTTCAAAACGGATGATGCTCATACGTCACCTCTTTTCACGGCTTCACGTTGTTTGCAGATTCGGTCGAGGATGATGGCCAGCAGCACGATCGCCAGGCCGGCTTCAAAACCCATCGAGATATCGGCGGTGTTCAGCGCATTGACCACGGGTTTGCCCAGGCCGTCGGCACCCACCAGTGCGGCGATCACCACCATGGACAGCGACAGCATGATGCACTGGGTAATGCCGGCGGCGATGCTGGGCATGGCGTGGGGCAGTTCGATGCGCGCCAACAATTGGCGGCGCGAACAGCCAAAGGCCTTGCCGGCATCCATCAACTCTTCGGGTACATCACAGATGCCCAGGTAGGTCAGGCGAATAGGGGCGGCGATGGCGAATACCACGGTGGATATCAGGCCTGGGACCACTCCCAGGCCGAAAAGGGTCAGGGTAGGGATCAGATAGACGAAGGTGGGCACGGTCTGCATCAGGTCGAGGACTGGCCGCAAGGCCATATAGAACCAGGGTCGATGCGCCGCGACGATGCCCAGCGGTACGCCGATGACTACGCACACGAGTGTGGCGAAGGTCACTTGGGCAAGGGTCTCCATGGTCTCCTGCCAGTAACCGAGATTGAAGATCAGCAGGAACGAGAGGGCCACGAAGAGGGTGAGGCTCACCTTGCGTTGGATGTAATAGGCCAGCAGGGCAAATACGGCGATCAACGCCAAGGGGTTGAACCAAAGGAGCGCGTTGGTCAATGCGGTGATGACGCCAGACAAGGATAACGATATGGCGTCGAAAATATCGGCGCCATGTTGAGTCAACCATTCGACATACCGGGCGATGTATTCGCCCAGTGGAAGCTTCTCTTGTGTAATCCACATATCACTAATCCGGCTGATGGAAAGAAACAGCACGCCAGCAACCGCCCGGACGCGGCTTCGTGTGCCAGGTTTTGCAGGCAACACAAAGCGACGGCGCGAGGCGTCGCGTAAGCAGTTATCGAGATTTGGGCAGGGGATGAGTAACAGAAGAAGCGTGTGTCAAAGCCAGTCGCCCCGGCATTCTTTGGCCGGGTGTCGAGTGTCTTTCAGAGGTGTGCACTGCAAGATTCATGATGGCGGCTCGTTGTTGTTTTGGTTTGGAGTCCGTTGCCTGTGGGAGATGGTTATTCAGGTGCCTTTTGCTGACAAATCATTTTATGTCCGCGACTCATGAGTTCTTGTCATTAATGATCTGCAACTTCAACGAAGTCTAAGTCGAGAAAGTCAATCAAATGTACTCAGGTGTACATTTGACGGTCATCCGAGTACATTCGCGCTACGCATATTTAAAGAAGGTAAGCAGGATGTCCCAGGTAGGGAAGGCACGTGGCAAGGCTCAGGACGCAGGCTGGCGGGGCTCGCCAGAGGGTTGGCTGGAAGCGGCCTACGAGGCCCTCAAGGAGTCGGGCATCGATGCGGTCCGGGTCATGCCGCTGGCCAAGCGCCTGGGCTTGTCACGCACCAGCTTCTACTGGTTCTTCGAGGATCGCGAGCAACTGCTGGCGGCGTTGCTGTCGCGTTGGCGAGAGACCAATACGGGGGGCTTGATACGGCAATGTGAAAGCTATGCCGAAAGCATCTCCGAAGCGATCCTGAATGTGTTCGAGTGCTGGCTCAACCCACAGTTGTTCGACTCGCAATTCGAGTTTGCCGTGCGCAGCTGGGCGCTGCAGTCCGCTGAAGTGGCTCAAGAGGTCGCTGCGGTAGACGAGCAGCGCATGAACGCCCTGGCGAGCATGTTCAAGCGCTTTGGCTACGACACCCAAGGCGCTGATACCCGGGCCCGAACGATTTATCTGACGCAGATCGGCTACATCACCATGAATACGAGTGAGCTGATTACCGTGCGTTTCCAGCGCATTCCTCATTACGTGAGCATCTTCACCGGCAAAGTCCCCAAGCAGCGTGAGCTGGATCGTTTCTATGGAAAGTTTGGCTATGCCGAAAAAGAACCCGGGGTCTTTGTTCCCTTGACGGACACGTTCGAAGGTAACGGCGATGATCAATGAGACCTTGGGAATCATTGGCGGAACCGGCTGGCTGGGCGGCGCGATTGCCAAGGCCGTCCTGGCGAAGGGACTGGTGCCGTCCGCAAACCTGATCATTTCCAATCGTTCGGGAGACCACCCGTTGGTCCAACAAGGTGCCAGCCTGGTCACGGACAACCAGGACCTGGTGGATCGCAGCGCGGTCGTGATCATCGCGGTTCGCCCCGAGCAGTTCGCCAGCTTGAACATCAATGCGACGGGCAAAACCGTGATCTCCTTGATGGCCGGCATCACGGCACAGGCAATTGCTACACAGACTATGGCTTCGGCAGTCGTACGGGCGATGCCCAATGCGGCGGTGGAAATCGAGCAGTCCTTTACGCCCTGGTATTGTTCGGGCGGAGTAGAGGCGACCACGAAAAGCCTCGTGCAGCGCCTGTTTGAATGTGTGGGCACCGCTGCTGAAGTCCAGGAAGAAGGCTTCATCGATTATCTCTCAGCACTCTCAGGCACCGGCCCGGCCTTTCCGGCCTTGTTGATGACGGCGCTGACCAATCAGGCAATGCTGGCCGGTATACCTGGTGATATCGCGCAGCTTGCCGCGAAAAATGTCGTGGTCAACAGCAGCCAACTGCTGGCCAACCGTGATGCCCTGCAGATGATCGATGCCTTGGTGGCCTACCGCGGTGTAACGGCCGCCGCCTTGCAGGCGATGACCCAGGGGCATTTCGAAGAGCAGGTTGGAAGGGCGTTGCAAGCAGGTGCTGCGGTTGCCCGCAAGGGGCTTCAAGCCTGATAAAACGATCGGGGTCGGGTAACGGCCACCACCGCATCGCGAGCAGGCTCGCTCCCACATTCGATCTTCAGCGGACACAACATCCATGTCCAACACAAAGGGTTTCGGGTGTTCACAGCATCTGGACACGACACAGGGGAAACACGGTCTCATCAAAAAACAGGTCGGCTGTTAGGCCGCCTCGCTTTTGATCTTGATCTGGGGCGCCCCGTTAACCACGATGGCTGAACGGAGGTGTTGTGGAGTGGGCATCCCGGCATGGATGCCGGGATAGCTGCGCTGGGCCATGGATGGCCCTTCGCGGCGGGCCCACGGAGCAATGCCTTCGTTCAGGCACACCGAGCCTAGGCGAGGTGCCGAGTGGTGGGGCAAAGCGCTTTTGCTTACTTTTGGCGCTCTTCCAAAAGTGAGCCGCTGTAAGAGCGGAACCGCCAGCCGCCGCTACCGCAGCAACGGATATTCACCCCACCCCCAGATAAAAAAAGGCACTCCTCCAAAAAACGAAAGGCGCCGTTTTCCTCAAGCCAACCTCAAATCCTATTCAGCCTTGAAGCAATACACCGCCAGCTTGTTTCCATCCAGATCCCGTGCATAAGCTGCATAGGCATTGTCCGCCCAGCCACGCGGACCCGGCAGGCCTTCACATACGCCACCGTTCGCCAATGCCGCTGTATGGAACGCCAGAACCGCAGCACGGTTCGGTGCCTCGAAGCTCACCGTAACACCGTTACCAAGGGTCGCCGGACTGCCATTGGCCGGGTTGAGTACAAAGAACGAAGGCTTATCAACGCCCCAGATGGAACCGGCATCGTTGAGATCGGCAACACGCTTGAGGCCGATCTCCTTCAAGGTGGCATCATAAAACGCACGTGCTTTTGCCAGGTTGTTGGTGCCGACGGTGACATGGGTAAAAACAGACATCTTGGTTTCCTTTCTATGGGGTAGTTGAACGATCGACCGAAACTCAGAAATGAATGACGGTGCGAATGCTTTGCCCGCTGTGCATCAACTCGAAGGCGTCGTTGATCTTGTCCAGGGTCATGACTTCAGATGTCCTTGACCAGCCGCAGCGCATCGTAGATGGCCGCGTGGGTATTACGCGCCGACACCGCGTCGCCGATCCGGAACAGCTGGAAGCGGCCTTCAGGGTTGGTCACGATATTCTGGGTTTTGCCGGCGATCAGGTCGTGCTGTTCCACCGCGCCGTTATTGCTCGAATGCGGGCGCAGCTCGAAGTACAAATCGTCCAGGGGCAGGGTGCCGTGGTTGACCACCACCTGATCGACCACGCGCTGCTTATGCACCTGGCCGTAATCGCTGCCGAAGTTGGCCAGCAACTGACCGTCGCGTTTCTCCACGGAATCGACCCGATAGGTGACCGTGAAGGTGACGTTCAAGTCTTGCAGGCTGCGCATGTAAGGCACCAGGTTCATCGCCATCACCTCCGGTGCGAACGAGCGGTCCGGCGTGACGATCTCCAGTTTTGCACCGCTGTTGGCGATGACCTCGGCCGCCTGCAGCGCCGCATGGTCGCCGGCGTCGTCGAAGATCAGCACGTTCTGGCCGGGCTTGACGTCGCCGGAAATGATGTCCCAGGTCGACACCACCAGTTCATTGCCCTGCTTGAGCACTTCGGTATGGGGCAAGCCGCCGGTAGCGACGATCACCACGTCCGGCGCCTCGGCCATGACCGTCTCGGCTTCGGCCCAGGTGTTGAAATGAAACTTCACCCCCAGCCGTTCGCATTGCGCCATGCGCCAGTCGATGATGCTGATCATCTCGCGGCGACGCTCGCTCTGGGCAGTCAAGCGGATCTGCCCACCGGGCTGATCCGCCACTTCGAACACCGTGACGTCGTGGCCACGTTCGCTGGCCACCCGTGCTGCCTCCAGGCCCGCCGGGCCGGTGCCGATCACCACCACCTTGCGCTTGACAGCCGCCTTGGGGATTTCGTGGGGCATGGTGGTTTCGCGGCCAGTGGCGGCGTTGTGGATGCAATACGCAGCGCCGCCCTGATAGATGCGATCCAGGCAATAGTTGGCGCCGACGCAGGGGCGGATTTCTTCTTCGCGCTTCTCGATGATCTTGCGCACGATGTGCGGGTCGGTCATGTGCGCCCGGGTCATGCCGATCATGTCCACCTTGCCGGAGGCGATGGCGTGTCGCGCCGTGGCGACGTCCGGGATCTTGGCCGCATGGAACGTCGGGAAGCCGGTGGCCGAACGAATCTCGCCGGCAAAATCCAGGTGCGGTGAGTTGCGCATGCCCTGGATCGGAATCACGTCGGTGAGGCCGGCATCGGTATCGATGTGCCCGCGAACGACGTTGAGGAAGTCCACCAGCCCACTGTCCTTGAGCATGTGGGAGATCTGCAGGCCATCGCTGGCACCGAAGCCGCCGGGCAGGTCTTCATCGCCGGTGTAGCGCACCCCGAGCAGGAAATCCTCGCCACAACGCTGGCGAATGCCGCGCAACACATCAAAAGTGAAGCGCATCCGGTTTTCCAGCGAACCACCGTAGGGCCCGTCGAGATCGTTGGTCAGGGGCGACCAGAACTGATCCATGAGGTGCCCGTAGGCCTGCAGTTCCAAACCATCAAGACCGGCGGCCTTCATGCGCTCGGCGGCGTCCACGTAATCCTTGATGATCCGGTCGATGTCCCATTCTTCCATCTTTTTCGGGAAGGCCCGGTGGGACGCTTCACGACGATGGGAAGGCGATACCACCGGGAGCCAGTCGGCCTTGTCCCAGCGCGTACGCCGTCCCAGGTGGGTCAGCTGGATCATCACCGCCGCGCCGTGTTCGTGGCATTCGTCGGTCAGGTCCTTCATCCATTTGACCACTTCATCCTTGTACGCCAGCACGTTGTTGAACACTGGCGGGCTGTCCCGGGAAACGGCGGCGGAGCCCGCCGTCATGGTCAGCGCCACACCGGCCTTGGCGCGTTCAACGTGGTAGGCGCGGTACAGATCCTTCGGCATACCGTCGACAGGATAAGCGGGCTCATGGGAGGTGGTCATGATCCGGTTTTTGAGGGTCAGGTGTTTGATCTTATAGGGCTGCAGCAGAGGATCGCTGGACATGGTGTTGCGCTCCGGGAACAGAACATCAGGCTTGGTTTGACATAACGGTAAGTTGAATGTTCATGTGTGTCAATGATTGAGACACAGGTGTACATTTTTCTTGCGTGGCGGAAAAACCAGGATTACCATCCAGTCGAAACAGGGGTGATCCGGCATATCCGGTCGGTCATCCCGCATCGATCCAGAGTGCAAGGGGGCTATGCAAAGAACTATGAAAGTGCTCGTTGCGGTAAAACGCGCCATCGACCCGAATGTAAAAGTCCGGGTGAAAGCCGACGGTTCAGACGTTGAGCTCAATGGCGTGAAGATGGCCTTGAATCCGTTCTGCGAAATCGCGGTGGAAGAGGCGATTCGCCTCAAGGAGAAGGGGCTGGTATCCGAAGTGGTGGTGGTCTCGGTGGGCACTTCGGCGGCCCAGGAACAACTGCGCACGGCTTTGGCACTCGGTGCGGACCGGGCGCTGCTGGTCGAGACGAGTGCGCTACTCGAGCCGCTCAACGTCGCCAAGTACCTGAGCAAAGTGATCGATCAGGAAAAGCCGCAACTGATCCTGTTCGGCAAACAGGCGATCGACCAGGAGAACAACCAGGTCGGGCAAATGGTCGCGCAGCTGCTTGGCAGCGGTCAGGCCACTTACGCCTCTGCAATCAATCACGTTGAAGGGCAATGGGTGGTCGAGCGTGAGGTGGACGGTGGCAGCCAGGTGCTCGCCCTCGCGATGCCGGCTGTGGTGACCTGCGACTTGCGCCTGAACCAACCGCGCTACGCCTCGTTGCCGAACATCATGAAAGCCAAGAAAAAACCGCTGGAAATCATTGCTGCTGACACCTTGGGTGCGAGCGTGAAGGAACACGCTCGATTGTTAGGGGTTGTCCCGCCTGCGGTGCGCAAAGCGGGCATTAACGTCGGTTCGGTGGCCGAGCTGGTGGATAAACTGAAAAATGTTGCGGGGGTGATTTGATGCGCACATTGGTGATCGCCGAGCACAGTGCAGGTCAGCTGACGGCAGGTACGTGGAGTGCCGTGACCGCCGCCATGGCACTGGGGGCCGAGACGGATTTGCTGGTGATGGGCGGGACGGACGCGTCGGCAGTGGCGCAACAGGCAGCACTGGCCCAGGGCCTGGACCGGGTGCTGCTCGCACAAGGTGCGATGTTCGAAAACGCCCTGGCTGAAAATGCCCAGCCGCTGATCACTTCACTGGTGGTCGAGGGGTATACGCACGTCGTTGCCGACGCCAGCAGCATGGGCCGCAATGTGTTGCCACGGGTCGCGGCCAGCCTGGATGTCGGCATGCTATCCGACGTCACCCAGATTGTCTCGGCGGACACCTTCCAGCGCCCCATTTATGCCGGCAATGCCATCGCCACGGTGCAGTCCCTTGACCCGATCAAGTTGCTCACCGTTCGTGCCTCGGCGTTCGCCCAGGCCTTGTCCCATGAACATCGTTGCGAAGTGGTGGCGGTGGAGGGCGGGCAAAGCGCAAGCAACGTGCGTTTCGTGAGCGAACAACTGACGGCCAGTGAAAGGCCCGATTTGTCGAGTGCCCGCGTCGTTGTTTCCGGTGGCCGCGGCATGCAATCCAAGGAACATTTCGCCTTGATCGAGCGTGTGGCCGACAAGCTCGGTGGTGCCGTAGGGGCCTCGCGTGCCGCGGTGGATTCGGGTTTTGTCCCCAATGATTTGCAGGTCGGGCAGACGGGGAAAATCGTCGCGCCAGAGCTTTACATCGCCGCGGGTATCAGCGGCGCCATTCAACATTTGGCGGGCATGAGTGGCTCAAAGGTCATCGTTGCGATCAACCAGGACGCTGAAGCGCCGATTGCCCAAGTGGCGGATTACATGTGGGTGGCGGATTTGTTCGAGGCCTTGCCGGCGCTCGAAAACGCATTGTGAGTGCTTACATTTATAAGCGCCGCCAAATGGCGGAGGAGGGCCGAACGACCTGAACACATGAAGGGTTTTCGTATAACTAAAACTTATCCATGCATAACATAAAATCCCTTGAGGGTGTAATGGCACTCTGCTTTTATGAGGGAAGTTAATTCTTCTGCTGCCCTGCCAATAACTATTAATACAGTACGCGGAGATGCACCATGATTACGTTATCCAGTAAAACTTGTATCGGCTGGCTTGCAGGCCTGGCGATGGCCGCCGGTAGCCTGATGGCTCACGCCGAGGAACCGACGCCCATCCGTATTGGATGGGTGAATTGGTCGGATACGGAAATTGCTGTAAAGCTGGCAGATACAGCATTGCGCGACCACTTGAAGCAACCGGTCAAATTGGTGCTCGCCGATATAGGCATTCAGTTCCAGGCCTTGGCTAACGGCAATATCGACCTGATCCCGATGGTCTGGCTGCCGAGCACTCACAAGGCGTTCTACGACAAATACCAGGATAAGCTCGAAGACCTCGGCGTGCTATATGAAGGTCGGATTGGCATGGCGGTGCCTACTTCTATTCCAACCAGCGAGATTGCCAGCGTCGAAGATCTTAATAAGCCAGAAGTGCGGGAGAAACTGGGCGGCAAGATCCTGACTTCGGAAGTGGGTAACGGTCAATACAAACTCACGGAAAAGGCCATCAAGGAATATAAACTCGATGGTTACAAGATGATCGCTTCTTCAGAGTCTGGAATGTTGAGTGAGCTCGATCGCAACCTCAAGCGTGACAAATGGTCGTTGATCAATGCCTGGAGCCCGCACTGGATGTTTGCCAAGTGGCCGCTGCGCTACCTGGATGATCCGAAGCAGATTTTCGGTGGTGCCGAGCAAATTCACGCGGTTGCCCGCAAAGGCTTCAGCGCCGAGCATCCCGATGTAGCCCGGTTCTTCGCCAACTTCAAGATCCCCAAGGCTGACCTTGAGAAGTTGATGTCCACCGCCCGTGACAGTTCGGCAGACAAGGTCGTTGCAGAGTACTACGCCGCCAACAAGCCTCGCTTCGAGGCGATGTTCGGCAGTCAGACCGCCTCCGTCACACCGTCCCAGTAATCCATTGCGGTGTTGCAGTCCGGTGCCCTTGGCCAGGTGTGAGGGGCGCCGGCCGTGTCGATGAGCTTAAAGCGATACCCTGAAAACTACGGCCAAGGCTTGCGTCGGTTAAGCCGTTGCAGTCCGGCTCGGGATGGGGTTGAAAATGATGGTAAACAATACCGGGCATGTGTTGTTGGAATCGGATGTCTTGAGTCGCGGGAAGTCGCTTCAACGAGCGCTTCATGCGGCGCTGTTGAACCAGGCTCGCAATGGAGAGCCGGATTCGATACAGGCGCATGCGAGTGTCCTGGATGCTGCCCGATGGACCTTGAAACAAACATTGGAAACACCACGTGCATTACCAGAGTGCCTGGCACCCAGTTTATCCCAGGCACTCAATGCTGCACCCAGGAGCAGTCCGCATCTGGCGTCGATACGGGATGCGTTGATGACGCTCTTGCCCCATCTTCACTGGATAAACCGCCAAGCTCGGGCCGACCAGGACAGCGCTTTCGTGGAGCGGCATCGCCACGGGATGATCGCCGGTCCGGGAGCGCTTTTTGAGTGTTCCACCTTGACCTTGGGGTTGGCGCTCATGATGCCCGAGACTTGCTACCCCTATCACCAACACCCTCCTGCCGAGTTCTATCTCGTTCTTTCGCCGGGCGACTGGTACCGGGAGGACGTGGGTTGGTGGAGTCCTGGCGCGGGGGGCGTGGTCTTCAATCCGCCTTCTTGCATGCATGCAATGAGATCGACGTGCGTTCCACTTCTTGCTTTATGGGGTTTGATTCATTCAGAGGCTGAGCTATGTCGGTAACCACACTGGGCATCAAATTGGATGGGGATACGCGTGCCAGGCTGAAGTCGGCGGCGGTCAAGTTGGATCGCACCTCACATTGGTTCATGAAGAAGGCGATTTTGCATTTCATTGAAAAAGTGGAGGCCGGGGCCGACGTTGAAGCGTTTGTAGCGGTCGAGGCGCTGGAAAGGGATACGTTGCGCCATAGCATCGCACGACGGCGCAGGGATAACGGCCCGCGTGACGATACCGCCCCGATGGCATCGACCAAGGATAGTGTGCACGGTGCGTGATCATGATGCGCCGCGGCCTCAGCTAGGCATCGCCTTGTGTCTTTTGTCCATGCTGATCTTTGCGAGCCAGGATGGCGTCACCAAAGTGCTGGTAAGGGATCTGCCCGTCGCCCAACTCGTCATGGTGCGCTATTGGGTATTCCTTGCGTTTGCCGTTGGCTATGGCATCTATCAGGGAGGTTTGCGAACCGCATGTCGAAGCCAGCATCCTTTTCTCCAGATAACTCGTGCCCTGGTTGGGGTGGGAGAAATCGCTTTGTTTGGATTTGGCCTGCGTTATCTTGGCTTGGCTGAGATGCATGCCTTGTATGCGGTTTTTCCCCTGATGACGCTGGCCTTGGCGGGAGCATTTCTGGGTGAGTTCATTGGCGTGCGTCGATGGATTGCCGCTGCGATAGGCTTCCTGGGCACGTTGGTTATCCTTCGCCCCGGCACGGGTGTCTTCGAACTCGCAGCGTTGATTCCCCTGATGTCCGCGCTGGGGTTCGCCGTGTTCAATGTGCTGACGCGGCGGATTAGCCGCGACGATTCGTTTGCTACGAACATGCTCTACATGGGCTTTTTCGGCGCAATGGCCGTCACGGTTCCCGGCCTTCCCGGATGGGTTGCGCCGAGTCCGATGGAGTGGGTCTTGATGGGGGTGCTTTCTTCCACAGGTGTAGTGGCCCAGCTTTTACTTATCCAGGCGCTCAGATATGCGACGGCGGCCACGCTCCAGCCTTTCAATTACACACTGCTGGTATTCGCCACGTTCATCGGCCTGTTCGTGTTTGGCGAATTGCCGGACCTATGGACAGTCGTAGGGGCGAGCCTGGTGGTCATCGGTGGTCTGTATGCGGTCAAGGCGAAAGGGTAGGTACCGCGATTTTCCTTATCGCCGACTCGTGATCCGCACAGAGCCATCCTTGGCTCTTCCAGGCACTACTGCTTAGAACTTGAAGCGCCCCACCAAGCCTTTGAGCTGCCCGGAAATATCCGTCAGACGCCCCGAGCCGGTCTGCGCCGAGTGGGCGAATTCCTCGACCAACTGGGCATCGGCATGGATCTGCGCGATGTGCCGGTTGATGTCTTCGGCCACCTGGTGCTGCTCCTCTGCCGCTGTGGCGATCTGCGTATTCTGGTCGCGGATCGAGTCCACCGAGTTGCGGATCTTGTCGAAGCTGTCGCGGGCCTGCTGGATGCGTTCCACACTGGTGTGCGACACCTGCAGGCTGCTTTGCATCTGTTGGGTCACTTCCTGGGTGCGCCGTGCCAGGTTGCCCAGCAGGCTGTCGATCTCGCCGGTGGAGTCGGCGGTGCGCCGCGCCAGGGCCCGGACTTCGTCGGCCACCACGGCAAACCCGCGACCTTGATCGCCGGCCCGTGCGGCTTCGATGGCGGCGTTCAGCGCCAACAGGTTGGTCTGCTCGGCGATGGAGCGAATGGTGTCGAGGATGGTGTTGATGTTCTTGCTGTCCTGTTCCAGCGCCTGCATGGTCTGGGTCGACTGTTGCAGGTCCTCGCTCAGTTTCATCACGCTGCCGGTGGCTTCGCCGATGTGATGCTGGCCATCGTGTACATCGCGATAGCCTTCGTCCGCACTGGACGCGGCCTGGCTGCACGAGCGGGCCACTTCGTTGGCGGTGGCGACCATTTCGTTGAACGCGGTGCTCACCAGTTCCACGGCCTGGCGCTGGCGCCCGGCCGCTTCGTTCATGTTCTGGGCCACTTCGCTGGTGTCGGCCGCGGCGGTTTGCAGATCGGATGAGGCACTACCGATGCGCTGCACCAGTTGGGCGATCATGCCCAGGAACTGGTTGAACCAGCTTGCCAGGGTGGCGGTTTCGTCCTTGCCTTGCACCGAGAGCTTGCGGGTGAGGTCGCCTTCACCTTCGGCGATTTCCTGCAGGCCGTTGGCAACGCCGCGGATCGGCCGCACGATCACGCTGGCGAAACTGGCGCCCACCACGGCGAAGACCACTGCCAGCGCGGCGGCGATGGCGGCGATCAGCCAAGTCAGGCTCGAGGCCTCGGCCATCACTTCATCGCGTTTGATCAGGCCGATGAAGCGCCAGCCCAGGTCTTTGGAAGTGACCACGTTGGCCATGTAAGACACGCCGTCAATCTCGATCTGGGTCACGCCATCGCTGCTCTTGGCCAGTTCGGCATAGTTGGGGCCCAGGTCGGCCAGCGGCTTGAAGTTGTGCTTGGCATCGGCAGGGTCCACCAGGACGTTGCCGTTGGCTTCCACCAGCATCAGGTAGCCGCTCTCGCCCAGCTTGATGTTCTTGACCAGTTCGGTCAGTTGCTTGAGCGATACGTCCAGGCCGACCACGCCCACCAGCTTGCCGCCAGCATCGGCGACGGTGTGCACGATGCCGATCAGCGACACATCGTCCGGCGCCCAGTAATAGGCATCGGTCTTCACGGTAGTGCCCGGATTGGCGATGGCCGCCTTGTACCAGGGGCGCACGCGTGGATCGTAGTTGGAAATCTTCGGATCATCCGGCCAACTGGCGTAGCCACCGTCCTCCAGGCCCAGGGAAAGATAGGCTGTGGTCGGGTGGCTCTTGGCGAATCTGTCAAAGATATCCAAAAGCTGTTTGTTGTTCTCGGGGAGAGGAATTTGTGCGGCGTCGGCACCGGAATAGTTTTTCAGGTCCTTGGCCGCGACGATCCGCGGATCCTTGGCGAAGAATTCGACGTTTTGCATGATGCCATCGAAGAACTGCTTCATGCCGTTGTCGATCTGACGGATTTCACGTCCGCTGCTGTCCAGGAAGTTGGCTTTTGCGGCGTCGCGCAGGTTCAGCACGACAAGCACCGCCACCAGGATAACCGGAAGGCAGGCGATGGCCGCGAACGCCCATGTCAGCTTCTGTTTGATATTCATGACTTCTCCCGCGGAATATTTTAAGTGTTGGAACGGCGGAAACAGCTGTGGTTGGCGTTGCGAGTCTCTTAAAGGGAAAAGCGCCCATACCTACTGCCAGTGTATCGACCAAAGTCGTAGGCACTTGAGGCTTGCCATTTTGGCGCGGGTCGACCAGTAGGGGGCGCTGGGGTGATTGCAGCCGGTTTGACTAGTCTGGAAGATAGTGTGGTTTGCTCTGTTCCTTCGCCCGGTGGTTCAAGACACCCGCGTGCCGTCAATCCTCATCGTCTTTAATGTATTAACGAGGCCCTATGCCAAGCGCATTCGAGAGCGTACTCAAAAACAAGAACATGGCTTATCGACCACTCGGATCGGCGCCTGCCAGCCAGGCACCGATCCGCGTCGCGTTTGTATTGATGGATAATTTCTCGATGATGTCCTTCACCGGTGCGGTGGACGCGCTGGTGACCGCCAACCTGATGAGCGACATGCCCCTCTATAAGGTGCTCACGGTAGGGGTTTCGGGTGGGCAAGTGACGAGCGACCTGGGCATTGTCATCTCGACCGACATCGAACTGGCGCAGATGCCGGAAAACCAGGACGTGCTGATTGTCGCCGGAGGCTTTCGCGTGAAGTTGCAAGGCCATCCCTTGCTGCGACGCAAGCTGCGCGCCAACGCGGCGTCCGGGGCGATACTGGGAGGGCTGTGGAACGGCGCCTTCTTCGTGGCCGATGCCAATCTGCTGGACGGTTTCGAATGCGCTGTCCACCCGGAAAGCCGCGCCATGATGGCGGAGGTGTTCCCCCATGTGAAGGTGTCCAACCGGGCCTATGTCGTTGATCGGGAGCGGGTCAGTTGTGCGGGCGCCAACAGTTCGCTGCGCATGATGCTCCAGTTGATTCGCCAGACGGGCGGGGCGGCGCTGGTGGGCGCCATCGAGGAAATTCTTCGCTGTGACGAGTCAGGCGATGATGCGACAGACCTGCCTCCGATCTTCGTCGAGACCGACCCGACGCTGCCGGAAAGCCTCAAGCTGGCGTTGGAGCTGATGTGGCAAAACGTAGAAGAGCCGTTGACCATCGATGAGCTGGCGGCGTGCGTCAAGATTTCCAAGCGACAGTTGGAGCGGCGGTTCTGCAGTTTTCTCGGTGCGACCCCCACACGCTATTACTTGGAGCTGCGCTTGACCCGTGCCCGCCAGCTCATCCAGCAAACCAATCGATCCGTGACCGAAATCGCCGTGGCGACAGGCTTCGTCAGCTCCCCGCACTTCCAGCGTCGTTTCCGGGATTTTTTTGGTGTGCCGCCTGGTAGCTATCGCTCGAAATCGGAGCGCAAGCAAACCCTGCGATGAAGACGCTGGCAGATCACAGATGAGTTTTCAGGGGGGGAGAGGGCGTTGCCGCGCCGTAGCGCGGGAGCTGTGTGAGGAGCAAGCTTTGCTCCCACATAGCTCCCGCGCTACGGACCTGAATCAGGTGTTATCGTCTGTTTGGGTTTCGGTGGGCAGGTCTTCAGTTTGCTTCGCTGCTTTTGAAGCGGTCAGGGTTGTGTCCTTGCACAGCACCTTTCCAACTTCGTCGGCTATCGAGCCGTCGATGATTCGCCCTTCCATCTGGTCGAACTGGGCTTTTTCCACCCCTGAAAGGCTGTTGTACATCCCCATGTGCCGAACATTGCGGGTGGCACAGTCGAGTTCAAGCTTTGTGTAGTTGGTGAAGTAAGCGCCCGATCTTTGTACGGTGGCCTGGATGGCTGAACCGCTGTCGACAAACGAAACGATGGAGTACACGGCATCCGAATCATCGTAGAGGTACTTGATGTTCTGGACGTCCGCAGCCGAATTGCACGCAATGAAGAGTAACGCGAGGGATATAACGGTTTTCATGCTTTCTTCCGTGAATAAGCAAGTCAGGAGAATCAATGGCAAAGTGAGATCATTTTGCCTTGGTGCGCGCGCTGGGTCAATTTGCTTTGGCTAGTAATCCAATGGCCATCGGTCAGAAACGAGGTCATTTGGGGAACTTTATAGATCGACCCCGTTCGTGGCAACAGGCGAACGTAGGTAGGCGGCCCAGTGACCCTCCCAAAATGCGCCGCTCCCATTATCAAAGCCTAGATTCTTCGCAGAGCTAGACTTTTTTTAGATGTTTTTCGCCCCAAAGGAGTCATTGATCATGGATTCAGGACTTTCGAGTCTTTTTCGCTCATTGCCAGAGAGGGACCTTGCGGGAGCAGGCTCGCTCCCACAAGGCTTCCCGCTTGCTTCATGGCATCTGCGGCAATTCTTGCGGCCGTAGGTCGAACACCAGCACCTCGGCATCCCGGCCGTTATTGAAGGTCAGGAGCTGCTCCTCGCGCACCCGCACGCCATCACCTTCCTGTAACGATATGCCGTTGAGCTCCACAGCACCTCGTGCCACGTGCACATAGGCATAGCGATCCGGTGCCAGGGTCAGGGTGGCGCTTTGTTCGCCATCGAACAGCCCGGCGTAGACCCGTGCATCCTGGCGCACCTTGAGCGAGCCGTCGGCACCGTCGGGGGAGATGATCAATTGCAGGCGACCGCTTTTCTGCTCGCTGCTGAAATGCTCCTGTTGGTAGCGGGGCGTGGCGCCGCTGACGTTGGGCACGATCCATATCTGCAGGAAGTGCACCGGCTCGTCCGCACTATGGTTGAACTCGCTATGGGCCACGCCGCTGCCGGCACTCATCAACTGCACGTCACCCGGGCGAATGACCGAGCCCGTGCCCAGGGTGTCCTTGTGTTCCAGCGCCCCTTCAAGCACATAGGAAAAGATCTCCATGTCCCGGTGGGGATGCTGGCCGAACCCTTTGGCAGCGGCGACGCGGTCATCGTTGATGACCAGCAGGTCGGAGAAGCCCTGTTCGTTGAGGTCACGGTAGTTGGCGAACGAGAAGGTGTGGAACGAGGTCAGCCAGCCGTGGCGGGCAATGCCGCGATCCGAAGCTTTGCGAAGGGTCAGCATGATGAATTCTCCTGAGTCTATGGGCGACGGCTGGGGCCGTTCGCCGGGTTCAGAAGAAGGTTAATGGTTATCAAAATGTTCAATAAGCAGCTGGAAAACGAAAGACTGTCCGTTATCGGTAGACAATCGAGAATGCTACCGGCGGATGCTTCGCTTCGACATAATGCATAAACCCTATGGGAGCAAGCTCGCTCCCACAGGGGCATTTATAGTGTCTGGATTTTTTGGCGTCTTCCCGATGAAAACCGTTGCAATGGTGCTGTTCCCGGATTTTTTGCTGCTCGACATGGCTGGGCCTCTGGAGGTGTTTTCCATCGCCAATCGCTATCTCGAGCCGGATCAGCGTTATCAATTGCTCACCCTGGGCACCGAGCGAGGGCCATTGCGAGCGTCCAATGGCGTGACGGTGCAGGCCGATATCCATATCGACCAGGCATGGGCGGCCTATGACGTGTTGCTGGTGCCGGGCGGGCCGGGAGCCTATAACGACCAGCATCCGGGGTTGCACACCTGGCTGCGGGCCGCGGCACAACGGGCCACGCGCTACGGCTCCATCTGCACTGGGGTCTTTGTGCTCGGTGAGGCGGGCTTGCTCGACGGTTATCGCGTCACCACCCACTGGCATTACACCGAACGTTTGTTACAGCGTTTCCCCAAGGCCCTGGTGGAAACCGACAAGATCTTCCTGCAGGATCGGCGTCTGATCACCTCCGGCGGCGTCACCGCCGGGATTGACCTGGCCCTGTCCATCGTCGCCCAGGACCATGGCCGCAAAGTCGCGTTGGACGTGGCCAAGGTGTTGCTGGTAGTGATGAAGCGCCAGGGTGGACAGGCGCAGTTCAGCCCCTCGGTGGCGGCGGTGTCGACGCAGGAATCGGCCATTACCCGCGTGCAGAATCATGTGATGGAACGTCTGGAAGAACCCTTCACCATCGAGCGCATGGCCGCGCTGGCGGCCATGAGCGCGCGGCATTTCGCCCGGGTCTTCGCCCGTGAAGTGAAGATGACGCCCATGGAGTTCCTGCAGGGCGCACGCATCGACCGGGCGCGTCAGTTGCTGGAAAGCACCGACCTGCCGCTCAAGACCGTGGCGTTTCGCAGTGGCTTCGGCAGTGTGCGGCACATGCGCTTCTTGTTCAGCGAAAAGCTCGGGCTGACGCCGGTGCAGTATCGCCAGCAGTTCAGTTGAGCCATGGTGTCCGTCCAGGGCACCGTGATGTCCGTGACGCTCCCTGTGCCAGTATTGTCCTCAAGCCTGTGCCTGCCAAGATAACGGCGAACCCTTTGGAAAGGATGCGCAGGAGCCAGGGCAGACGTGTTCGATGATTCGCACGCTGACGCCCGCACCGGTTATCCGGCGCTGGATCGCCCATGAACAGTTTCGTCAAACCCGATAGCGAGCCGGCGGTGGGCTTCGGTCCGTTTGCCTTCTACCGGCAGCAGCGGCTGGTCACCCGTGACGGCCAGCCCCTCGCACTGGGCGGCCGTGCCCTGGATGTCCTGCAGGTGCTGGTGGAACACGCCGGCCACTACGTCAGCACGCAAACGCTCATCGCCCACGTCTGGCCTGACAGCGTCGTGGAGGCCATCAACCTGCGGGTGCACATCGCGGCGCTGCGGCGGGCCTTCGGTGATGGACGCAGCGGCGCTCGCTATATCCTCAATCATCCTCGACAAGGCTATTGCCTTGCAGTGCCCCTGGCGTTGCAAGAGCGCGTTGAGTCGCCTGTCAGTCCCCAAGCCGAGCGACACAACCTGCCTGCACGCTTGAGCCCGGTGGTGGGTCGCGACAAGGTCCTGGGGCGGTTGCTGGCGCAAGTGCCCCGTCAAACCGTGACCACCGTCACCGGCCCCGGCGGGGCCGGCAAGACCACGGTGGTGTCGCGGGTGGCGGAGCTGCTGCTCGAACACTTTGAAGACGGTGCCTGGTTCGTTGACCTGGCGGCCGTCAGCGATCCCTCACAAGTGGTGGCGCAAGTGGCCGGCGTGCTGGGCGTGGAGCAGGGGGCTTTGGCTTGCTCCCTCGAACCCTGTCGGATGTTGCTGGTGCTCGATGGTTGCGAGCACCTGCTCGAGGCCTGTCGGGAGCTGGTCCAGGCAGTGGCTGCGGCGGCGCCCGGGGTGTCGCTGCTGCTCAGCAGTCGCGAACCCTTGGACTTGCCGGACGAAAGGATTGTCACGCTGCCGGGCCTGGCCGTGGCGTCGTCCCTGGAACCGGCGCACCAGATCGAGGCATGTCCGGCGGTGCAGTTGTTGATCGAGCGGGTTGGCGCCCGGCAGGAGGGTTTCAAGCCGGATGGCCGCGACTGGCCGACGCTTGCACAGATCTGCCAGCGCCTGGACGGGTTGCCGCTGGCGTTGGAACTGGCGGCGGCCCAGGTTGACGTGTTGGGGGTGGCGGGGGTCCTGGAACAACTGGACTACGGTTTATCACTCTTGAGCCACGGGCGGCGTACCGCGGTGGCCCGACACCAAAGCCTGGAGGCGGTGCTGGACTCGAGTTTCGAGCGTTTGAGCACTGACGAACAAACCGCATTCCAGCGCCTGGCGGTGTTCGAGGGGCCGTTTACGCTCAAGGCGGCGCTGGCCGTGATCAGTTGCGCTGAATTGAGTGTCGGGCAATTACCCTCGCTGCTGTCGCGGCTGGTAAGCGTGTCACTGCTGATGGTCGAGCCTCTTGCCGAAGGGGAGCGCTTTCATCTGCTCCACACCACTCGCGCCTATGCCATGGACAAACTGCGGCGCAGTGGTCAGTGGCCTGTGTTTCATCGGCGTTACGTGCTGCAAGGCGCTTGGGGAGCCCGGCGTTCAAGGCCCCAACCGTCAAGTCAGCGCCTGGAGCAGCATGCTGGCTTCCAATAGGTCGGGGGTCTCGAAACCTTCGGTAAAGCGTCGATAGACGGGCCCGAGCAGTGCCTGCGCTGCATGCGCTTGCCCTTGGCGCTGCCACAAACGAGCCAGGGACGTGGCGCTGCGCAGTTCCCAGGCCAGGGCCTGGTGACGACGGGCAATGCCCAGGGCGGCCAGCAGTTGCGCTTCGGCTGCTTCCTCTAGAGAGGGGTCGTTGCGGGCCAGCAAGGTCTCGGCACTGGCCCGCAGGATCTGCGCAGAACACCAGCCCGCGGCGCCACTGCGGGCCCGTTCGATTTGCGCCGGGCTGACGAAGTCGCTGCGCAGGGTGATGGCGATGTCCTGGATCAACCCGTCTGGCGGGCGCGTTGTCAGGGGCTGGTCATCGAATGCGCGGTCGTAATGGCAAGCCCAGTCATGGAACAGCATCACCGAATGTTTCTTGGCCTGCTGCTTCAGCAGGTCGAGCCTTTCCCGGGCAGTCGGATAATCGCCGTTGTAGTGGGCGATCACGCAACCGGCCAGCGCCAAGGTGTAGCAGATCGAAATACCGTGGTTGATCTGCACGGCGATCTGCAACGCCAGGTCGGCAGTGCGCCGGGCTTTCTCGGCAAAACCTTGCAGCCAGAGGATGCGCGCCAGAATCGTCAGCGCGGCTACGCTTTGATCGTATTGCACGCCGAAGCCGTGGGTGAAACGGCTGCGGTGACCGCTCTGGGCCAGGCGCTGGATTACCTGTTCGGCTTCGCGCCGCGCCGCGCCCTGGTCGCCGGTGAAATGCAGCGCCAGCACCCGCAGGCGTTGGGCGCTCAAGGACAGGATCGGATCGCCCTGCAAGCCCAACCGGTCGAAATCCAGGCTGTGTGCCAGGGCCTGTTGGTAGCTGCCGCAACTGAGGTCGACGGTCATTTGCCCCGACACGGCCCGCAGCTCGCCGGCCAGGTCCTGGCATTGCCGGGCCAGTTGCCGGGCCGCGCCAAAGGCGCGGACGGTGGTCGGCGTGCCACCCTCGGTGTGGTAGCTGAAACTGGCGTGGGCCAGTTCCAGGGCCAGCGTCAGGCGAGGACATGGCGCGGGGCTGGCCTGCAACAGTTGCAGCGCTTTGTTGACGTAGAGACCGTGTTCCTTGAGCAGCGACAACTCCTGCCAGAGGGGCAGGGTACGGGCGGTCAGGCGGATCGCGACGGCGTGTGAACCCTGCGGGCCCAAGCCTCGGTCGAGTGCCGCGCGGATGTCGTCGCGATAGTCGGCGTAGCGGGCGATCCACAGTCGGGTGGGGGTGTTTTCCCAATCGCTTTCCGCTTGCCCCATGAGCGCCAGGCAGCGCTCGGCGTGGCGTTCCTGGCTGACCGCCAACTCCCCGGCTTCGGCCAGTTGTTCCAAGGCATAGCGGCGGGTGGTGTCCAGCAGGCGATAGCGCACCTCTTCATCGCCGATCTCTACATTGAGCAACGATTTGGCGACCAACTGGCTGACCGACAGCAGCACCTGGTCGGGCGCGACGTGCTGGCCGACGATCACCGCGGCGGCCGAGGCCAGGTTGAAACTGCCCATGAACACCGCCAGCCGCCGCAGGCAGGTCTGCTCGCAGGCCGTGAGTAACGTGAAGCTCCAGTCCAGCGTGGCGCGTAGGGTCTGCTGGCGCGGTGCGGCGTCGGTGTCGTTGTGAAGCAGGGCGACGCTGTCTTGCAGTTGCCGCTGAAGTTCCTCCAGGGTGAAGCGGCCCAGTTGTCCGGCGGCCAGTTCGATGGCCAAGGGAATGCCGTCCAGCCGCTGGCAGATGTCGACCACCAACGGCACCTCGTGGTCGCTCAGTTCGAAGTCGTCACGACTGGCCAGCGCGCGCTCGGCAAACAGTTGAAGCGCCGGGTATTCCAGGGCGGGACAGCCTTCGATGGGCATTTCCCGGGGCGGGAACGCCAGGGCGTCCAGGCGCTGCACGTGTTCACCTTCGGCGCGCAAACCTTCGCGGCTGGTGGCCAGGATGTGCAGGTGGGGGGCGCCGCGCAGCAGGGTTTCGCTGAGCTGGGCGATGGCGTCGATCAGGTGCTCGCAGTTGTCGATCACCAACAGCAGATGCCGCTCCCTGAGCTGCCGGGCGATGGCGTCCAGCGGATCACCGTCCTGCAGTGGAAGCTCGAGCAATGCGCACAGGTTGGGGGCGATCATGGCCGCGTCGTTGAGCGATGCCAGGTCCAGCAGATGCGTACCGTCACGGTACTGGCCGATCAGCCGTTCAGCCACCCGCAGGGCAACGCTGGTCTTGCCGATGCCGCCGGTGCCGACCAGGGTAATGAAGCGTTTTCGCGGCAGTTGGGCCACCAGGTTTTCCACCAGGGCCTGGCGTCCGATCAGGCGCGTGCGCTGCAGCGGCAGGTTGCGCGTCAAAGACGGATGAGGAATATGCGCCCATTGGTCGAACGGCTCGAATGACAGTGGCGCGACAAAACTGTAGCCGCGCTGCGCCACGGTGACGATGTAGCGCTGCCCGGCCTGGCCATCCCCGAGGGCCTTGCGCAGTGCCGCCACGTGCACGCGCAGGTTGGTGTCTTCCACCACGCTCCTGGGCCAGACCCGGGCGATCAGTTGCTGCTTGCTCACCACCTCGCCAGCGTGTTCGAGCAGCACCAGCAGAATCTCCACGGCCCGCCGTCCCAGGCGCAACGGTTGCCCACCCTCGAGCACCAGGCGCTGGCGAGGATGGACCCGATAAGGGCCGAAATGCACCGTCTGTTCGACGGGCAGGCTGAGGTATTGGCTCATGTTGCTCTCAATGTTCTGGTCCCGGTGCTGGGGCGTTACCCGAGCATATTCCTCAGGTTTGGCTTCAAGCGCAACGGCGCAGGCTCTACTCCCAGCCTTCCAGCCGGCAAATCCCGTGGCGAGGGAGCTTGCTCGCGCTGGGCTTCTGTAGGAGCTGGCGAAGCCTGCGATCTTTTGATCTTTTGATCTTTTGATCTTTCGATCTTTCGATCTTTCGATCTTTTGATCTTTCGATCTTTCGATCTTTCGCTTGAGATTCAAGTGTCTTTGGAAAGATCGCAGCCTCGTTGCACTCGACAGCTCCTACACAGCTACAGAGCTCCTACAGAGCTCCTACAGAGCTTCTACGCAGCTGCTACGGGGGCGGCCCCGCGGAAGCGGGTTTTTAACACCGCCGTGCCGAAAAAATTAACAACGTTTAACTCACGCAGGTACCCCCCATGGCTGGACCATAAAGCGATCCACCCACCTCAAGGAGTCATGTCATGAGCACCTTCATCACCCGCGACGGCACCGAGATTTACTACAAGGATTGGGGCAGTGGTCAACCGGTGGTCTTCAGCCACGGCTGGCCGTTGAACTCGGACAGTTGGGAGGCGCAGATGATGTTCCTGGCGTCCAATGGCTACCGGGTGATCGCCCATGACCGCCGTGGGCACGGGCGCTCCAGCCAGCCCTGGGACGGCAACGACATGGACACCTACGCCGATGACCTGGCCGAGCTGATCGAGCGCCTGGACTTGAAGGATGCGGTGTTGCTCGGCTTCTCCACCGGCGGTGGCGAAGTGGCGCGCTACATCGGCCGCCATGGCGCCGCCCGTGTCGCCAAGCTCGGCCTGATTTCGGCGGTGACGCCGCTGATGCTCAAGACTCCGGCCAACCCCGGCGGTCTGCCTGTGGAAGTGTTCGACGGTTTCCGCCAGGCCTCCCTGGCCGACCGTTCTCAGCTATACAAAGATGTGGCCAGCGCGTTTTTCGGTGCCAACCGCCCGGGCGCCAAGGTGTCCCAAGGCATGATCGACTGGTTCTGGATGCAGGGCATGCTCGCCGGCCACAAGAACACCTACGACTGCATCAAGGCGTTCTCGGAAACCGATCTTTCCGAAGACCTGCGCAACATCGACGTGCCGACCCTGGTGGTCCATGGCGATGACGATCAGGTGGTCCCCATCGAAACGGCTGGCATCGCCGCCGCCAAGTTGCTCAAGAACTCCCAGTTGCTGATCTACCCCGGCGCGCCCCACGGCCTGACCGACACCCACAAGGACCGCCTGAACGCGGACCTGCTGGCGTTCATCCAGGGTTGATCAAACCATGAAACTGTGGGAGCGGGTTTGCTCCCACAGGATCGATAGGACTCACACCCATGAACCGCAACGATTTACGCCGTCTCGACATGAACCTGCTGGTGATCTTCGAGGCGCTGATGTTCGAGAAAAACCTGACCCGCGTTGCCGAAAAACTGTTCATGGGCCAGCCGGCGGTGAGCGCGGCGCTGGGGCGGCTGCGGGATCTGTTCGATGATCCTTTGCTGATCCGCCACGGGCGCGGCATGGAGCCGACGCCGCGAGCCCTGGCGATCCTGCAAGAGCTGCAACCGGCCATGGACACCATCTCTGGCGCGGTCAGCCGCGCCAAGGCGTTCGATCCGTCAACCAGTTGCGACGTGTTTCGCATCGGTCTGTCCGACGATGCCGAATTCGGCCTGTTTCCACCGCTTCTGAGTCAACTGCGCGAAGAAGCGCCGGGGATCATCGTGGTGGTGCGCCGGGCCAATTTCCTGCTGATGTCGTCGCTGCTGGCCAGCGGTGAAATCAGCGTCGGCGTCAGCTACACCACCGATCTACCGGCCAATGCCAAGCGCAAGAAGCTGCGGGACATTCCTTGCAAAGTCTTGCGTGGCGACAAGCGCCCGGGGCCCTTGACCCTGGACGAATACTGTTCGCGGCCCCACGCCATGGTCTCGTTCTCGGGCGACCTGAGCGGCAACATCGACCTGGACCTGGCCCGCATCGGCCGGACCCGCAAAGTGGTGCTGGCGGTGCCGCAATTCAGCGGCCTGCGGGCCTTGCTGGCCGGCACCGAACTGATCGCCACCGTGCCCGACTATGCCGCCTGCGCGCTGGTGGAAGGCTGCGCGCTGCGCGCCGAGGACCCGCCGTTCGAGATCAATGCCGCGGAACTGTCGATGGTCTGGAGCGGCGTGCATGACAACGACCCGGCCGAGCGCTGGCTGCGCTCGCGCATTGCCAGCCATATGTCCCAACCGCTGCCAGCGGCGGCTTCGATCGCCGCGGACGGAGCCCTCCGATGAACATGACCGATGAGCGCCCGCTGCAGGATCTGGGCTTGTTGTTCCTGCGCCTGAGTGGCGCGTTGTTTTTGCTGTGGGTCCATGGGTTGCCGAAGCTGTTGCACTACAGCGTCGAGCTGACCCGTATCGAAGACCCGTTTCACCTTGGCGCGGCGCCGACCCTGGTCCTGGCGATTTTCGCCGAGGTGCTGTGTCCGCTGCTGATCATGGCCGGTGTGCTGGTGCGCCTGGCGTGCTTGCCGATTCTGTTTCTGCTGGTCGTGGCGCTGCTGGTGGTGCACCCGCAGTGGAGCCTGGAAGAAGGCCAGTTCGGCTGGCTGCTGCTGATCGTATTTACCAGTGTGTTGATCGCCGGGCCCGGACGCCTGGCAATCAATACGCGTTTTGTTGGAGTGCTTCGTCATGTCTGAGTCTCAAACCGTTGAATCCACCGCGAGCCCGGCCAAGCCCGGCTTCGATGAAATCGTGACCCTGGTGGTCAAGCACCGGATCAAGGCCGGCCAGGACGCGGCGTATGAAGCCTGGTTGCGCCGCATCGTGCGCGTGGCCGGTCAATGGCCAGGGCACCTGGGGGTGGATGTGGTGCGGGGCAAGCAGGACGGGCTGGCGCTGTTCACCTGCGTGCTGCGCTTCTGTTCCACCGAGGCCATGCAACGCTGGCTGGACTCGCCCGAGCGCCGCGAACTGGTGGAGGAGGCCATGCCGTTGCTGGCCGACGGTGACCAGACCGAAGTCGGGGCGCACAAGGAATTCTGGTTCACCCCGCTGGCCGATGCGGCCACACCGCCGCCACGCTGGAAGCAGGCCGTGGTAACGCTGCTGGTCATCCTGCCGCACACCTTGCTGGTGCCGCTGATCTGGGGGCCGTTGCTGCAACTCAACAGTTTTCTTTCCAACTACGTGGTGGCCACGTTCCTGATCACCCTGACCATCGTGCTTTCGGTGGTGTACGTGTGCATGCCGCTGGCGACCCGGCTGTTCGCACCGTGGCTTGAGGACTCGAAAGCTCACGTGCACCTGGAGCCCTGAGCAGCGCCGAGCTTTTGTGACTAGCACTGTTGTGGCGAGGGGATTTATCCCCGTGGGATCGCGAAGCGATCCCTCTAAATGTCGCCGCCTATCGATTCATTTATCGTCAAAGGAAATCCGATGAACGCCGATCTGATTCTGTTCAATGGCCAGTTCCATACCGTCGACCGTGAAAAACCCCGCGCCAGCGCGGTTGCCATCAGCCAGGGGCGCTTCGTCGCCGTGGGCACCGACGCCGAGGCCATGGCCCTGCGCGGCAGCGCTACCCAAGTCATCGACCTCAAGGGCCGCACCGTCATTCCCGGGCTCAACGACTCGCACTTGCACCTGATCCGTGGCGGCCTGAACTACAACCTGGAGCTGCGCTGGGAAGGCGTACCGTCCCTGGCCGACGCCTTGCGCATGCTCAAGGACCAGGCCGACCGCACGCCGACGCCGCAATGGGTGCGCGTGGTGGGCGGCTGGAACGAATTCCAGTTCGCCGAAAAGCGTATGCCGACCCTGGAAGAACTCAACCAGGCCGCTCCCGACACGCCAGTGTTCGTGTTGCACCTGTACGACCGTGCCTTGCTCAACCGTGCCGCGCTGCGGGTGGCCGGCTACACCCGTGACACGCCGAACCCGCCGGGTGGCGAGATCGTGCGGGACAGCAAGGGTGAACCCACCGGCATGCTGGTGGCACGGCCTAACGCGATGATCCTGTACTCGACGTTGGCCAAGGGGCCGAAGTTGCCGTTGGAGTACCAGGTCAACTCCACCCGCCAGTTCATGCGTGAACTCAATCGCCTGGGCCTGACCAGTGCCATCGATGCCGGCGGCGGCTTCCAGAACTACCCGGACGACTACGCGGTGATCGAGCAGTTGGCCCGGGAGGAGCAGTTGACGGTGCGCATCGCCTACAACCTGTTCACCCAGAAGCCCAAGGAAGAGCTCACCGACTTCAAGAACTGGACCGGCAGCGTCAAGTTGCACCAGGGCGATGATTTCCTGCGGCACAACGGCGCCGGGGAAATGCTGGTGTTCTCGGCGGCGGATTTCGAGGACTTCCTGGAGCCGCGCCCGGACCTGCCGCCTGGCATGGAGCAGGACCTGGAGCCCGTGGTCCGGCACCTGGTGGAGCAGCGTTGGCCGTTCCGCCTGCATGCCACCTATGACGAATCCATCAGCCGCATGCTCGATGTGTTCGAAAAAGTGAACCGCGACATCCCGTTCAACGGCCTGCCTTGGTTTTTCGACCACGCCGAGACCATCACGCCGAAAAACATCGAGCGTGTGCGAGCGCTGGGCGGCGGCATCGCGATCCAGGATCGCATGGCCTTCCAGGGTGAATACTTCGTCGACCGCTACGGTGCCAAGGCTGCCGAAGCCACGCCGCCGATCAAGCGCATGCTCGCCGAAGGCGTGCCGGTGGGCGCCGGCACCGACGCCACCCGCGTCTCCAGCTACAACCCCTGGACCTCGTTGTACTGGATGGTCAGCGGTCGCACGGTCGGTGGCCTTTCGTTGCACGAAGAAGGCTTGCCGCGCCTGACGGCGTTGGAACTGTTTACCCACGGCAGTGCCTGGTTCTCGTCGGAGCAGGGCAAGAAAGGCCAGATCAAGGTTGGCCAATTGGCGGACCTGGCGGCCCTGAGCGCGGACTTTTTCAGCGTCGAGGAAGAAGCCATCAAGTGGATCGAGTCGGTGCTGACCGTGGTCGACGGCAAGGTGGTGTACGCCGCCGGCGACTTCGAAAAACTCGGGCCGGCCAGCGTCCCGGTGCTGCCCGACTGGTCGCCGGTGGTCAAGGTCCCGGGCCACTGGCGCCCGACGTCACCGTTGCAGGCCCAGGTCCACCAGTGCAGCGGTCCGTGCACGGTGCATTCCCACAGCCATGAACGGGCGCGGTTGTCGAACGTCCCGGTCAGTGATTTCCAAGGCTTCTGGGGCGCATTTGGCTGTTCCTGTTTTGCCTTTTGACTAACACGCGGATTTCCCCCTGAGGGAGCGAGCTTGCTCCGGTCGGCGATCCGACGATGGCGGCGGAACATTCAACGTCGCCGCCGCCTGACACGCCGCTATCGCGAGCAAGCTCGCTCCCACAAGGTTTTGTAACATCCATCCCAAAGGAGTCATCCCATGAGCAACGTTCCCGCCTACAACCGTCTGAACAAAGACGACGCGGTCGTCCTGCTGGTCGATCACCAGACCGGCCTGATTTCCCTGGTCCAGGACTTCTCGCCCAACGAGTTCAAGAACAACGTGCTGGCCTTGGCCGACCTGGCGAAGTTCTTCGAACTGCCGACCATCCTGACCACCAGCTTCGAACAAGGCCCTAACGGTCCACTCGTGCCGGAACTCAAGGAAATGTTCCCGGATGCGCCGTACATCCCCCGTCCGGGCCAGATCAATGCCTGGGACAACGAAGATTTCGTCAAGGCGATCAAGGCCACCGGCCGCAAGCAACTGATCATCGCCGGCGTGGTCACCGATGTCTGCGTGGCGTTCCCGACTCTGTCGGCGCTGGCTGAAGGTTTCGACGTGTTCGTTGTGACCGACGCTTCGGGTACGTTCAACGAAACCGTGCAACAGGCCGCCTGGGTGCGCATGACCGCGGCCGGCGCGCAAATGATGAACTGGTTCTCGGTGGCCTGTGAGCTGCACCGCGACTGGCGCAACGACATCGAAGGCCTGGGCAACCTGCTGTCCCAGCGCATTCCGAACTACCGCAACCTGATGAACAGCTACGCGGCGCTGACGGCCAAGTAAGCGGTCCATGCTGAACGACGCCCGCCGTGTGCGGGCGTTTTTGTGTTTGGCATTCACTTCTTTCAAGCTGATTCACCGCTATCGCGAGCAAGCTTTGCTCCCACAGGGTTTCGCCCGATCCAATGTGGGAGCAAAGCTTGCTCGCGATGACGGCGGCACATCCCACACCTTTCCTATCTGCTTTACCTAAACCACAATGGCCAACAGAAACCGCTGACTGTCCACCCCAGGAATGACAATGAACCCCTTCGAAGAAATGCGTATCTTTGCCCAGGTCATGGAGTCGGGCAGTTTCACCGCAGCGGCGGACAAGCTGGGGCTGTCCAAACAGTTCGTCAGCCGCAAGCTGATGGAGTTGGAACAGCGCCTGGGCGTGCGCCTGCTCAATCGCTCGACCCGGCGGTTGGATGTCACGCCCCTGGGCCAGCGCTATTACGAAGCGGCGCTGCGCCTGCTCAATGAAGTCGAACAGGTGGAGCAGGGCATCAGCGGCCAGACCAGCGAGCCCCGCGGTACCATTCGCCTCAGCGCACCGCTGTCTTTCGCCGTGGCGCACCTGGGCAGCCTGCTGCCGCTGTTTCTGCAGCGCCATCCGGGCGTCAGCGTCGAGGTGGACCTGAGCGACCGCTCGGTGGATCTGCTGGGGGAGGGCTATGACCTGGCGCTGCGCATCGGCGTGCTGGAGGATTCAACGCTGATTGCCCGGCGCATCGCGACCATCGAGCGGGTGTACTGCGCCAGCCCCACTTACCTGGCGCAAAAAGGCACGCCTGCGCGGCCTGAAGACCTGCGCAATCACGACTGCTTGCCCTATGGTCACAGTCGCCAGGTGCAATGGCGTTTCGCGGGGACCGGCAAACCGTTGACCCTGGAGGTCACGGGACGTATGCGCGCCAATAACGGCGATTTGCTCAGGGACGCGGCCATCGCCGGCATGGGCATCACCTATCTGCCCGCTTTCATCCTCGGCGATGCCTTGAAGGATGGACGGCTGATCAAGGTCCTGGAAGGTTTCGAGACCGCACCGCTGGCGTTGTCGGCGGTGTATCCCCAGCATCGGCAAAGTGCACGCCCGGTGCAGGCGCTGGTGGAATTTTTGCGAGAACAAATGCAATAAAAGCGCCGCAACGCATTCAGCCGTCACATGACGGCTGAAGCATCCACGGCGCTTTGATCAGGCGGCGAGATTGGCGCTGCTCAGTTCTTTTTTGTACTGCGCTTTCATGGTCTCCATGTCAGCACCCAAGGCATCGAGTTTTGCCTTGCCCAGCAGTTTTTTCGCCTGGGGGAACATTTCCTTTTCTTCTTCCTCGATGTGGTGCTCAAGCAGTTCCTTGACCACTTTCACCCGACCGGCGAATTCCGGTTGGGTCGGATCGGTGGTTTTCAGGTCCGGCAGCACCAGCGAATCGACAGTACGGTGTTCTTCCTTGGCTTCGTAATACATTTCGGCCTCGTCCTTGCCACCGGCCTGCTTGAAAGCCGGATAAAGAATTTCTTCTTCCAGGCGGGTGTGGATGGAAATTTCCATTTCCAGTTTTGCCAACAGGTCGGTGCGTTTTTTCACGGCGCGGTCGGTCGACTCGCTCAGTTGAGTCAGAATGGCTTTGACGCGTTCGTGGTCGGCTTTCAACAGATCAATGGCATTCATAGGTAGCTCCTCGGCAATACACGGAAGCGGGCAGGCTTGGAGACGCCTACGCCGCGTAAGAGCTGAATTGCATCAGCTGTGCCAGCCGAAGATCGATTTAAAACCCTTTAAAAACAATAAGTTGAAACGCAAGGAATTTCCGGCGTCGTGCAAGCTGCATGAGCGGGGGGCAAAACGCGTTGCACTTTGCGCTGGTGGCTAGGCATTTTCGATCCGTTGTCGGACCCGGCTGGCGATTGCCAGGCAGGACGTCAGCCCGGGCGATTCGATCCCGAGCAGGTTGATCAACCCTGGCACCCGGTGTTCGGCCTCGCTGCTGATGACAAAGTCGCGGGCCGGTTCGCCGGGCGCGGAGATCTTTGGGCGGATGCCGCTGTAGGCTGGTTGCAGGCTCTGGTTGGGCAGGCCCGGCCAATAATTGCGGATCGCCGGGTAAAACGCTTCGGCCCGGGCCGGATCCACTCGATAGTCCTCGCACTCGACCCATTCGGTGTCCGGGCCGAAACGCGCCTGGCCTGCTAAATCGAGCGTCATGTGGATGCCCAGGCCAGCAGCTTCCGGTGCGGGATAGACCAAATGGCGGAACGGTGCTCGCCCGGCGAGGCTGAAGTAGTTGCCCTTGCACAAAAAGTCCTCGGGTACCGATTGCATCTCCAGGCCTTCGATGCGGCGGGCGAGGGCCGGTGCCTGGAGGCCCGCGGCGTTGATCAGCAGGCGACAGGACAGGGTCATCTGCGCCGTGCCGCCCAATTCCAGCATGAACCCCCCAGTGATGACGCGAGCTCCCAGCAAAGGCGTGTGGAAGGCAATGTTCGCCCTGGCCGCTTCGGCGTCGCCCAGCAAGGCCAGCATCAGAGCGTGGGAATCGACGATACCGGTGGAAGGCGAATACAGCGCGGCGACACAGGCCAGGGCCGGTTCCAATGCCAGCGCCTGTTCTTGAACGAGCAGGAGCAGGTCATCCACGCCGTTCATCAAGCCCCGCTCAAGCAATGTTTCGAGTCCGGCCACTTGCGCCTGATCCGTGGCTACGATCAACTTGCCGAGCCGGCGGGTGGCGACGCCGTGGCTTTCACAATAGGCGTACAGCCGGTGCCGGCCTTCGACGCACAGCTGCGCCTTGAGACTGCCCGGCGGATAATAGATGCCTGCATGGATGACTTCGGAGTTGCGCGAGCTGATGCCCATGCCGATGGCTTCGGCGGCTTCGATCACCAGCACTTCATGACCGGCCTGGGCCATTTCCCGCGCCACGGCGAGCCCGACGACCCCCGCGCCTACGACGATGCACTCGATATCGACATTCAACGTTGTTTCTCCTTCACGGCTCGGGTTCCTGAAAATCCATCATGCCCCAAACGCAAAAACGGCACCCCAAAGGTGCCGTTTCTGTTTTCTACGATCTACCGCTACACGATCAGCCCGTCAAGCCAGCCTGCTGAACCAGGGTCAGCAACGGCTGCGGGTACACACCGAGGAAGAATGCCAGTACGGCGATGGCCAGCAGCATCACGCCGCCTGCCTTTTGTTCCCAGTGCAACTCGGCGTCGTGACGACGCAGGTTGGGTTCCATCAGGTACAGGGTGACCATGACGCGCAGGTAGTAGAACACGCCGATGGCACTGCCCAGCACCAGGGAGCCGACCAGCCACCATTGGTGAGCTTCGACGCCGGTGGCGATGATGTAGAACTTGCCGATGAAGCCGGCGGTCAGCGGGATGCCGGCCAGGGACAGCATCATCACGGTCAGCACGGCGGTCAGGTACGGACGGCGCCAGAACAGGCCGCGGTATTCGTACAGGGCGTCGGCGTCGCGGCCGTTGTACGGCGAGGACATCAGGGTGATCACGCCAAAGGCGCCGAGGCTGGTGATCACGTAGGTGACCAGGTACACGCCGATGGCTTCCACGGCCAGGCCTTTGCTGGCGATCAGGGCGATCAACAGGTAGCCGAAGTGGGCAATGGACGAGTAACCCAGCAGACGCTTGAGGTTGCTCTGGGTCAGTGCCAGCAGGTTACCGAACAGGATCGACGCGATGGCGATGATGGTCAGCACGTTGCTCAGCACACCGCTGCTGGCCACTGGCGAGATCTGGAACAGACGCACCATGACCGCGAACACCGCCACTTTCGAAGCGGTGGCCAGGAACGCCGCCACTGGCGCCGGGGCGCCTTCGTAGACGTCCGGGGTCCAGAGGTGGAACGGTACCAGCGACAGTTTGAACGCCAGGCCGATCAGCATCATGCCCAGGCCCAGTTGCGCGATCGGGCTAGGCAGGCCGGTAGCCGCCAGGGCCTGGCCGATGCCGACGAAGCTCAGGGTGCCGGCTTCGGCGTAGAGCAGGGCCATACCGAACAACAGGAACGCGGAACCGGCCGCCGACAGCACCATGTACTTGATGCCGGCTTCCAGGGAGCGCTTGTTGAAGAAGGCATAGGCCACCAGGCCGTAGACCGGTACCGACAGCAGTTCCAGGCCGATGAACAGGCTGGCCAGGTGCTGCGCGCTGACCAGGACCAGGCCACCGGCGGCGGCCATCAGGATCAGCAGGTACAGTTCTTCGCGGTTGCCCGGGTAACCCGAACCGCCATCGCCGAGGTAGGCGTGGGCGAGGGTGACACAGGCCAGGGTGGCGACCAGGATCAACGCCATGTAGAGGCAGGCGAAGCTGTCGATCTGTATCAGCGGGGTGACCGCCAGGGGCGCGACTTTCAGGGCCGGCAAGATCGACAGCAGGGCCAGGTTCAGCCCCGCCACCGACAGCAGGAAGGTCTGTGAGTGATTGCGCCGCCAGGCGATCGCCAGCATCACCACGATGATCGTGGCGCTGGTGATCAACAGCGGCGCAAGCGCGATAAAGTGTTGAATCGTGAATTCCATAGCGCTCTTACCGGGCCGAAGCGAGTTGAGAGAAGGCGGTGCCGAGCCACTGCTGCACGCCATGCATCGTGGCGGCAGAGGTGTCGAGGAACGGTTGCGGGAAAACGCCGAGGTAAACCAGCAGCACCGCAAGGCCGAGCACCATGATCAGTTCGCGACCGTCCATGCCACGCAGCACTTCGTCCGACTTGGTCGGGCCGAAGTAGGCACGGTGGATCATGATCAGCGAGTAGACCGAACCGAACACCAGGCCGGAAGTCGCAATGGCGGTGATCCATGGCGAACTGGCGAACGTGCCGATCAGGATCAGGAACTCGCCGACGAAGTTGCCAGTGCCTGGCAGGCCCAGGGAAGCGGCGGCGAAGAACAGGCTGATGGCCGGCAGGTAGGCGATGCGCGACCAGATGCCGCCCATCTCACGCATGTCCCGGGTGTGCAGGCGCTCGTACAACTGGCCGCTGAGGATAAACAGCGCCGCCGCCGACAGGCCGTGAGCCAACATCTGGATCACCGCGCCTTGCAGGGCGAGCTGGCTGCCGGAGTAGATCCCGATCAGCACGAAGCCCATGTGCGAAACGCTGGAGAACGCGATCAGGCGCTTGATGTCGGTCTGGGCGAACGCCAGGAACGCACCGTAGAAAATCCCGATCAGGCCCAGGGTCATGGCAATCGGCGCGAACTCGGCCGACGCATTGGGGAACAGCGGCAGGGCAAAACGCAGCAGGCCATAGGCCGCCGTCTTGAGCAAGATACCGGCCAGGTCCACGGAACCTGCGGTCGGCGCCTGGGCGTGGGCGTCCGGCAGCCAGGAGTGGAACGGCACCACCGGCAGCTTCACCGCGAAGGCGATGAAGAAGCCGAGCATCAGCACGTACTCGGTGGTCTTGGACATCTGCACTTTCAACAGGTCGGCGTAGTTGAAGGTAATCACGCCGGTGTTGTTGAAGTTGACCAGTACCAGGCCAAGGATCGCCACCAACATGATCAGGCCGGAAGCCTGGGTGAAGATGAAGAACTTGGTCGCCGCGTAGATCCGGGTTTTCTTGCCGTCCGAAGAACTGTGACCCCAGAGCGCGATGAGGAAGTACATCGGCACCAGCATCATTTCCCAGAAGAAGAAGAACATGAACAGGTCCAGCGCCAGGAACACGCCGATGACGCCGCCCAGGATCCACATCAGGTTCAGGTGGAAGAAACCCACGTGACGCTGGATCTCTTTCCAGGAGCAGAGTACCGAGAGGATACCCAGCAGGCCGGTCAGCAGGATCATCAGCAGCGACAGGCCGTCGAGGGCCAGGTGCACGCTGATGCCGAAGCGCGCGATCCAGACGTGCTTGAATTCAAGCGCCCAGGTTGGATCGGCGCCAGGGGCCGGAGCAAATGAATAGTCGCCGGTCGCCCACAGCCAGAGGCCGAGCGCGAGTTCCAGGGACATGGTCAGCAGCGCAATCCAGCGCGGGAGCGTGGAGCTGGAGCGCTCCGCGATCCAGCACAGCAGGCCGCCGATGAAGGGGATCAGGATTAGCCAGGGCAGAATCATGACGGGCTCGTTTCCTTTCGCAAGTTCGCAAGGTTCATATCAGACCGCTACCAGCACGATGGCGCCGATAACCAGCACGGCGCCAGCCGCCATGGAAGCCGCATACCAACGCAGTTGACCGGTCTCGGTACGGCTCAGGGCGGTGTGGCCGCCCTTGGCCATGCGCGGGATCAGGCCAATGGTCTGGTCGAGCGGGTCTTTGCGCAGAATGTGGCTGATCGCAAGGTATGGCTTGACGAACAGTTTGTCGTAGATCCAGTCGAAGCCCCAGGCGGCGAACCACCAGGCCGAAAGGAATCGCCCGATGCCGCTGTTGGCGATCGCCGTGACGAAACGACGCTTGCCCAGGAACAGCAGGGCGGCCAGCAGGATGCCCGCCAGGGCGATGGCGCCCGAGGCGATTTCCAGGCTGTGCTTGGCTTCGCCGCCGGCATGACCGACGCTTTGCGGCAGCACATCGGCCAGCGGCGGGGTGATCATGGCGCCGACGAAGGTCGACAGCACGATCAGCACCGACAGTGGCAGCCAGTGGGCAATGCCATGGCCGGCATGGGCTTGGGTCTTGGCTTCACCATGGAACGCGATGAAGATCAGGCGGAAGGTGTACAGCGAGGTCATGAATGCACCCACCAGGCCGGCATAGAGCAGTGCCTGGTTACCGCTGGCGAACGCTTCCCAGAGGATCTCGTCCTTGGAGTAGAAACCGGCGGTGACCAGTGGCAGGGCCGCCAGGGCCGCGCCGCCGACGATGAAACTGGCGTAGGCCAACGGCAGTTTCTTCCACAGGCCGCCCATCTTGAAGATGTTCTGCTCGTGGTGGCAGGCAACGATCACCGCACCGGAAGCAAGGAACAGCAACGCCTTGAAGAAGGCATGGGTCATCAGGTGGAAGATCGCGCCTTCCCAGGCTCCAACGCCCAGGGCCAGGAACATGTAGCCGATCTGGCTCATGGTCGAGTAGGCGAGGATGCGCTTGATGTCAGTTTGTACCAGGGCGGCAAAACCGGCCAGTACCAGGGTCACGCCGCCGACGATGCCGACCAGGTGCAGGATGTCCGGCGCCAGGGCGAACAGGCCGTGGGTACGGGCGATCAGGTAGACGCCCGCGGTCACCATGGTCGCGGCGTGGATCAGTGCCGAAACCGGGGTAGGGCCGGCCATCGCGTCCGCCAACCAGGTTTGCAGCGGCAGTTGCGCGGATTTACCGACGGCGCCGCCCAGCAGCATCAGGGTCGCCAGGACGATCCAGAAGTCACCGGCCTGGAAGTGCTCGGGTGCCTTGACCAGCAATTCCTGGATGTTCAGCGTACCCAGTTGCTGGAACAGGATGAACAGGCCGATGGCCATGAACACGTCGCCGATCCGGGTGACGATGAACGCCTTGAGTGCGGCATTCCCGTTGTTGCGGTTGCTGTAGTAGAAACCGATCAACAGGTACGAGCACAGGCCCACGCCTTCCCAGCCGAAGTACAGGAACAACAGGTTATCGCCGAGCACCAGGAACAACATGCTGGCGATGAACAGGTTGGTGTAGGCGAAGAAGCGCGAATAACCGGCTTCACCGCGCATGTACCAGGAGGCGAACAGGTGGATCAGGAAACCCACGCCGACCACCACGCCGAGCATGGTGATGGACAGGCCGTCCAGGTACAGGGCGAAGTTCGGCGTGAAGCCTTCAACGGCCATCCACTGCCACAGCACCTGCACGTACCGGCCACCTTCCGGTGGGGCGACGTTGAATTGCCAGATCACGTAGGCCGTGACGATGGCAGACAGGCCGATGGAGCCCACGCCAACCAGCGCCGACAGGTTCTCCGACCAGCGTCCACGAGAGAACGACAGCAGCAGGAAACCGATGAGGGGGAATACGAAAGTCAGGAAGAGAAGGTTCATCCGCGCATCTCGCTGGCAGCGTCAATGTCGAGGGTGTGGAAGCGGCGATACAGCTGCAACAGGATCGCCAGGCCGATACTGGCCTCGGCGGCTGCCAGGCTGATCACCAGGATGAACATGATCTGTCCATCCGGCTGCGCCCAGCGAGCGCCCGCGACGATGAAGGCCAGGGCGGAGGCATTCATCATGACCTCCAGGCTCATCAGCACGAACAGAATGTTGCGGCGGACCATCAGGCCAACCAGACCGAGGCAGAACAGGATGCCGGCAACCGCCAGACCATGCTCGAGAGGGATAGCAGGCATGTGATTACTCCTTCGCCTCGTTACGGCCCAAATGGAACGCCGTGACGGCTGCGGCAAGCAGCAGCATCGAGGCGAGTTCGACCACCAGCAGGTACGGACCGAACAGGCTGATGCCCACGGCCTTGGCGTCTACGGTGGTGTGGCCGATGGCCTGGCCGCTCTGGTGAGCGAACAGCACATACAGCAGTTCACCCAGCAGCAGGGCGGACAGGATCACCGGTCCCGCCCAGATGCCGGGCTTGAGCCAGGAGCGTTCCTGCTGGACCGCGGCCGGGCCGAGGTTGAGCATCATCACCACGAACACGAACAGCACCATGATGGCGCCAGCGTAGGCGATCACTTCCAGGGCACCGGCGAACGGCGCGCCGAGGGCGAAGAAGGTCATGGCCACGGCGATCAGCGAAATGATCAGGTAGAGCAGGGCGTGCACGGGGTTGGTGTTGGTGACCACACGAAGCGTGGACACCACCGCGATACCCGATGCGAAATAGAAAGCGAATTCCATCTTTCTTCCTTAAGGCAGCAAGCTCTTCACGTTGATCGGTTCGGCTTCGTTCTGCGCGGCGCCTTTTGGCTTACCGGCAATGGCCATACCTGCAACACGATAGAAGTTGTAATCAGGGTTTTTACCGGGACCGGAAATCAGCAGATCTTCTTTCTCGTACACCAGGTCCTGACGTTTGAACTCGGCCATTTCGAAATCCGGCGTGAGCTGGATCGCGGTGGTCGGGCAGGCTTCCTCGCAGAGGCCGCAGAAAATGCAGCGCGAGAAGTTGATACGGAAGAAGTCCGGGTACCAGCGACCGTCTTCGGTTTCAGCTTTCTGCAGCGAGATGCAACCCACCGGGCACGCCACGGCGCACAGGTTGCAGGCCACGCAGCGCTCTTCGCCGTCGGGGTCGCGGGTCAGAACGATGCGGCCACGATAGCGCGGTGCCAGGTAGACCGGCTCTTCCGGGTATTGCAGGGTGTCGCGCTTGCGAAAGCCATGGCCGAAGATCATGACCAGGCTTCGCAGTTGGGTACCGGTACCCTTAACGATGTCGCCAATATATTTGAACATGGGTCAAATCCTCACTGAACCGCGGCCGCAGGCGCGTTCATCAAAACGATCGCAGCGGTCACCAGCATGTTGATCAGGGTCAGCGGCAGGCAGAATTTCCAGCTGAAGTCCATCACCTGGTCGTAGCGTGGGCGCGGGATCGAGGCGCGCAGCAGGACGAACAGCATGATGAAGAACGCCGTCTTCAGGGCGAACCAGACGAAGGACAGTTGCGGCAGGATGCCGAACGGACCGTGCCAGCCACCGAAGAACAGCGTTACCAGCAGCGCCGAGATCAGGATGATGCCGATGTATTCACCGACGAAGAACATGCCCCATTTCATGCCGGCATATTCAATGTGGTAACCGTCGGCCAGTTCCTGCTCCGCTTCCGGCTGGTCGAAGGGGTGACGGTGAGTCACGGCCACGCCAGCGATGAAGAAGGTACAGAAACCGAAGAACTGCGGAATGATGAACCACAGGTTCTGGGCCTGGTACTCGACGATGTCGCGCATGTTGAACGAGCCGGCCTGGATCACGATGCCCATGAGCGACAGGCCCATGAACACTTCGTAGGACACGGTCTGGGCCGAGGCCCGCAGGCTGCCCAGCAGGGCGAACTTGTTGTTGCTCGACCAGCCGGCGAACAGCACCGCATACACCGACAGGCCGGCCATGGCGAAGAAGAACAGCAGGCCGATGTTCAGGTCCGCCACGCCCCAGGTCGGGGTGATCGGGATGATCGCGAAGGCGATCAGCAAGGCGCTCATGGCCACCACCGGTGCCAGGGTGAAGATCACCTTGTCGGCAAACGGTGGCGTCCAGTCTTCCTTGAAGAACATCTTGATCATGTCGGCGGCGATCTGGAACATCCCGTACGGGCCGACGCGGTTCGGACCGTAGCGGTCCTGCCACCAGCCCAGCAGGCGACGTTCGACGAAGCTCAACAGTGCGCCTGCGACCACCACGGCCAGCAGGATCACGATGGCCTTGAGGACCGTCAGGATCACAGCGATCACTTCAGGGGTGAACCAGCTCATTGCGCTGCCTCCTGCAGACCGTCGACGGTTTTGCCGAAAATCGCTGGCGGGATGCCTGCCAGGCCGGCCGGCAGGGCCACCAGGCCGGCGCCCAGTTCTTCATTGATGCGCAGTGGCAGACGCAAGGTCTGGCCGGCCACGTTCAGGCTCAGCAGGGCACCGTCGTTGACGCCCAGGCGGTCGGCTTCGGACTTGGCCAGCGACACGTAGGCGGCCGGGATGCGCTCCTGCACCGGTGCGGCCTTGGAAGAGTTCTCTTCGCTGCCGAACAGGTGATGGAACGGCACGACCTGCCAGGTGCCCGGTGCCGGGTTGAAGGCGCGTGGCACGCTGGCGAACCAGCTCAGGCCATCGCCCTGGCTTTCGATCAGGCGGGTGCCCGGGTCGCCGGCACGCAGGTGACCACCGACTTCGTCCTGGAACTTGTTCCAGGCTTGCGGCGAGTTCCAGCCCGGCGACCAGGCGAATGGCACCTGGGAACGCGGTTCGGTCGAGCCCGAGTAGCCTTCCATGGAGAACGAGAACGCGGTGTCGTTGTCCTGGGAGGTGCGCGGTTCGTGAACGCTGATGTCGGCGCGCATGGCGGTGCGACCGGAGTAGCGCAGCGGTTCGCGCGCCAGCTTCAGGCCTTTGATGCGGAACGAGGCCGACGGAGCGGCATCGACGATGCGCGCCAGTTGCGGGTTGCTCTCGGCGCAGGCAGCGGTCGCGTGGTCCAGTTGCGTCCAGTCCACCGGCTGGTCCAGCAGGGTCGAGCGCAGGGCATGCAGCCAGCGCCAGCCTTCATGAACCAGGATGCTGGCGTCCAGGTATTGCGGGTCGAAGACCTGGAAGAAGCGCTGGGCGCGACCTTCCTGGCTGACCAGCGTACCGTCGCCTTCGGCGAAGCTCGCCGCCGGCAGCACCAGGTGGGCGCGGTCGGTGGTGGCGGTTTTCTGATGGTCGGCGACGATCAGCACTTTCGCGGCGTTCAGGGCGGCGTCCACCCGGGCCTTGTCGGTGCGGGTATACAGGTCGTTTTCCAGCACCACGATGGCGTCGGCGCTGCCGTCGATCACCGCTTGCAGGGCGGCGTCTACCGATTCGCCACCGAGCATGGCCAGGCCGAGGCTGTTGGCTTCCGGGACGATCAGGCTGATGGAACCGTTCTTCTCGCGCAGCTTCAAGGCCTTGGCGATGTTGGCCGCGGCTTCGATCAGCGCCTTGGAACCCAACGAGGTGCCGGCGATGATCAGTGGGCGCTTGGCCGCCAGCAGGGCGTCGGCGATGCGTTGGGCCAGGGCGGCCGCTTCGCTGTCCAGCCCGTCGACGGCCGGGGCGCTGGCGTCCAGGGCGTGGGCCACGGCGAAACCGATGCGGGCCAGGTCGTCAGGGGCGGCGTGGACGCATTCTTCGGCCACGTCGTCGAGCTTGGTTTCAGCCAGGCTGGCGATGAACAGCGGGTTCAGCGCGTGCTGGCCGATGTTCTTCACGGCGGCGTCGAGCCATGGCTGCACGCGCATGGCGTCGGCCATGTCTTCGGCCTTGCCCTTGACCGACTGGCGCAGGGCCAGGGCCATGCGGGCGGCAGTCTGGGTCAGGTCTTCGCCGAGGACGAACACCGCGTCGTGGTCTTCGATGTCGCGCATGTTCGGCACGGGCAGCGGGCTGTTCTTGAGCACTTGCAGCACCAGGCGGATGCGTTCCAGCTCACCGGCTTCGATGCCGCTGTAGAAGTGCTCGGCGCCGACCAGTTCACGCAGCGCGTAGTTGCTTTCCAGGCTGGCCCGTGGCGAACCGATGCCGACGATGTTGCGACCGCGCAGCAGGTCGGCGGCTTTATCCAGTGCTTGGTCCAGGCTCAGCTTGGCGCCGTTGGCGAGCAATGGCTGGCGTGGACGATCCTTGCGGTTGACGTAGCCATAGCCGAAACGGCCACGGTCACACAGGAAGTACTGGTTCACCGAACCGTTGAAGCGGTTTTCGATACGACGCAGTTCACCGTAGCGCTCGCCCGGGGAAATGTTGCAACCGCTGGAGCAGCCATGGCAGATGCTCGGCGAGAACTGCATGTCCCACTTGCGGTTGTAACGCTCGGAGTGAGTCTTGTCGGTGAACACACCGGTCGGGCAGACCTCGGTGAGGTTGCCGGAGAACTCGCTTTCCAGGGTGCCGTCTTCAACGCGACCGAAGTACACGTTGTCGTGGGCGCCGAAAACACCCAGGTCGGTGCCGCCGGCGTAGTCCTTGTAGAAACGCACGCAGCGATAGCAGGCGATGCAGCGGTTCATCTCGTGGGAGATGAACGGGCCGAGGTCCTGGTTCTGGTGGGTGCGCTTGGTGAAGCGATAACGGCGCTCGTTGTGGCCGGTCATCACCGTCATGTCTTGCAAGTGGCAGTGGCCGCCTTCCTCGCAGACCGGGCAGTCGTGAGGGTGGTTGGTCATCAGCCATTCGACGACGCTGGCGCGAAACACTTTCGCTTCTTCGTCGTCGATGGAGATCCAGCTGCCGTCGGTGGCGGGGGTCATGCAGGACATGACGATCCGACCACGCTTGTCGTTTTCGTCGGTGTACTGCTTGACTGCGCACTGGCGACAAGCGCCAACGCTGCCAAGGGCGGGGTGCCAGCAGAAATATGGAATGTCGAGGCCCAGCGACAGACATGCCTGTAACAGGTTGTCTGCGCCATCGACTTCGAGCTCTTTGCCGTCTACGTGGATAGTGGCCATGGTTCAAAGTTCTTCGTTGGCCCGGTGTCAGCGGGCGTGGCTAATGGAATCTTGTTATTCGTCCGAATCCAAACAGCCTTCAAAGGCGTCATCGGACGAAGGCGAAGGGCACGGACCCTTCGCCTTTCAAAGCGTCGTTACGCGCCGACCATGGTCGGCGTGACCACCTGATTGAGATCGCCCGCGCGGGTTGGCGCGATGCCGGCCTCGAATTCAGGGCGGAAGTATTTGATCGCGCTGCCCAACGGCTCCACGGCACCCGGTGCGTGAGCACAGAAGGTCTTGCCTGGGCCGAGGAAACCCACCAGACCCAGCAGGGTCTCGATGTCGCCGGCCTGGCCTTCGCCGTTTTCAAGGGCCCGCAGCAGCTTGACGCTCCACGGCAGGCCATCGCGGCAAGGGGTGCAGAAACCGCACGACTCACGGGAGAAGAACTCTTCCATGTTGCGCAGCAGCGACACCATGTTGACGCTGTCGTCCACCGCCATGGCCAGGCCGGTACCCATGCGGGTGCCGACCTTGGCGATGCCGCCGGCGTACATTTGGGCGTCCAGGTGTTCGGGCAACAGGAAACCGGTACCGGCGCCGCCAGGCTGCCAGCACTTGAGCGTGTAGCCGTCGCGCATGCCGCCGGCGTAGTCTTCGAACAGTTCGCGGCCGGTGACGCCGAACGGCAGTTCCCACAGGCCAGGGTTCTTGACCTTGCCGGAGAAGCCCATGAGCTTGGTGCCCATGTCTTCGCTGCCGTCGCGGGCCAGGGATTTGTACCAGTCCACGCCGTCGGCGATGATCGCCGGCACGTTGCACAGGGTCTCGACGTTGTTCACGCAGGTCGGCTTGCCCCACACGCCGACGGCGGCAGGGAAGGGCGGCTTGGAACGTGGGTTGGCGCGGCGGCCTTCCAGGGAGTTGATCAGCGCGGTTTCTTCACCGCAGATATAGCGTCCGGCACCGGTGTGGACGAACAGCTCGAAATCGAAGCCCGAGCCCAGGATGTTCTTGCCCAAGAGGCCTGCGGCCTTGGCTTCTTCCACGGCACGGTTCAGGTGCTTGGCGGCGGTGGTGTACTCGCCACGCAGGAAGATATAGCCACGGTAGGTTTTCAGCGCGCGGGCGCTGATCAGCATGCCTTCGATCAGCAGATGGGGCAGTTGCTCCATCAGCATGCGGTCCTTCCAGGTGTTGGGCTCCATTTCATCCGCGTTGCACAGCAGGTAGCGGATGTTGATGGATTCGTCCTTGGGCATCAGGCCCCACTTCACACCCGTGGGAAAGCCCGCGCCGCCGCGGCCCTTGAGGCCGGAGTCTTTCACGGTCTGGACGATGTCGTCGCCGGCCATGTCGGCGAACGCCTTGCGCGCGGCGGCATAACCGTTCTTGGCCTGGTACTCGTCCAGCCATACGGCTTCGCCGTCGTCACGCAGGCGCCAGGTCAGGGGATGGGTTTCGGCCGAACGCTGGATGCGGTTGGCGGGCCCGAAGGAAGTCAGGGTCATACGTAGCCCTCCAGCAGTTTGGCGACGCCGTCAGGCTGGACGTCACCGAAGGTGTCGTCGTCGATCATCAGCGCTGGCGCCTTGTCGCAGTTACCCAGGCAGCACACCGGCAGCAGGGTGAAGCGACCGTCGGCAGTGGTCTGGCCCAGGCCGATGCCCAGCTTGCTCTGGAGCTCGCCGACCACCGATTCGTGGCCGCCGATGTAGCAGACCATGCTGTCGCAGACACGAATGATGTGACGGCCCACTGGCTGGCGGAAAATCTGGCTGTAGAAGGTGGCCACGCCTTCGACGTCGCTGGCCGGGATGCCGAGGATCTCGCCGATGGCGTAGAGCGCGCCGTCAGGCACCCAGCCACGTTCCTTCTGGACGATCTTCAGGGCTTCGATCGACGCCGCGCGCGGGTCTTCGTAGTGATGCAGCTCGTGCTCGATGGCCGAGCGCTCGGTTTCGCTCAGGGCGAAACGGTCTGTCTGGATAAGCGTGCTATTCATGCTTAGCGGTCCACGTCGGCCATAACGAAATCGATACTACCCAGGTACGCGATCAAGTCCGCGACCATGCTGCCTTTGATCACTGATGGGATCTGCTGCAGGTGCGGGTAGCTTGGGGTGCGAATCCGGGTGCGGTAGCTCATGGTGCCGCCGTCGCTCGTCAGGTAATAACTGTTGATGCCCTTGGTCGCTTCGATCATCTGGAAGGACTCGTTGGCCGGCATGACCGGGCCCCACGAAACCTGCAGGAAGTGCGTGATCAGGGTCTCGATATGTTGCAGCGTGCGCTCTTTGGGCGGCGGCGTGGTCAGCGGGTGATCCGCCTTGTACGGGCCTTCCGGCATGTTGCGCATGCATTGGTCGATGATCTTGATGCTCTGGCGCATTTCCTCGACGCGAACCATGCAGCGGTCGTAGGCATCGCCATTGGCCGCCAGCGGGACTTCGAATTCGAAGTTTTCGTAGCCGGAGTAAGGGCGCGCCTTGCGCAGGTCGAAGTCGCAACCGGTGGAACGCAGGCCGGCACCGGTGACGCCCCATTCCAGGGCCTCTTTGGTGTTGTAGGCGGCGACCCCGACGGTACGACCCTTGAGGATGCTGTTCTGCAGGGCGGCCTTGGTGTATTCGTCCAGGCGCTTGGGCATCCACTCGACGAAGTCCTTGACCAGTTTTTCCCAGCCGCGCGGCAGGTCGTGGGCAACGCCACCGATGCGGTACCAGGCCGGGTGCAGGCGGAAACCGGTGATGGCTTCGATCACCGTGTAGGCCTTCTGGCGGTCGGTGAAGGTGAAGAACACCGGGGTCATGGCGCCGACGTCCTGGATGTAGGTACCCAGGAACAGCAGGTGGCTGGTGATGCGGAAGAACTCGGCCATCATGATGCGGATGACGTCGACCTTCTCCGGCACCTTGATGCCGGCCAGTTTCTCGACCGAAAGCACGTACGGCAGGTTGTTCATCACGCCGCCGAGGTAGTCGATGCGGTCGGTGTACGGGATGAAGCTGTGCCAGGACTGGCGCTCGGCCATTTTCTCGGCGCCACGGTGGTGGTAGCCGATGTCAGGCACGCAGTCGACGATCTCTTCGCCGTCCAACTGCAGGATGATGCGGAACGCACCGTGGGCCGAAGGGTGGTTCGGGCCGAGGTTGAGGAACATGTAGTCCTCGTTGGCGCCCGAACGTTTCATGCCCCAGTCTTCAGGCTTGAAGCGCGCGGCTTCCTCCTCGAGCTGTTGCTTGGCCAGGGACAGGCTGAACGGGTCGAACTCGGTGGCACGGGCCGGGAAGTCCTTGCGCAGCGGGTGACCTTCCCAGGTCGGTGGCATCATGATGCGCGACAGGTGCGGGTGGCCGGGGAAGTCGATCCCGTACATGTCCCACACTTCACGCTCGTACCAGTTGGCGTTCGGCCAGATGCCGGTCACGGTCGGCACGCTAAGGTCGCTCTCGGACAAGGCGACCTTGATCATTACGTCACTATTACGCTCGATCGACATCAAGTGATAGAACACGGTGAAGTCGACGCCGTCGGGCAGCCCTTGACGCTTGGTGCGCAGGCGCTCGTCCACGCCGTGCAGGTCATAGAGCATGACGTACGGCTTGGGCAGGTTGCGCAGGAAAGTCAGGACTTCGACGAGTTTGGCGCGGGCAACCCAAAGCACCGGCATGCCGGTGCGGGTCGGCTGGGCGGTGAACGCCTCGGGGCCAAAACGGTTGTTCAGTTCGACGACCACATCCTGGTCGTCTGCCTTGTAAGGCGGGATGTACAGAGCACTGCCTGTAGTCATGGTTATTTATCGCTTTCGGTCAACGTAAAGAATGAACCCAGGTTCTCGTTTCTTATGCAGAGCAGAGCTGGATCAGACTTCGTCGGGGCTGCGCAGGTTGGTGACTGCGATACGCTGTTCGCGGCGCTGTTCCTTTTGCGATGGCATGTCGGCGCGATAGACGCCTTGATCGCCAACGACCCAGGACAGTGGGCGACGCTCCTGGCCAATCGACTCCTGCAACAGCATCAGGCCTTGCAGGAAAGCTTCAGGGCGAGGCGGGCAGCCGGGCACGTAGACGTCCACGGGCAGGAACTTGTCCACCCCTTGAACGACGGAGTAGATGTCGTACATGCCACCGGAGTTGGCGCACGAACCCATGGAGATAACCCACTTGGGCTCGAGCATTTGCTCGTAGAGACGCTGGATGATCGGCGCCATCTTGATGAAGCAGGTACCGGCGATAACCATGAAATCCGCCTGACGCGGCGATGCCCGGATCACCTCGGCGCCAAAGCGCGCGATGTCGTGGGGCGCCGTGAAGGCGGTGGTCATTTCCACGTAGCAGCACGAAAGGCCGAAGTTGTACGGCCACAGGGAGTTCTTGCGACCCCAGTTGACCGTGCTGTTCAGCACGTCTTCGAGCTTGCCCATGAAGATGTTTTTGTGGACTTGATCTTCTAACGGATCGGCGACGGTTTCCCGTTCGCCAATCGGATACTGCTCGTTAGGAGCATCGGGGTCGATCCTGGTGAGATTGTATTGCATTGCCAAAGCCTCATTGTTTCAGCTTCGCTTGCCGCTTGCGCCGAGCTTCCGGAGCCCAATCAAGCGCCCCCACTCGGTAAAGGTAGACAAGACCTGCCAACAGAATTGCTATGAAAACGAGAGCTTCGACGAATCCGGTCCAGCCGCTTTCGCGGACGGACACAGACCATGCAAAGAGAAAGAGGGCTTCGATATCGAAGATCACGAACAGCATCGCGACCAGATAGAATTTGGCTGAGAGCCGCAAGCGGGCGCCACCGGTAGGTAGCATGCCGGACTCGAACGGTTCGTTTTTGCTGCGGCCCCAGGCTTTTGACCCGAGCAGGCTCGATACCCCGAGCATGAAGGCACACAGGCCGACAACACCCAGAAGGAAAATGGCAAAGCCCCAGTTGTGGGCCATGAGTCCTGTCGCTTCGGGCATGCTGGAAATCCTTAACAGAGAGCAAAGGTCTCTGAGCTTGAAAAGAAATAACGCAGTGACGATATGTCGCAGCAATCAATCGCGGTGATTTTATGGCTAAACACCGGGCAAGTAAAATTCCTATAGCGAAATTATTTATTGGAATAAGGACATAGCACGCCTCCATGACCCCGCGGCCCAGGCCGGGCGGGCGTTGACCGTCTGTTCAGCAATAATATTTTGTGAGGAATGTAACAATGATAATGGCTTCCAAATGATAATTATTATTATCTGTGGCGACCTTTCTACCGCGCACTTAGTGTTGTGACTGAGAGACTGTCTTACATCGCCGCTACTGCAATTGTCAGCGCCGAACGTTTTACTCCTTTTCGGACTGCCCAATACTGCGTTCGATCAATTTTTCTACCCGTGCGCCGACGTTTTGTGGGGGGGGGTGGTGAAGGCTGGATCTGCGTGGGGGACTGCTCCTGTGGGAGCCAAGCTTGCCCGCGATGTCGGCAACGCGGTCCCGAGGCAGACGGCGTCATTGTCCATCGCGGGCATGCCTGGCTCCCACAGATGCAGGCTTGCTCTTACAGCGTAGGTTGCTTCAAAAAAAACGGGTGAAAAAACCCGGTCTTCAGATCGCTGTCGAGCAGTTGAGCCAGCGCAGGCACCGTGGGCATGGGGTCTGCGTGTTGGAGCGGCACCGCTTTGGTGCTTTAGGCTCGTTCTCTGCCGATTTTTGCTCGCTAGCCTCCCGCCAATCTATACATCGTCAACTCCCTTGAAGAAATGATATCAAATGGCTATCTTTGTGCTTTATTCATCTAATCATCTATACCAATATTTGATTAGGCTAACGCCCCTTCTTAGATAGCCACGTCAGTTTTCATTGTTCGCGGCTGATTACCTTAAGGAATGTCATGAACTCTCGGATCGCGAATATGAGCGTTATGCTCAAGCTGGCTTTGGGCTTTGCCGTTGTGCTGCTTCTGACCGCTATCCTCGCCGCGACCGGCTGGTTCAGCCTGGGAAAGATGATCGAGCGTACTGATCGCATGACGAGCATTACCGAACTCGGCGACCGTCTTGATCACCTACGCAGGGCTCGCTTGCAATACCAGTTGGACAGGGGAGATGAACAAAAGGGTGCACTGATCCAGGCGTCGCTGGAGCAGTTTGTCGCCCAGCAAAAAAGCCTCGCCAGCGAGTTGAGAAAACCTGAAAACCAGAAAAAGCTTGCGCTGATCGAGCAGGCCAGCTCGCAGTATCAAGTGGCACTGAATACGATGCGCGAGGCTTATCGCAACGACGCAGCCATGCGCAAGGAGATGGGCGTCAATGCGGTCAAAGGCGCCGCGCTGATTGCCAAGGTCATCAATGATGTAGAGGCAATGCCCGCCTCGGATGAGCGTCGCTTTGACCTTTATAGGGTCATCCTCAAGGCCAAGGAGGACTTGGCGCTGGTGCGTTATGAAGTGCGCGGCTATACCGGCAACCCCAACAGCGCCACCGAACAAGCCGCCGCCCGCCAGCTCGAAAATGCGCTCAAGAGCATCGAGGCCCTCAACAGCGCTTTCGGCCCGACCTATGCTGACACCATCAAGCAGCTGCAAACCGCGGTGATTGCTTATCGCCGTTCGGTGCAGGACTTCACTGCCAGCAATCAGGCCATTGGCAAGGCCGTGCAGGACACTGTCGATTTGGGTGGAACCATCACTCGCCTGTCTGACGAAATGTATGCCAGCCAACTGGTCTCCCGGGACGAAGACAGCGCCCAGGCTCGCATCCTGCAGCTGAGTTGTACTGCCCTGGCGATGTTGTTGGGGGTTTTTGCCGCCTTGATCATCACTCGCCAGATTACACGGCCGTTGCAGGACACATTGGCTGTGGTCGATCGCATTGCAGCGGGCGACCTTACGCAACACCTGATCGTGACCCGTCGTGATGAGCTGGGTGCTTTGCAGCAGGGCATTCAGCGCATGGGTCTCACCTTGCGCGATCTGATCGGTGGCATCCGCGATGGCGTCACCCAAATCGCCAGTGCCGCCGAAGAGCTATCGGCTGTCACCGAGCAGACCAGTGCCGGGGTCAATAGCCAGAAGACCGAGACCGACCAGGTGGCAACTGCCATGCACGAAATGTCGGTCACCGTGCATGAAGTTGCGCGTAATGCTGAACAGGCTCGTGCAGCCGCATCAGAGGCCGATGCGCAAGCCCGTATGGGTGACCAAGTGGTCGCGCAAGCCATCGTTCAGATTGAGCGCTTGGCCGGCGAAGTCGGGCGCTCAGTCGAAGCCATGAACGAGCTGGAACAAGAAAGCGGGCGCATCGGCAAAATCATGGACGTGATCAGGGCGGTGGCTGAGCAGACCAACTTGCTGGCCCTTAACGCCGCCATCGAGGCCGCTCGCGCGGGTGATGCCGGGCGCGGTTTTGCCGTGGTCGCCGATGAAGTACGTGGGTTGGCCCAGCGCACCCAGCATTCCACCGAAGAGATTGAAAGCCTGGTAGCGGGCTTGCAGAACGGCACGCGCCAGGTATCGAGTATCATGCGAAACAGCCGCGAACTGACCGACAGCAGCGTGGAATTGGCAGGCCAGGCCGGCACCTCCCTGAGCAACATCACCCAGGCGGTTTCTGGCATTCAGGCCATGAACCAACAGATTGCCGCCGCCGCGGTGCAACAAAGCTCGGTGGCCGAGGAAATCAGCCGCAGTATCCTGAGCGTGCGCGATGTATCCGAACAGACCGCCTCAGCCAGCGAGGAAACCGCAGCCTCCAGCATCGAACTGGCGCGCCTGGGTAACCAGTTGCAGCAGTTGGTCAGTCACTTCAAGGTGTGAAAAACGAAGCGGTGAAAACCGGCAAAAAAAAGCCCCGAACCAGTCGGGGCGTCAGATCATCGGCTTTGCGGTTAGCTTTTACTCGGTCCGCAAGGGCCGTTTATGGCGTGTATCAGTGGAACTGTTCTTCTTCGGTGGAACCGGTCAGTGCGGTCACCGACGAAGTGCCACCCTGGATCACGGTGGTCATGTCGTCGAAGTAGCCGGTGCCCACTTCCTGCTGGTGAGCCACGAAGGTGTAGCCCTTGGCGGCGTCGGCGAACTCTTGCTCTTGCAGCTTCACGTAGGCGGTCATGTCGTTGCGGGCGTAGTCGTGCGCCAGGTTGAACATGCTGTGCCACATGTTGTGAATGCCGGCCAGGGTGATGAACTGGTGCTTGTAACCCATGGCGGACAATTCACGCTGGAACTTGGCGATGGTCGCGTCGTCCAGGTTTTTCTTCCAGTTGAAGGAAGGCGAGCAGTTGTACGACAGGATCTGGTCCGGGTATTCCTTCTTGATCGCTTCGGCAAAGCGACGAGCCTCGTCCAGGTCCGGCTTGGCGGTTTCGCACCAGATCAGGTCGGCGTATGGCGCATAGGCCAGGCCGCGGGCGATGGCTTGGTCGAGACCGGCGCGCACCTTGTAGAAGCCTTCCTGGGTGCGGGTACCGGTCACGAACGGCTGGTCGTACGGGTCGCAGTCGGAGGTCAGCAGGTCAGCGGCGTTGGCGTCGGTACGGGCCAGGATGATGGTCGGTACACCGGCAACGTCGGCCGCGAGGCGGGCAGCGGTCAGCTTCTGCACGGCTTCCTGGGTTGGGACCAGTACCTTGCCGCCCATGTGGCCGCATTTCTTCACCGAAGCCAATTGGTCTTCGAAGTGAACGCCGGCGGCGCCTGCCTCGATCATGCTCTTCATCAGCTCGTAGGCGTTCAGGACGCCGCCGAAACCGGCTTCAGCGTCAGCCACGATCGGCGCGAAGTAGTCGATGTAGCCTTCGTCGCCCGGGTTCTTGCCGGCTTTCCACTGGATCTGGTCGGCACGACGGAACGAGTTGTTGATGCGCTTGACCACGGTTGGAACCGAATCCACCGGGTACAGCGACTGATCGGGGTACATCGACTCGGCGGAGTTGTTGTCCGCGGCCACTTGCCAGCCCGACAGGTAGATCGCCTGGATGCCGGCCTTGACTTGCTGCACAGCCTGGCCGCCGGTCAGGGCGCCCATGCAGTTGACGAAATCTTTCTCGGGACGGAAGGCTGGCTTGGCGCCCTGGGTGACCAGGTTCCAGAGCTTGTCGGCGCCCATTTTCGCAAGGGTGTGCTCAGGTTGAACCGAGCCACGCAGACGGACGACGTCAGCAGCGGAATAATTGCGCTTCACGCCTTTCCAGCGCGGGTTTTCAGCCCAATCTTTTTCAAGGGCTGCAATTTGCTGTTCGCGTGTCAGTGCCATGGAGATAAACCTCGTCGCATAGGTCTTGGTGGAAAATTCCTGCTCCTGCCGACCAGGGGGCTGGCGTACAAGTCGGTTCAGGCGGGGCGGCGACGGGATGAACGATGGGCTCGAGGGGAAAGTGAGCAGGTAGGGGCGAACTGCGGGCGCATTCGGGCGTCGTGGGCCTTTAATACGAACTCAGAGTGATGCCGGGTTACCTAGTTACGCTTCCGTCCCTCGGGACAACTTCGTTCCAGTCGCAACCTCGTCAAACACACCTTGTGGGCGGTACAGACACGAATCGGCTCGCAGGGTAATTGCAAGCGTCGACCCGAAGGCCCTTTCCAGGGCCCCTGATTAGCGGGAGCGAGGCCATCATGCCTTTGGTTTTTTGGCTCGTCAAACGTTTTGTAGTGCTTTTTTTATGGCACTACATCTTTGGTCTAATACGACTCATCAGTCAGTTTTTGGTGCTTCAGTTCAGGGTATCGACCTTGACCCGCAGAATCATGTCGTCGCGACCCTGGGTCGAGTAGCTGCGGGTCAGCCCCTGTTTATCGGCCTGAGTCTGGCGATTGACGCCGGCCAGGGTGATCCATTCGCCCAGGCGGCCGCTGACGGTTGTGTCGGTACTCTGAACGTTCACTACATCGGGACGTTCCTGGCTCATGCGGTCACGGTTGGTACTGATGCTGAGATGAACGGTCTCGCCGGTGACGCTCGCCGTGACATAAAAACCTTGGGTGACGTTGCGGTATTCGGTCTGGCTTTGCAGGCGGCCATAATTGTCGGTCTGGCTGCTGGTGAAGGGCACGCTCTGGCCGACCTGGATCAGCGCCGGCTGGCCTTCGCTGGCTTGCACCTGCTGCACGCCGCCGTCACGGCTGGCGGTGCTGCGGTTGATGATGCGGGTCTGGCTGGGCGCGGCGCCGTTGATGGAGTAGCCCTGGTCGCCCTGCAGGTTGTTTTCGTTGGTGTCGACCGTGATCAGCAGGCGCTTGGGCGCGGTGTCCAATTGGGCCAGGAACTGCCGGAGTTCTTCGATCTTGCCGGGCTCGGCGTTGACGATCAGTTGGTTGCCGTAGGCGCTGACCTGGCCGTCCTTGCCGATGAAGTTCTGTGCCACCGGCAGCAGGTCGGCGCTGGTGCGGTAGTTCAGCGGCACGATTTGCGTATCGGCCATCACCGACAGGCTGCAGCCGAGCAGCAGGGTGGCGAGCAGGGTGCGTAAGGACATGTCCATTTCTCCGCGAGACAAAGGCTTGATATTGCCAGTTTGTCGGCCTGGGGTGGTGCAAGTTGAATGTTAGACGGCAAAACGCCCCGGCATCGGTGGATGGCGGGGCGTTTTTGGGGTGTTGCAGGATGCTTTTGTGGCGAGGGGATTTTATCCCCGCTGGGTCGCACCCTGTAGGCGCTGACGAGTGCAACGAGGCTGCGATCTTTCCATTGCCAATTGAGTTTGAAGCAAGAGAGCAAAATCAAAAGATCGCAGGCTTCGCCAGCTCCTACACCTGGCGGGAGCGAGCTCCCGTGCCACAGGGCTCAGAGCGAATGCCGCACCATGTCCACATGAGGAATCCCGGCTTCCAGGAACTCCTCACTGACCACCGCAAACCCCAGCCGCTCATAGAACGGCGTGGCGTGCACCTGGGCGCTGAGCATCTGTTGCTGGAGCCCGCGTTTCTCGGCTTCGGCGATCACGGCGTGCATCAGCGCATCGCCCACCTTCAGGCCACGCCAGTCCTTGAGGACCGAGACACGGCCGATATGGCCGTCGGTCAACAGGCGGGCGGTGCCGATGGGAAAGTCGCCTTCAAACGCCAAAAAATGCACCGCGCTCTGGTCATCGGCATCCCATTCCAGCTCAGGTGGAACGGACTGCTCGGCAATGAACACGGTCTCACGAATGCGCCGGATCTCGGCGTTATCCTTTTGCCAGTCTGCGACACGAACGTGAATTTTATTCATCGGCGAACCCCAGGCTGCCTTGCTTGACCAGCTCGCAGACCAGGCCGCGACCGTCTTCGTCGGCCAACCACGGACCGAGGTTCTCGATGTGCAGGGCGTCGGCGGCGCAGATCATTTTCAGCAGCTCGCGCAGCTTGCCCGGCAGGTAGCGGCTCTGGCCGCTGGCGAACAGCAGCAGGTCGTCATCGACTTCCGACCAGGCCAGGCGCGCGCTCGGGTTGCGAATGATCACGGCGCCTTGTTCCAGGCTGGCCAGCAGGTCGTCTTCTTCCAGTTCCGGGCCCACCACCAGTTCCGGGTAGCGCGGCTCGGTCATGAACTGGCCGAACCAGGTCAACAGCAGGCGCTCGTCGCTCATGTGCTCGGCCAGCAAGCCCTTGAGGCGGTCGAGGGCGTCCTGCTGGATCTGGTGCGGGTCGGCGACAGGGCGTGCGTCGGCGTCGGTGTAGCGTTCTTCGTCTGGCAGGAACTGGCTGAGGAAGTCGGTGAAGTGGGTCAGCACCTCAGCGGCGCTCGGCGCACGGAAGCCCACCGAGTAGGTCATGCAGTCGTCCACAGCCACGCCGCAGTGCGCCAGGCGCGGCGGCAGGTAGAGCATGTCGCCCGGTTCCAGGGTCCACTCGTCGGTGGCTTCGAATTCGGCGAGGATGCGCAGGTCGGCGTGCTGCAGCAGCGGGCTTTCGGAGTCGCACATCTGGCCGATTTTCCAGTTGCGCTGGCCGTGGCCCTGCAGCAGGAATACGTCATAGTTATCGAAATGCGGACCTACGCTGCCACCCGGGGCGGCGAAGCTGATCATCACATCGTCGATGCGCCAGCTCGGCAGGAAGCGGAAGTGCTCCAGCAGCTCGCTGACTTCCGGTACGAACTGATCGACCGCCTGAACCAGCAGGGTCCACTCGCGCTCCGGCAGCTTGCTGAATTCGTCTTCGGCGAACGGGCCGCGACGCAATTCCCAGGGGCGCTCGCCGTGCTCGATCACCAGGCGCGATTCGACTTCTTCTTCCAAGGCCAGGCCGGCCAGTTCGTCGGCATCGATCGGGCTTTGGAAGTCAGGAATCGCCTGACGGATCAGCAGGGGTTTTTTCTGCCAGTAGTCGCGCAGGAACTCCCGTGCCGTGATGCCGCCCAGGAGTTGCAGAGGAATATCAGGATTCATGTGTAACCTATTGAAAAAATATACTTTTCAGACGCGAATAAAAACGCCCGGCGCGGCCGGGCGTCTCAAAGGTAAAGCGATGTATCAGATGCGCTTGGCTTGTGCCGCTGCGTTGCCGATGTAACTGGCCGGCGTGAGCTTTTTCAGCTCGGCGCGGGCCGAGGCAGGCATGTCCAGGCCATCAATGAAAGTCTGCAACGCTTCAGGGCTGATGCCCTTGCCACGGGTCAGTTCTTTCAGCTTTTCATACGGGTTTTCGATGTTGTAGCGACGCATCACGGTCTGGATCGGCTCGGCCAGGACTTCCCAGCAAGCGTCCAGGTCGGCGGCGATCTTCTGCTCGTTCAGTTCCAGCTTGCTGATGCCCTTGAGGCTGGCTTCGTAGGCAATGACACTATGGGCAAAACCCACGCCCAGGTTGCGCAGTACGGTGGAGTCGGTCAGGTCGCGCTGCCAGCGGGAGATCGGCAGTTTGCTCGCCAGGTGCTGGAACAGCGCGTTGGCGATGCCCAGGTTACCTTCGGAGTTTTCGAAGTCGATCGGGTTGACCTTGTGCGGCATGGTCGAAGAACCGATTTCGCCGGCGATGGTGCGCTGCTTGAAGTAACCCAGGGAAATGTAGCCCCAGATGTCACGGTCGAAGTCGATCAGGATGGTGTTGAAGCGCGCGATCGCGTCGAACAACTCGGCGATGTAGTCGTGCGGCTCGATCTGGGTGGTGTACGGGTTGAAGCTCAGGCCCAGTTCGTCTTCGATGAAGGCGCGGGCGTTGGCTTCCCAGTCGATGTCCGGGTAGGCCGACAGGTGGGCGTTGTAGTTGCCCACGGCGCCGTTGATCTTGCCCAGCAGTGGCACGGCGGCCACTTGGGCGATCTGGCGCTCCAGGCGGTAGACCACGTTCGCCAGTTCCTTGCCCAGGGTGGTCGGCGAAGCCGGCTGACCGTGGGTGCGCGACAGCATCGGCACGTCGGCGAAGCGGATCGCCAGCTCGCGGATGGCCTGGGCGGTCTGGCGCATCAGCGGCAACATCACCTCATCACGGCCTTCGCGCAGCATCAGGGCGTGGGACAGGTTGTTGATGTCCTCGCTGGTGCAGGCGAAGTGGATGAACTCGCTGACATTGGCCAGCTCCGGCAGCTTGGCCGCCTGCTCCTTGAGCAGGTATTCGATGGCCTTGACGTCGTGGTTGGTGGTGCGCTCGATCTCTTTGACGCGCTCGGCGTGCTCCAGCACAAAATTTTCTGCCAGGGCGTTCAGCACCGCGTTGGCTTCGGCAGAAAACGCCGGGACTTCGCTGATGGCAGGGTGGGCGGCCAGGCGCTGGAGCCAGCGCACTTCAACCAGGACGCGGGCACGGATCAGGCCGTACTCGCTGAAAATCGGGCGCAGGGCCTGGGTTTTGCCGGCGTAGCGGCCGTCTACAGGGGAAACCGCAGTGAGCGAAGAGAGCTGCATGGGGTGTTCTCGGACAGTCGGGCAACGAAATGGGGCGCGTATCATACATGAAAACAATCGCCGGTCCGTCGCCAACTGACCGGCGTGTTACGCGTAACGAAATAAAACTTTTGATGCTTGTGGCGAGGGCGCTTGCTCCTGCTGGGTCTGTAGGAGCTGTCGAGTGCAACGAGGCTGCGATCTTTCCCTGGGCGCTTGAATCCCAAGCGAAAGATCAAAAGATCGCAGCCTTCGGCAGCTCCTACAAGTCCGATGGGAGCAAGCTCGCCACAAAAAACGGGTTGAGGCGACTTATTCGTTGCGCATCAACGGGTAAAGCTCTTTAAGTAATTTGCGTCGGCTGACCACCAGCTGCCAGCGATGGCCGCCCAACTGCCGCCACAGCCGTGCCGAACGAATCCCGGCCAGCAGAAGGGCACGGATCTTCGAGGCATTGCTCGGTTGCTGCAGGTTGCGCATGTCGCCATGCACCTGGATGCGCTGGCGCAAGGTGCTCAGGGTGTCCTGGTACAGCGCGCCGCAGGCCGCGACGACGTTTTCGTGGGAAGGGCCGAAGTGCTCGACCTGGGACTGGATCTGCGGCAAGCGTTTGCCGATGGTCTCCAGCAGGTCGTCGCGCTTGGCCAGCTGGCGCTCAAGGCCCAGCATCGACAGGGCATAGCGCAGCGGTTCGCGTTGCAGGGCGCTGGGATCGCGCTCCAGGGCGCCGATCAGTGCACGGTAGCCTTCGCGCAGGTTCAGGTCGTCGCCGCCGTAGACTTCCAGGGTGTCCTTGGGGTCGCGAACCAGCAGGCTGCCGAGCATGCAGGCCACGCCCGCGTCGCTGGCCTGGCCGGTCTTGGCGATCCGGTCCACCAGCACGGCGGCGAGAAACACGCCGCCCAATGCCGTCAGTTGTTCCTGGATAGGGGTCATGCCTTGCTGCTCCAGGGCTCTGCGATTTCGATCACGCCGCCGCCCAGGCAGATTTCCCCGTCGTAGAACACCACGGACTGGCCGGGTGTGACTGCTCGTTGTGGGTCGTCGAACGTCGCGCGATAGCCCGTGGCGGTTTTTTCCAGCATGCAGGGTTGGTCGCTCTGGCGGTAGCGAACCTTGGCCGTGAGGCGGCGCGGTTGGCTGAGGTCGATCGGGTTGACCCAATAGATGTCCGAGGCGAGCAGGGCGCGGGAAAACAACCAGGGATGGTCGTTGCCCTGGCCGACGATCAGCTCGTTGTGCTCCAGGTCCTTGACCAGCACGTACCACGGCTCCTCCCCGGCGTCTTTCAGTCCGCCGATGCCCAGGCCCTGGCGCTGGCCGATGGTGTGGTACATCAGGCCATGGTGACGGCCGATGACTTCGCCTTCGGTCGTCTTGATCTCGCCCGGCTGGGCCGGCAGGTATTGCTTGAGGAAGTCGCTGAAACGCCGCTCGCCGATAAAGCAGATCCCGGTGGAGTCTTTTTTCTTGGCGGTGGCGAGCTGGTGTTTTTCGGCGATCGCGCGCACTTCAGGCTTTTCCAGTTCGCCTACCGGGAACAGGGTCTTGGCGATCTGCTCACCGCCGACGGCATGCAGGAAGTAGCTCTGGTCCTTGTTCGGGTCCAGGCCCTTGAGCAGCTCGGTGCGGCCGTCGATGTCGCGGCGACGCACGTAGTGGCCGGTGGCGATCAGGTCGGCGCCGAGCATCATGGCGTAGTCGAGGAACGCCTTGAACTTGATTTCGCGGTTGCAGAGGATGTCCGGGTTCGGCGTGCGGCCGGCCTTGTATTCGGCCAGGAAGTGCTCGAACACGTTGTCCCAGTACTCGGCGGCGAAGTTGGCGGTGTGCAGCTTGATGCCGATCTTGTCGCACACGGCCTGGGCGTCCGCCAGGTCGTCCATGGCGGTGCAGTATTCGGTGCCGTCGTCTTCTTCCCAGTTCTTCATGAACAGGCCTTCCACCTCATAACCCTGCTCGATCAGCAGTAGGGCGGAAACGGAAGAGTCCACGCCGCCGGACATGCCGACTATGACGCGTTGCTTGGGTGTGTTCGAAGAGGCTGGATCACGCATAGGAATTCAATGAGTGTCTTGAAAAAGGACGCGATTCTATCAGGCCCGGGCGCTCAAGGCTAAAGAGAAGGGCGGATCAGTGACAGGCTGTGGCAGTGGCCGGCCAGATAATCGTCGATGCAGCGGATGATCAGCTCGCTGCGCCAGTGCTCGCGCTGCTCGAGGAGTTCGTCGCGGGTCAGCCATTTGGCGCCGAGGATGCCGTCGTCCAGCGGCCGTTCAGGGTTGTGTTTCAAGGCCTTGGCGGCGAAGCAGACCCTTTGGTAGGTCACGCCGTTGCTGGGGGCGGTGTACAGATATATGCCCACCACGGCCGTGGGTTCGACGTCCCAGCCGGTTTCTTCCAGGGTTTCGCGCACGGCGGCTTCGGTCAGGGTTTCGTCCGGGTCAAGGTGGCCGGCGGGCTGGTTGAGGACTGCGCGTCCGGCCTTGGATTCTTCCACCATCAGGAAGCGGCCGTGGTCTTCGACGATGGTGGCGACGGTGATGTGGGGTTGCCAGTTCATAAGGTTCTTCTATTTCTCGGATTGGTATGTGGGTTGCGGGGGGGGGGGTGTTGATTGAGTACATATCCGTTGCTGCGGTCACGGCTGCCTATGGTTCCGCTCTTACAGCGGCTCACTTTTGAGAAGCCCGGAAGCCGGCCCAGTCAAAAGTAAGCAAAACGCTCATGCCCCACCACTCGGTGCCTCGCCTAGGCTCGGCATGCCCTCTCTCCAGCATTGCTCCGTGGGCCGCCGCGAAGGGCCATCCATGGCCGGCTATCCCGGCATCCATGCCGGGATGCCCACTCCACAATGCCTGCGTTCGGCCAGCGTGGTTAACGGGGCGCCCGAGATCAACGTCCACCGCGAGGCGGCCTAGTAGCCGACCTGGTTCTTCCGGTCGTACACCCATCAGATCTGTTTGAGTAGGACCTGTGGGAGCAAAGCTTGCTCGCGATAGCGGTGTGTCAGTCAATATTTGAATTGAATGATGAATTGCAATCGCGAGCAAGCTCGCTTGGATGTTTAGACTTGAAGGGGTGGGTTCTAGATGCCAGAAACACAAACCCCGGCACCAGGCCGGGGTTCGTGGTACTGCCTACAGCCTTACACCAGCGCAGCAATCGCCGCGTTGAAGGTGTTGCTCGGGCGCATGGCCTTGCTGGTCAGCTCCGGGTTGGCGAAGTAGTAACCGCCGATGTCCACTGGCTTGCCTTGGACGGCACTGAGTTCGGCAACGATTTTTTCTTCGTTGTCGGTCAATGTCTTGGCCAGGGAAGTGAACTGAGCCTTGAGGGCTGCGTCGTCGTCTTGAGCGGCCAGTGCCTGGGCCCAGAACAGGGTCAGGTAGAAGTGGCTGCCGCGGTTGTCGATGCCGCCGACCTTGCGCGAAGGCGACTTGTTGCGGTCCAGGAACTCACCGGTAGCCTGGTCCAGGGTCTTGGCCAGCACCAGGGCTTTCGGGTTGTTGTAGGTTACGCCCAGGTGCTCGAGGGACGCGGCCAGGGCCAGGAACTCGCCCAGGGAATCCCAGCGCAGGAAGTTTTCTTCCAGCAATTGCTGCACGTGCTTGGGGGCCGAGCCGCCGGCGCCGGTTTCGAACAGGCCACCGCCGTTCATCAGCGGCACGATCGACAGCATCTTGGCACTGGTGCCCAGTTCCATGATCGGGAACAGGTCGGTCAGGTAGTCGCGCAGTACGTTGCCGGTCACCGAGATGGTGTCCTTGCCCTCGCGGGTGCGGGCCAGGGTGAACTTCATCGCGTCGACCGGCGACATGATGCGGATGTCCAGGCCGGCAGTGTCGTAGTCCTTCAGGTAAGCCTGGACTTTCTCGATCACGACGCCGTCATGGGCGCGCATCGGGTCCAGCCAGAAGATCGCTGGGGTGCTGCTGGCGCGGGCACGGTTGACGGCCAGTTTGACCCAGTCCTGGATCGGCGCGTCCTTGGTCTGGCACATGCGGAAGATGTCGCCAGCTTCGACGCCCTGCTCCAGCAGGGTGCGACCATTGTTGTCCGAAACACGCACCACGCCGTCGACCTTGATCTGGAAGGTCTTGTCGTGGGAACCGTACTCTTCGGCTTTCTTGGCCATCAGGCCAACGTTTGGCACGCTGCCCATGGTGGTGGGGTCGAAGGCGCCGTGTTGCTTGCAGTCTTCGATCACCGCCTGGTAGATGGTGGCGTAGCAGCGATCCGGGATCACGGCCTTGGTGTCGTGCAGCTGGCCGTCGGTGCCCCACATCTTGCCGGAGTCACGGATCATGGCCGGCATCGAGGCGTCGACGATGACATCGCTCGGCACGTGCAGGTTGGTGATGCCTTTGTCGGAGTTGACCATCGCCAGGGATGGGCGTGCTGCGTAGACCGCCTGGATATCGGCTTCGATCTGCGCCTGCTGCTCGGCCGGCAGGGCCTTGATGCGAGCGTAGAGGTCGCCGATGCCGTTGTTCAGGTTGAAGCCGATCTGTTCCAGCACTTGGGCGTGCTTGGCCAGGGCGTCTTTATAGAACTCGGCAACGATCTGGCCGAACATGATCGGGTCGGAGACCTTCATCATGGTGGCCTTGAGGTGAACCGACAGCAGGACGCCCTTTTGCTTGGCGTCTTCGATTTCAGCGGCGATGAACTCGCGCAGGGCGTTTTTGCTCATCACGGCGCAGTCGAGGATCTCACCGGCTTGTACGGTGGTTTTTTCCTTCAGGACAGTGGCAGTGCCGTCCTGGGCGATCAGCTCGATTTTCACGCTGCCGGCGGCGTCGATCAGGGCGGCCTTTTCGCTGCCGTAGAAATCGCCGTTGCTCATGTGGGCAACGTGGGACTTGGAGTCCGCTGCCCAGGCGCCCATCTTGTGCGGGTGCTTGCGGGCGTAGTTCTTGACCGACAGCGGCGCGCGACGGTCGGAGTTGCCTTCGCGCAGGACCGGGTTCACGGCGCTGCCCTTGATCTTGTCGTAGCGGGCACGAGCGTCTTTCTCGGCATCGCTGGTCACGGTTTCCGGGTAGTCCGGCAGTGCGTAGCCCTGGGCCTGCAATTCCTTGATCGCGGCCTGCAGTTGCGGCACCGAGGCGCTGATGTTCGGCAGCTTGATGATGTTGGCTTCAGGCGTAACGGCCAGGTCGCCCAATTCGGCGAGGTGGTCGGCTACGGCTTTGTCACCCAGTTGCTCGGGGAAGCTGGCCAGGATGCGCCCTGCGAGGGAGATATCGCGGGTTTCCACGGCGATATCGGCCGAAGCGGTAAAGGCTTCGACGATCGGCAGCAGCGAATAGGTGGCGAGGGCGGGCGCTTCGTCGGTGAAGGTATAGATGATCTTCGAGCGGGTGGGCATATTCGGATTAACTCTCTTCTTTGCTAAAGCATGCGCAGAAACTCGAGGGGCGCCGGGTAAGCGCGTTCGTTCAAAGTCTTCCGTGAACCGAATGTCGAGGTTTCTTCGCGGTGATGTTGGGTGCATCAGTCGAGCGTCAAGCGGTTGGGCCGCGGTAACGGTCCGGCTTTTAAGCTGGCGGAAAGACCTGTGATAGAGCGCTCAGCCAGTGTGACCCTGCGGTCAGCGGCGACATTATACATAGGTAGCTGGCAATCTGCCGATGGTTCATAGACTTCCGTACACGTCCATTGGTCTAAACGTCGCAGTACCGAAGGAGCAGGCTATGCTCATGTTTGGCGCTTTTCCCTTGGTTTTCAGGATTGTACATCGCGAACTGCAACGCTTTACCCCGGATGAGCCTAACGTAGGGTTTGCGCGCCGATTCAAGTGGGGTACGCTCGAACGCAGCCAGATGTTCAATCCAAGCAACGGAGTTCAGCATGGGGTATCAAAAGATTCAGGTTCCAGCCGTCGGTGACAAAATCACCGTCAATGCAGACCATTCTCTTAATGTTCCCGACAACCCGATCATCCCCTTCATCGAAGGCGACGGCATTGGCGTCGATATCAGTCCGGTCATGATCAAGGTTGTGGACGCTGCGGTTCAGAAGGCCTATGGCGGCAAGCGCAAGATTTCCTGGATGGAAGTCTATGCCGGTGAGAAAGCGACTCAGGTCTATGACCAGGACACCTGGCTGCCCCAGGAAACCCTGGATGCGGTCAAGGATTACGTGGTTTCCATCAAGGGCCCGCTGACCACGCCGGTGGGCGGTGGAATCCGTTCGCTGAACGTGGCCCTGCGCCAGCAACTCGACCTGTACGTGTGCCTGCGCCCGGTGCGCTGGTTCGAAGGCGTGCCAAGCCCGGTCAAGAAGCCTGGCGACGTGGACATGACGATCTTCCGCGAGAACTCCGAAGACATCTACGCTGGCATCGAGTGGAAGGCCGGTTCGGCCGAAGCCACCAAGGTCATCAAGTTCCTGAAAGAAGAAATGGGCGTGACCAAGATTCGTTTCGACGAGGACTGCGGCATCGGCATCAAGCCGGTTTCCAAGCAGGGCACCCAGCGCCTGGCTCGCAAGGCCTTGCAATATGTTGTCGACAACGACCGCGATTCGCTGACCATCGTGCATAAAGGCAACATCATGAAGTTCACCGAAGGTGCCTTCAAGGAATGGGCCTACGAAGTGGCGGCCGAGGAATTCGGCGCGACCCTGCTCGACGGCGGCCCGTGGATGCAGTTCAAGAACCCCAAGACCGGCAAGAATGTCGTCGTCAAGGACGCCATCGCCGATGCCATGTTGCAGCAGATCCTGCTGCGTCCGGCTGAATATGATGTGATCGCCACTCTGAACCTGAACGGTGACTACCTGTCCGACGCCCTGGCGGCGGAAGTGGGCGGTATCGGTATTGCGCCAGGCGCCAACCTGTCCGACACCGTGGCGATGTTCGAAGCCACCCACGGTACCGCGCCCAAGTATGCCGGCAAGGACCAGGTCAATCCGGGCTCGCTGATCCTATCGGCGGAAATGATGCTGCGCCACATGGGGTGGACCGAAGCGGCCGACCTGATCATCAAGGGCACCAATGGCGCAATCTCGGCCAAGACCGTGACCTATGACTTCGAACGCCTGATGGAGGGCGCCAAGCTGGTGTCGTCCTCGGGCTTCGGTGATGCCCTGATCTCGCACATGTAAGCGGATCGGCGCTTAGCGCGAATGCCCGGCTCGAGTGATCGAGCCGGGCATTTTCATTTGTCCGGATCGACGACCGGTCAATGGGTTTCGGTGACCCTGACCTGGACAGGGGCGGGCGTTTCTTCGATGGTGACAGCCCTGATGTTGACCGCGTGCAGACCCTTGGGTCCCTGGATGACGTCGAACGTCACAGGTTGTCCGGCCTTCAGGGTTTTGTAACCTTCCATGTTGATGGCCGAGTAATGGGCGAAAAGGTCTTCATCATCCCTGCCGGCTGCGATAATGAAACCGTAGCCCTTGGCATTGTTGAACCATTTCACCTTGCCATTCATCTTGACGACCGACATAACCCATTTCCCTCTGCAACGCACTCCATCACTGGAGTATCATCCAGTCCATCCGCAGGCTAATCTTGAAGTAAGGATAGATTCCACGGACCTTTTTAACCCACGATGGGCTCTATTGGTTGTAACACCGTTTTCCCGATAGTCAAGGTGGCCGGGTGGTCGTGGTTGAAATCGCCCACAAGCGCCCCCATCACTGTATTCGCCAACTAAACGAACCTTTCTTTCCATGCATGCAGTCAGCCAGATTCGACTAACATTCAATCAGGATCGCCCGGATCTACACGACGACGATTCCGCAGGCATTGCTGTTCAGGAAGCAAAGCCTGCATTACAGGCGCCGCCGATGTACAAGGTGGTTTTGTTCAACGATGACTACACACCGATGGATTTCGTCGTCGAAGTGCTCGAGGTGTTTTTTAACCTGAATCGCGAGCTGGCGACCAAGGTCATGCTGGCCGTCCATACAGAGGGACGGGCAGTATGTGGAGTGTTTACCCGCGACATCGCCGAGACGAAGGCCATGCAGGTCAACCAGTACGCCCGGGAAAGCCAGCATCCGCTACTCTGTGAAATCGAGAAGGACGGTTAACGCCGACCACTTGGGTATGAGGTGAAGCTATGTTAAACCGCGAGCTCGAAGTCACCCTCAATCTTGCCTTCAAGGAGGCTCGTTCGAAGCGTCATGAATTCATGACCGTCGAACACCTGCTGCTGGCCCTATTGGATAACGAGGCTGCCGCCACCGTTTTGCGTGCCTGCGGCGCGAACCTCGATAAACTCAAGCATGATCTGCAGGAGTTCATCGACTCCACCACGCCACTGATCCCCGTTCATGACGAGGATCGCGAAACCCAGCCAACCCTGGGCTTCCAGCGTGTCCTGCAGCGTGCTGTCTTCCATGTACAGAGCTCGGGCAAGCGTGAAGTCACCGGCGCCAACGTGCTGGTTGCCATCTTCAGCGAGCAGGAAAGCCAGGCGGTGTTCCTGCTCAAGCAGCAGAGCGTGGCGCGTATCGATGTCGTCAACTACATCGCCCATGGCATCTCCAAGGTGCCGGGGCATGGCGATCATTCCGAAGGTGAGCAGGATATGCAGGATGACGAGGGCGGTGAGTCTTCTTCTTCAGGCAACCCATTGGATGCCTATGCCAGCAACCTGAACGAACTGGCACGCCAGGGGCGCATTGACCCGCTGGTCGGGCGCGAAGCGGAAGTCGAGCGTGTTGCCCAGATCCTGGCCCGGCGTCGCAAGAACAACCCATTGCTGGTGGGCGAGGCGGGCGTAGGCAAGACCGCAATCGCCGAAGGCCTGGCCAAGCGCATCGTCGACAACCAGGTGCCGGACCTGCTGGCCAACAGCGTGGTGTATTCCCTCGACCTGGGTGCCTTGCTGGCCGGTACCAAGTACCGCGGCGATTTCGAGAAACGCTTCAAGGCGTTGCTCGGCGAGCTGAAAAAACGTCCGCAAGCGATCCTGTTCATCGACGAAATCCACACCATTATTGGTGCCGGGGCGGCGTCGGGTGGGGTCATGGATGCGTCGAACCTGCTCAAGCCGTTGCTGTCGTCGGGTGATATCCGTTGCATCGGTTCGACCACGTTCCAGGAATTTCGCGGGATCTTCGAGAAAGACCGTGCCCTGGCCCGGCGCTTCCAGAAGGTCGATGTGTCGGAGCCTTCGGTGGAAGACACCATCGGCATCCTGCGCGGCCTGAAAGGGCGTTTCGAGCTGCACCACAATATCGAGTACAGCGATGAAGCCCTGCGCGCTGCGGCTGAGCTGGCCTCGCGCTACATCAACGACCGGCACATGCCGGACAAGGCCATCGACGTCATCGACGAAGCAGGTGCCTACCAGCGCCTGCAACCGGTGGAGAAACGCGTCAAACGCATCGAAGTGCCTCAGGTCGAGGACATCGTGGCGAAAATCGCGCGTATTCCGCCTAAGCATGTCACCAGTTCCGACAAGGAGCTGCTGCGTAACCTGGAGCGTGACCTGAAGCTGACGGTGTTCGGCCAGGACGCGGCTATCGACTCGTTGTCGACCGCCATCAAGCTGTCCCGCGCCGGTCTCAAGTCACCGGACAAACCGGTAGGTTCGTTCCTGTTCGCCGGGCCGACCGGTGTCGGCAAGACCGAGGCGGCACGGCAGCTGGCCAAGGCGATGGGCATCGAACTGGTTCGCTTCGACATGTCCGAGTACATGGAGCGCCACACCGTATCGCGTCTGATCGGTGCGCCTCCGGGCTATGTCGGTTTCGATCAGGGCGGCCTGTTGACCGAAGCCATCACCAAGCAGCCACACTGCGTATTGTTGCTCGACGAAATCGAGAAGGCGCATCCGGAAGTCTTCAACCTGCTCCTGCAGGTCATGGACCACGGTACGCTCACCGATAACAACGGGCGCAAGGCGGACTTCCGCAACGTGATCATCATCATGACCACGAACGCCGGTGCCGAAACCGCTGCTCGTGCTTCGATCGGTTTCACCCATCAGGACCACTCGTCCGATGCGATGGAAGTGATCAAGAAGAGCTTCACGCCTGAGTTCCGCAACCGCCTGGACACCATTATCCAGTTTGGTCGCCTCAGTCATGAAGTCATCAAGAGCGTGGTGGACAAGTTCCTTACCGAACTTCAGGCGCAGCTCGAAGACAAGCGTGTGTTGCTGGAAGTTACCGATGCGGCCCGCAGTTGGCTGGCCGAAGGTGGTTACGACGTGACGATGGGGGCGCGGCCGATGGCTCGCTTGATCCAGGACAAGATCAAGCGTCCGCTGGCCGAGGAAATCCTCTTTGGCGAACTGGCCGAACATGGCGGTGTGGTGCACATCGACATCAAGGACGGCGAGCTGACCTTCGACTTCGAAACCACGGCCGAAATGGCCTGACCGTTAGTTGCAACAAAGCAAAAGGCGCCGAAAGGCGCCTTTTTGCTGACTTCAGAAATACGCCGATTTCCTGTGGGATCTGTGTGTTTCTGAAGGGTGAGGCAAATCGCAGACAAACAAAAACGCCCGGCATCAGCCGGGCGTTTTGTATTGACTTGTTAGCGCGCGCGGTAAGTGATGCGCCCTTTGCTCAAGTCATAGGGCGTCAGCTCGACGCGCACTTTGTCACCGGTAAGAATACGAATGTAGTTCTTGCGCATCTTGCCGGAGATATGCGCGGTTACGACGTGCCCATTTTCCAACTCCACACGAAACATGGTGTTGGGCAGGGTGTCGACGACAGTGCCTTCCATTTCGAAGCTGTCTTCTTTCGACATGCAGTAAAGCCCTCGGTATCCAGTGAATGGCCCGGTGCAACTGCGCCAGGCAAAAGCGGCGTGCATTGTGCCCGAAAAAGGGGGGTCAAGCCAAGGGGTTCTAGCTTTAAAGGCGCAGGGTTCTAACTCAGGACCACCCACCGTTGGTTAATCAGCAGTTCAATGGGGCGATATTGGGTCTTGTAGTTCATTTTCTTGCAGTTTTTGATCCAGTAACCCAAGTACACCGCCTCCAGTCCCAAGCGCTGGGCTTCGTTGATTTGCCAAAGGATGGCAAACCGCCCCAGGCTGCGCCGCTCTTCGTCCGGCTCGTAGAAGGTGTACACCGCTGAAAGCCCATTGGGCAGCAGGTCTGTGACGGCAATGGCCATCAGTCGCCCTTCGAGACGGAACTCGTAGAAGCGGGAAAATGGCAGGTCACGCACCAGGAAGGTCGAGAACTGATCCCGACTGGGCGGGTACATGTCGCCATCGGCATGGCGTTGTTCGATGTAGCGCTGGTACAGGTCGAAATATTCTTCGGTGAATTGCGGCTTGGCCGGGCGGACCTGCAGGTCGGCATTGCGCTTGAAAATGCGTTTCTGCTGGCGGTTGGGCAAAAATTGCGCCACGGGAAGGCGCGCCGGGACGCAGGCGTTGCAATGTTGGCAATGGGGCCGGTAAAGGTGATCGCCGCTGCGACGAAAGCCCATTTCCGACAGGTCTGCGTAGACATGCACATCCATGGGCTGGCTAGGGTCGAGGAACAGCGTGGTGGCCTGCTCCTCCGGCAGGTAGCTGCAAGAGTGGGGCTGAGTGGCATAGAACTTCAAACGCGCCAACTCGGTCATGATCAACCCTCGGATAAACTTTTAAATTTAAGTGTAAGCCAGGAGCGCGAATGTCGCTCAGCAAACCCAGGTCGCGTGGTTGGGTTGATCCAGATGGGCCTTGAGATAGCCAGCAAACTCAGTCCGTGGTATCGGGCGGGCGCCCAGGCTGTGCAGGTGCTCGGTGGGCATCTGGCAGTCGATCAGCACGAAACCGGCGGCCTTGAGGTGTTGGACCAGCATCGCGAAGCCAAATTTGGACGCATTGTCGGCCCGGCTGAACATGGACTCGCCAAAAAACAGCTGCCCCATGGCCAAGCCATACAGGCCGCCCACCAATACCCCTTGGTCCCACACTTCCACCGAATGGGCGAAGCCGCGGCGGTGCAGTTCCAGATAGGCGGTTTGCATGGCCTCGGTGATCCAGGTGCCCTCGGCATAATCCCGCGGCGCGGCGCAGGCCTGGATGACTGCCGCAAAATCCTGGTCGAACGTCACTTCATAGCGCTGCTTGCGCAGCAGTTTGCCCAGGCTGCGGGATACGTGCAGTTCGTCGGGAAACAGTACCGTGCGCGGGTCTGGCGACCACCAGAGGATCGGTTGCCCCTCGGAAAACCATGGGAAGCAGCCGTGGCGATAGGCCTGGATCAGCCGGTCGGCGGACAGATCGCCACCGGCGGCCAGTAACCCGTTGGGATCGCGCATGGCTTTTGCCAGTGGCGGGAATTCGAAGCTGTTGCGTTGTAACCAGGTCAGCATGGGGATCCGGCGTAGTAGAAGGGGAGGGCGGCAGGTGGCGGGCCTCGCCCATCCGCGAGTGCCCGCCTGGAAGGTTAACCGTCAAGCGGCCGGGATGTCATCGAGATACTTCTCCGCATCGAGTGCCGCCATGCAACCGGCGCCCGCGGAGGTAATTGCCTGGCGATAGACATGGTCAGCCACATCGCCGGCGGCGAACACGCCCTGGATATCGGTCGCGGTGGCGTTGCCTTCGCCGCCGCCGCGCACGAGCAGGTAGCCGTCACGCATCTTCAACTGGCCCTGAAACAGCTCGGTATTGGGTTTATGGCCGATGGCAATGAACACGCCGGCCAGGGAAAGCGTGCTGGTTTCGCCGGTCTCGCTGTGGCGCAGGCGCGCGCCAGTCACGCCGCTGGCGTCGCCCAGCACTTCATCCAGGTTCTGGTTCCAGTGCAGCTTGATATTGCCGCTGGCGGCCTTTTCGAAGAGTTTGTCCTGCAGGATCTTCTCTGAACGCAGCTTGTCGCGACGATGGATCAGGTGCACTTGCCTGGCGATGTTCGACAGGTACAGGGCTTCTTCGACTGCGGTATTGCCGCCGCCGACCACGGCCACCACTTGGTTGCGGTAGAAAAAGCCATCGCAGGTCGCACACGCGGAAACCCCTTTGCCGGCGAAGCTTTCTTCCGAGGGCAGCCCCAGGTACTGGGCCGAGGCGCCGGTGGCAATGATCAGCGCATCGCAGGTGTAGGTGCCGCTGTCGCCGATCAATTCAAATGGGCGCTGTTGCAACTTGGCGGTGTGGACATGGTCGTAGACGATCTGTGTGTCGAAGCGTTCGGCGTGTCGTTGCATGCGCTCCATCAGTGCCGGGCCCGTCAGGCCTTCGACGTCGCCGGGCCAGTTGTCGACTTCCACGGTGGTGGTGAGCTGGCCACCGGCCTGCAGGCCGGTAATGACAACGGGTTTGAGGTTGGCCCGGGCAGCATAGACAGCTGCGCTGTATCCCGCTGGGCCGGAACCGAGAATGATCAGGCGTGAATGCTTCACTTCGCTCATAAAAAACACCTCATAAGCCTTTGTCACAAAAGAGAATGCATGGTCCAATTGGCGCGTGTACACCCTGTATCGGGCTATGCTGTGAGGCAATGCCTTGGCGCGGACAAACCCGTACAATGCTTGAGTTTTGAACGCAGGATGGGCTAAAGGTCAAAGTCTTCGGCACCACCTGCGGTTTTCTGGATGCGCCCCACAGTGGTAAAAGTAGTACCGGTTGTGCACATTCACTTTTTTACCTGCTCGTCATGGGCAGTTTTTTATAGTCATTCAACAGATGGACGCGCCGTTGGCGCAGGAAAAGAAGCGTTTTGAAGAAATCCACCGCAGCACCCAAACCAGTCGTTCCGCTATGGCGCCAGCAATTGCACTACCGACTCAAGGAAGGTGCGTTGATCGCCATCGGTGCCCTGTGCCTGTTCCTGATGATGGCCCTGCTGACCTACGGCAAGGACGATCCGGGCTGGAGCCATAACAGCAAGATCGACGACGTGCAGAATTTCGGCGGTCCGGCCGGTTCCTACAGCGCCGACATCCTGTTCATGGTGCTGGGCTATTTCGCCTACATCTTCCCGCTGCTGCTGGCGATCAAGGCCTACCAGATCTTTCGCCAGCGCCACGAGCCGTGGCAGTGGAGCGGCTGGCTGTTCTCCTGGCGCCTGATCGGCCTGGTGTTCCTGGTGTTGTCAGGGGCTGCGCTGGCCCACATCCATTTCCACGCGCCCACCGGCTTGCCGGCCGGGGCGGGCGGGGCGCTGGGTGAAAGCCTCGGCGACCTGGCCCGGAACGCCTTGAATATCCAGGGCAGCACGCTGCTGTTCATCGCCCTGTTCCTGTTCGGCCTGACGGTGTTCACCGACCTGTCATGGTTCAAGGTCATGGACATCACCGGCAAGATCACCCTCGACCTGATCGAACTGATCCAGGGCGCCATGAGCCGCTGGTGGGCGGCACGCACCGAGCGCAAGCAACTGGTGGCGCAACTGCGTGAAGTCGATGACCGCGTCCACGACGTGGTAGCCCCGACGACGCCGGACAAGCGCGAGCAGGCCAAGGTCAAGGAGCGCCTGATCGAGCGTGAGCAGGCGTTGAGCAAGCACATGTCCGATCGCGAGAAGCAGGTGCCGCCGGTCATCACCATGGCCCCGGCCAAGCCGCCCGAGCAAAGCAAGCGCGTACAGAAAGAGAAACAGGCGCCGCTGTTCGTCGACAGCGCGGTGGAAGGCACCTTGCCGCCGATCTCGATCCTGGACCCGGCCGAGAAGAAACAGCTCAACTATTCCCCCGAATCCCTGGCGGCCGTCGGCCATTTGCTGGAGATCAAGCTCAAGGAGTTCGGGGTCGAGGTCTCTGTGGACTCGATCCACCCGGGCCCGGTCATCACCCGCTACGAAATCCAGCCGGCCGCCGGTGTGAAGGTCAGCCGCATCGCCAACCTCGCGAAGGACCTGGCGCGCTCCCTGGCCGTGACCAGCGTGCGGGTGGTGGAAGTGATTCCCGGCAAGACCACCGTGGGCATCGAGATTCCCAACGAAGACCGGCAGATCGTGCGCTTCTCCGAAGTGCTGTCCACGCCTGAGTACGACAACCACAAGTCGCCGGTCACCCTGGCCCTGGGCCACGACATCGGCGGCAAGCCGGTCATCACTGACCTGGCGAAAATGCCCCACCTGCTGGTGGCCGGTACCACCGGTTCCGGTAAGTCGGTGGGCGTGAACGCGATGATCCTGTCGATTCTGTTCAAGTCAGGTCCCGAAGACGCCAAGCTGATCATGATCGACCCGAAAATGCTCGAGCTGTCGATCTACGAGGGCATCCCGCACCTGCTCTGCCCGGTGGTCACCGACATGAAGGACGCCGCCAACGCCTTGCGCTGGAGCGTCGCGGAGATGGAGCGCCGCTACAAGCTGATGGCGAAGATGGGCGTGCGCAACCTGTCGGGCTTCAATGCCAAGGTCAAGGAAGCCGAAGAAGCCGGTACGCCGTTGAGCGACCCGCTCTATCACCGCGAAAATATCCACGACGAAGCGCCGCTGCTGCACAAGCTGCCGACCATCGTGGTGGTGGTGGACGAATTCGCCGACATGATGATGATCGTCGGCAAGAAGGTCGAAGAGCTGATCGCCCGTATTGCCCAGAAGGCCCGTGCGGCCGGTATCCACCTGATCCTCGCCACACAGCGGCCGTCGGTGGACGTGATCACCGGCCTGATCAAGGCCAACATCCCGACCCGCATGGCGTTCCAGGTGTCGAGCAAGATCGACTCGCGGACCATCATCGACCAGGGTGGCGCCGAGCAGTTGCTTGGTCACGGTGACATGCTCTACATGCCGCCGGGCACCAGCCTGCCGATTCGTGTGCATGGCGCGTTCGTCTCCGACGACGAAGTGCACCGCGTGGTGGAGGCCTGGAAACTGCGCGGCGCTCCTGAATACAACGACGACATCCTCAACGGTGTCGAAGAAGCCGGCAGCGGTTTCGAGGGCAGCAGTGGCGGCGGTGACGACGATGCTGAAACCGATGCGCTCTATGACGAAGCGGTGCAGTTCGTCCTGGAGAGCCGTCGGGCCTCGATTTCTGCCGTACAGCGCAAGCTGAAGATTGGCTACAACCGCGCCGCCCGCATGATCGAAGCCATGGAAATGGCCGGGGTGGTGACGGCCATGAACACCAACGGCTCGCGCGAAGTACTGGCGCCGGGCCCGATGCGCGACTAACGACCCGGGCGGCCTGCCGACATGCCGCTCGACCCCCACGACTTCATGAGGACTCCCATGCGCCTGATTCGCATGTTGCTGTTGCCCGTACTGGCCCTGACCACCTTGTCGGCCCACGCCGACGAAAAGGACGTGGCCCGCCTGACCCAGTTGCTGGAGCGCTCCCAGACCCTGACCGCACGTTTCTCCCAGTTGACCCTCGACGGCAGCGGCACCCAATTGCAGGAAACCGCCGGCGACATGGCCCTGCAGCGTCCGGGGCTGTTCTACTGGCACACCGATGCGCCAGCCGAACAACTGATGGTCTCCGATGGCAAGAAAGTCTCCCTGTGGGACCCGGACCTGGAGCAGGTCACCATCAAGACCCTCGACCAGCGCCTGACCCAGACCCCGGCGCTGCTGCTCTCCGGTGACGTCTCCAAGATCAGCCAGAGCTTCGACATCAGCGCCAAGGAAGCCGGTGGCGTGATTGACTTCACCCTCAAGCCCAAGACCAAGGACAGTCTGTTCGACAGCCTGCGCCTGTCGTTCCGTAACGGCCTGGTCAATGACATGCAACTGATCGACAGTGTCGGCCAGCGCACCAATATCCTGTTCACCGGGGTCAAGGCCAACGAGCCGATTGCTGCGTCCAAGTTCAAGTTCGACATCCCCAAGGGTGCGGACGTGATCCAGGAATAAACCAAGGCCCCCTGTGGGGAATGGCCTATGGGAAATGGTCTATGGGAAATGGCCTGCGGGAAATGGCCTGTGGGAGCAAGGCTTGCCCGCGATTGCATCGCCTCGGTCTACCAGATGCACCGAGGTGTCTGTATCGCGGGCCAGCCTTGCTCCCACAGATGTGCTCTCACAGATCTACCCCTACAAATTTGCTCCCACAGATCTGCCCTGGCACAGATCATCGGCATCAGGACCCAGCGGAGGTTGCATAAGTAGTGATGGACCTGTTTCGAAGCGCCCCGATTGCCCAACCATTGGCCGCCCGCTTGCGCGCGACCAACCTGGATGAGTACGTCGGTCAGGAGCACGTGCTCGCCCGCGGCAAGCCCCTGCGCGAAGCGCTGGAGCAGGGCGCGCTGCATTCGATGATCTTCTGGGGCCCGCCGGGAGTGGGCAAGACCACCCTGGCGCGGCTGCTGGCGGAAGTCTCGGATGCCCACTTCGAAACGGTGTCGGCGGTGCTGGCCGGGGTCAAGGAAATCCGCCAGGCGGTGGAAGTGGCCAAGCAGCAGGCCGGACAGTACGGCAAGCGCACCATCCTGTTTGTCGATGAAGTGCACCGTTTCAACAAATCGCAGCAGGACGCGTTCCTGCCCTACGTCGAAGACGGGACGCTGATCTTCATCGGTGCAACCACTGAAAATCCTTCGTTCGAACTCAATAACGCCTTGCTGTCGCGGGCGCGGGTCTATGTGCTCAAGAGCCTCGACGAAGCGGCGATGCGCAAGCTGGTGCATCGTGCGCTGACCGAGGAGCGCGGCCTGGGCAAGCGGCATTTGAGTCTCAGCGATGAAGGCTTCCAGATCCTGTTTTCAGCCGCCGATGGCGATGGCCGACGCTTGCTCAACCTGCTGGAAAACGCCTCGGACCTGGCCGAAGACGACAGCGAGATCGGCGTCGAGCTGCTACAAAGCCTGCTGGGCGATACCCGGCGCCGCTTCGACAAGGGCGGCGAGGCGTTCTACGACCAGATTTCGGCGCTGCACAAATCCATACGCGGTTCCAACCCCGACGCCGCCTTGTACTGGTTTGCGCGCATGATCGACGGCGGCTGCGATCCGCTGTACCTGGCGCGGCGCGTGGTGCGCATGGCCAGCGAAGACATCGGCAATGCCGACCCGCGGGCCCTGAGCCTGTGCCTGGCGGCCTGGGACGTGCAGGAGCGCCTCGGCAGCCCGGAAGGCGAGCTTGCCGTGGCCCAGGCGATCACCTACCTGGCTTGCGCGCCGAAAAGCAACGCCGTGTACATGGGCTTCAAGGCGGCGATGCGCAGCGCCGCCGAGCACGGTTCCCTCGAGGTGCCGCTGCACCTGCGCAACGCGCCGACCAAGCTCATGAAGCAGCTGGGCTACGGCGAAGAATACCGTTACGCCCATGATGAGCCGGACGCCTATGCCGCCGGTGAAGACTATTTTCCCGAAGAACTCGAACCCCAGCGCTTCTATCAGCCGGTGCCCCGTGGCCTGGAGCTGAAGATCGGCGAGAAGCTCAACCACTTGGCGCAATTGGACCGCTTGAGTCCACGGCAGCGGAGAAAACCTTGATCCCCTTGATTCTTGCAGTTTGCGCCGGTGGTGCGGCCGGCACGCTGTTGCGTTTTGCCACCGGCAACTGGATCAACGCAAATTGGCCACGGCACTTCTATACCGCGACGCTGGCCGTTAATATCGTGGGCTGTCTGCTGATCGGTGTTCTATACGGTCTGTTTTTGATACGCCCGGAAGTGCCCATCGAGGTGCGTGCGGGGCTGATCGTCGGCTTTCTTGGCGGCCTGACGACCTTTTCATCCTTTTCACTGGATACGGTGCGCCTGCTGGAAAGCGGGCAAGTGCTGCTGGCCCTGGGCTATGCGGCCATCAGCGTATTCGGCGGGCTGCTCGCTACCTGGGCTGGCCTGTCCTTGACCAAACTTTGATAACGAGAGACCGACATGCTCGATTCCAAACTGTTACGTAGCAACCTTCAGGACGTAGCGGACCGCCTGGCTTCCCGTGGCTTTGCCCTGGACGTCGCGCGGATCGAAGCGCTGGAAGAACAGCGCAAGACCGTCCAGACCCGCACCGAAGCCCTGCAGGCTGAACGTAACGCGCGCTCCAAGTCCATCGGCCAGGCCAAGCAGCGCGGTGAAGACATCGCGCCGCTGATGGCCGATGTCGAGCGCATGGCGGGCGAATTGAGCGCCGGCAAGGTCGAGCTGGACGCGATCCAGACCGAGCTGGATTCGATCCTGCTGGGCATTCCGAACCTGCCTCACGAGTCGGTACCGGTCGGTGAAGACGAAGAGGGCAACGTCGAAGTGCGCCGTTGGGGCACGCCCAAAGCCTTCGATTTCCCAGTGCAGGACCACGTGGCCCTGGGCGAGAAATTCGGCTGGCTGGATTTCGAAACCGCCGCCAAGCTGTCGGGCGCCCGTTTTGCCTTGCTGCGTGGGCCGATTGCCCGTCTGCACCGGGCCCTGGCACAGTTCATGATCAACCTGCATGTCACCGAGCACGGCTACGAAGAAGCCTACACGCCGTACCTGGTCCAGGCACCGGCCCTGCAAGGCACCGGCCAGTTGCCGAAGTTCGAGGAAGACCTGTTCAAGATCAGCCGCGAAGGCGAGGCCGACCTGTACCTGATCCCGACTGCCGAGGTGTCGCTGACCAACATCGTCGCCGGCGAAATCGTCGATGCCAAGCAACTGCCGATCAAATTCGTCGCCCACACGCCGTGCTTCCGCAGTGAAGCCGGGGCGTCGGGCCGTGACACCCGCGGCATGATCCGCCAACACCAGTTCGACAAGGTCGAGATGGTCCAGGTCGTCGAGCCTTCGAAGTCCATGGAAGCCTTGGAAAGCCTGACCGCCAACGCCGAGAAAGTCCTGCAACTGCTGGAGCTGCCGTATCGCACCCTGGCGCTGTGCACCGGTGACATGGGCTTCAGTGCGGTCAAGACCTACGACCTGGAAGTCTGGATCCCGAGCCAGGACAAGTACCGCGAGATTTCTTCGTGCTCCAACTGCGGTGACTTCCAGGCGCGTCGCATGCAGGCGCGCTTCCGCAACCCGGAAACCGGCAAGCCGGAACTGGTCCACACCCTCAATGGCTCCGGCCTGGCGGTGGGTCGTACCCTGGTGGCCGTGCTGGAAAACTACCAGCAGGCCGACGGTTCGATCCGTGTGCCCGAGGTGTTGAAACCCTACATGGGCGGCATCGAGGTCATCGGCTAAATGGACTATTTGCCACTGTTCCACAACCTGCGCGGCAGCCGCGTGCTGGTGGTTGGCGGCGGGGAGATTGCCTTGCGCAAGTCTCGCCTGCTGGCCGATGCCGGCGCGTTGCTGCGGGTGGTCGCACCCGACATCGAACCGCAGTTGCGGGAACTGGTCAGTGGCAGCGGCGGTGAGTGTGTCGAGCGCGGTTACCTTGAGACGGATCTGGACGGTTGCGGGCTGATCATTGCCGCCACCGATGACGAACCACTCAATGCTCAGGTCTCGGCCGACGCTCATAAGCGTTGCGTGCCGGTCAACGTGGTGGACGCGCCGGCCCTGTGCAGCGTGATCTTTCCGGCGATTGTCGACCGCTCACCCTTGGTGATCGCAGTGTCCAGCGGCGGCGACGCGCCGGTGCTGGCGCGGCTGATCCGGGCCAAGCTGGAAACCTGGATTCCTTCGACCTACGGGCAACTGGCCGGGCTGGCGGCGCGTTTTCGCAGCCAGGTCAAAGGCTTGTTTCCCGATGTCCAGCAACGACGGGCGTTCTGGGAAGAAGTGTTCCAGGGCCCTATCGCCGACCGTCAACTGGCCGGGCAGGGTGCTGAAGCGGAGCGCCTGCTGCGGGAAAAGATCGACGGCCAGGCGCCGAACGCGCCGGGCGAAGTCTATCTGGTGGGGGCCGGGCCAGGCGATCCGGACCTGCTGACCTTCCGTGCCTTGCGCTTGATGCAGCAGGCAGACGTGGTGCTGTACGACCGCCTGGTGGCACCGGCAATCCTGGAACTGTGCCGGCGCGACGCCGAACGCATCTACGTCGGCAAGCGCCGCTCCGAACACGCCGTGCCCCAGGACCAGATCAACCAGCAATTGGTGGACCTGGCCCGACAAGGCAAGCGTGTGGTGCGGTTGAAGGGTGGCGATCCGTTCATCTTCGGTCGCGGCGGTGAGGAGATTGAAGAACTGGCGGCCCATGGCATCCCGTTCCAGGTCGTCCCGGGCATCACCGCGGCCAGTGGGTGCGCGGCCTACGCCGGGATCCCGCTGACCCATCGCGACTACGCCCAATCGGTGCGCTTCATCACCGGCCATCTCAAGGACGGCACCAGCGACTTGCCGTGGGCCGACCTGGTCTCTCCGGCCCAGACGCTGGTGTTCTACATGGGCTTGGTCGGCCTGCCGATGATCTGCAACGAGCTGATCAAGCACGGCCGTGGGGCGGATACGCCAGCTGCGCTGATCCAGCAGGGCACGACGTCCAACCAGCGGGTCTTTACCGGCACTTTGGCGGACTTGCCACGGCTGGTGGCCGAGCACGAAGTTCACGCGCCGACGTTGGTGATTGTCGGGGAAGTGGTGCAACTGCGCGAGAAACTGGCGTGGTTTGAAGGGGCGCAGGGGCAGGTCTGAAGACCGCATCACGCCCAATCGCGAGCAAGCTCGCTCCCACAGTGGACCATGTTTGAAGACAGTCCAATGTGGGAGCGAGCTTGCTCGCGATGAGTCCCTCAAATACAGCGAAAACCCAGGATCAATCCCCAGCCCCACGCCAAATCCCTTTCCCACTCAACCTTTCCCGATCATGGGCGACCGTAAAGTCCTGCCTCGGTCCCTTGGGCACGATCCCATTGGGGTTGATGGTCTTGTGGCTGCCGTAGTAGTGGCCCTGGATGTGGGTGAAATCCACGGTCTCGGCAATGCCCGGCCATTGGTACAACTCCCGCAGCCAGTTCGACAGGTTCGGATAGTCGGCGATGCGCCGCAGGTTGCACTTGAAGTGGCCGAAGTACACCGCGTCAAAGCGGATGATGGTGGTGAACAGGCGGATGTCGGCCTCGGTCAGGTGTTCGCCCGCCAGGTAACGGCGGCTTGCCAGCAACGTCTCCAGCCAATCCAGTTCGGCAAATAGCCGGTCGAAGGCTTCTTCGTACGCGGCTTGGGTCGTGGCGAATCCGGCACGGTACACACCGTTGTTCACCGCCGGGTAGATCCGCTCGTTCAAGGCGTCGATCTCGCGGCGCAGGTGTTCGGGATACAGGTCCAGGTCGTTGCCGGTCAAGCCGTCGAAGGCGCTGTTGAACATGCGGATGATTTCCGCCGATTCGTTGTTGACGATGCGTTGTTGCTGTTTGTCCCACAGCGCCGGGACAGTGACGCGGCCCGTGTAGTCCGGCGTGTCGGCGGTGTAGCGCTGATGCAGGAAGCTCAGGTTGTCGAGTTTGTCGCCTGTCGAGCCGTGGGCCTTGTCGAAGATCCAACCGTTTTCCAGCATCAGGTAGCTGACCACCGACACATCGATCAAGTCTTCCAGGCCCTTGAGCTTGCGCAAGATCAGCGTGCGGTGCGCCCAGGGGCAGGCCAGGGAGACATACAAATGGTAGCGCCCGGCCTCGGCGGCAAAGCCGCTCTCACCCGAAGGGCCGGCGCTGCCGTCGGCAGTGACCCAATGACGACGTTGCGCCTGTTCGCGCTGGAACGTGCCGTCCTTGCTTTCATACCACTGGTCCTGCCAGCGGCCCTCGACTAACAAACCCATCTCGATCTCCTCGGCCAATAAACGTTGGAGGCGAGTCTATTCCGATAGGTTCGAACTAAAAGCGCAAAGGTTGGGCGCTAATGATCGGTTAAATCGAACGGTCCCGGGCATCCCAATACTGCCGGGCTTTGTCGAACGCTTCTTCGCGCGCCAGACCCAGGCCACGCAAGGCCAGGGCCATGGTGGCGATCAGGGCCAATTGCGGGTAGCTGTCCTCGACGTCGCCGCGCCAGATCGCCTTCAAGTGCTCGGGGTCGAGGCTCTCCGGTTTGACGTGGCGCTGCTCGGCCAGTCGCGGCCATTCTTCGTCCCAGCTGACGCCGCCAGTAGTGCCGTACAGGTGGCTGTCGGCGTCCGGGTTGATCTCGATCTCACCGCCGTCACCCTTGATCACGATGGCGGTATCACCGAGCAAGCCGCTGGCGTCGCGATGCACGGCCTGGTAGCCCGGGTGGAAAATGCTTTGCAAGCCGCAACGGGCCGCCAGTGGGTTGAGGATGCGTGCCAGGGAATGGATCGGCGAGCGCAGGCCCAAGATGTTGCGCAGGTCGATCATCCGCTGCATTTGCGGCGCCCAATCCACCAGCGGCATGAAGGCCAGGCCGCCGTTGTCCAGCGCGCTGCCGACCTGCTGCCAATCCCGGCACAGTGGGATCTGCAGCAAACCCAGCAATTGTTCGGTGTAGAGCCGACCTGCCGTGTGAGCGCCGCCGCCATGCATGAAGATCCGCACGCCGTTCTGCCCAAGGCATTTGGCTGCCAGCAGGTACCACGGCAAATGGCGTTTCTTGCCGGCGTAGGTCGGCCAATCGAGGTCCACCGCCAACGCCGGGACCACCAGGCGCTCACGCAGTGCCTCGGTGAAGCCGGCCATCTCCTCGGCACTTTCTTCCTTGTGTCGCAGCAGCATGAGGAAGGCACCAAGCTGGGTGTCCTCGACCTTTTCGTCGAGCACCAGGCCCATGGCTTGGCGGGCCTCTTCGCGGGTCAGGTTGCGGGCGCCGCGCTTGCCTTTGCCAAGGATGCGCACGAACTGGGCGAACGGGTGTTCGGCCGGGGTCTCAAGGGTCAGCGCTGGAAAGTCGGTCATAAGCAATTCGTCGGTTTGGGCAGGCCCGCCAGCTTGGCGGCGAGTTTGGCGGGAGTGCCTTTGAACAATCGGTTCAGGTGCAGGCTGTTGCCTTTGTCCGCGCCCAGTTTCAGTGCCGTGTACTTGATCAACGGCCGGGTCGCGGGGGAGAGCTGGAATTCGTTGTAGAAGCCGCGCAGCAGTTCGAGGATCTCCCAGTGCTCGGGGCCCAACTCGATGTCTTCGGCGGTTGCCAGGGCCGTGGCGACCTCCGCCGACCAGTCGTCAAGGTCGGCCAGGTAACCGTCCTTGTCCAGCGCGATGGCGCGGTCGCCCACGTTCAGCGTCTTCATAGCCAGGTGTTGACCTTGTCGTGCTCGATCGACAGCTCGACGAAACCTGAGTAGTTGATGGCTTCGGCCCAGTCTGGCGTGTCCAGGGCGCGGGCCTGGAGGTCTTCGGCGAGCACGAACAGGTTCACGCCAGCGGCCTGCAGCAGGTCAAACGGCGAGCTGCCCGGTTGCAACGCGTACGTCGCGTCGCCGCACAGCAGCAGCGCATCCTTATTGCCCAGTACCCGCAGGCAACTGGCGAGGCGGTTATCGCCGAAGGGCGAATGAGACAACACATGCAAAGTCGACATCAGAGGGTGATCACCTGGTCGTAACGATCAATGAGCGCGGCGATTTGCGGCGCGGTCAGTGCTTTCACGTCGCCCAGCGCCAGGGTATCGGTGGCGATACCCCGTTCGGCGGCGCTGTTGGCGCAGAAAAACAGGTCCTCGACGCCGAACATCGGCAACGCCTGCAGGTTGGCGCTCAGGTCCTTTTGCTGGACCGCCTTGGCGTTTTGGCCGGCCTTGAGCTGGAACACCCCATCGTCGAGAAACAGCAGGCCGATGGGCAGGTCGAACGCACCGCCGGCCAGGGCGATGTCCAGCGCTTCACGGGCGCCGGGGCCGGACCATGGGGCCTGGCGGCTGATGAGCAATAAAGACTTGGCCATCACGCGCCTCCAAAGCAGATCAAACGGTCGGCGTCCTGGATGGCATCGTGCAACTGGCCCAGCCCGGACAAGGCCCAGGGCGCCTCGACACTGGCCGCGGAACGCTGGTAGCGCTGGGCTTCTTCCTCGTTCAACACCCCACGGCGCAACGCCGCCGCGATGCAGACCACGCCGTCGAGCTGGTTATCTCTGACAAAGGTTCGCCACTGCTGGGGCAGGTCCTGTTCGTCCTGGGGCGTGACGACACTGGCACAGGCGTTATAGACGCCGTCCTGATAGAAAAACAGCCGCACGATCTCATGCCCACCCGCCAGCGCAGCCTGGGCAAACAGCAAGGCACGGCGCGAGGAGGGCGCATGGGCGGCGGAAAACAGCGCGATGGCGAACTTCATGACAGACCCGATCAGCAAAACTGCGGCCATGATAAAGCTTTATGGGCGGTGGGGCGATTGCCAGGAAAGGCGCAGAAAGCCTGTTTGGATCAGGGGCATTGAAAGATTGCTCCTGCTCGATTGCATTGTAGGAGCTGTCGAGCGAAGCGAGGCTGCGATCTTTTGATCTTCGCTTGAGATTCAACTGCCGGGGGAAAGATCGCAGCCTCGCTTCACTCGGCAGCTCCTACAGGCCCGGCGGGAGCAATTGCTGGCCACGGGTTAGTCCTGGGGCTTGAGGCCATGCAACTGGCAATACTCTGCCCATTCCATCCCCGCCATCTCCGCCACTTCCCTGTGCACTTCCAGGCGTTGGGCCTGGTAGTCCTGGGGCGAGGCGGCGGTCAGTTGCAGGGTCAGTTCCCAGGCAAACAGGCCCAGGCGCTCGGCCTCGGCTTCGAAGGCTTCATGCAACCGCTCGGCGCGATACTGCGCGGCGGTCTCGCCCTTGGCCTGGGCCAGCAGCGGGTTGAGGTGGTCCAACTCGACGCGCAGCTCGGGGCGCTCGTCGAGGAATTTTTCCAGGGCTCGTTCGTGTTGCTGTTCGGTTGCCGCCATGGTCACTCCTTGGGGGATGCAGATTGTTTCTTGCTGGCCTTGGCCGCAGCCGCCAGGCATTCGAGGGCGAACTGTTCGGTGTAGGTCATCTGGATTGGCGTGGTTTCGCCCTTGACGGTGCGTTCGCCGTCGAGGATGTAGCGAATCCGCTTGTCGGTGACGCCGATGCGCTTGGCGATCCAGGACGGTGTCTGGCCGATCTGGCTGATCAGTTTGTCGGCGTATTCGGCGGTGGGTTTGTAGAATTCAGCGTTGGGGGTCATGGGGTGTTCCGCGTGGCTGGTGGCAATGGCGCGACAGGGTGCGCGAATCGCAGGCCGATGTCCCGTGTAAATTTCAGTAAAGCAGCACGAAGGCCCGGGTCGCAGTGCTACAGTCCGTTTTTTTCTTGATGAGTGAACGCAATGCGAATGTTGACCGTGGCCCTGGCCGCAACCTTGCTGGCCGGCTGCGCGGGTTCGGCGATGAAAGAGGCCCGGACCCAGGCCCCTTACAAGATTCTGACCTCGGACAAACCCGAGCAGGTCGTGGCCCAGTGCGTGCAGTTCTCCTGGCAGGACGAAGCGGTGTTCGGTGTCGATGCCGCGGCCTACCTGCAACCGGGCAAGCAAGGCGGCTTGACGGTCTACACCCGCTCTGCCGAATCGTTTGTCGATGTGCAAACCGGTGCTACGGGTACGACGTTGAACTATTACGCCAAGCATGACGACTTCGTGGCCAAGCGCCGGTTGGCGGCGTTGGCGACGTGTCTTTAAGCAACTCGAACTGAAAACCGGATCGAGTGTGGGAGCGAGCAAGCCCGCTCCCACAGGATCAGTATTTCAATGGGTCTGACTCAGGCGCTTCTGGAGGAAGAAGTGCTGGTGGCCTGGCGGGTAGTCGTCCATCTGGCCGATTTGCGTGAAGCCGTGTTTGCGGTAGAACTCCGGCGCCTGGAAGTCGAAGGTTTCCAGCCAGATGCCCACGCAGTTTTTCTCCCGGGCCAGTTCTTCGGCCATCTGCATCAGGGTCGAGCCGGTGCCCTGGCCCCTGGCCTGTTCCGGCACCACCAGCAGCTCGATATACAGCCAGCGAAAAAACACCCGGCCGTAGAGCCCCCCTACAATTTCGTCCTGTTCGTCCCGCACCAGCCAGGCCACCAGTTCAGGTACCGTCCCGCCGGTCTTGGCGGTGTTGTAGGCGCGTAGCGGCGCGAGGATGGCTTGGCGTTCCTGGTCGGTGGGCGTGTCGGTGCGTTCGATTCGTAGCGTCATCGGCGATGTCCTTATGCAGTCAGGATGAACCGCAGGAAGCCTATCTTAAAGGCTGCCGTGGCGTCACCCGGTGGGTGAGGGATACAGGCGCATTACGCAAACCAAGCCATACTGAAATGTCCTGATGCGCTCCCTATCCTTAAAACAAGAAGAGACCGACTCATGAAGTTCGAATCCTTAGCCCGGACCCTCATCGCTACGTCATTGACCCTCGGTTGTTTATCGACGTACGCCGCTTCCCAGGCACCAGTGGCCGCCGAGAACGGTATGGTGGTCACCGCCCAGCACCTGGCGACCCACGTGGGCGTCGATGTGCTCAAGAACGGTGGCAATGCCGTGGATGCGGCGGTGGCGGTGGGCTATGCCCTGGCGGTGGTGTACCCGGCGGCGGGTAACCTGGGCGGGGGTGGGTTCATGACCTTGCAAATGGCCGATGGCCGCAAGACGTTCCTGGATTTCCGCGAAAAAGCCCCCCTGGGCGCCACCGCCAACATGTACCTGGACAAGGACGGCAACGTCGTCCCCGACCTCAGCACCCGTGGACACCTGGCCGTGGGCGTGCCCGGCACCGTCTCCGGCATGGAGTTGGCGTTGAAGAAGTACGGCAGTAAACCGCGGGCGGAATTGATCGCCCCGGCCATCAAGTTCGCCGAGGAAGGCTTTGCCCTGGAGCAGGGCGATGTCGATCTGCTGGAAACCGCCACCGATGTGTTCAAGAAGGACATGCGTGACTCCGGGGCGATCTTCCTGCACAACGGCGAGCCCATGCAGGTCGGCCAGAAGCTGGTGCAAAAAGACCTCGCCAAGACCCTGCGGGAAATCTCCGCCAAGGGCACCGACGGCTTCTACAAGGGCTGGGTCGCCGATGCGCTGGTCACCTCCAGCCAGGCCAACAAAGGCCTCATCACCCAGGCCGACCTGGACAAGTACAAGACCCGCGAGCTGGCCCCGGTGGAGTGCGACTACCGCGGCTACCACATCATCTCGGCGCCGCCGCCCAGTTCCGGCGGGGTGGTGCTGTGCCAGATCATGAACATCCTCGACGGTTATCCGATGAAGGACCTGGGGTTCCATTCGGCCCAGGGCATGCACTATCAGATCGAAGCCATGCGCCACGCCTACGTGGACCGCAACAGCTACCTGGGCGACCCGGACTTCGTGAAGAACCCCATCGACCATCTGCTGGATAAGAACTACGCCGCCAAACTGCGGGCCGCGATCGAACCGCAAAAGGCCGGCGACTCGCAGAAGATCAAGCCCGGCGTGGCGCCCCATGAGGGCAGCAACACCACCCATTACTCCATCGTCGATCAGTGGGGCAATGCCGTTTCGGTCACCTACACCCTGAACGACTGGTTCGGTGCTGGTGTGATGGCGAGCAAGACCGGGGTAATGCTCAACGATGAAATGGACGACTTCACCGCCAAGGTCGGCGTGCCCAACATGTATGGCCTGGTGCAGGGCGAAGCCAATGCCATCGCGCCGGGCAAGGCACCGCTGTCATCCATGAGCCCGACCATTGTCACCAAGGACGGCAAGACGGTCATGGTGGTGGGCACCCCGGGTGGCAGCCGGATCATCACCGCGACGTTGCTGACTATCCTCAATGTGATCGACTACGGCATGAACCTCCAGGAGGCGGTCGATGCGCCGCGTTTCCACCAGCAGTGGATGCCGGAGCAAACCAACCTGGAGACGTTCGCGGCCAGCCCGGATACCCGCAAACTGCTGGAAAGCTGGGGGCACAAGTTTGCCGGTCCGCAGGACCCCAACCACATTGCCGCGATCCTGGTCGGTGCGCCGTCATTGGGTGGCAAGCCGGTGGGCAAGAACCGCTTTTACGGCGCCAACGATCCCCGTCGCAACACCGGGTTGTCGCTGGGTTATTAATCCCCTGCAGGCGCTGCCGAAGGCTGCGATCTTTCGGGCCGGGCAAAGATCGCAGTCTCGCTTCGCTCGACAGCTCCTACAGGTTTGAAGAGGGAAGGTCATGAACACCGCATTGCTGATCATCGATGTCCAGAACGCGCTGTGCTCAGGTGAAGAGGAGTGCTTCGACAGCCAGCGCGTCATCCGGACCATCAACGACCTGGCGGCCAAAAACCGGGCCCTCGGCTTGACGGTGATCCTGATCCAGCACGAAGAGTTGGAAGGCTCGCTGACGTATGGTTCTGCCGCCTGGCAACTGGCCGCCGACCTGGTGACCGCTGCCAATGACCTGCGGGTGCGCAAGACCACCGCCGATGCCTTCTACCAGACCGACCTGCAACCGTTGTTGCAGGCCCGAGGCATCGACCGCCTGGTGATCTGCGGGCTGCAAACCGACTATTGCGTCAACGCCACCGTGCGCCAGGCCCATGCCCTGGGGTACGACGTGGTTTTGGTGGCCGATGCCCACTCCACCGTGGATAACGGCAGCATGGCGGCCGAGCAGATCATCGCCAACCACAACAACCGATTGGGACGGCTGAGCAGTGCGGTATCGCGGATCGATGTGGTGCCGGCTGCCGACATCCGCCTCTGACCCTAAAACCCATGACAACTGACCCTCTGATCACCGCAGCGGCGCGAGCACTGGCAGCGGGGGATCCTGTCGCTGCGCTCAATCGCGTCGCGCTGCGCAACGATGCCCCCGCCGTCGCGCTTCGCGGCATTGCCATGGCGCAGTTGGGGGATCTGGTTCGGGCCAGGGCCCTGATGCGTCGGGCGGGTGCGACCTTCGGGTCCAAGGAGGCCGTGGCACGGGCGCGCTGTGTGGTCGCCGAAGGCGAAATCGCCCTGGCGTCCCGTGACCTGGCTTGGCCGATGAAGCGCCTCGACGCCGCGCGGGCGGTGCTCGAAACCCACGGTGACCGGGCCAACGTCGCGCATGCCCACACGATCGAAATCCGCCGCCTGCTGTTGATCGGTCGACTCGACGAGGCCGAACGCAGGCTCGTTGACCTGGACCTTGCCTGCCTGCCCTTGGCATCACGGGCGGCTTGCGAGTTGGTGGCGGCGGGAATCGCCATGCGGCGCCTGCAAACGCAGACCGCCCGCGCCGCCCTCGAACGGGCCGGGCACGCCGCACGGCAAGCGGGCATCGGCGCGCTGAACGCCGAAATTGAAAGCGCCTGGCGGCTACTGCACGTACCCGCCGCGCGCCTGATCGCCAGCGGCGAAGAGCGCTTGCTCGTGCTCGAAGAGGTGCAAGTGCTGTTGGCTGGGTCGGCGCTGGTGGTGGACGCGTGTCGCTATGGAATCAGCGGCGCTGGCATCCAGGTCAGCCTTGCCCGGCGCCCGGTGTTGTTCGCCCTGGCGCGTGGGTTGGCGCAAGGCTGGCCTGGCGATGTGTCGAGGGAAGCGCTCATGGCCCAGGCCTTCGGCTTGAAGCTGACGGATGAATCTCATCGCGCCCGGCTGCGGGTCGAGATGGGACGGTTGCGGGCGACGCTGCGTCCGTTGGCTGACGTGAGGGCAACCCCGCGCGGTTTTACCCTGGTGCCGCGACAAGCCGACGAGGTCGTGGTGCTGGCGCGAGTTGTCGAGGAGCCTTATGGGGCGGTGCTGGCATTGCTGGCCGACGGTGAAGCCTGGTCCAGTTCAGCCCTGGCGCTGGCCCTGGACATCAGTCAGCGTAGCGTGCAGCGGGCCTTGGAAACGCTGGCCGCCGCCAGCAAGGCGCAGTCGTTCGGACGCGCCAGGGCCCGTCGCTGGATGGCGCCCCCGATGCCCGGATTCGCGACGGTATTGTTACTCACCGCGCTGCCATCCGAGGATTAGGCTGCAGTCACACCCCACTGATGAGGCGAGTGAGATGAAACGTTCAGAGGCACAGATCCTGCGTGAATACGGTCCTTTCCCGGGCGTCGATTGCGTGCACGGCGTGAGCCATGACGGCGAGCGCGTCTGGTTCGCTTCAGGCGACAAGTTGCATGCCCTCGATCCCTCCAGCGGCCAGCCCGTGCATTCGCTCGATATCCCGGCAAATGCGGGCACGGCGTTCGACGGTGAGCATTTATTCCAGATCGCCGGCGACAGCATCCGCAAGATCGATCCACGCACCGGTCAGGTATTGGCGACCATTCCGGCCCCCAACAGCGGTGATGATTCCGGTCTGGCGTGGGCCGAAGGATCGCTCTGGGTCGGTCAGTACAAGGCACGCAAGATCCTGCAGATCGATCCGGTCGACGGAAGGGTGCTGCGCACCATCGAATCCAACCGCTTTGTCACGGGCGTGACCTGGGTCGATGGCGAGCTTTGGCACGGCACCTGGGAAAATGACGAGAGTGACCTGCGGCGTATCGATCCGCAAACGGCGCAAGTGCTGGAAAGCGTGGCAATGCCGCCTGGTATCGGCGTGTCGGGGCTGGAGTCCGACGGCGCCGAGCGGTTTTTCTGTGGCGGCGGTGGCAGTGGCAAGGTGAGGGCGGTGCGTCGGCCGGCGCAATGAGCTGGGCCCCGTAGGCACTGTGTAGGAGCTGTCGAGCGGAGCGAGGCTGCGATCTTTCCACTGACAATTGAGTCAAAAGCGAAAGACCAAGATCAAAAGATCGTCCGAACGCGGCCCGAGCCTTCGCCAGCTCATACAGAATCCAGCGGGAGCAAGCGCCCTCGCCACAACAGCGGATGGCTCAGCGCTGGGAATGGTGTTTTACGGCGCACCAAGTACCATCGTCCAGTACACCCCCGCATCACTGCGCGAATCGCTGGCGGAAGCTGCGCCCATCTGGGTGAACATCGGGTTCATCAGGTTGGCGCAGTGCCCCGGGCTGGCCAGCCAGTCGTGCATGGCCTGGCTCGGCGAGCGTTGTCCGGCGGCGATGTTCTCGCCCAATTTACGTCCGCGAAAACCGGCGCGCTTGGCCCGATCGGAAGTGGAGCGACCGTCCGGGTCGCGATGGGCGAAATAATTGTCGCGGGCCATCGACCGGCTGTGGCCTTGGGCGGCGGTTCCCAACGCGGCGTTCCAGCTCAGTGGCCGGGCCGCCGCGAAGCGCTGGCGCCCGCACATCCGTGGCTTGGCCCTGGCGGCGTTGACCTGGGCCAGCAGCGTCTTGTCCGCCGCACCCGCATCACTTATCCGCGTGCCACCCATGGGCTGCGCCAGCACCACACGCCACTCATCACCGACCCGATTGACACCAATGTCGGCGTACTGGTTGTCCAGCAAAGCGGCGCAATGTTCGTCTGTCAGCAGGTCGAAGGCTTCTTCGGCGTTTCGCGCATCGGTCAGGCGGATGCTGCGCACGGCCCGGGCTTGATAGCCGGCGTCTTTCAAGGTTTCCCGCAGGCCACCGCGAAAGCCGATCGGCAAGCCCAGGCTCGAACGCAGCACCAGCGGCTGGGTGGCACGCACCGTGCGCCATTCGCAACGGCGCGACTGGCTACGGAAATCATTGATGGCGTCCACCAGTTGCCTTTCGCCGCGGGCGTGGGCGGGGCTGGCAAATAGAGAAAACAGGACAAGCAAGCACAGCCAAACGAAACGGCAAGAGCGTACAGGGTGGCGCATGGGGCGAACGGCTCAAGGAAGGAGAGGTGCTTTAGCGCCAGGCTTGGCGCCGATCAGTTGGAAAACCCGTCGCTGCAGGTCGGCGGGGTTTTCACGGCTGGGGTAGGACTGTGGGTTTTGAAACAAGTTTCCGGAGGACGAAGACTATCTGTGGGCTGGCGCAACACATTGTGGCGGGGGATTTAGCCAAACGTCGCCCCACCCTGTAGGAGCTGGCGAAGCCTGCGATCCTTTGATCGTTCGCTTGCGACTCAATTGTCAGGGACAAGATCGCAGCCTCGCTGCACTCGACAGCCCCTACGCTAGCCCAGCGGGGCGCCAGTTCAATTCGCCGCTTCAGCCACAGGCACCTTGACCCGTTCAACCTTGCGATAGGTCAGCAACACGATGCCCGTCACCACAATCGCGCCGCCCATCACCTGGCCCGGGTTGAGCATCTGGTCCAGCACCAGCCAGCCGATCAGCAGCGTGGCCAGCGGTTCGATGTTCATCACCGGGGCGTTGCGCGGCATGTCCAGGCGCGGCACCGAAATGAACAGCACAGTGAACCCGGTGCCATAGAGCACCACCAGGGTCGCCAGGGCGAACCAACCGGTGCTGCTGGCCGGCAGGTCGAAACCGCCGGGCAGGGCACCGGTGAGACCGGCAAGGTTGACGCTGCTGAAGACGATGAAGATCGTCAGCAGGCTGCGGACCGAGCCGCGCACCTGGGACAACTTGTGATCGGTGATCCACAGTGCGCAGGCAAAGGCGCAAGCAGCGCAAAAGGCCAGGCCCACCCCCAGCAGCCATTGCGGGCCAACGCTCTGTGCGGACGATAACCGCGCCGGCACTTCCAGCACGAACACCAGGCCCACCAGGATCATGCCCATCAACGCGGCAGTGCGCGCCGTCGGGCGTGGCCCGCCCAGCGCCCAGGTCAGCAAGGCCAGCAGGATCGGAAACACATTGCCCACCAACAGCGCCAACGCCACGGGCACACGGGCTACGGCGGAGTACAGGCACAGGCTCTGGGCGCCGATCAACAGCCCCAGCGCCAATTGCCAGCGCCACGCACCGGGCGGCAGGCGCAAGCTCTGCCGCTGCCAGAGCACCATCGCCGCCAACACCAGCAGCGTCCCGCCCGAGCGCAGCAAGATCGCCAGCAGCACACCGGCACCGTCATCGAACGCGGCCCGCGCGGCGACGTGGTTGCCGGCGAAGGCACAGCCCATGCACAGCAGGATAAGCACGGCGAGGTGGCGGGGTAACGGCGCGGTGGTAGCAGGTGTGACAGTGGAACGGGTCATGGCAGGTGTCTCGAAGGCGGCCGCCAAGGCAAAAGGCCTCGGATCAGCTATTTTTAGTTATAGGTTGTCGTACGACTGTAAGGTTTTTACCTCATGGGTTGCAAGGACGAGGTTCGCAGGCCTGTGCGCTCTGGTGCATGGGTGCGGTCGCCTCGCAAGATCTGCACATTACGCACATCGCCCAGCGCTTTGCTGTACAACAATCAGGCCGCTGTGTCGTTCACAGCATTGCCCTTCGTGCGGAAAAAACTCATGCGCCTGGCCGATTTCATCCTCGACAATATCGAGCCGATTCTTCAGGCGTGGGAAGACTTCGCCAAAACCATCACCCCCGCGTCCATTGGCATGGATTCCGTAGCCCTGCGCGACCACGCCGAACAGATGCTGCGCACCATCGCCGCCGACCTGCGCACCTCGCAAACGCGCAAGGAGGCGATTGCCAAGTCCCACGGGGAGGCGCCAGCGACGGATGCCGAAACCGCCGCCGAAACCCATGCGGTCATCCGTCAGTTCTCGGGTTTTACCTTGGAGCAAATGGTTTCCGAGTACCGGGCCCTGCGCACCAGCGTGCTCATGCTCTGGATGCCGCACACGCAGTTGGACCACAAACAGGTCATGGACGATCTGATTCGATTCAACGAAGCCGTGGACCAGGCCTTGGCCGAGTCCGTCGTCAGTTACTCGGGGGCGGTGGATGCGTCGCGCAACATCTTTCTCGGGATTCTGGGGCATGACCTGCGCAGCCCCTTGGGCGCGATCCTGCTGAGTTCCGAAGTGCTGCTGCGGGCGGGGGACCTGCCCGCCAAAGCCACCAAGATCACTTCGCGCATCTACACCAGCGTCAAGCGGGCCAACAAAATCGTCGGCGATCTGCTGGACTTCACCCGCACTCAACTTGGCTCGGGCATTCCGGTGCAGCGCTTCAACGGCGATCTGGTGGCCGCCTGCGAAGGCATGGTGGAGGAGGCGCGGGCCTATCACCCTGAAAGCGAAATCCGCTTTGAGACGACCGGTGCCCTGGAGGGCGTATTCGATCCGGCCCGCATGGAGCAAGTATTCGCCAACCTGATTGGCAATGCGGTCCAGCATGGCGCCGAAGGCACGCCAGTGACTGTTTCGTTGAGCGTTGAAAAGGATATGGCCGTGATTGCGATCAACAACCAGGGCAAGCCTATCGAGAAGGAGGCCATTGCCAGTGTCTTCAACCCGATGATCCGGCATCTGCGCGGCGGTGAGATGCAGTACGGTGCCAAGGCCGGTCTCGGACTGGGCCTGCACATCGCCTCGGCGATCGTATCGGCCCATCAGGGCACCATCGAGGTTCACTCGAAGGCACGAGTCGGCACGACCTTTACCGTTCGTATACCGCTGAACCCCGTCTGACCGACTGTCCACAAGAGCAGGGTTATATACTTGTACGATGTCTTATCACGTAGTAAAACTGTCGTCCCGTCCAATAATAATTAACGGAGACGCACGATGGATGCTTCGCAATCTGCACCCGCCGCCGATCAGGGCCGCCGGGTCTTCCTGAAACGGTCGCTGGTGGTCTCGGCCGCTGCGGCCGCCCTTGGCAACCTGCCAGGGCTCGCCCAGGCCGAACCCTTGAGCCAGCGTTACCCAGACCCGCTGATCAACATCCTTGACCCCAGCTTCATGGACCTGCGCATCTTCAACGCCAGCGTGGAGAAACTTGCCACCGGCCTGCGCTGGGCGGAAGGGCCGGTATGGGTCGGCGACGGTCGTTACCTGCTGGTCAGCGACATTCCCAACAACCGCATCGTGCGCTGGGATGAAATCACCGGTGGCCTGTCGGTCTACCGCGAAAATTCCAACTTCTCCAACGGCATGTGCCGCGATCGCCAGGGCCGGCTGCTGGTGTGCGAAGGCTCCACCACTTCCAGCGAAGGCCGGCGCATCACCCGCACCGAGCACAACGGCACTCTCACCGTGCTGGCGGACAGTTTCGAGGGCAAGCCTTTCAACTCGCCCAATGACATCGTCTGCAAGCGGGACGGTTCGGTCTGGTTCACCGACCCACCGTTCCAGACCGGCAACAACTACGAAGGGCACAAAGTCACGCCTGTCCAGCCTCATGCGGTGTATCGCATCGACGGCGAAACCGGCAAGGTCAGCCGGGTGATCGACGACCTGGCGGGGCCGAACGGGTTGTGCTTTTCCCCGGACGAGAAGACCCTCTACGTGGTCGAAGGCCGAGCCAAACCCAACCGCTTGATCTGGGCCATTGCCGTCAAGGACAACGGCACGCTGGGCGAGCGACGCAAGCACATCGAAGGCCTGGATTACGCGGCGATCGATGGGATCAAATGCGATGAAAGCGGCAACCTCTGGTGCGGTTGGGGCGGCAATGGCGACCCCAAGGCCGACCTGGAAAAACTCGACGGCGTGCGGGTGTTCAACCCTGAAGGCAAGGCCATCGGGCATATCTCCCTGCCGGAACGCTGCCCCAACGTCTGCTTCGGCGGGCGAGAAGGCAATCGGTTGTTCATGGCCGGCAGCCATTCCTTGTATTCGCTGTTCGTGAATACCCGGGGGGCGACGTTCGCCTGATTGAACGGTTCTCCATTGTGCCCAGCAATTGCTCCTGCTGGGCTCTGTAGGAGCTGGCGAAGCCTGCGATCTTTCGATCTTGATCTTTCACTTGAGATTCAAGTGTCTGGGGAAAGATCGCAGCCTCGTTGCACTCGACAGCTCCTACACGGCTCCTACAGGGCGCGTGTCAGCAGGAGCAATCGCTGGCCACGGATGTCCTGTGTTTTCTGATAGGTTCAGGATTGTCCGCAACTCCACAGCTCTACGGTCGGCTGGCCCTCTGTCGGCGGTCCTAACCAGAAACTCATCGGCCGACAACGGCCATCGAAACACAATTGATAGTCGCCGGCCTGCGGCGTGCGGCCCAGTTTCAGTGGTTGCAGGGGCGGCATCTGGCGTTGGTAGTGCCAACTGCCATTTTTCAGTAGGGCGCCTTCAGGTATCTCCATGCCCGCACCATTGCCTTTGACCCTGGCTTCACCCAGGACCAGCCCCGGTGCGGTCACACGATAGTCTTCCTCCCAGCGGATCTTCTCGATGGTGTGGTTCCACGCCAGCGTGAAATTGGCAACGGGAAGCTGTGCCCAGGCCACCCCGGCCAGACCCAGGCACAAACCGATCACGCCAAGGCCCGCCCGGCACGCCGCGAGCGCCAGATGTGCTGGAAGATCATGAGCCCGGCCAGCACGAAACCGATCTCATCGGTCAGCGGCAGGGCCACCACCAGCAACGCGCCGGCCGCAAAACACAGCAGGCGTTCCCAGGCCGGCATCTTCTGTTGCAGATAGCCGGTGGACGCCATGCCCCAAAGCCCGACGGCCAACATCGTCTTGATCAGCATGTACGCCGTCATCCACAGGTTGTCACCCTGGAGCATCAGGGCCGGGTTATAGACCGCCATGAATGGAACGACGAAGCCGGCGAGGGCGATGCGCACCGCCCAGAAGCTGATCTTCAGGCCGCTTTCCCGGGCAATGGGCGCAGCGGCGAAACAGGCCAGCGCCACCGGCGGTGTCAGGTCGGCAAGGATGCCGAAATAGAACACGAACATGTGCGACACGATCAGCGGCACGCCCAGTTCCAGCAGGGCGGGGGCGGCGATCGAGCTGGTGATGATGTAGTTGGGAATGGTCGGGATGCCCATGCCCAGGACCAGGCAGGTGAGCATGGTGAGGATCAGCGACAGCAGCAGGTTGTCGCGACCGATGGCCAGGATGTAGCCGGCAAAAGTGGAAGCTACGCCGGTCAGCGAGACCACTGCGATGATGCTGCCCACCAAGGCGCAGGCGATCCCCACCGGAACGGCATGACGCGCGCCGTCCACCAGGGCATGCAGGCAGATGATGAGGGTTTCTCGCGTGCCTTTCATGAACCAGCAGGCCACCACCAGCACGGCAATCACCGCAAACACGACACCGATGCCCAGCCGGAAAAAGCCGACGCAAAGCACGCCCAGCGCGATCCAGAAAGCACAGCGCAAAGCGTAGTTCGAGACCTTGAGAATGATCGCCGAGCCGAGAATCACGATGGCTGTCAACGCCAGGCCCACCATGCCGGAAAACAGCGGTGTGCGTCCGGAAAACAGCAGGTAGACCAGCACCGCGAGCGGGATCAGCAGGTACCAGCTTTCCTTGACCGCGCTCCAGGCGCTGGGGCACTGGTCCTTGGGCAAGCCCTTGAGGTCGGAGCGTTTGGCTTCCAGGTGAACCATCCAGAACACCGAGCCGAAATACAGGCAGGCGGGTATCAGCGCAGCCTTGGCGATTTCAACGAACGGTACATTGATGGTTTCGGCCATGATGAAGGCCACCGCGCCCATCACCGGCGGCATGAGCTGGCTGCCCATGCTGGAAGTCGCCTCCACACCGCCGGCAAACGCGGCCCTGTAGCCGAAGCGCTTCATCAGCGGGATGGTGAACTGCCCGGTGGTAACGACGTTGGCGATGCCCGAACCGGTGATGGTGCCCATCAGCGCCGATGACACCACAGACACTTTCGCCGGGCCGCCCAGCTTGTGACCGAACAGGCCCATGGCGAAGTCGGTGAACAGCTTGATCATGCCGGCCTTTTCCAGGAAGGCGCCGAACAGGATGAACAGGAAGATGTAAGTAGCCGACACATAGGTTGGCGTGCCGTACAAGCCTTCGGTGCCGAACGACAGTTGGTTGATGATTTGATCGACGCCATAGCCGCGATGGGCCAAATCGCCCGGCAGATATTCGCCAAACAGGCCATAGGCCAGGAACAGGCCGCAAATGATCGGCAGCGCAATGCCCATCACTCGCCGCGCGGCTTCGAATACCAGCACGACCAGGACCACGCCGATGATCATGTCGGCGGTGGTCAGGTCGCCGGAGCGCTGGATCAGGTCGGCCTCGAACACCCATTGATAAAGGGCCGTCGCCACGCCCGCCAGGCTCAAGACCCAAGCCAGGGGTTGCCAGGGACGCTGCTTGCCATAGGCCGGGTAGCTGAGGAACACCACCCACAGCAGGAAGCCGACATGCACCGCCCGCAGCACGATGCTGGAGACCGGAGAAAACGCGGCGGTGACGATCTGAAATACTGAAAACAGCAAGGCCACGAAGAACAGTGTCTTGGGCCAGTCCCGCGGGTCCGTGGCGATGCCGTGCTGGTCTTCACTCATGAGGTACCTGCCTTCTGTTCACATTCAAGGGGCAAAACATGACGCATCAACGGCGCCGGGCGCCGTTGATGCGTAGGGGGGCTACAGCGCGCCCACTTCCTTGTAGTAGCGCTCGGCACCGGGGTGCAGCGCGATGGGCAGGTTCTTCGCGGCGTTTTTCAGGGTGATGTCCTTGGCCGCCGAATGGGAGGTACCCAGGCGAGTGAGGTTCTCGAAGAGCAGCTTGGTCATCTGGTACGCCACCTCATCCGGCACACCCTCGCGAGTGACCAGAATGTTGGTGATGGCCACGGTCGGTACGGCATCGGTCTGGCCGTCATAGGTGTTGGCCGGAATCATCGCGCTTTGGTAGGCCGGGTTACCGATCTTCTCCACCACATCGGTGGGCACCGACACATAGTTCAACGCCATGGTCGAGGCCAGGTCACGAATGGCCGCCATCCCCAGGCCGGAGGACTGCAGCGTGGCGTCCAGTTGGCGGTTCTTGATCAAGTCCACCGACTCGGCGAACGGCAAGTACTGGACGTTCATGTCCTGATAGGTCAGCCCCGCAGCCTTGAAGATCGCCCGGGCATTGAGTTCGGTGCCGGATTTCGCCGCGCCGACGGAAACGGTCTTGCCCTTGAGGTCTGCCAGGGTCTTGATGCCGGACTCCTTGCTGGCAACGATCTGGATGTAATTGGGGTAGGTGCCGGCGATGGCGCGCAGCTTGGTCAACGGTGCCTTGAAACCGGCGTCTTCCACGCCGTTCTTGGCGTCCGCCACCGAGTCGCCCAGGGCCAGGGCCAGTTCCCCACGCCCGGCTTGCAGCAGATTGAGGTTTTCCACCGAGGCCTTGGTGGCCTGCACCGACGTCTTGGCGTCCTGGATGCCACTGCTGTAGATCTGCGACAGCCCGACTCCGATCGGGTAATAAACCCCACTGGTGCCCCCCGTCAGGATGTTGATATACACCGGGGCTGCGTGGGCCGCAGTGGTGACCGCCAAGGCTGCCGCGGCGGCCAGGAGGGTGAAGCGCTTGTTGACTCGCATGGGAACTCTCCGTCTTGTTATGGCTGTATGCAGAGTCTTTCCACTGTAGTCGAAAGGAGAGTCGAGGCGCCATAGACGCTTTTGTGACGAGCAAGCTTGCTCCCGCTGGGCTCTGTAGGCGCTGGCGAAGGCTGCGATCTTTTGATCTTGATCTTGATCTTGATCTTGATCTTGATCTTGATCTTGATCTTGATCTTGATCTTGATCTTGATCTTGATCTTGATCTTGATCTTGATCTTGATCTTGATCTTGATCTTGATCTTTCGCTTTTGACTCAATTGTCAGTGGAAAGATCGCAGCCTCGCTCCGCTCGACAGCTCCTACATAGCTCCTACATAGCTCCTACAGGGCGCGCCCCAGCGGGAGCAAGCTCCCTCGCCACGGGTTCCCACTCACTGTCTGGCCCTAGGCGCCGTACTGCCACGCACCGTCAACTCAAATGGCAACACCACATGCTGTTCGGCAATCGGCTTTTTCTCGATCAGGGCAATCAGCATCTCTACCGCTTTTTGCCCAAAAATTTCGGCAGGTTGCGCAATGGTGGTCAGGGGCGGGTCGCAATAGGCGGCGAACGGGATGTCATCAAAACCCACCAGGGAAATGTCCTCGGGCACCCGCAGGCCCATTTGCTTGATGCGCCTGAGCGCGCCGATGGCCATCTCGTCGTTTTCACAGAACAGCGCACTGGGACGGTCGGCCCGTTCCAGCATCGCGGCGGCGCCGTCGTCACCGGCCTTCAAGGTGAAGTCGCCATGGCAGATCAGGCTTGGGTCGACGGCGATACCAGCCTGGTGCAGGGCATCCTGGTAGCCGGCCACGCGATCCAGGGTCAGGGGGCTGCTGCGTGGCCCCTTGATGATGCCGATGCGGCGATGACCGAGGCCGATCAGGTGCTCGGTCATGGCCTGGGCGGCGGCGCGGTTGTCGAGGCTGATGGTCGGGTAGGGCGCGTTCCTGACCACTTCGCAGGCGTTGACCAGCGGCAGGCTCTCAGCGCCTGCGGGCATTGATTCGAAAGGATCGCTGGCGCGCAACTGGATCACCCCGTCGGCCTGGTGGGCGTAGACCAGCGCGGCGAACTCGCGCTCGATTTGCACCTGGCCCTGGGTGTCGCACAGCAGCAAACGATAGCCCGCCGCCTGCGCGGCCTGCTGCGCGCCGCTGATGACCCGGGCGAAGAACGTATTGGCGATGGTCGGCACCAGGATCACCAGGTTGCCGGTGCGGCGGGAGCGAAACTGCACGGCCATCAGATTGGGTCGATAGCCGGCCTGTTCCACCGCCGCGTTGACCTTGTCCCGCGTCTGGGGAAGCACCCGTTCGGGCGATTTCAGCGTTCTGGACACCGTGGCCACCGAAACACCGGCCAGCCGGGCCACTTCACGAATGTTGGACAAAATCACCTCACGGGGCAGGGGCTACGGTTGGGGAGCTTACCGCAGGTTGAGCGCCCCACAAATGTTCATGCGTGAGCGCATGGGGTTTGACACGCAGGAAAACTGAGCCTAGATTTCCGCCAGTATGTAACCGGTTACATCAACATTCTGACAGGAAGACAATCGCGATGAACCCTGTAGCACCGAAAATAAGAATGGGCTTCGTCGGCGGTGGAGAGGGCGCGTTCATCGGCCAGGCCCACCGTCAGGCCGCGGGCCTGGATGGCGGTTTCGAACTGGTGTGCGGCGCGTTCAGCCGCGACCCGCACAACGCCCGGCAAACCGGTGCGGCCTTGGGCCTGACGGCGTCGCGTTGTTACCACGACTGGCAGCAGATGCTCGACAGCGAAGCGCTGCTGCCGCTGGATCAGCGCATGGAACTGCTGGTGATCGTCACGCCCAATCACCTCCATGCACCCATTGCCAGCCAGGCGTTGAAAGCCGGTTTCCATGTGTTCAGCGAGAAACCCGCCGCCCTGGACCTCAACGAGTTGCTGGCCCTGCGGGAAGTGCTGCAAGGCAGCCGTTGCCTCTACGGCCTGGCCCACACCTACCTGGGCTATCCCATGGTTTGGCAGGCCCGGGAGATGGTGCGTTCGGGCGAGATTGGCCAGGTGCGCAGAGTGCTGGTCGAGTACCCCCAAGGCTGGCTCAGCCAGGATGTCGCCGCCCAAGGCAATAAACAGGCCGAGTGGCGCGACGACCCCTCGCAGTCCGGCCTGGGCGGTTGCATCGGCGACATTGGCACCCACGCGTTTTCCCTGGCCGAGTTCGTTGCAGACCAGCCTATCCAACAGCTATGCGCCACTTTGGGCACGCACATCCCGGGCCGGCAATTGGATGACGACGCCGCGATGCTGTTCAAGATGGCGGGCGGTGCCAGCGGTGTGTTGATCGCAAGCCAGGTCTGCACCGGCGAAGAGAACCCGCTGAAGATTCGCGTCTACGGCGACAAGGGCGCCTTGGAGTGGCGCCAGGAAGAACCGGCGAGCCTGATCCATCGCGCCGTTGACCAGCCCCTGCGCATCTTGCGTAGCGGTGTCGGCCAACCGTGGCTGTGCGCGGCGGCCACCCGGCGCATGCGCCTGCCGGCCGGGCATCCCGAAGGCTACCTGGAGGCCATGGCTAACCTCTACGGCGATTTCGCCCAGGCCATTCGCAGCCATGTCGAAGGCCCTGACGCCCCCGGCGTGCCCGGCATCGAGACCGGTTTGCGCGGCATGGCATTCATCGAGGCCGCCATCCTCAACCACCGTGGCGACGCGAAATGGACCGCCGTGCAAACCGGAGCATCCCTGTTGTGAATACCCTCGACAAGACACCGAGCGGCCTGCGTGGCCCAGGCATTTTCCTGGCGCAGTTCATGTCTGCCGACGCGCCGTTCGACACCCTGGCCAACATCGCCCAGTGGGCGGCGTCGCAAGGCTACAAGGCCATTCAACTGCCGACGTCGGGCACCCAATACATTGACCTGGCCCGGGCCGCCGAGAGCCAGGATTATTGCGATGAACTCAAGGCCACTTGTGCCCAGGCCGGCGTCGAGATCAGCGAGCTGTCGACGCACCTGCAAGGCCAGTTGGTGGCGGTACACCCGGCGTTCGACGCGCTGTTCGACGACTTCGCCCCGGCGCATCTGCGCGGCCAGCCCCAGGCGCGGACCGAATGGGCTATAGAGCAACTCAAGCTGGCCGCCCGCGCCAGCCAGCGGTTGGGCCTCAAGGCCCATGCGACGTTTTCCGGTGCGCTGCTGTGGCCGTATTTCTACCCCTGGCCGCAGCGTCCGGCGGGCCTGGTGGAGCAGGGTTTCGCCGAGCTGGCCCGGCGCTGGTTGCCGATCCTCGACTGCTTCGACGCGGCCGGCGTGGACCTGTGCTACGAAATCCACCCCGGCGAAGACCTCCACGACGGGGCCTCTTTCGAGCGCTTCCTGGAGGCGGTCGATCATCACCCGCGGGCGGCGATTCTCTACGACCCCAGCCATCTGCTGCTGCAACAGATGGACTACCTGGGCTTCATCGACCGCTACCACGCGCGCATCCGCATGTTCCACGTCAAGGATGCCGAATTCCGCCCCGATGCCCGTTCCGGGGTGTACGGCGGTTACCAGGGCTGGGTCGATCGCCCCGGGCGGTTCCGGTCGTTGGGCGATGGCCAGATCGATTTCAAATCGATCTTCAGCAAACTGACCCAATACGATTTCAGCGGGTGGGCGGTTTTGGAATGGGAGTGCTGCCTGAAGGATTCGCAACAGGGCGCCGCAGAAGGGGCGGCGTTCATCCAGCGGCACATGATCAGCAGGACTCGCAAGGCGTTCGACGATTTTGCTGGTGTCACGGCGGATGAAGATTCCAATCGGCGGTTGCTGGGCTTGCCCCCAATGCCAATGACATAACCCTTGTGGCGAGGGAGCTTGCTCCCGCTGGGCCCTGTAGGAGCTGGCGAAGCCTGCGATCTTTTGATCTTGATCTTGCGCTCTCGACTCAATGGGCTGTGGAAAGATCGCAGCCTCGTTGCACTCGTCAGCTCCTACACAGCTCCTACAGAGCGCGTCCCAGCGGGAGCAAGCTCCCTCGCCACAAAAGCAGGCCACATAAAGCAGGCCACAAAAGCGGCACAAGGCTTTTTTTCACAAGAACAACAATAAAACGGTGACTGTCATGACCACGATGAACGCACGCCTGAGCGTGATGATGTTCCTGCAGTTCTTTATCTGGGGTGGCTGGTTCGTCACCCTGGGGACTTTTCTTTCCAGCACGCTGGGCGCCAGCGGCGGGCAGATCGGCATGGCGTTTTCCACGCAGTCGTGGGGGGCGATCATTGCGCCGTTCGTCATCGGCCTGATCGCCGACCGCTACTTCAATGCCGAACGGATCCTGGCGATATTGCACCTGCTGGGCGCGGTGTTGCTGTATCAGCTGTATTCGGCGGCGGATTTCAGTGTGTTCTACCCGTACGTGCTGGCGTACATGGCGGTCTACATGCCGACGCTGGCCCTGGTCAACTCCGTGGCGTTCCGGCAGATGCGCGAGCCGGCGCTGGAGTTCTCGCGTATCCGGGTGTGGGGCACGATTGGTTGGATCGTCGCCGGCGTGGTGATCAGTTTTGTGTTTGCCTGGGATTCGCGTGAAGCGATCTTGGCGGGCGGCTTGCGCAATACCTTCCTGATGGCGGCCATCGCGTCCCTGATCCTTGGGCTCTACAGCTTCACGCTACCGGCCACGGCGCCGCTCAAGGAACAGGCCAGCACTGGCGGCGTCAAGCAACTGCTGGGGCTGGACGCGTTGGGGTTGTTGAAGGACCGCAGCTACCTGGTGTTCTTCATCGCCTCGATCCTGATCTGCATTCCCTTGGCGTTCTATTACCAGAATGCCAACCCGTTCCTGGCCGAAACCGGCATGACCAACCCGACCGCGAAAATGGCCATCGGGCAGGTCTCGGAAGTGTTGTTCATGCTGCTGTTGCCGCTGTTCATCCAGCGCTTCGGCATCAAGCTGGCGTTGTTGGTGGGCATGTTGGCGTGGGCGCTGCGCTATGTGTTGTTCGCCTATGGCAATAACGGCGACCTGGCATTCATGTTGTTCACCGGCATTGCCTTGCACGGCATCTGTTATGACTTCTTTTTTGTATCGGGGCAGATCTACACCGATGCCAAGGCGCCGAAGCATTTGCGCAGTTCGGCCCAGGGCCTGATTACCCTGGCGACCTATGGCGTGGGGATGTTGATCGGTTTCTGGGTGGCGGGGCAGGTGACCGATCACTTTGTCCTGGAGGGCGGCCACGATTGGAAAAGCATCTGGCTGTTCCCGGCCGGTTTTGCGTTGCTGGTGTTGGCTTGCTTCCTGTTTACCTTCCGTGGTCAGCAAACGCTCGCCGCGCCGTCAAAGGCCTGAAGCAGGGCAGGGCGTCGGTCATTTGTGACTGACGCTCAGTTTGGTGTAGGTCACTTTCCCGCCTTCATTGGAGTAGCCCTTGTTATCCAAGGTGTAGACGCCAGCCTTGAAATAGAAGTTATAGCCGTACCAGGACTTGTCCAGTTTTACCTGTTTGCCACCTTTGCCGATCAGCACCGAGAGCTGGCCTTGCTTGTCCATTTGCAGCGTGTATGAGAAGGATTTGTTCAACGGTACCTTGGGCACGGTGTAGATCACCGGGCTCTTCTTGTCCTTGGGCTTGACCCGGTACTCCACGTCGATATTGCCGGTGCCCTTGGCGTAGCGGTACACCAACTTCAACAACGGCGTGGGGGCGTCCTTGGCGTGAATCTGCGCCACGACCACGCGGCCTTCGGAAGGCACCTGGTTCACTGAAAGCTCGCCCTTGAGGGTGTTGGTGCCGCTGTTGTAGCGCCAGTTGCGGTGTTTCCCGTCCCTGCTGGTTTCCCGCAGTTCGGAACGCGGGTATTTGCTGTTACCGGTATGGGAGCCTGTGACGGGCGCCCAGAAGATGATCCTCTGGCCGTTATTGTCGAAATACTTGTTCTTCAAGGTCGGCATGGCTTTGGTCGCCACGACCTGCGCCGGCGTTTGCACCGGCAGGGTTACGCTCCAGACAGTTACGTCAATCATGATGAACACCTCCAACGGGAGCGGCCGTTATCTGGCGGCCGTCAAGACAAAATACTGCCTTCCGTGGCGTTGTTTTCATGTTATCGACGAGGGTCTGTTTCGCTGGAGGCGCACCTGATGGATGGCTCTGCGATGAGCCTCTCAGGCGCTGAATTGGGCGGATTGCCATGTGTCAATTTGTTGCTGATCGGTTAGAGTACGCGCCGCCCGAGAGACGGATCCCGGGCGTTTTCCAATGGAGTATTCAATGAACCACATCAGCAAAATTGTCGCCTGCGCATTGTTCGGCTTGGCCCTGGCGGGTTGCACCGGTACCGCGATGAAAACCCAGCAATACGACAGCAGCCAATACACCGTTGTCGGCCACAGTGAAGCAAAAGCCACCGGCCTGCTGCTGTTCGGCGTGATCCCGATTCGCCAGAACAACCGTTTCGTGCGTGCCCAGACTGCAGCGATCAAGGCCAAGGGCGGCGACGCCATGATCAACACCCAAGTCCAGGAAAACTGGTTCTGGGCCTGGGTCCTGACCGGCTACACCACCTCGGTGTCCGGTGATGTGGTCAAGCTCAAGAACGTTCAGTAAAAACCCCGCTCGCCCCTGCTTGATGGGGACATTGTAGGAGCTGCCGAGCGAAGCGAGGCTGCGATCTTTGCGAGTTCAATCGAGTCTCAAGCGAAAGATCAAAATCAAAAGATCGCAGCCTTCGGCAGCTCCTACAGGACGCATTCGATCAGTGTCCTCCCACCACCATATGCGTGAACGGCGCCACATACGCCTGCAACGTCACCAGCCCGCCCACCAGAATCGCCAGCACCACCGAGTGGAAAAACACGTAGCGCAGGATTTCGCCTTCGTGACCGTACCAACGGGTGGCGGTGGAGGCGACCACGATCGACTGGGCGTCGACCATCTTGCCCATGACCCCGCCGGAACTGTTGGCCGCCGCCATCAACACCGGGCTGATGCCCAGTTGCTCGGACGTGACCCGTTGCAAGCCGCCAAACAGCACGTTGGACGCAGTGTCCGAGCCGGTCAGTGCCACGCCGAGCCAGCCCAGCAGGGTGCCGAACATGGGGTAGAAAATGCCCGTGGCGGCGAAGGCCAGGCCCATGGTCGCGTCCAGGCCTGAATAGCGTGTGAGAAACCCCAGGGCCAACATCGCCACGATGGTGATCAGCGAGTAGCGCACCACCCAGAGCGTTCGCAGGTAGTGATGCAGCAGTTGCGTGATGGAGTAGCCCATCAGCAAGCCACCGAGAATCGCCGCCAGGAAGATGCCGCTGCCGGTGGCGGTGAACCAGTTGAATTTGTAGACCGCTTCCTCGGTTTTAGGTTGAGGCACCACGGGCGGGACTTTTTCGATCTGCTGGTGGATGGTGCCGAAGGTCACCAGGGGCGAGAAGATCGGGTTGGCCTCACGCATCGGCTTGCCTTGAGGGTCGAGCTTGACCGATTGGGTCTGTGGGTCCAGCGCCGGGCGGGTATCGAACAGGTTCTTGAAACCCTGGGTACCCCAGGCGAACACGAAGACCGTGAGGATGATCCACGGCATCCAGGCCCGCAGTACAGCCGGTCGCGCATCACCGGAAAAGGTACCGCCGACCTGCGGTTTTTCATCTTCGCTCACGTCGACTTTCGAATCATCGACCCGTCCCGACAACGCTGCGGACGTGTGCACCGTGGCCGGTTTCCAGACCTTGAGAAAACCGGTGAGGCAGGCCATGGAAATCAGCGCGGCAATCACATCCACCAGCATCGGCCCGTGGTAGTTCGATACCAGGAACTGCGGGATGGCGAAGCTGACGCCGGCCACCATAATCGCCGGCCAGATTTCCAGCATCTTGCGCCATCCGGCAAACGCCCAGATCAACCAGAACGGCACGATCACCGAAAAAAACGGCAACTGCCGACCGACCATCATCGACAACTCCATTTCATCCAGACCGGTAACCTTGGCCAGGGTGATGATCGGCGTACCCAGGGCGCCGAACGCCACGGGCGCGGTGTTGGCGATCAGCGCCAGGCCCGAGGCGGCCAGGGGTGAGAACCCCAGCCCGATCAGGATCGCGCCAGTCACCGCCACCGGCGTGCCGAAGCCCGCCGCGCCCTCGAAGAACGCACCGAAGCAAAAGGCGATCAGCAGCAATTGCAGGCGCCGGTCGTCGGTGATGCGGGCGAGGGAATCCTGCAGGACCTTGAACGAGCCGTTCTCGGTGGTCAGCCGGTGCAGGAAAATGATGTTGAGGACAATCCAGCCAATGGGCAGCAACCCGTTGGCCGCGCCATAAAGTGCCGCCGAACCGGCCATGCCGGCGGGCATGCCGAAGGCGAAGATCGCGATCAGCAAGGCCGAGGCCAAGGCCATCAACGCCGCCAGGTGCGCCTTGACATGAAAGAACGCCAGGGACGCCAGCATCACCACCACCGGAACCGCCGCCAGGAGCGTCGACAGCACCGCATTACCGAAGGGATCGTAGACTTGTTGCCAGACCATGTTCCACCTCTGCTTTTTATTCTTGGAAGTGCAGGCCCCGGGGGGATTGGCAGAGAAGTATAGGCGGGGATTTGTTAAGCGATTGCCAGCCAAACCCTTGTGGAGAGGGAGCTTGCTCCCGCTGGGTTCTGTAGGCGCTGGCGAAGGTTGCGATGTGTTGATCTTTCGCTTGAGATTCAATTGTCTGGGGAAAGATCGCAGCCTCGTTGCACTCGACAGCTCCTACACGAAATTGGAGCCATCACTCTCGCTACCAAACGAAGGGTGGCGGCCATACGCAGGTTGGTAGACCGGTCCACATGAACACCGGCGCGCCCGGGGGCGCCCTACGCATAGCCACCATTGAATACAAATGCTGAAAGGCCCCTGCAAAAAAATGAGCTGTGCGTCATGTAGAGGCCGGGCTACCAAACCCGATCGCTGACTCGTCAGCGACCCGGAAACGATAGAGCCCGCCCCCCAGGCGCACAAGCCGGCGGATGCTGGCGCAGTTGTAGGCAACTGGGTTCTGTAGGAGCTGGCGAAGCCTGCGATCTTTTGATCTTGATCTTGATCTTTCGCTTGAGACTCAATTGTCTGGGACAAGATCGCAGCCTCGTTGCACTCGACAGCTCCTACACAGCTCCTACACAGCTCCTACAGGCGCAGTCCGGCGGGAGCAAGCTGCCTCGCCACAAAAGCGCTTGCTCAGTCGAACAGAGCAGTGCGCCCGTTCAGCCCTTCGCCGCCATCGCCGTCACTTCCACTTTCATTCCTTCAACCGCCAAAGCGGCCACGCCCACGGCGGCGCGAACCGGCCAAGGTTTGGCGAAGAAGCGTTTGTAGACTTCGTTGAACGCGGCGCGATCCGCCATGTCGGTCAGGTAGATGGTCAGGTGCAGGACCCGGTCCATGGAACTGCCGGCGCCTTCCAGGGCGGTCTTGAGGGCTTGCAGTGTGCATTCGCTCTGCAGGGTGATGTCGCCCAGTTCCAGGCTGCCGTCGGCGTGGGTGGGGATTTGCGTGGAAACCAGCAGGCCGCCGAAACCGGCGACGTCGGAGGAAATGGAGTCCGGGTCCGGATCTGGAATAAACGTGATATCTGGGTTGCTCATGCAAAGCCTCATGCTGGAAAAGAAAAAGGACCGCCGCAGTTTACCGTCCATTGCTGCGCCGTTCCTGCATTCCTTTACCCGTGCGCTCCCAATCGCTGTTTTGTACCCGTGCCTGGATGTAGGCCTCCAGCGTCGTGGTGCCGTGCAAGGTGTCGTCGCCCACATCGAAGCCGCTGTCGAGGCTGACAGCGCTCATGCGCGTGGCCCGTGGCGCCCATGATCACGTACATAACTGATCTCCCAGAATCAAAGGCCGCCCTGGGCCGGACGTTGGGTTGTCATCGCCGGTTCAAGGGGCGGTTGCGCGCCGTTGAGGCGTGCGGCCAGTTGTTGTGCCTGTTCCCATCCCAGCGCGGGCTGCAGCCAGTCGAGCGCATCTTCGGCACTGAAGGCCAGTACCCGCTGCTGCTGGTTGGCAATGTCGCCATACGTCACCAGGGCCAGGCCGTCACAGCCAAACGGGGTCTCGCTGGCCTGGGCCAGGGCGGCGAGGAAGACTGGCGCAGATTGCCGGTCGGTCGTGTAGGTGAGGTGCTGCGCCTGGGAGGCTGCTTGCGATTCATACCAACCCTCCACGGCGACCAGTACGCGGCCTTCGTGCTTGATGGGGTCGAAGACCTTGGAGCGCATGACCAGATGCAAGGGCAGATGCGTCAGCGGTGGCATCGTTCCGACCGACCAGATCGGCGACCAGCCCCAGCGAACCTTGATGCACTCCAAGTGACCACCACGACGGCGAATGGCGCTGACCTGCATGTTTGGCTTGATCAGGTTGTGTCCGTCCTGGGCCCTGGGCGGCGTTGTCACGTGCAGATCCAGGGGCGTCACGCTTGTACCGAAACGGCTGCCGGGCGGGTCTCGCTGGGCTAAATACGCCAGGGAGTCTTTTGAAGAAACGTGTTGAACAAGACCGTCACACATAACGAAAACTCCCGGCAGTGAAACCCAAAGAAGCCTTGATCTACCCGCCGTTCAAGCCGTGACGTCGAAGCGCGTCAGCGGGGCTTTCAGCGGTGTCATGTAGGTCCGAACCCATGACGAAATGCTTGGTTCGAAAATCCTTGCGGCGGGGAGACGAGCGGGCAACGGGGTGAATGCACTACCGCCATCGCGAGCAGGCTCGCTCCCATCCCGTTGTGCATGGATGAAGTCCACGAAAGCCCTCAGCGGCGAAGCGCTGGAAGCGGGGGCCGATGGGGAGGGCGATCATGTCTTGCTCCAGGCGTTCGTCGTAGCGAATGCCCGCGTCACAGCAAGCCGCGAGCATGTCGACAAAGCTCTCTTCGGTGACCACTTCCAGGCGGATGTCGGGGTAGCTTTTCAGGAACGGTGTGATGATCGCTGGCAACACCAGCCGGGCGGCGCTGACCGGCACGTTCAACCTGAGGGTGCCCGAAGGATGGTCGCGAAAGTCGTTGACCACGTCCATCGCCGCTTCGACTTCGCCCAGGGCCGGGACGATGCGTTCCATCAACCGGGCACTGGCTTCGGTCGGGACCACGCTGCGGGTGGTGCGGTTGAGCAGGCGCACACCGAGCCGGCTTTCCATCCGGCGGACGGCATCGCTGAGGCTCGAAGCGGATTTGCCGCTCAGCCGCAGCGCCAAGGCCTGATCCGCCACCTGGGCCTGAGCAACGTCACGGCCGCGCAGGTCAAGCAGGCCCAGGGCATTGCCCAAGTGGTCTGCGTGCAGAACCACTACAACCTGACCCATCGCGACGACGAACAACTTATCGCTGACTTGGGCCGGCAGGGCATCGCTTACGTGCCGTTCTTCCCCCTGGGCGGCTTCATACCGCTGCAATCGCAGACCCTTTCCAGCGTGGCGGCGCGGCTGCAGGCGTCATGCAACGAGCGCCGAATATCCTGCTGATTCCCGGTACATCATCGTTGGCGCACCTGCGGGAGAACCTCACGGCGAGTGAGCTGACGATTCCTGCGCCGATGCTGGCCGAGCTGGACGGGTTGGTTGGGGCAGACTAAAAAGACTGCGGTCTGGCTGCAAAGCTGTTCGCACGTAGGAGCTGTCGAGCGAAGCGAGGCTGCGATCTTTCCCCAGTCACCTGAGTCCCAAGCGAAAAGATCGCAGCCTTCGGCAGCTCCTACAGAACCCCGCGGAGCAAGCCCCCACGTACCTCCGATGAACAGTATCAGCGTCTAGGCATCGCTTTTATCCGTTTCGTTACGATGGTGTTCCTGCCAGTTGTCGACCGGGCGGGCACGGTCTTCGTTGAACATGTCCGTGAGCAGCGCATTGGCACGCTGGTAGGCATCGTGGCGGAACTTGAGGTCGTCTTCCGGCTGGGCGACGATCTCCTCCAGCATCCTGAGGTTCAGCCGGCGGAACTGGTCTGCCCGCTCACGCGCTTCGTAAGCCCCGACACCCATGCGCTCCAGCGCACTGCGACCCAGTGACAGCGCGCTCTCGAAGGTTTCCCGCTCGGCGGCCTCCACACCCATTTGCCGAAGGGTGATGAGGTGCCCCATGTCCCGCGCGCGCACGATCAACTGCAACGCAGGGAAGTGCTCCTGGGCCAGTTGGGTCAGCGCCAGGTTGTCTTCCCGATTGTCGATCGCGTTGATCAGCACCACCGCTTGGGCCGCGCCGGCTGCATGCAGCAGATCCAGGCGCGTGGCGTCGCCATAAAAGACTTTCACGCCGAATTTGCGCAGGGTCTCGATGTTGTCTGGGTCGTGATCCAATACCACCACCTCGACGCCGCAAGACATCAGCAAGCGCCCGGCGATCTGCCCGAAACGGCCGAACCCGGCGATGATCACCCGTGGATTCTGCTGGTCGACAAGGTCGGATTCGCGTTTGTTTTTCTTGGCGACGGACTCGAACCGATCCAGCAACACGATCAGCAAGGGCGTCAGGCACATGGACAAGGCCACCGCCAGGGTCAGGCTCTTGCCCCATTGGTCAGTCAAGATGCCGGCCACGGTCGCCGCGCCGAACACCACGAAGGCGAATTCGCTGCCCTGGCCCAGCAACACCGCCTGCCAGGAGCGCTGGCCGGCGGGAACGTTGAGGAAGCGACCCGCGGCCTTGATCACCAATAGCTTGATGAGGATGAAACCCAGGGTCAGGGTGAGCACCTTCAGCGGTGCGTCGATCAGGGTGCCGAAATCGATCGACATGCCGACGCCGATGAAAAACAGGCCCAGCAGCAGGCCCTTGAACGGTTCGATGTCGCTTTCCAACGCGTGTCGGTATTCGGAGCTGGCCAGCAGCACCCCGGCGAGGAATGCGCCCATGGCCATCGACAAACCGGCTTCCTCCAGCAGAAAACCGAAACCGAACACCAGGAACAGCGCCACGGCACTGAAAATCTCCCGCAAGCCTGAGCGTGCGGCGAAGCGCAGTAGCGGTCGGGTCACGTAGCGTCCCAGCAGCACGACAATGCCGATGGCGGCGACGATCTTGCCAATCGATAGCAACAGCGCTGTGCCCGAAGGTGTGGCGCCGTGGGCCGACAACAAGGGAATCATCGCCACCAGGGGAATGGCCGCGATGTCCTGGAACAGCAGCACGGCAAAGCTGCTGCGGCCCACCGCAGTGGCGGTCAGGTTGCGCTCGTTCATCGCCTGCATGGCGATGGCGGTGGAGGACAGGCTCAGGGTCAGGCCCACCAGCAGCGCTGCCGTCCAGTTCAGGCCAAGGGCCGTACAGAACAAGCCAATGGCGGCACCACAGGCGAGCATCTGCAGGGCACCGCCACCAAACACCATCCTGCGCAGGGCCCAGAGCCGTTTGGGATCGAGTTCAAGGCCGATGATGAACAGCATCAGGACCACGCCGATTTCAGCGAACTCCAGGATGGCCTTCACATCGGTAATCAGCTTCAGCCCCCACGGGCCGATGACGCACCCGGCCAGCAGGTAACCCAGCACCGGGCCCAGGCCAAACCGAACGGCAATCGGCACGATCAGCGTCGCCGAGGCCAGGTAGATGAGCATTTCAATCAGGCTGTGCGTCTGCATCTCAATCTTCCTTCCAGGCGGCCAGGCGTTTGCCGTAATGTTCGATTTGGGCGCGTTGGGCCTCAGGGTCGGCGGCATAGGCGCCATGCACGACCACCGGCTCCAGCCAGCGCATGCCGCAATAAATGGCTGTGGCCTGGAGCGGTTGGGCCAGCGCCGAAAAATCGGGGTAGTCGCCGATCGCGAAATGCGCGTGATCGCCGCCGGTGCTGACGGCCCATAGCAGGCCCTTGTCCTTGAGGACCGTGGCGCCTTTGCCATAGGCCCAGCCGTGGGTGAAGACCTTATCGATCCACAGTTTCAGCAGGGGCGGTGTGCTGTACCAGTACATCGGGTGCTGGAGGACGACAAGTTCTGCTTGTTCCACCGCTCGCTGTTCCGCCTCGACGTCGATGTCGAAGTTGGGGTAAAGCGCGTAGAGCGAACGTATGACCACGTCCGGGTTGGTCGACACTCGCTTGAGCATCTGCTGGTTGACCTGCGACTTGTCGGGGTAGGGGTGCGCGTAAATGATAAGAATCATCGGTGAATTCCTTGGTTTGGCGCCGTCGATGCCTGTCTGTCGAGCAAGCTTGCTCCCGCTGGGCCTGTAGGAGCTGCCGCAGGCTCGGGCCGCGTTCGGACGATCTTTTGATCTTTCGCTTGAGACTCAAGTGTCTGGGGAAAGATCGCAGCCTCGCTTCGCTCGGCAGCTCCTACAATGAGCGCGAGCGATGGCACTTGGAGCCGAGCGATATAAACAAGAACGCCTTCCAAAGCGCAGGCTCCAGGCCGGAAAAACCGGACATCCTACCGAGGAAGGCGCTGATTGTTTAGCGCGGATCGATACATCGGTCACTTCAGTCAAGCGGTAGCGAGACCCTGGCCTCCAACCCGCCACTGCGTCGATTCCTCAGGGTCAGCGTGCCGCCATGCTCCAGCACCGTCGCTCGGGCCGCCGACAGGCCCAGCCCGACACCGCCGGTGTGCTTGTTGCGTGAGCCTTCGATGCGAAAGAACGGCGTGAAGACCTGCTCAAGGTATTGCGCGGCGATGCCCGGTCCGCGATCCAGAATGCGAATGTCCACACGATTGGCGTTGGCTTCGAGGCGAACAGTTGGCGCGCCGCCATATTTGATCGCGTTGTCGATCAGGTTGACCAAGGCACGTTTGATGCCGATGGGACGACCGACATAGACCAAGCGCTGGGCACCTTCGAACGCGACCTCGGTACCGGCGTCCTTGAGGTCATCGACGATGGTGTGCAGCAGCTCGGCCAGGTCGAACGCGGTGGCATGTTCCAGCCGGGCATCGTCGCGGAAGAATTCCAGGGCTGAGTTGATCATCGCCTGCATTTCGTCCACGTCCCTGAACAAGCGCGATTGCTGCTCGGCATCCTCGATGAACTCCCCGCGCAGGCGCATGCGGGTCAACGGCGCGCGCAAGTCATGGGAGATGGCGGCGAGCATCTGCGTGCGGTCCTGCAAAAAGTGCTTGAGCTGGGCCTGCATGGCATTGAAGGCGAGGATCGCCTGGCGGATTTCGTGGGGGCCGATGACCGGAATCGGTGGCGCCTGGTGGTCGACGCCAAAGCGCCGGGCGCCTTCGGCAAAGCGTTCCAGCGGGGCGGCCAGGTGCCGGGTGGCGATCAGTGCGACGATCAACGTCGACAGCAGGATCAGCGCGATGATAATCCCGTTGCGCGCCCACTCCCCCAGCCCCCAGCTGCGCGAGGGCACGGAGAAGATCACCCACGAATGGTCGACCAGCTCGATGATCACCGCGTAGCGTGCGTCGGGTTGATCGGCCGGCCAGTCGCTCGGTTCGTAGGCTTCGATCCTGGCGTCCGACCGGCCCAACTGCTGGCGCAGTAACGCCGAGCCTTCACTGAACGCCGGGTTGTCGATCACCGGCAACCGGGCGTCTTCATACCGATGCAACCATTGCGCGTTGAATGTCTGGTTGCTGGCGGCCCTGGCAATATCGGGTCGTTGTTCGGGGGCGACGGAGTCGATGATGCGGGTGATGGCGGAGGCCTTTTCCATCAGGCCGGTTTCCATCAGCGGCGGGCGCGCCCAGGCGCCGGCCAGCAGGCTGAACAGCTGATTGAGGGCCAGCAACGTGAGCATGGCGATCAGGGTGGTCAGGGCGATCCAGCGCGCCACCGTGTCCCGTGGGAGATGGGTGCCCGGGCGCTTCATCGCTTCACCACGTAGGGGCTGAAGAGGTAGCCGCTGTTGCGCACGGTGCGGATCATCGACGCGCCGGTGACGTCGGTCTCCAACTTGCGCCGCAGGCGGCTGACCTGGACATCGATGCTGCGGTCGAACGCCTCGAAGGTTTCGCCGCGTGCCAGGTCCAGCAACTGCTGACGAGTCAGCACCCGGCGCGGGTGTTCGGCAAACACCAGCAGCAGTTCGAACTCTCCGGCCGACAGCGGGATCATGACCTTGTCTGGTGAGCGCAGTTCGCGCCGGGTGACGTCCAGTTGCCAGTTTTCGAACTCCAGGATCGGTCGCGATGAGTCGTTCAATGTGCCTAGGGCTTCGCCAGTGCGCCGCAGCACGGCACGCACCCGGGCCAACAGCTCGCGGGCGTCGAAGGGCTTGGTCAGGTAATCGTCCGCGCCCAGCTCCAGGCCGACGACGCGGTCACTCAATTCGCCCATGGCGGTGAGCATGATGATGCCGACGGTGTGCTCGGCCCGCAGTCGTTGGCAGAGCACCAGGCCGTTGTCGCCCGGCAGCATGACGTCGAGGATGATGAGGTCCGGCACCCGACGCTCCACCGCCTGCCACAAGGCGTTGCCATCGGCGGCCACGTCCACGCTGTAGCCATGTTGTTCGAGGAACTTGCGCAAGAGGGCGAGGACTTCGAGGTCATCGTCCACCAGTAATAAATGGCTCACGGTGGGCACGCAGGGTAATGAATACAGGAGGCGATACTAGGGTCAATCCAGGGGCTGCGTCATATATTTCAATCCGGCAATAAAGTTGCCAGCGGGCAATGTTCTGGAAATCTGCGGGCAAAAAAACGGCGGCAGGATGGCGTTGATGTCGGTCAGTTAAACCACACGCCAACGCTGCTTCTGTGGCAAAGGGATGTGCTGGGCTCTGTAGGCGCTGGCGAAGCCTGCGATCTTTTGATCTTTCGCTCCAGACTCAATTGGCAGTGGAAAGATCGCAGCCTCGCTTCGCTCGTCAGCTCCTACAGACCCAGCGCGAGCTTGCTCCCTCGCCCCAGGAATTTGGTGTTTGGCTTGTGATCGGCATAGGCAGCAAGCCTCCCATTCCTCGCCGAGATAACCCTGTATGCCGATCACCAAGCCCGCTCCGCTGTTCGTTCGCTCCACCGTCGTGGTTGTATTGGCGGTACTCGCCAGCGGTTGCTCCAGCACGCCAGCTGCAAAACCAGGTTCCTGTGACCGCGCGACCTATACCGTTCACGATCCTGCAGAACCAGTCAACCGCGGCATCTTTTCGTTCAACCGGACCGTGGATGACTATGCGCTGGCCCCCGTTGCCCGTGGTTATCTCAAGTTGCCGGAGGTGTTCCAGGCCGGTGTCCACAACTTCGTGGCGAACTTCGGTGAGCCCAAGGTATTCATCAACGACTTGCTGCAAGGCAATGCCCAGCGCTCGGTCAACACACTGGGGCGATTCGTCATCAACACCACGGCGGGCATCGGCGGGCTGATCGACGTGTCGGGCAAGCTGGGCATCGAGCGCCACAAGGCCGATTTCGGCCAGACCTTCGGCGTCTGGAACGTCGTCCCCGGGCCGATCGTGGAACTGCCATTGCTGGGCAGCGCCAACCTGAGGGACGCGACGGGCAAAGTGCTGAGTTTCGCCGTCGACCCGTTCGGCGACAACAGCAGCACCGTCGACACCCTGGGCACGATCAACACCGTCGGCGGCGTTGTCGATGGCCGCGCCGAGGCATTGCCACTGACAGACGAGTTGCGGACCCAAGCGGATTACTACGCGGCACTTCGCGACGCAACGGCGCAGCGGCGTGCCGATTTTGTCGCGCAGGGGAAGTTGGGGGCGGTCGCGCAGGGCCATCCGCAATGCCAGGGAGCAGAGGTCGGCGATGAGTAACGCGACGTTGGTCTTGCAGCGGCGAATAAAACAGATCGGCCAGGATGCGTTGCATTGCCGTGAACTTGAACTGCGGTTGACCGAGGACGGCCGTCATGTGCTGCTCAGTCGCTACCTCGAGTTGTACTGCCACGAGAAGGCCAGCGAGTGTTCGGTGCGGCATTACCGGGTGCCGCTGGCGAGCATGATTCGCTGGATGGTCGATAACGCAGAGCAGAGGAGTACCTAGTCGGTTTCAGTACTGCAGGTCGTAGAGCACCGGGTAATGATCGCTGCGCAACGCCTGTCCCCGAAAAATACGCAGCACTTCATCGTGCCCCCGTACCTTGAGCTTACCGGCATCGCGAATCAACTGGCGCTCATGAAGCCAGGATTTCTTGATCTGCACTGCGGCGTCGCAGTATCCACGCGCCACGACGCCTTCATGGACGTAGGCGTAGTCCAGCTGTGAAGGGATGGCGAAATCACCGTAGCCCAGGTCACCGCCCAGCAGGCTCGAGACGTATTGATCGATCGGTGTATAGAAGCGACTCACCTCGTCCAGCTTCTTGTATTCCTTTTTGGCCTGGGTTTCGGTGGAGCGGATGGTGACGTGCGTGAAGCCGCTGCCTTCGGGGAACACCGCGCTCATCCTGGTTGCGCCACGGTAAGCGGAGATTGTCTTGGGGGCCGAGCTATAGGGGGTGTTGAGGTCGCCGCCGAAAAATACCAGGCGTTGAAAGTCGCCTTCATGGATAGAACCGAGTTCCTGCATGTCCCCCAGTATCTGCGGCCAGGCGTTTCTTGAGGCATTGGCATGGCAGAAGGCGAATGTGTTGCCTACATCGTCGGTCAGTAGCAACGTGGCGCGCCTGGCTTCCGGGCCCAGCGGCCAACTGTAGCGTTCCCTGAACTCGTTGGCCCTGTCTGTGCGCACAAATACCATGGAACCCAGCGTGGTGCTTTTGCGCACGCCACCGTCCTGGTCGAGGGATGACTTGAGGATGTATTGCTGGCTCAGGTCATTGACCAGTCGATCGTTGGGATTGCCGGTGCTGCCCACCTCAAACAGGGCGACGATGTCCGGGTTGTCCTGTTGCAGGACCTGTTTGAGCGTGGCCAGTTTTTCCTGGTAGGCATCGCTCATCTTGCCGCCTGCCTGGTTGTTCAGGTGCTGGGTATTCCAGATCAGGATTCTGCACTTGGCCACGGCGTCCGCTCCATGAATGCTGCGCCGCAGTATAGATCAAGGTCGTGGGGGGGTGGGCCAGACCCTGGAAAAGCGCTTTGGCTCGACCGACTGGCAGGTTTTTTCCAGCTCCCGGGCAGGCTGCTAGACTTTGTCGTCCAGTCCCTTTTGGAGAACCGGCATGAACAATAAAAACAGGATATGCCTCTGGTACGACGGCACCGCCCAGGAAGCGGCAGAATTCTACGCAAAAACCTTTCCCGACAGCGCGGTGAACGCCATCCATCATGCTCCGGGTGATTACCCGTCGGGCAAGCAGGGTGATGTGATCACCGTGGATTTCACGGTGATCGGCATTCCTTGCATCGGCCTCAATGGCGGGCCTGCGTTCAAGCACAGCGAGGCCTTTTCATTCCAGATTGCAACCGATGACCAGGCCGAAACGGACCGCTTGTGGAACGCGATCATCGACAACGGCGGCCAGGCGAGCGCCTGTGGCTGGTGCAAGGACAAGTGGGGGCTGTCGTGGCAGATCAGCCCGCGCGTGTTGGTTGACGCAGTAACCAGTTCCGATAAAGCGGTCGCCAAGCGTGCCTTCGAGGCCATGATGACGATGACCAAGATCGACATCGCCGCGATTGAAGCAGCGGTGAAAGGCTAGCCGGTTAATCGCTCCCACATTGGTTGGTGGTGACTTCGAATTCTCGACCTGCACAGTCTCCTGTGGGAGCGAGCTTGCTCGCGATGGCGCCGGCACAGCCAACATTGATGCAAGCTGACCTATAAGGTGGTTTCAGGCAACCGGGCAATCACCTTGATCTCGAACTGAAACCCATACAGCCACGTCACGCCCACCGCGGTCAGTGTCGGGTGCGGCGCGCTGCCCCAGAACTCGGGCACGACGCTCCAGACCCGTTCGAAGATCGATTCGGGATCGACCATGAAGACCGTGACGTCCACCACATCGTCAAAGCTGCACTCGGCTGCGGCGAGTATCGCCTTCAGGTTGTTGAACGCCAGCCGAACCTGAGCCTCCAGGTCCGGCTCCGGCGAACCTGCTTCAGTGCTGCCAACCTGTCCCGAGACGAACAGAAAACCGTTGGAGCGAATCGCCGGCGAATAACGATTACGCTCATAAAGTGCCTGGCGTCCAGGCGGGAAAACCACGTCGCGCTGTGTCATCAATACCTCCATCAAAGAGTGGGTTCCAAACGATGAACTCACTCTAGGGGCTTGTGTCCAGGCGATAAACGAGCAACCTTGGCGATCACTGTTTGTAGAATCCAAACAATCGGATCGACAGCCGAGGCACAGATGGATCGTTTTGATGCGATGCAAGCGTTCGTTCGAGTCGTGGAGGCGGGCAGCTTCACCAAGGCGGCGCAAACCCTGCACATGAGCAAGACCACCGTGACCCAACTGGTGCAGCAGCTCGAAGCACGGTTGCGGGTCAAGTTGCTCAACCGCACCACGCGCAAGGTCAACGTCACCGCCGACGGCGCGGCTTACTACGAGCGGGTGATCCGGCTGCTGGCCGACATGGACGATGCCGAGACCAGCGTGTCCGGCGCCCAGGCGTTACCTCGCGGGCGACTGCGGGTGGACGTGCCGAGTCCGCTGGCCGCGATGATCCTGATACCGGCCTTGCCGACTTTCTACGCGCGATACCCAGACATCCAGATCGACATGGGCGTCAGCGATCGCATCGTCGACATGCTCGATGAAAACGTCGATTGCGTGTTGCGCGGCGGCGAGTTGAGGGATCAGTCGCTGATCGCCCGACGCGTCGGCGACCTGGCCCTTGGCGTCTTTGCCGCGCCGAGTTACCTGGCACGGTTTGGCCTGCCCGCGCATCCGCGAGAACTGGAAGATTCGCATCATCGCACCGTGGGTTTCCTGTGGGCACGCACGGGTAAATCCTTGCCCTACGCCATGCGTCGTGACGGTGAGCTGCTTCACGTCAAAGGGCGCTACGCGCTGGCCATCGACGACGGCAATGCCTACCTCGCGGCCGGTTTGGCAGGGCTGGGCGTGCTCTGGCTGCCCAGGTACATGTCCAGGCCTCATGAAGCGCAGGGCGGGTTGGTGCCGCTGTTCGAAGACTGGCACCTCGAGCCGATGCCGTTGTATCTGGCTTATCCTCCGAACCGGCACATCAGCGCCAAGTTGCGGGTGTTCATCGACTGGGTTGTGGAATTGATGGCCCAACATGCGCCGGTTGACGCCAAGGCAAGAGCGCAATGATCGCCGAAGGACTCGTTGTACTGCTGGACTACACCCTGTATCTGCTGCCGGGCCTGGCGCTCTTCGGCCTCTGGTTCGGGTTGACGCCCAAGACCCAGACAGCGTTGCGCATCGTGATTTTGCTATTGGCATTCGTGTTGATGCGCGATGCGATGACGCCCTTGGGCATGTGGTCCCTGAATGGCGATCTGCAGATTGGTTTTCTGGCCAACCCGTTTGTGCTGGCGATGCTGGGCGTTTCGTCGCTGCTGTTGGTCGCGTTGAGCGCGCGCCTGTTGCCGGACTTGTGGCAACTGGTGGTTCTATTCAAAGGCAATCGACTAGCTGGCCTGGTCCTGGGCTTCGCCGTGGGCTGCCTGATCGGTTTGCCGCTGCGGCTTTATCAAGGGGCTGAAACGGCGATTCCGGGTTATGGGGCCTGGCTGCTCGGCATGGTGGTGCTGGCCTATGGCGCCAACGCGCTGGAAGAAGTGCTGTTTCGTGGCTTCTTGCAGGGTTACCTCGAACTGCACGTCAGCGCCCTGCGAGCAGCGCTGATCAGTGCCGTGGCGTTTTCTGCGTTGCATGCTTCTCTCGCCTTGAGCGTCACCCAACTCGGTTGGCCGGTTTTGCTTTTTACGCTGATTGAAGGGCTGGCCTGCGGGTTCGTGCGCATGCGTTATGGGGTGGTGGCGTCGACGGCGACCCATGGGACGGCGATATTGCTGATTGCGGTGCCGATGGCCGGTTTTCAGTGAGTTAAACCAGCCACAATTAACCAAGACGACGACCTTGCAACCGCCTCGTGTAGAGAAACGCGGCGTTGTGCTTGAACGCTTGACCTCTTCCCCCAACTGCCTTAGTTTCGGCGCCCCATTGGGGCAGCTGCCGATTTTTCGCTGCTTTCGCGTCATTCAAAAGGATTTGGTCATGAGTCGCGCTCAACGCGTTCTGTTGTTCGCCTGCCTGTTCCCTTCGTTCGTTTTTTCCGCGCCGACCGCTGAGCGGGCCGAGCTGATGGCGGTCTATCGTCAGGCTGTTTCGCATAACTCCGATCTGGCGGCAGCCCGTGCCGATTACGCTGCGCAACAGGAATTGGTGCCGCAGGCACGGGCCAATCTATTACCCGTGATCAGCACGGGGGCTACGTTTGAAGCCACTCGCCTGTCGCGTGATGAGCCAGCGCTTGAACGGGGGCGCAGCGGCAATACGATCCAGGCCAACCTGAAACAACCCTTGGTCAACGCTGCATTCTGGTATGAATTCAAGGCTGCCAAGGCTAGCACTGTACAAGCGGCCCTGGAGTTGTCGGCCAAGGAGCAAGCGCTCATTCTGCAAACGGCGCAGGCCTATTTTGAAACGCTGCGCGCCACGGACGAGCTGGCGGCATCGGAGGCTGAGGAGACCGCGCTCAAGCAGCAAATGGATCAGGCGCAAGCACGTTTGAAGGGTGGACTGTCGAGCATCACGGATGTCCTGGATGCCGAGTCTGCTTTCGATAATGCCCAAGCCAATCGCCAACTGGCGCAGCGCAAGGTTGAAGACGCTTTCGAGCAACTGGTGCATTTGACCAATCAGCAATACACCAGTATCGAGGGTATGCAACATCAATTGCCGGTGTTGGCGCCGATTCCCAATGATACGAAGTCGTGGGTAGAAGGTGCTGTCGAGCAGAACCTGATGCTGTTGGCGAGCAACTATGCTGTCGAGGCTGCTGAAGAACGCTTGCGTCAGCGTCAATCCGGGCATGCGCCAACGGTCGATGCGGTGGCTTCCTATCGCAAGGGCGATAACGACAGTTTTGGCTACAGCAACCCGACTGATTTTGGTCGCGATGGTTACCGTGGAAACGTCGCCCAGAGCAGTATCGCTGTTGAAGTGACCGTCCCGCTCTACAGCGGGGGGCGCGTCAGCTCCCAGGCCCATGAGGCTTATCAGCGGTTGACGCAAAGCGAGGAGTTGAGGGAAAGCCAGCGCCGGGAAGTGGTCCTGGATACCCGTAACTATTTGCGCGCCGTCAACTCCGACATCCAGCAGATAAAAGCCCGGCGGCAGACGATCCTGTCGAGCCAGAAATCCTTGAAAGCGTCCAAGGTCGGCGCGGATATCGGGACCCGCAACACCGTCGACGTACTCAATGCCCAACGTCAACTTTTCAAGTCCGTGCGTGACTATAACGACGCGCGTTACGACTACATTCTCAATAATCTGCGTTTGAAACAGGCTGCCGGCACGCTGAGTGCCGACGACCTGCAACAGCTTGCCGAGTACCTGAAGGCAGACTACCAGCCGCAGCGCGATTTTCTTCCCCCTGAACTGATGTAAGGCTCTGGCACAGGCGTTAGAAGTCGGTTCCTGGTCGACAGAGACCGGAAAATCGAATAATGTTGTTTTGATATCGTTCTTGACTCGGGCCTTGGCGCCAAGCGGAACACCGTGCCCCACCCAAGGAAGTTATGGGGGCTCGCTAATGAATTTTCCGCATGGAAGCGTTTATGCAAGAACAAGGTACTTCTCAAGGGCCATCGGCGGCGCTGGACACGGGGCTGGCCTGTCTGGCCATGTTGGCGCGTTTTCACAACGTTGCCGTTTCCACGGAACAGCTTACCCACGAATACGTGGCTGAAGGGCAGTTGTTCGGCAAAGCCGAAATACTGCTGGCCACGCGTCAGCTTGACCTCAAGGCCAAGGCTATCCGCACCACATTCGAACGGCTCGGGCAAACGCCTTTGCCTGCGATTGCCTGTGCCAGTGACGGCGGGTTTTTCATCATTGCCCGTATGGACCAGGAAAAAATCCTGATCCATGACCCCAGGTCCCAACGCCCCGAGATGATCAGCGCCGAACAGCTTCAGGCACGCTGGGGCGGTGAATTGATTCTCATACGGTCCCAGTCGTCGTTGGCGGGCGAGCTGTCCAAGTTCGATTTCACCTGGTTTATCCCGGCCATCGTCAAATATCGAAAGCTATTGGGTGAAGTACTGCTGGTTTCTTTCGTCCTGCAGATATTCTCGTTATTGACCCCGCTTTTCTTCCAGGTCGTCATGGACAAGGTGCTGGTGCACCACGGGCTCACCACGCTGGATGTGATCGCCATTGGCCTGCTGGGCATCATGTTGTTCGAGACAGTCTTGAGTGGGCTGCGCAGCTATGTGTTCGCCCACACGGCCAGTCGCATCGATGTTGAATTGGGTTCCCGGTTATTCCGGCACCTGGTGACGCTTCCTCTCTCGTATTTCCAGGCACGACGGGTCGGCGACTCCGTCGCTCGGGTTCGTGAGCTCGAGAACATTCGCAGCTTTCTCACTGGCAACACCATTACGTTGGTACTGGATGTCCTGTTTTCGGTGGTGTTCATCGCCGTGATGTTTTTCTACAGCGGCTGGTTGACGCTGGTGGTACTGCTGTCACTGCCGTTGTATGTCGTGGTTTCCCTGTTGATTACGCCGGTGCTGCGCGCCCGCTTGAACGAAAGCTTCGCCCGTGGCGCCGAGAACCAGGCCTTTCTGGTGGAGACGGTCAACGGCATCGACACATTGAAATCCATGGCGGTCGAACCCCAGATCACCCGCAAATGGGACAACCAGCTGGCGGCCTACGTCAGTGCGGGTTTCAAGACCCAGACCTTGTCGACGATCGCCAATGAAAGCGTCTCTCTGATCGGCAAGCTGGTGACTGTTGCGACACTGTGGCTAGGCGCCCGGCTGGTGATCGACGGGCAACTGTCGGTGGGCCAGTTGATCGCCTTCAACATGCTCGCGGGCCGGGTCGCCCAACCGATCATGCGCCTGGCTCAACTGTGGACCAATTTCCAGCAGACCGGTGTTTCGGTGCAGCGCCTGGGGGATATTCTCAACACGCGGACCGAAATGTCCCAGGCGACTCGCAGTGCGTTGCCCGCCTTGAAGGGGCGGATCGAATTCGACCAGGTGCATTTCCGTTATCGCCCCGATGGCTCCGAGGTGCTGCGCAGCGTAAGCCTGGAAATAGGCGCCGGAGAGGTGATCGGCATCGTCGGACGTTCCGGCTCCGGCAAAAGCACGCTGACCCGCCTGTTGCAGCGCCTCTTCGTCCCGGAGCGCGGCCGCGTGCTGGTGGATGGCATGGACCTGGCGCTGGCCGACGTTTCTTCACTGCGCCGGCAGATCGGCGTGGTGTTGCAGGACAACATGCTGTTCGCCCGCAGCATCCGCGAGAACATCGCCTTGACCGATCCCGGGGCGCCCCTGGAGGCGGTCATGCAGGCGGCGAAAATGGCCGGCGCACACGATTTCATCCTTGAGTTGCCCGAAGGCTACGACACGGTGGTCGGTGAACACGGCGCTTCGTTGTCTGGCGGCCAGCGTCAGCGCGTGGCGATCGCCCGAGCCTTGATCGGCAATCCGCGAATCCTGATTTTCGATGAAGCGACCAGTGCACTGGACTACGAGTCGGAGCGGATCATCCAGCAGAACATGCAGGCCATTTGTAAAGGTCGAACGGTGATCATCATCGCCCACCGGCTTTCGGCGGTGCGCGATGCCAACCGGATTGTCGTCATGGATCGCGGACAGATCGTCGAACAGGGCACCCACCACGAGCTCCTGGCCCATCAAGCGGGACACTATTCTCGCTTGCACCGTTTGCAACAAGGATAGTTGGCATGAGCGAACCCTCAGCAACACGTGCGTTGTTGCGACGCTATCGGACTGCCTGGCGCCAGGCATGGCGCCATCGCAAACAGTTGGACACGCCGAATCGGCTTGCCCACGAGGTCCAGTTCCTGCCGGCCGCGCTCGCCTTGCAGGATCAACCGGCTCACCCGGCGCCACGCTACATCCAATGGACCATCATGGGCTTCGCCGCGCTGGCGCTTTTGTGGGCCTGTGTCGGTGAAATCGAAGTGGTCGCCACGGCGCGGGGCAAGGTCGTGGCAAGCGGCAAGAGCAAGACCATCCAACCGAGCGAAGTGGCGGTGGTGAAAGCCATCCGGGTCTACGATGGGCAATGGGTCAAGGCCGGGGATGTGCTGGTGGAGTTGGACACCAGTGCGACCAGTGCTGACGTCAATCGCTTCAAGAGTGACTTGCTGGCGGCCGAGGTCGATAGCGCCAGGGCCACGGCGTTGCTTGAAGCGATTCAAAGTGGCAAGGAACCCGGATCCCTTGCCACTTACCTGCTTCAGGCCGATCCGCCGCAAGTGATGGCCGCACAACGCTGGCTTCAGGGGCAATACCTGGAACTGCGCAGCTCCCTGGATCAGGTCGATGCCGAAGTCGAGCAGCGCACGGCGGAAATCCAATCGGCCAAGGCGATGGTGGCCTCGCTGCAACAGACGCTGCCGATTACCCGTCGCCTGGCCCAAGACTATCGTGAGCTGCTCGATCAGCAATACGTGCCACGCCACGCCTACCTGGAAAAACAGCAGGCCCTGCTGGACCAGGAGCGGGACATGGCCGTGCAGCAAGCGCGGGTGATCGAACTCAATGCCAGCCGCAAGGAAGCCGAGCGCCGGCGCCAGGGCATCCTCGCCCAGACCCGCCGGGCAATGCTCGATTTGCAGCAGCAATCGGAACAGAAAGCGGCTGCACTGGCACAAGAACTCAAGAAGGCCGAACAACGCGACCACCTGATGAGCCTGACCGCGCCGGTGGATGGCACGGTACAGCAACTGGCAATTCATACCGTGGGCGGTGTGGTGACGGCGGCCCAGCCGCTGATGGTGGTCGTGCCTAATGACCAGCCGATGGAGGTCGAGGCCATGCTGGAGAACAAGGACGTTGGTTTTGTCCGGAAGGGGCAACTGGCTACGGTGAAAGTCGAGACATTTACCTTTACCAAGTACGGGACGGTCGAGGGGGAAATTGTCAGCGTTTCCAACGATGCGATTGAAGACGAGAAGCGTGGGTTGATCTACAGCAGCCGCATTAGTTTGTTGCAGGACTCCATTCTGGTACACGGGAAAAAAGTGCCGTTGTCCCCCGGGATGTCGGTGACGGTGGAAGTGAAGACGGATCGCCGGAAGGTGATTGATTATTTCCTGAGTCCGTTGCAGCAGTATGCGGGTGAGAGTTTGCGGGAACGCTGAGTTCTTTAGAAATTGAGCCGTGGCGACAAGCATGGAAGAGGGAGTGAGTGTCAATGGCGGAATTGAAAGTTTTTCTTTACGGTTTGTACGACATATTTTTGTTTCCGTGCATGGTGATCACTGCTCTTGTGATGATGCGTTTGAATCGTAAGTATGCAGATGACATTCTTGTCTGGGGGTTAAGCCTGCTGACGACACTTTATTGTTATATTGTTTATATTTATGAGGGGGCTCGAAGCTGGAATTATCTTGTTGTAGTCATTATTGACCTTTTGGCTTTCTCTCAAATCGGCTGGCTGAGTTTCTTGTTGATGCTGTTAAGTAAGATGACTAGCTTTATGGGGCTGAGGGCGGCAGGTGTTTGGATTTCAATTGTGTCTTTGGTTTTTCATGGGTTGTATTTGTTGTTAGCCTTGCTTTTGCAACCCTTGGTTAGGTAGTTGGAGCTGGCGGCGGAAGTGAAGTTGGGTCGCAGCGAGCTGGCTGGTTGTTTTCTGAGTCAGTTGAAATAATATGCAGATAAAAGTTTGCGGGAGATAGTGCTGCCCAAAAATTTGCATTTATTTGTGTGGTATTGAGTTGTGTCTATCTAATGCGAGCGCGCTAGGGGACGGGTGATGGGTGAATTGAAAATACTTTTCAGTGGGCTGGATGGCGGTATGGTTTATCTTGGTTTGCTGTTGGCGAGCTTGGTTGCCGTAAAGTTAAAGTTCGCGAACGCAGCCTCACTGTTTATATGGTGCTGTAGCGTTCCGCCTACTATTTTTTGCTATATCGTTTGGCTTTATGCCAGTGGGGGCTATAAGTGGAGTCCGGCAATGCTTCTTATAGAGGCGCTAGCGCTTGCGCAGCTCGGTTGGCTGGGGGGAGGATTAGCCTTGGTAGGGGGGCTGATTGAAGCAGATATTTTGAAGAAAGTGGCGTTGTGGATTTCCATAGGGTCGGTAATTTGTCATGGCCTGTTTTTAGCGTCGATTTATGTTTTTGGATATGGCTCTTCATAAATGGTTTTTCGGTTGTTGCAGGATTAATGGGGGTAACCCTTTGCTACGCTGTGAATCTCATTAGGTGACGTTTGTGAGGAAGTGTTTATGCTTGTTAAGGCTTTGTCAGTAATAAGGAAAATTCTTGTTGTATCTGTTTGTGTTTTTTTTGCGGGATGTTCGAATAAGGTTCTGATAGTCAAACCGATCGACGTCTCCCGCGCAGGTCAAATAGCCAACGCACAGTTTACGGTTGACCAGGCGGGAGGATACAGAGTTGCTTTGTTGTTCGTCTGGAGCAAAAACATATCCGAAAGAGAGGCGCAGGGAAAGCTGTGGGGTGGCGGATTGTACAGAGAGGTAGGGGTGCCGATACCGATCGGTTTGCGCGTTCTGAGGAATGGCAAGCTGTTTTTTGAAGAGCGGATAATGACGGAGGGTGTTAATTCTGGTCAGGCCTTTGAGTATGAAGGGGATCATAAGTCCGCGCAGGTTAGGGACATCAAATATCTGGCTCTTGCCCCTGGCGAGTACTCGGTTGAGATTGTGACTCTGAATGAAATTGAAGCGCTTAAGGGTACTGAAAGTTATGTAGAGTTTTCTTATTATGATCCGAAAATTTAATTCTTTGAGCTGGTGAGTGAAGGGATTCACGAATGGAAAAAAATTATAGTGTTACATATAAAGTCGCAGGGGTTGGTGCGGATTATATTTATCAGCAAGACAAAAGTTCCCATAAGGCGGGAGACCTGCACGACTCCCCCGGTGGGCATATGTGGTACAGCGTCAGTGATGGAGTGGCGAAGCAGAGTTACGGTTTTGCTTCAAGGCTTGATGAGATGTTTGGGCCAGGACAAGTAACAAACGAAGATGATGGTGGCTATCAGGAAACAATTTATGAGGTCACCTTAAAGTTGACCGAGGCGCAATACAACGCGCTGATGACGTTTTCTAATGGGCCCGATAGTGGCGGCTTCGATGCATCGACATACGATCTGTTAAAAAACAGTTGTGTGGATTTTGTATATGCTTCACTGAAGACTATTGGTTATAACGAAAGCGGATTCGAGGGAGACCTTTTTCCAGGTAATAATCCGGATAATCTGAAGGCACTTCTTCATGGCTTCGGCGCACAAATTATCCGTGACGATCTGACGCGCCACGGCGCTTATTATGACGATGGCGAGAGCTGCCTGTGGCTCGATCCTACTGACCGTGTCAATGCTGCCCCAGTAAAAAACGAATTTGCCCTGAATACCGACCTCGTTTCAGGTATTAAATACAAGGATTCGATCGACCACGACGCAGCGGCCCAACAAGTTAGCAATGGTCTGATCAGCAGCGGTGGCGGCTGGAACCTGAGCTCCGATCCCAATAAGCTCAACCTGAATCAATACCAAGGTAACTGGATCAACAATACCTTTACCGCCGCAGCTACCCAGATATTGGCTGATGGTTATCGCCCCGGCAACGTCAATACCGTCAAGGAAGTTTTCGATTTCAGCCTGCGCAATTCCAGCCAAGGCCTTTCCTATGGCAGTACCTTGGGAGCCTTGCTGAACTCAGGTGATGCGCGGGCGCGGGTGACACTGCCTACCGACCCACTGGTATTGGATCTCAACGGCGATGGTGTACGCCTAACCAACTATCTGACATCCCCTGTGTTCTTCGATGCCGACAATGATGGCGGCAGCCTTGAAGAAACCGGTTGGGTCAGCCCCGAGGATGGCGTCGTAGTTGTTGACGCCAATGCCAACGGCAGAATCGATAATATCAGCGAGACACTTTCGGAATACTTCGGCGGGACAGCAGGCGCCGATGGCGAAGCCGGGCAAAAGCGTTTCGCTAATGGTTTTGCCGCCCTGGCCAGCCTGGATAGCAATGCCGATGGCGTATTCGATAGGCAGGATGCCTCTTGGTCGAGCGTCAAGGTCTGGGTAGACTCGAATCACGATGGTAAGAGCTGGAACGACCTCAACGGCAACGGCGCGATTGATGCCGGTGAAGCCAGTGAACTCAAATCATTCTCGGACCTGGGAATTACCCAGATCAACCTGAACAATCAAGTACAAAGTGGCGAGGTACGTGACGGCAACGAAGTCTTGGCACGTGGCACTTTCGTGCAGAACGGTACAAGCAAGGAAGCCATTGCCGCCAATTTCCTGGCCAACCCCAACGGCCATGTCTTCACCGCAAGTGGAGCGGGCACCGTGGTCTCGACCCAAGGCTCGGGAGAAGTCTCGGCCGTGAAAGGGTATGTTTCGTCGTCGACCACAGGCGAAACTATCGATGTCGCTCAGAAGGGCGTCAACAACGCCACCGGCGGATCGGGCGATGATGTGTTGCTGGGGGATGCCCAGACCAACTGGCTCGCTGGCGGCCAAGGCAGCGATACCTTCAACGGCGGTGCAGGTGACGATGTTCTGCTGATCGATGGGGACGACCTATCCGCGAATATTCACGGTGGAGAAGGCACCGATATCGTACAGGTGCTCGGCGATAAAGGCGTCTATCTGAACCTGGCCGAGGCAAGCGTGGAAGTTGCCCAAGGTGGACGCGGCAATGACATATTCATTGGTAGTGGGAACAGTACGGTCTACATGCGAGGTGGGGACGGCGACGATGTATTGGTCGGCGGATCCGCCAACGATGCGTTGTCAGGTGAAAATGGCAACGACACCGTTCTGGGCGGGGCAGGCAACGACGTGCTGCGCGGTCACCGTGGCAATGACCAGCTTCAGGGTGGTTCCGGCAATGATCTGATCGACGGCGGCCAGGATGACGACAACCTGAGTGGTGGCGTCGGCGATGACGTCCTTATCGGCGGGGCCGGCGACGATCACATCGATGGTGGTAGCGGTCTGGACGTTGTCGAATTGTCAGGTGACTTCGCAGATTACCGCATTACCCGAACCGCCGAAGGCGTCTGGATCAGCGATACCGTGGCCGGCCGCGATGGTACCGACTTCCTGCAGAACGTCGAGAAAGCCAACTTCAAGAACCTGAAGCTGGTCGAGATCCCGACCGCGACCAGCGAGGGCATGGAGAGTGCACTGCTGGTCAAGGATGTCCTGAGCAAGGATAAAAGCGGTGTCGAGTTCGAGCGCACCAGCGCGCACCTGATCGGCAAGGAACAACTGCTGCAGAACGACATCGACTGGCAGCATGACGCGCTGCACATCACCGGCTTGTTCGATGTGGTGGGCGGAACCGCCGTCGTGACCCAGGCCGGTGACGTGCTGTTCACGCCGGACGCGACCTTCACCGGCATCATGGGCTTCAAGTACACCGTCGCCGATGCCAAGGGTAACGAGGCCAGTACGATCATCAACATGGGCACCGGCGAAAGCGCGACGATGCGTGCCGCTGTCTATCTGAAGACTTCGGACCTGCCCGACGATCCGCTGGTGACTGATCAGTGGTACCTGTCCCAGGCGAACATCCTGCCGGTCTGGAAAGACTACACCGGCAAAGGTGTCAGGATCGCCGAGATCGAGACCAACAGTCCGTTCGGCACGACCAAGGAAATCCTCGATTACCGCCACGCCGACCTGAAGGACAACATCGACCAGAACTGGCTGGCCAATGCCACGCCGGGACAGATGGCGGGCGAGGGCAGCGGTGGCAAGTTCAGCGATCACGCGACCCTCGTCGCCGGGGTGATGGTCGCCGCCCGCAATGGCGAGGGCAGTGTCGGTGTCGCCTACGACGCCACGGTGGCCGGGTATTGGGTCAATAAAGACGATTTCAGCAACATGTCCCACATGTATGAATACGATGTGGTGAACCACAGCTGGGGCAGCAACAATCACTTCGACCTGAAGTTCAGCCCCGCCGAGCTGGGGACATTGCCGACGGCCTATTACCAGGCCATCGACGAAGGCCGCAACGGGTTGGGGACAGTGATCGTCACTGCGGGCGGCAACGATCGGGAGAAGGGCGGTAACACCAACTACTCGAACGTCTCCAATACCCGCAGTAGCATCGTGGTTGGCGCGATCAACGCCACCACCGACCTGGGGGCGTTGCAGTTGGGCGGGAAACCGTTCTCCAGCCCTGGCGCCAGCATCCTGGTCAGCGCGCCGGGCTCGAACGTCACGTCGACCTCACGTTTGGTGCAGAACGACAACGGGTCCACGTTCGGCGGCGACACCAGCGTTTCCCAAGGCACCAGTTTCGCAGCCCCTATTGTCTCCGGCATCGTGGCCTTGATGCTGGAAGCCAACCCGGAGCTGGGTTATCGCGATGTGCAGCAGATCCTGGCGATTTCGGCCCGCAAGGTGAACGATCCCACGACCTCGTGGCAGACCAACGGTAGCCAGAACTGGAACGGCGGCGGCATGCACGTCAGCCACGACTACGGTTATGGCGAAGTCGATGCCCGGGCCGCGGTGCGTTTGGCGGAAACCTGGAATATCCAGCAGACGTTGGGTAATGAGTTGCGCCTGACGAACCCGCTGGAATCCGGCGTGCTCAACCGCGCGATCACCGACGGACAGGGCGCCGGCATCAGCCATTCGCTGACGATGGGAGCGGTCGACATTTTGGCCGAGCATGTCGAGGTCAAGGTCAACCTGAGCCATGCGCGGCCAGGGGACCTGATTCTCAAGTTGATCTCGCCGTCGGGCACTGAATCCATCCTGATGAATCGTCCGGGCAAAGCCCCGGGCAGCGCGGCGACGGATCGTGGGAATGCCGATTTTGACGGTCAGAACACCTTGAACTATGTCTTTGGCACGGCCCTGCTGCGTGGCGAAGCGGTGCAAGGGAACTGGACGCTGCAAGTGATTGACAGCGTGACCGGCGATACCGGGACGCTCAACAGCTGGAGCCTGAACGTCTACGGCAAGGGCGATACGATTGACGACCAGTATGTGTACACCAACGAGTACGCCCAACTGGCCGCTTCGGGCGGGCGCAATGCGCTTAACGACACCGACGGTGGTCAGGACACGATCAACGCGGCGGCGATCTCCAGTGCCAGTGTGATCGATTTGTCCAAAGGCGAGGCCACCCTGGCCGGCGCTCGCTTGGCGATCACCAATGCCGCGCAGATCGAGCACCTGATCGGGGGTGAGTTTGCTGACACGTTGATCGGCAACGCCGCGGACAACCATCTCTCAGGTGGCCGCGGTGATGATGTGCTGTCTGGGGGTGCTGGGGTCGATACGCTCATCGGCGGCAAGGGCAATGACACCTTTACCGGCGGCGCCGACACGGATTATTTCGTGATCGACAAGGCCGCGGGCGACATCGACACCGTCACTGATTTTGTGATCGGTACTGACCGAATCGTTCTGTCCGGCTTTGATGACGAGGTCTATACGGCGGCGACCATTACCCAGCAAGGCGCCGATACTCGGTTGAGCCTGGCGGATGGGCAAGTCCTGTTACTCAAGAACGTTCAATCCGAAGGCCTGACGCTAAAGAATTTCGTTCACATCCCGGAAGGTGTGCGCCTGAGTCGGCTGGAGCAGGCTTCTGGCTACGGTTTCGGGCTCAGCGGTGCCAATACCGAGCGCAATCTGCCGGACGTGACCGGTAGCTTCCTGTATTGGGCTCACGATGGTGGCGAGCGCGTATTTGGCGGCACCGGTGCCGATACGATCATGGGTGGCCAGGGTGACGATGTATTGGTTGGCGAGTCCTCGACGGCTTCGACCGTGGGCGGCAATGACGTTATCAGCGGAGGCGAAGGCTACGATGTCATCCGTGGTGGCGCTGGCGATGATGTATTGCGTGGCGATGTCGGACTGGATTACCTGGGGGGGGACGCCGGCAACGATGTCCTCTACCTCGAAGGTGACCAGGCTATCGAGGACCATGCCTACACCACCGTGCTGTCACCGAACATCAACCTGAGTGGCGCTGCGACGCACACCGGTGCCTCCGTCGCGGGCGGTGCCGGTAATGATCGTTTTGTGCTGGTCGAAGACCTGCTGGCCAGCGCCTCGCAGGGGATCATGGGCAACCTGATCGATGACTTCGAAGTCGCCAATGCCAACGAGAAGATCGATCTTTCGCAGATTCGCGCGGTACACAGTTTTGCTGACTTGAACTTCAGCAACGTGACCGTCGACGGCGAGGTCTATCTGCGGGTCTGGCTGGGCACGATGGCCAGCGGTACCCAGTACCTCACGCTTAAAGGCGTAACTGCCGGCCAGCTCTCGGCAGCCAATTTCATTTTCGGCCAAGCGGTAACACAACCCAAGGTGCTGCTGAGCGGTACCGGCGCGAATGATCTGTTGGTTGGCGATGCCGGAGGCAACACGCTCGACGGGGGTGCAGGCGCCGATGTCCTTGAAGGGCGGATGGGGGACGATACCTACATCGTCGATAACGCGGGGGACGTCATCAAGGAAGTCGTAGGCGGTGGCTATGACGTGGTCAAGTCCAGTGTCAGCCATGTCCTGGCCAGTGAGGTGGAGTCTTTGCAGCTACTGGGCAGTGCCGCCATCAATGGGACCGGTAACGAGCTCTCCAACCGTTTGGTGGGCAATAGCGCAAACAACATTCTCAATGGCGCCGGCGGCTCCGACGTGATGATCGGCGGTCTGGGCGACGATACCTATGGCGTGGATGACGGTTCCGACCGGATCGTCGAATCCGAAGGCGCGGGCACCGATACCGTCAATTCCTCGGTCTCCTTTACGCTGGCCAATCACCTGGAAAACCTGAGCCTGACCGGTAACGCGGCGATCAATGCCACGGGCAACGCGGCCAACAATGTCCTGCGTGGCAACGTTGCCGATAACCGTCTAGACGGGGCCCAAGGCGCAGACCGGATGATCGGTGGCCTGGGCAACGACACCTACTTCGTGGATAACGCCGGTGACGCCGTCGTGGAAGACCTCAACGGCGGCAATGACAAGGTGATTTCCACCCTCGACTACACCTTGGCGGCCAATGTCGAGGCATTGACCTTGTCCGGTCCGGCCTTGAATGCCACTGGTAATGAGCTGAGCAACGAACTGATCGGCAACGAGCGCAATAACCGTTTGTATGGGGCTGCGGGCGATGACTTCCTGCAAGGTGGCAGGGGCGACGACCGCTACGTATTCGGCGTCGGCCAGGGTCAGGATCACATCAGTGAAGACCTGGAAGCGGCTGGCGGCATTGACACCATCGTGTTCGAAGCGGGTATCAAGGAAAGCGATGTCGCTGTCGACCATTCGGCCCGGGGCATGGTGCTGCGCCTGAATGACGGCCAGCAAATCATCTCCGGCTGGACGGCCGCTCGCGGTCATAGCGTCGAGCGTATCGAATTCGCCAACGGGACGGTCTGGAACACTGCGACGCTGTCGACCCAGGCCAATCGGGCGCCCACCGTATCGGCAGCGATTGCTGACCAGAAGGCCACCGAGGACAGCGCTTTTGTCCTGACGCTCGCGTCCAATGCCTTTGTCGATGCGGACACGGGCGATGCGCTCCAACTGAATGCGACCCTTGCCGACGGCAAGCCGTTGCCCGCCTGGTTGAGTTTCGATGCCCAGACTCGCACTTTCAGCGGTACGCCGAATAACGATGCGGTGGGTGATTTGTCGATCCGGGTCACCGCAACCGATAAGGCGGGGTTGTCTGTCAGCGATAGCTTTGAAGTCCAGGTCAGTAATACCAACGATGCACCGGTCCTGGTGAAAGCCATTGCCGACCAGTCCGTCGTCGAAGGGGCGTCTTTGACGTTCGCGTTGCCGGCAAGCACCTTCGCCGATGTGGATGTGGCGGATACGCTGAGCATCACCGCGCAATCGGCCGATGGCCAGGCGCTTCCCGGCTGGCTGTCTTATGACGCTGCGAGCCGGACGTTCAGCGGTACGCCGGGCAATACGAACGTTGGCAAACTGGCCATTCGTGTCCAGGCGACCGACAAGGCAGGCGCAACGGTTTCCGATACGTTCGAAATCGACGTGCAGAACGTCAACAACGCGCCAACCGTCAATCTCGGCCTGGCGGATCAGGTGGCGAGCGAAGACGCCAGGTTCAGCTTCACTGTGGCGGCAAGCAGTTTCAGCGACATCGATGCGGGTGATGCCCTGAGCCTGGTTGCGACCACTGCCAGTGGTGGTGCGCTGCCGAGCTGGCTGACCTTCGATGCGCTCACCCGGACGTTCTCGGGTGTGCCGACCAACAACGATGTTGGTTTGCAAGCGATCAAGGTGACGGCCACCGACAAGGCCGGAGCCACCACGTCGGACGTCTTCAATCTGACCGTTGCCAACGTGAACGATACACCGCAACTCGTCAATGCGGTCGCTGACCTGAGTATCCAGAGCGGCCAGGCGCTCAGCTACGTGTTGCCGGCCAATGCGTTTGCTGATATCGATGCCGGGGATCGGCTGAACTTCAAGGCGACGTTGGCCAACGGTTCGGCGCTTCCTGCGTGGCTGGTATTCGATGCGGCCACTCGCACCTTCAGCGGCACGCCTTCGCAGGCTGGAACCGTCTCGGTCAAGGTTTCAGCAGTGGACCTGTCTGCTGCCGTGGCCAGTGACGTGTTCGACATCGTGGTCAATGCCCAAGCCGTCACCAACGGCACTGCGGCTGCCGATAGCCTCAACGGCGATGCCTCGGGCAACGTCATCAATGGGCTGGGCGGTGATGACTCGATTTACGGTCGGGAAGGTAACGATGTGCTGAACGGCGGTGATGGCGCCGACTGGATCTCCGGCGGGGACGGCAACGATACCTTGGACGGTGGCGCCGGCAATGACAGCCTGCGTGGCGATTTCGGTAATGACACCTATCGGTTCTACCGAGGTATGGGCCAGGACAGCGTCACCGATTTCGACTGGACGGTCGGCAACGTCGACACCATCAAGGTCGCGGCTGATATTGCCCCGGCCGATGTCATCGTCAGCCGGGACCAGACTTACCTCACGCTGGCGATCAAAGGCACGACCGATAAATTGTCGATCACCTTCTTCAGTAATTCGAGTTACATCGTGGAGCGCGTCGAGTTCGCCGATGGAACGGTCTGGGGAGTTGACGCCCTCAAGCAAATGACCAAAGGCGTCGCCAGCAGCGCTGCCGATACGTTGTTTGGCGACATCGGGGCCGATGTACTCGATGGGCTTGAGGGGGATGACAAGGTCTACGGTGAGGCAGGTGACGACCGACTGGAAGGCGGCGCCGGTAACGACTCGCTGGGCGGGGGGGATGGCAATGACATCCTCAAGGGTGGCACGGGTAACGATTATCTGAGTGGCGATAACGGCAATGACCGCCTCGATGGTGGTCTCGGTAACGATCGATTGTCGGGGGGCGCAGGCAACGATACCTATATGTTTTATCGGGGTATGGGCCAGGACACTATCAGCGAGTTCGACTCGATGGCTGGAAACAGCGATACGATCAAGGTCGCCGCGGACATCAATCCCGGCGATGTCATCGTCAAGCGTGAGGGGAGCGATGTTTACCTCGCCATCAAGAACACCACTGACCGGATGACCATCTACAGCTACACCGACGCCAACTATCAGGTTGAACGCGTCGAGTTCGTAGACGGCACCGTCTGGTCCGTCAGCGATCTCAAGCGCCTGTCGGTAGAGGTCGCCACCAATGGCGCCGATACGTTGATCGGTGACGAAGCCAACGATCGGTTGGACGGGCTTGACGGTGATGACAAATTGTCTGGCCTGGCCGGCAACGATGTGCTCAACGGTGGAGCGGGTCGGGATACGCTTGACGGTGGGATGGGGCTGGATACGCTGGACGGTGGGGCGGGCAATGACTCGTTGTACGGCGGTTCCGGCAACGACACCTATCTCTTCCAGCGTGGTGGTGGCCAGGACCTGATTTCCGATCGCGACTGGACCAGGGGCAATCTTGACGTGATCAAGTTGGCCCAAGGGATCAGCCCAGGCGACATCAAGGTTGCTCGCGTGGGCTACAACCTGGAACTGACGATCCTCGGTACCACCGACAAGCTGACCGTCAACGAATGGTTCCTTTCCACGGACTCGCAGGTTGAACAGGTTCAGTTCGCCGACGGCACGCTCTGGGACGCCGCAACCCTGACGACCCTGTCCAAGGGCGTGGCGAGTGAGGGCAATGATGTCCTGCAAGGCGATGAGTCCAGCGCCGATATCCTCAATGGACTGGGTGGTGATGACTCACTCTACGGATTGTCGGGCAATGACACACTCAATGGCGGCTCCGGCAACGACAAACTGTTTGGTGGCGCGGGCATGGACACGCTCGATGGTGGCACCGGCAACGACTCGCTTTATGGGGATGCCGGTAACGATACCTATCTGTTCTACCGCGGGGTCGGGCAGGATTCGATAAGTGACTATGATTCTTCGGTGGGTAACCTGGATACGATCAAGGTAGGGGCAGGCCTCAAACCTTCCGATATCCAGCTCAGTCGAGACACCAGCAACCTCTTTTTGGGCATTGCAGGAACCACCGACAAGCTGACCGCTTCCAGCTGGTTCTCCAACAGCGCGTATCGGATCGAGCAGATCCAGTTCGACGACGGAACCCTCTGGAATGCCGACACCATCAAGAACATGACCAAGGGCACGGCAACTTCAGGTAGCGATGCACTGTTCGGCGAGGATGCACTGGCTGACTCGTTAAGTGGTCTTGACGGTGATGACAAACTTTACGGGTTGGGTGGTAACGACACGCTGTCGGGTGGCAACGGGGCCGATGAACTGAGCGGTGGCGAAGGCTCCGACACCTTGCTGGGTGGGGCGGGTGATGACCGGTTGTCTGGTGATACAGGCTCCGACACCCTGATAGGTGGAATAGGCAACGATCAGTTGAGTGGGGATCGTGGTAATGATCTTTATCGATTCGAGCGTGGGGATGGTCAGGATGATATTGACGATTTCGACCCGGACGCCAATACCGATGTGCTGCAGTTCGGTGCCGGTATTTCCGCCAATCAACTCTGGTTCAGTAAGAACGGCTGGGACCTGGAAGTGAGTGTCATTGGCACCACCGATAAAGTGACGATCTCCAAATGGTCGTTCTGGGGGCCGGGTAACTGGGAAAAAGCCCAGAACATCGAGCAGTTCCGTACCGCCGATGGCAAGGTCCTGTTGGACAACCAGGTCGATCAATTGGTTGGCGCCATGGCCGCTTTCGCGCCACCGGCTCCCGGTGAGACTTCACTGCCGCAGAACTACCAGGCCTCGTTGAACGCTGTGATTGCCAGCAACTGGCAATAGTGCCCCAAGCTGCCGCGCCTCAAGGCGCGGCAGTCACATTGGCGGTACGGTTACCCTGATGCTAGACAAAAACGCCCGTCAGGGCGTTTTCTGATTAATACGACCTTTTTTCAACGTGATTAGCCGCTACGCTGATCTCTAATGATAACGGCCGCTCGCGGGTTCTCGACGGCCTATTAAACGGTTGTAAGGGAGGCCCTCCATGGACCGATTCACCGGCGGTTGCCTGTGCGGCAACGTTCGTATCCAAGCCTCGGGCCGTCCGTATCGGGTTGGCCTCTGTCACTGCCTCGACTGTCGCAAGCATCACGGCGCGCTCTTCTACGCTGCCGCTGTGTTTCCACAGGATGCCGTGACGATCGAAGGTGAAACACGGGAATACGCCGGACGCTTTTTCTGTCCCCGCTGCGGCTCGTCGCTGTTCGCCCGCTCGGGTGACGAAATAGAAGTGCACCTTGGGACGCTGGACGCCCCCGATCAGCTGATGCCCACTTACGAAAGCTGGACCGTGCGCCGTGAGGCCTGGCTGCCGGCGTTTCCGCTCACCCGACACTACGAGCATGATCGCGAGGGGACAGGGCGGGTCGAGGACTGAGGCTCGCCTGCAGTTACGACTGACTTCAGGCCGGTTCACCTATGCACCACCATTGAACTGCGATTTCGTCGTCCGCTTGAGTCACGTCATGCCCGTGCTCTATGAAGTGCGCCGGGGTGTGTAACGCGAGTGTCTGGCTGAGCAGTTGCGGATTGAGTGCATTGGTTTCGCCGAGAAACCGCAGGTAATAGTCCCGATCATAGAAGAGGGTGACTTCACTCTGATGCACCCATGGCCACGTCAGCAGGCACGCGACCCGGTAGTAGCCCTGTGAGCGATCAGCTGCATTGGACAGATGGGTTGCCGCTTCGAGCAATTGTTGGATACAGAAGGCCTGGACTTCAATTCGGGCCTGAGGGCCTTCGACCAAGGCCTCATGAACAGGAATCTTCCAGTTTGCATATTTCCTGTCACCAGGCCTTGGGTAAAAGTTGTCTTGAAAACTTGATGCCCAGCGCTCTATGGAACGAAGGCGGCGATGGAGGCCCCTGAGTGGTTTGTCATTGATGCTGATTTGCCGCATTGATGTTTCCTGCCGAGTGAGGTCCGGCTATTCTCCGGGCCGCGACGCGGTATTCCAAGGATGACCCTGGTGGGTTTCGTGTCATTTGATGACATCGGTTTTGTCTCACTCAAACCCGACAATCGCCTTGATCTCCAGATACTCCTCAAACCCGTGAACCCCATACTCACGGCCATTGCCCGAACGCTTGTAGCCACCGAAGGGTGCCATCGGGTTCCACGCCGGGTAGTTCAACAGCACTTGCCCTGCGCGGATACGCGACGCGACGGCGCGGGCAAGATCAAGGTCCTGCCCCTGGACATGCGCGCCCAGCCCATAGACGGTGTCGTTGGCGATGGCGACGGCTTCATCCACCGTGTCATAGGCAATGATGCACAGCACCGGGCCGAAGATTTCTTCCTGGGCGATGCGCATGGCGCTGTCGACCTGCGAGAAAATCGTCGGGCGGGTGTAGAAGCCTTGTTCGAGACCCGCCGGGCGTCCTGGGCCACCGCAGACAAGCTTGGCACCCTCATGCAAGCCGACTTCGATCATGGCTTGCACGCGATTGAACTGGGCCTCGTTGGCGATGGGACCGAGTACGGTTTCTTCCGATCGTGGATCGCCGACGACGATCGCGTTGGCGGTGGCGGCGGCCAACGCCTCGACTTCCGCCAGGCGGTTCCTTGGCACGATCATTCGGGTCGGTGCGCTGCACGATTGGCCGACGTTGCGAAATGCCGACATCACGCCCGGCGGCACGGCCTTGGCGAAGTCGGCGTCGGGCAACAGCACGTTCGGCGACTTGCCGCCCAATTCTTGCGTCACGCGCTTGACCGTCGGGGCGGCGGCCTGGGCCACCAGTGCGCCGGCGCGGTTCGAGCCGGTGATGGAGATCAGGTCGATGTCGAGATGCGCCGCCATGGCCGCGCCGACCTCGGCACCGCTGCCGTTCACCAGGTTGAAGACGCCAGCAGGCAGGCCTGCGTCATGCACCAATTGTGCGAAGAGAAGGGCGCTCAGGGGCGACAGTTCGCTGGGTTTCAACACCACCGTGCAACCGGCGGCAATCGCCGGGGCGACTTTGGCGGTGATTTGATACAGCGGCCAGTTCCACGGCGTGATGAGGCCGCAGACGCCAATGGGTTCGCGTTGAATGGCCGTGCCATGCTCGATCTTCTGGAAGCTGTAAGTGGACAGCACATCGCGGGCCACCCGAACATGTTCGGCGGCCAGCGGCACTTGCATGGCCCGTGCGAAGCCGATGGCCGCGCCCATTTCCAGCGAGAGCGCCTGGGCCAGTGCTTCTTTGCGTTCAAGGATCAACGCATGGATCTTTCCCAGGATCGCCACGCGGGTATCCACCGGAGTCGAAGACCAGCCGGGAAATGCTGCGCGAGCCGCCGCTACGGCGCGGTCAACGTCCTCGCCTGAGCCGCGGGCGACCTCGGCAATGACTTGCTCGGTAGCGGGGTTGATCACCGCCAGCGTGGCCGGGTATGCCGCAGACTGCCAGTCACCATTGATATAGAACTGCTGGGACGTGGGCGGGGTGTTCGAAAATGGGGTGGTCATCCAACGGGCTCCCATAGAGCGGTGATAGCGTTGCCGGCAACAGATCCTGAGGCCGTTTTCTTCTCGATAAACTAACAAAGCGGCCCGGATGGGATATGCCGTTCTCAAGCCTGGCAAAGAAGAATCTGCTGTATCTGCCGGGTTAACTTGGCGAAAAAAATGGCAGCATCTGTCCGGGGCAAAAAGAGCGTCCAGGCGTTTGTGTCAAATGAGTCTGCCGGTGCCAGGCGTGCTCATCTGAGGCATGGTCAGGGCGGTCGGCTCGGTAAACCTGCGAATATCAAAAGGGCTGATCAGGGTGCCGGTGCTGCCGGTGCTGATCAGCTCGGCCATGACGTCGCCGACGCCCGGGCCGAGCTGGAAGCCATGCCCGCAGAAACCAAAGGCATAGAACAACCCCTTGACCTTGCCGCTTGGGCCCATGATCGGCAGCGAGTCTGGCGTATAGCTTTCGATGCCGCTCCACACTCGGATGATGTTGAGGTTCGCCACCCCGGGCAGCAGGCGGCTCATCTGCTGCATCTGGTTGAGCAGGCTTTCGGGCTTGAAATAGGCGCGGCGGTTGATCATGTCCGGTTTGCAGCGGTTGCCGCCGCCGATGATGAGGTTGCCTCGAGGGATCTGTCGGAAATAAATCACCTCTTCCTTTATCTTGGTGAACACGCCGATTACGGTCGGCAAGGCATAGGGCACCGGCTCGGTGACCGACATCTGCGGGCCATTGGCTTCCAACGGCACCGCTTCGTCGAATTGCTCGGACAGCTTCGCCCCCCACGCGCCCGCCGTGATCAGCAGTTGCTCGGCGATGAATAGTTGGCCGTCGGTGGTGGTCACGTGGAATTGGTCATTCACCTTTTGTACCGCAGCGACTTCTGTTCGCTCGCGGATGCTGGCCCCGGCCCGTGTCGCCGCGCGAGCAAATGCCGGGGCGGCCAGGCGCGGGTTGGCGTGGCCGTCGTGAGGGGCGTACGAGCCGCCCTTGACTTCTGCACCGAGGAACGGGAAACGCGCGTGCAACGCCTTGCCGGTGATGATCTGCAAGTCCAGCTCCCGCGCCTCGGGTGCGGCGGCGTAGGCTTCAAGCTCGGCGATTTCGTCCTCGCGATAACAGACGCGCATGTGGCCGCTGGGGATGAATTCCAGGTCATCGCCGATCAACTCGGGAAGCCGTTTCCACAATCCGTACGAGCGATTGGACAGTTCCAGTTGGCCGAGGAATCGCCCTTGGCGTCGCACGTTGCCGAAATTCACGCCACTGGCGTATTGGCCGATCAGGTCGCGTTCCAGCAGGGTCACCGAGTGCCCACGCTGGCGCAGGAAAAACGCCGACGCCGACCCCATGATGCCGCCGCCGATAATCAAGACGTCGCTTTTTTGTGGCTTCATGATGTTCTCTCACTTCCTGCCAGCGCTTCGATTTCGATCAGGTACCCATGGTGCAGCGCCGGGACGGGCACCACCGCGCGCGCAGGCCGATGTTCGCCGAGATAGTGGGCGTAGATCCGGTCGAAAGCTGGCCAGTGTTCGATACCGGCGACATAGACCGTCACTTTCAGCAGGTCGCTGGGACTGCGGCCTGCCGCGCCGAGAATCGCCATCAGGTTGTCCAGGGCGATGGCGGCTTGCACTTCGAACGGTTGGTCGACGCTGTGGCTGCCATCGGCGCGTACCGGCAGTTGCCCGGACACGTACAAGATGCCCTGGTGCAAGACCGCCTGGGCGTAATGTCCGCCGGGGGCGGACGCCTGGGTGGTCTGGATCAACTCGATTTCACCAGCCATGCAGACGACTCCAGGTGTGCACCGCGCCCGAGGCATCGCAGGCGCGGTAATCAGGGAATTGCGCACCGGTGGCGCAGGCGTGGTTGGGCAGGATGCGCAGGCGACTGCCGATGGGAAAACGCTCGGTGATATCGACGGCACCGGGACTGGAAAGGGTGACGATGCCGTGCTCCTGGTTGGCGCTGGTGAGCAGTGCGCCCTCGATCCAGTCGCCGGCTTCGCTGCACACCTGTCCGTAACCGAAGTCCCGTTGCTGGCGCTGCGTACCCCGATCACGACTCATCGCCATCCAGCCGGCATCGGTGATGATCCAGCCTTTGTCCGGCTGGTGACCGATCACCGTGGTCAGTACGCTCAAGGCCAGCTCGTCCGCCTGGCAAACGCCGATGTTGTGCATCACCAGATCGAAGAACACATAGACGCCGGCGCGCACTTCAGTGACGCCTTCCAGGCTTTGCACCGAAAGTGCCGTGGGTGTGGAGCCGATGCTGACCTCGGGGCAGGTCAGCCCGGCTGCGCGGATGCGTTGGGCGGCGCTGACGCAGAGGTGGCGTTCTTGTTCGGCCAGGGCTTGCAGCGCTCGGGGCGTGTCGAGCTCGTAGCTGGACCCGGCATGGGTCATCACGCCGCACAACTGCATGCCGCCTTCGCTGAGTCGCCGCGCGATGTCGACCAGTGCATCGTCTTCAACGCGCACACCGGACCGATGGCCATCGCAATCGATCTCGATCCAGACCTCGAAACGTTCGTCGTGCTGCCGGCCGAAATCGACGATGGCCTGCGTCGTCGCCAGACTGTCGGTCAAGAGGCTCAATTGGCAGCCTTTGCGTCGCAGCGTCAGGGCCTGGGCCAGTTTTCCGGGCGCCATGGACACGGCATAAAAGATGTCGCGGATGCCTTCGGCGAAGCAATGCTCGGCTTCCTTGAGGGTCGACACGGTGATGGCGCTGGCGCCTGCTGCCAGCTGCGCCTGAACCACCGGCAGGCATTTGCTGGTCTTGATGTGCGGGCGCAAACGCACCCCCAAGGCGTCCATGCGTTGTTGCATGCGCTGGATATTGCGCTGCATTCGCGGCACATCGATGAGCGCGACCGGGGTATCGAGGGAGGCAATTGAGACTGGCATGAACGAGGCTCGTGGGTGAAAGACAGGCTCGACTCTACTCAGTCATCGTAAAGCCGTGGTTCAATGCGCTGTCATCAATCATTAAGTTGAACTGAATGATCAGCCTCGAAGACCTGCGCATGGCCGTGACGCTGGCACGCTGCGAATCGTTGAGCGCCGCGGCACGGGCCCTTAATGTCTCGCCACCGGCGCTGTCCATGCGCCTGCGCAAACTGGAGACGCGCCTGGGCCTGACCCTGGCCAATCGCGACGCCCGGCGGCTGAGCCTGACCGCTGACGGCGAGCGTTTCTCGCGCCAGAGTGCGCTGTTGCTGGAACAGCTGGAGGCGCTGCCCGAATCGTTCAAGCAGCAAGACGATCAACTGGCCGGTACCCTCAGGCTGGCGGCACCGTTCGGCTATGGACGCCAACGCCTCGCGCCGCTGCTGGCCCGGTTTGCCAGGTTGCATCCGCAGCTATGCCTGCATCTGGACCTGCGTGAAACGCCCTGGCCTGACCGTCATGACAGCGATGCGGTGATTCACATCGGTCACCTGAGCGACAGCCAGTGGGTCGCCCGGCTCCTCACGCACAATGACCGTTGGCTGTGCGCGAGTCCCGCTTACCTGGCACAGAACGGCACACCGCTCGCGCCGGAGCAGCTCGCCGAGCATCGCTGCATCTGTATTCGTGAAAACGATGAAGATGTCACCCTGTGGCACCTGCGCAATGTGCACGGGCGCAAGACCCTGCGGATCAAGCCTGCCTTGTTGAGCAACGACGGCAGCGTGGCCCGACACTGGGCCGAACAAGGCCTGGGGCTGGTGCTGCGTTCGCAATGGGACGTCAGCAAAGCCATCGCCGACGGCCGCCTGGTACGGGTGCTCGCCGATTGGCAATTCGACAGCGCCCCCATCAACCTGCTGGTGCCTTCGCGCAAACTGCGCAGCGCGCGGGTGCAGGCGTTGGTGAGCTTCCTGGAGGCTGAACTGAAGGTCTGAATAGGACACTGTTCCTACCGAGCCACCGCCATCGCGAGCAAGCTCGCTCCCACAAGGATTTATGCTGGCCTGGAACTCACTGACCGCCACAAATTCCCTGTGGAAGCGAGCTTGCTCGCGATGGCGGCGGTACATTCAACCCGGTTATCAAGGGCTGGCCCGAGGCGTAGATTCTGCCGCTACCGTCCCGCCATACCCCCGGTTTTCGCACCATAACGGCTCTCAAACCCACAGAAACACGGGCACGACGCCCACGCCTGGAGCATCCCGCAAAGTCTGCTGAGCGAGCCCCGCAAAACGGTGGTTTGTACCAAGCGGCCGGTATTTTTAACGATTTATCCACGGTCTCATGGTGTTGTAATAAAAACGTGATGCAGCGTTGCACCGATGCCTCACGAAAGGCGCCATCGTTCGCCTCGTCGAGCCTTCAACAACAATCCAGGACCGCACTCATGAGCTTTCTTCGACCCAAGTACATCACCTTCGACTGCTACGGCACGTTGACCAATTTCCAGATGGGCACCATGACCCGCGAGCTGTTCGCCGACCGTGTCGATGCCGGGCAGATGGACCAGTTCGTCAAGGATTTCTCCGCTTATCGCCTGGACCAGGTGATGGGTGACTGGCGGCCCTATGATGAAATCATCAAGACCTCCCTGATGCGGGTCTGCAAGCGTTGGGGCGTTGAATATCGCGGCGAAGGCCAGCTCTATTACGACGCCGTGCCAACCTGGGGTCCACACGCCGATGTACCGGCGGGCCTGTCGAAAATCGCCGACAAGATCCCCCTGGTGATTTTTTCCAACGCGATGGACGAGCAGATCATGTCCAACGTCGACAAGCTCGGCGCACCGTTCCATAAAGTCTTCACGGCCCAGCAGGCCCAGGCCTACAAGCCGCGCCTGGCCGCCTTCGAATTCATGCTCGATAACCTTGGCTGCGGACCGGAAGACGTCCTGCATGTGTCGTCGAGCTTCCGCTACGACCTGATGTCGGCCCACGACATGAAGATCAAGCACAAAGCCTTCGTCGCCCGCGGTCATGAACATCCGGCCAACGCTGCCTTTGGTTACCACCAGATCTCGGACATCGGCGGGTTGCCCGCGCTGGTCGGGCTCTGAGTCTCGACGCACGCTTGAAGGCGAAAGGGGTTAGACATGGGCAGTGAGTCCTATTGGCTCGACACCGCACCGGCGTTCACCGGTGCTCAGCTCGGCGGGTTGCCCGGGCAGGTGGATGTCGCCATCGTCGGTGGCGGCTTCACCGGTTTGGCGGCGGCGCGGGCCCTGGCCTTGAAGGGGGCCAGCGTGGCGGTGCTGGAAGCGGGCAGGGTGATTGGCGAGGCGTCAGGGCGCAACGGCGGGCATTGCAGTACCGGCGTGGCCCAGGATTACGCGGCACTCACCGCCAGCCTCGGCGCCGACAAGGCTCGGGCGTATTACCAAGCCTATGAAAGCGCCGTGCAGAGCGTCGTGACGCTGGTGGAGCAAGAGCAGATCGCTTGCGACCTCAAGCGCAACGGCAAGCTCAAGCTGGCCGCCAAGCCGATGCACTACGAAGGGTTGGCGCGCACCTGTGAATTGATCCGCAAGCAAGTCGATGCCGAGGTCGAGCTGCTGTCGGCCCAGGAGACGCGGGCGGAAGTCAATTCGGCGCAGTTTCACGGTGGCCTGTTGCAGCGCAATGGCGTGCAGATGCATGTCGGGCGTTTCGGCGTCGGCCTGGCCGAAGCGGCCGCCCGTCACGGTGCGTTGATCTTCCAGGGCGTGGCGGTGCAGGACTGGAAGGCCAGTGCCGGCGGGTATCGAGTCAACACCAGCAAGGGGACGCTGCAGGCCGCGCAGATCCTGCTGGCGACCGGCACCTGTCAGCAGGGCGGCCTGGGCTGGTATCGGCGGCGGATCGTCCCGGTGGGCAGTTTCGTGGTCGCCACCGAGGTCCTGCCCCAGGCGCTGATCGACAGCTTGCTGCCGGCCCGGCGCTCCTATGTCACCAGCCGGATGATCGGTAACTACTTTCGCCTGACCCCGGACAACCGTTTGCTGTTTGGCGGCCGCGCGCGGTTTGCCATGTCCGACAGCGTGTCCGATGCCAAGAGCGGCAAGGTGTTGCAAGCGGCCATGGTGCAGATGTTCCCGCAGTTGGCGAACACCCGGATCGACTATTGCTGGGGCGGCCTGGTGGACATGACCTCCGATCGCCTGCCCCGGGCCGGCCAGCATGGCGGGGTTTATCACTCCATGGGCTACAGCGGCCACGGTGTGCAGATGTCGGTACACATGGGGCAGGTCATGGCCGAGGTCATGGCCGGCAAGGTCGAGGCCAACCCTTGGCGCGAACTGGACTGGCCGGCCATCCCCGGGCACTTCGGCAAGCCTTGGTTTTTGCCGCTGGTCGGCGCGTATTACCGCCTGCAGGACTACCTGCACTGAGTTTCACCGCGTTGTTTGGCGTTTCAACCACGTTGCGTTAACGCACGTAATCGAGCCCTATCATTTTCCGAAAGGTAGAACTGACATGAGTGACACTAAAAACGGCATCAAAGACCAGTTGATCACCGGTACAGAAAGTCTGCGTGTTTTCGAAGGGCTCAACCGCGGCATGTCGCGCCGGCATGCCTTGCAAATGCTCGGGGTGGCCGGTGTGGCCGCGGCGGGTGCCGGCAGCCTGTTCGGCGCCGCCGGCAAGCTGTTTGCCGATGAGCAGGCAAAGCCCGGCAAAGGCAAGCCCGGCGGGCGTATCCGGGTCGCCGGTATCTCCAGTTCCACCGCCGATACCCTGGACCCGGCCAAAGGCTCATCGTCCACGGACTACGTGCGCCATTACATGTTCTACAACGGCCTGACGCGTTTCGACAGCCACATGGTGCCGCAACTGGAACTGGCCGAACGCATCGACACCACCGACGCCACGCTTTGGGTGATTACCCTGCGCAAGGAAGTGACCTTCCACAATGGCAAGGGCCTCACCGCCGCCGACGTGGTGTTTTCCCTGATGCGCCACAAGGACCCGATCACCGGTTCCAAGGTCTTGCCGCTGGCCGAGCAGTTTGCCGAGGTCAAGGCCACCGGCACCCATGAAGTGCAGATACGCCTGAGCGGCCCGAATGCCGAGCTGCCATCGATCCTTGCCATTTCCCACCTGTTGATCGTCCCGGAGGGCACCAGCGACTTCAACCAGGGCATCGGCACCGGTCCGTTCAAGGTCAAGGAATTCAAGCCTGGGGTGCGTTCCATCGGTGCGCGCAACACCAACTACTGGAAGCCTGGCCTGCCGTACCTGGACGAGATCGAATTCATCGGCATTGCCGACGAGCCTTCACGGGTCAATGCATTGCTGTCGGGCGACGTGCAGATCATCAACGAGGTCAACCCGCGCTCGACCACGCGCATCAAGGACAGCACCACCCATCGCGTGGTGGATTCGCCGTCGGGTAACTACACCGACCTGATCATTCGCCAGGACCAGATGCCCGGCCAGAGCCCGGAGTTCACCGAGGCGATGAAACTGCTGCTGGACCGCGAGCAGGTCAAGTCGGCGATCTTCCGTGGCTTCGCCAGGGTCGGCAACGACCACCCGATTGCCCCCGGCGCGCGTTTCTACAATGCCGATCTGCCGCAACGGACCTACGATCCGGAAAAGGCCCGTTTCCTGCTGAAGAAGGCCGGCATGGAAAGCATTAGCATGCCGGTGATGTGCTCGCCGGCCGCCACCGGTTCGGTCGACGTTGCCGTGCTGTTGCAGCAATCGGCCAAGGAGGCTGGGCTCAAGCTCAACGTCAATCGGCTGCCGAGCGACGGCTACTGGTCCAACCACTGGGCCAAGCACCCGCTGAGCTTCGGCAACATCAACCCGCGGCCCAACGCTGACATGCTGTTTTCGCAATTCTTCCAGTCCACCGCGCCGTGGAACGAATCCGGCTGGAAAAACCCGCAGTTCGACCAGTTGCTGGTGCAGGCTCGCGGTGAAACCGATGAAGCCAAGCGCGGCAAGATGTACGCGGACATGCAGACCTTGGTGCATGACCACTGCGGCATCGGCATTCCGGTATTCATCAGCAACATCGATGGCGTCGACCAGCGCGTCAAAGGTTATGGCACCAACCCGCTGGGCGGTTTCATGGGCTATATGTTCGCCGAGCAAGTCTGGCTTGAGGCTTGATGCGTGTTGTCTTGCGGCGTGACATGGCACAAGGGGTAGGGCGATGAATAGCAACACACTATGGTTGATCGGCCGGCGCCTGGGCGCAGCGGTCGTGACCCTGTTGATCGTATCGATGGTGGTGTTCGCCATTACGGCGGTGTTGCCGGGAGACGCGGCGCAACAGTCCCTGGGACAGTTCGCCACGCCTGAGCAAGTGGCGGCCCTGCGGGTGAAGATGGGCCTGGACCAACCGGGTGTGTTGCGCTACCTGCACTGGTTGATGAGCCTGCTCAGCGGCGACATGGGCGTGTCGATCTCCAACGCCACGCCGGTCACCGAGTTGATGGCTGGCCGGGTCCCCAACACCCTGATGCTGGCGGCGGCCACGGCGCTGGTGTCGGTGCCCGTGGCGTTGGTCCTGGGCATCGGTTCGGCGATGGGGCGAGGGGGGCGCATCGACGGCTTGCTGAGTTTCTTCACCCTGACGATGGTGGCGGTGCCGGAGTTCCTGGTCGCCACCCTGGCTGTGCTGATCTTTGCGGTGAACCTGGGCTGGCTTTCGGCGCTGTCCTATTCCAGCGAGATCACTTCGCCGCTGCAATTCATGCGCACCTATGCCTTGCCGGTGATGACCCTGTGCTGCGTTATCGTCGCGCAAATGGCGCGCATGACCCGGGCGGCGGTGATCGATCAGCTCGACAGCCCCTACGTGGAAATGGCCCGCCTCAAGGGCGTGAGCCCGGTGCGGGTGGTGCTGCGCCATGCCTTGCCCAATGCCATCGGGCCGATCGCCAATGCCATCGCCCTGAGCCTGTCCTACCTGCTGGGTGGGGTGGTGATCGTCGAGACGATTTTCAACTATCCCGGTATCGCCAGCCTGATGGTCGATGCCGTGACCAACCGCGACATGGCGTTGGTCCAGGCCTGCACCATGCTGTTTTGCACGGCGTACCTGACCTTGGTGCTGGTGGCTGACCTGTGCGCGATCCTGTCCAATCCGAGGCTGAGAAACCAATGAACAATCTCATTGTGAAATCCCCGCCTGCGGCACCCGAACTGGCCTTGGGCAAGGTGTCGCGCAAAACGCCCTGGCTCGGCCTGATCGGCGCCGCGATGTGTGTGATCTGGTTGCTGGTGGCTATCTTCGGGCCATGGCTGGCGCCGCACCCGGTGGGGGAAGTGGTCTCCGACAATGTCTTTGACAACCTCAGCGCCACGTATCCGATGGGCACCGATTATCTGGGCCGTGACATGCTCAGCCGCATTCTCGTGGGCGCGCGTTTCACGGTGGGCCTGGCGTTGGTGGCGGCGGTGCTGGCCAGTGGGCTGGGCACCAGTTGCGCGCTGCTGTCGGTGGTTTCGCCGAAGTGGCTGGATGAGCTGATCAGCCGCCTGATGGACGCCTTCATTTCGATCCCGAGCAAGATGCTGGCGCTGATCATGGTTTCGGCGTTCGGCTCGTCGGTGACCCTGCTGATCTGCACGGCGGTGCTCAGCTTCATGCCGGGGGCGTTTCGTATCGCCCGCAGCATGGCGGTGAACATCGAGGCCCTGGAGTACGTGCAAGTGGCCCGCACCCGTGGCGAGCGCCGGCTGTACATCGCCTGTGTGGAAATCCTGCCCAACATGCTCAACCCGGTGCTGACCGACCTGGGCCTGCGTTTTGGCTTCATCGTCCTGCTGCTCAGCGGCATGAGCTTCCTCGGCCTGGGCGTGCAACCGCCGGATGCCGACCTGGGTTCGCTGGTGCGGGAAAACATCGGCGGCCTCAACCAGGGCGCGCCGGCCATCGTGATTCCGGCGCTGGCCATCGGCACCCTGACCATCGGCGTCAATCTGTTTATCGACCGCTTGTCTTCGCGGCGCAACCGACGTACGGGAGGCCATTGATATGAGCCAATTGATCCGAGTCGAGAACCTGCGGGTGGTCGCCTGTGGCGAGCGCAGCGAGGTGGAGATCGTCAAGGGCGTGAGTTTCTCCCTGGAGAAAGGTGAAGTGCTGGCGCTGATCGGCGAGTCCGGTTCGGGCAAGACCACCATCGCCCTGGCGCTGCTCGGTTATGCCCGGTGCGGTTGTCGCCTGGCCGGCGGCGTGGTGCAGATTGGCGAGCACGACATGCTCGCCTTGAGTGAGCGCGAACTGCAAGGCCTGCGCGGCAACCGGGTGTCGTACATCGCCCAAAGCGCCGCCGCGGCGTTCAACCCGGCCAAGCAACTTATCGACCAAGTGGTGGAAGGCGCGTTGATCCATGGCTTGGGCAGCCGGGCCGTGCTCGAAGCCAAGGCCATCGAACTGTTCCGCGACCTGGCGCTGCCCAACCCCGAATGCATCGGCCAGCGCTATCCCCACCAGGTATCCGGCGGGCAACTGCAGCGGGTGATGGCGGCCATGGCGCTGATCAGCGATCCGCTGCTGGTGGTGCTCGATGAGCCGACCACGGCCCTCGATGTGACCACCCAGATCGACGTGCTGCGCGCCTTCAAGCGGGTGGTGCGCGAGCGTGGCGCGACGGCGGTCTACGTGTCCCACGACCTGGCCGTCGTGGCGCAGATGGCCGACCAGATCGTGGTGCTCAACGGTGGGCAGATCTTCGAGCAGAGCGCTACCGCGCCGCTGCTCAAGGGCCCGGCTCATGCCTACACCCGCAGCCTGCTGGCGGCGGCACGGCCGGACACCACCATTCGCCCGCCGTGTGGCGTGGCCGAAGACACGCCGCTGCTGACCATCAAGGGCCTGACCGCCGGCTACGGCAACAAGAACCAGCACGGCATGCCGGCGATCCGGGTGCTCGAAGACATCGACCTGACCGTGCGCAGGGGCCAGGCCATCGGTGTGATCGGTGAGTCAGGCTCGGGCAAATCGACCCTGGCGCGAGTGGTGGCCGGGCTGTTGACCCCGGCCCTGGGCGGGCTGACGTTTGACGGTCAGCCATTGGGCGGCAGCCTGTCCGAACGCACGGACGAACAGTTCCGCCGCGTCCAGATGGTGTTCCAGAACGCCGACACCGCGCTCAACCCGATGCACAGCGTCAGCACCATCCTGAGCCGACCGTTGAAGATGTATTTCGGCCTCAAGGGCGCGGCGCTGCGTGAGCGTATCGGCGAGTTGCTCGACCTGGTGCGTCTGCCACGGGACATGGCCGAGCGCCGCCCGAGCGAACTCTCCGGCGGGCAAAAGCAGCGGGTCAACCTGGCCCGGGCACTGGCGGCCAAGCCGGACCTGATCCTGTGCGATGAAGTGACCTCGGCCCTCGATACCGTGGTCGGCGCGGCGATCCTCGAACTGCTGCGCGACCTGCGCCAGCAATTGGGGGTGTCCTACCTGTTCATCAGCCACGACATCTCCACGGTGCGGGCGCTGTGCGACGACATCGTGGTGATGTACAGCGGCCACAAGATTCAAGAGGGCAGCCGGCAATCGTTCGCCCAGGCGCCGTTCCATCCCTACACCGACCTGCTGATCCATTCCGTACCGGAGATGCGCCAGGGTTGGCTGGAAAGTTGTGGCGCCACCACCTGCGGCACGCTGCCGCCGTTGGGTGCGCGCGCCGAGGGGGCGCAGCTGTGCACCTTCCTCAATCGCTGCCCGGTGCGGGTCGACGGCCTGTGCAACCAAACCGCGCCGCCCCGGCAGATCATCGACGGCGGCAGCGAGGTGCTCTGTCATCACGACAGTGCCGAGCTGCTCAAGCACCAACAGGATTCAAACAGCATGATCGTGGGAGCCTACGCATGAACGCGCGTTTCGTGAGGTTGGCCGAACAGGGCCGGCCCGTCGTCAAATTGAAAGTCGATGGCGTCCCGGTCGAGGCGTTGCAGGGCGACACGCTGATGGTCGCCTTGCTGACCAACGGCCCGGCGTTGCGCCAGTCGGAATTCGATCCGGGCAGCCGGGCCGGTTTCTGCCTGATGGGCGCCTGCCAGGATTGCTGGGTCTGGACCCGCAGCGGCGAGCGCCTGCGGGCCTGCTCCAATGAAGTACGCGAAGGGCTGGACATCATCACTCAACAACCGGAGGCGATATGGCCACTGCGCGGCTGAACACCCATCGAGTCGTCATTGTCGGCGCCGGGCCGGCCGGCATCCGTTGTGCCCAGACCCTGGTCGAGGCGGGCTTCAAGCCGATCCTACTCGACGAAAACCGTCGCGATGGCGGGCAGATCTACCGGCGCCAGCCCGAAGGGTTCACCCGCAGCTACGCCACGCTGTACGGCACCGAGGCGGACAAGGCTCGTGACCTGCACGAAAGCTTCGACCGCTTGCGCCCGCAGATCGACTACCGCCCGGATACCCTGGTGTGGAACCTGACACCCGGGCAATTGTGCTGCGTCAGCCAGGGCCAGCACACGACGGTGGATTACGATGCGCTGATCCTCTGCACCGGCGCCACCGACCGCCTGATGCCCATCGAGGGCTGGCAACTGGGCGGCACCTACAGCCTCGGTGGGGCACAGATCGCCTTGAAGGCCCAGGCGGTTTCCATCGGCCATCGCGTGGTGTTCATGGGCAGCGGGCCGTTGCTGTATCTGGTCGCCAGCCAATACCTCAAGGCCGGCGCCAACGTCGCGGCGGTGCTCGATACATCGCCGCTGGGCCAGCGCATCAAAGCCTTGCCCAAACTCATGGCGCGCCCGGGTTTGCTGTTCACCGGCATGAAACTGTTGGCGCAGTTGTATCGGGCGAAAGTTGCTGTGCACCTGGGGATTTCGCCGCTGCAAATTCTGGGCGAGGCGACCTCCGGCGTCAGCGGTGTGCGGGTGCGTACCGCCAGTGGGGAAACCTTGACGGTGGCGTGCGACGCGGTGGCGCTGGGTTATCACTTGCGCCCGGAAACCCAACTGGCTGACCTCGCGGGTTGTCGCCTGCGTTTTGACGAGGCCTCCAGCCAATGGCTGCTGGACACGGATGAAGAGGGACGGACCTCGGTCAGCGGTGTCTACGCCGCCGGGGATGGTTCGAAGATCCGTGGCGCTGACGCTGCCGAGCATGCCGGGCGCCTGGTCGCCTTGGCGTTGCTCGGCGATTTGCAGCAGCCGGTGGACGCCGCGAGGGTCGCCGAGCAGCGCCAGGCGCTCAAGGTGATGGACGCGTTTCGCCTCGGCCTGGCCCAGGCGTTTCCCTGGCCAGCGGCACAAGCCAAGGCCTTGCCGGACGAAGCCATCGTCTGCCGCTGCGAGATGATCAGCGCCGGCGAACTGCGCCGCACCGTCAGCGAAAAGGGCGCCTGTGAAGTCAACCGGGCCAAGGCGTTCAGTCGGGTCGGCATGGGCCGCTGCCAGGGGCGTTATTGCTCCCAGGCTGGGGCCGAAGTGATTGCTGCAGCAGCGGGTGTCCAGGTGCAAGAGGTGGGGCGCCAGCGCGGCCAGGCCCCCGTCAAACCACTTTCAATGCTCACACGGGAGGTGACGCCATGACGGTCAATAAAGCCGATGTGGTGATTGTCGGCGGCGGCCTGATGGGCTCGGCGGCGGCGTTTTTCCTGCGCCAACGGGGGCAGTCGGTGATCCTGCTGGAGCGTGACCAGATCGGCCAGTACGCCAGCGGCGTGAACTTCGGCAACGTGCGGCGCCAGGGGCGTTTTCTCGGCCAACTGGAACTGGCGAACCGCTCCTGGGCGCTGTGGAAACGCCTGCCGGAGCTGATCGACGACGACCTGGAGTTCATCGCCAGCGGGCACATGCGCGTGTGTTATCGCGAGGATGAAATCCCTGAGCTCGAGGCTTATGCGGCCGCCCCCGAAGCGGCGCAACTGGACTTGAAGATCTATCGCGGCAGCGAACTGCACGCGCGTTTTCCGTTTCTCGGCAAGGACGTCAAGGGCGGCTCCTATGCGCCGCACGACGGTCACGCCAACCCGCGTCTGGCAGCCCCGGCCTTTGCCCGGGCGGCACGGCGGCTCGGTGCTCGCATCGAGGAACGCACCGAGGTGGCCCAGGTGCAGAAGGTCGGTGACGGGTTCAGCATCAGCACCACCGATGGCCGCCAGTTCAGCGCCGCCCAACTGTTGATTACCGCGGGCGCCTGGGGCCAGAAGCTCTCGGCGCAATTCGGCGAGCCGGTGCCGCTGGAAACCAACGGCCCGCAAATGGCCGTCACCGAACCGGTGCCTTACGCCTTGCCGACGGTGATCGGCGTGTACACCAAGATTCCTGAAGAAGTGATCTATTTCCGCCAGATTCCCCGGGGCAATATCATCATCGGCGGCGGCTATCGCAGCAAGCCGGACATGCTCAACCGCCGGGCTTATGTCGAGCCGCGCAGCATTCTCAATCAATTGGACCAGATGCGTCGGCTGCTGCCGGGGGTCGGCAATCTCAACATCATCCGCGTGTGGAGCGGCATCGAAGGTTACCTGTCCGATTCCCTGCCGGTGATGGGGCCCAGTGGCAACGTCGATGGCTTGTACTATGCGTTCGGCTTCAGCGGCCATGGCTTCCAGCTCGGTCCGGGCGTTGGCGATGTCATGGCTGAACTGATCAGCACGGGCAGTACTCGAACCTTCATCGAGCCGTTCTCCATCCGCCGGTTCGCCCTTTCCGCCGAGCAACGGAGCAAGGCCTCATGAAACCCCGCGTGTTAGCCATTTTCGAACGCTTGCTGGCGTTTGAAACGGTCTCTTCAGAATCGAACCTGGCCCTGATCGAGTACGTGCGCGAGCTGTTGCTGGGCAAGGGCATCGAGTCGTTGATCGTCAAGGATGAGAGTGGCAAGAAGGCCAACCTGTTCGCCAGCACCGGCCCAAGTGACTTGCCTGGAGTCCTGCTGTCCGGCCACACCGACGTAGTGCCGGCGGCGGGGCAGGCCTGGACCGTCCCGGCGTTCCAGGCGACCGTGCGCGACGGGCGGGTCTACGGACGTGGCAGTTGTGACATGAAAGGTTTCATCGCGCTGGCCATCGACGCCATGCTCGATGCCGCCGACCATTCGCTGAACCGGCCATTGCAACTGGCACTTTCCCACGACGAAGAAATTGGTTGCGTGGGCGTGCGGCGCTTGCTCGACGTGCTGCACCTGGCGCCGGTGCGGCCGTTTTTGTGCGTGATCGGCGAGCCGACCAACATGCAGTTCGTGCTCGGCCACAAGGGCAAGGGTTCCTATCGCACCTACTGTCGCGGCCTGGAGGCGCACTCATCGCTGGCACCGCGCTCGGTCAATGCGATTCACGTGGCCTGCGATTTCATCGCGGCGTTGCGCCAGAGCCAGCAGCAGTTGCAAGAGCAGGGCGCTCAGGACCCAGACTACGACGTGCCCTACAGCACTGTGCATGTCGGGCAGATTGTTGGCGGCAAGGCCCTGAACATTGTGCCGAACCTGTGCACCCTGGATTTCGAAGTGCGCAATTTGCCGGATGACGATCTGGACCTGTTCCTGGAGCAACTGCGCGAACGCGCCGAGGTGATCGTGCGCGAGGCGAAAAAACTCTCCAGCGTCGCGGACATCGAGATCGAAACCCTCAACGTCTATCCGGGCCTCGATACCCATCCGAGCGTCGAAGCGGTGCGCTTCCTGAAAAACTTCGTCACCCCGGACACCGGCACCGCCAAGGTCTCCTTCGGCACCGAGGGCGGCCTGTTCAAACAGCGCCTGGACGTACCCGTGGTGGTCTGCGGCCCGGGCTCCATCGAACAGGCGCACAAGCCTGATGAGTTCATCGAGATCAGCCAGATGGAGGCGGGGGAGCGGTTTCTGGAAGGGTTGCTCGGCTCCCTGAAAATCTAAGCCCTGCACAGAAAAAAATGTGGGAGCACACCTGCAGGAGCACACTTGTGGGAGCAAAGCTGTAGGAGCAAAGCTGTAGGAGCAAAGCTGTAGGAGCATACCTGTGGGAGTACACCTATAGGAGCACACCTGTAGGAGCACAGCTTGCTCGCGATGAACGATGACACGGTCTTGATTGATGTCGCCTGATCCACCGCCATCGCGAGCAAGCTTTGCTCCCACAGTGCTCAGTGCTCAGTCTTCAGTGTTCAGTGCTCAGTCTTCAGTGCTCAGTGCTCAGTGCTCAGTGCTCAGTGTTCAGTGTTCAGTGTTCAGTGCTCAGTGCTCAGTGCTCAGTCTTCAGTCTTCGGTGTTTAGCCAGGGGCCTCGGTAGAGCCTGCCGTCCCACCTCGAAACTTCAGCATCCAACACTGCCCAAACCCCGCTTTCAGCATCCTGCCCCGTGGCATCTCCTTAGACTGGAATCACCTCGGAACAGGACGCGACCATGCTCAAGAATCAATTGAAAGACCCCAGCCTGTTGGCAGAACTTGCTTACGTCGACGGTCAGTGGATCGGCGCCGATAACGCCGCCACCCTTGACGTCATTGACCCGGCCACCGGCCAGGTACTCGCCCGTGTACCGGCCATGCAAGGCGTGGAAACCCGGCGCGCCATCGAGGCCGCCGAGCGGGCCTGGCCGGCGTGGCGCGCGCGTCCGGCGGCCGAAAGGGCAGCGCTGTTGGAGCGCTGGTATCAAGCCATGATGGACAACCTCGACGACCTCGCGCTGATCATGACTCGTGAACAGGGCAAACCGTTGAACGAAGCCAAGGGCGAAATCCGCTACGGGGCCGGTTTCGCCAAATGGTTTGCCGAAGAGGCCCGGCGGGTCTATGGCGAAACCATCCCGGCGCCCAGCGGCGACCGACGCCTGCTCACGCTCAAGCAACCGGTGGGTGTCTGCGCAGCCATCACCCCATGGAATTTCCCTAATGCAATGATCACTCGCAAGTGCGCCCCGGCCTTGGCGGCGGGCTGCCCGGTCATTGTCAAACCCTCGGACCTGACCCCCTTGTCAGCCCTGGCCCTGGCGGTGCTGGCCGAGCGGGTCGGGATTCCGGCCGGGGTGTTCAATGTCGTGACGGGTATGCCCGCCGGTATCGGCGAAGAACTGACCGGCAACCCGACGGTGCGCAAGATTTCCTTTACCGGTTCTACGGCGGTCGGGCGCTTGCTGATGCGCCAGAGCGCCGAGCACATCAAGCGCTTGAGCCTGGAACTGGGCGGCAACGCGCCGTTCATCGTGTTTGACGATGCGGACCTGGAGCAGGCAGTGGCCGGCATCATGCTCAGCAAGTTTCGCAACGCTGGCCAGACCTGCGTCTGCGCCAACCGCATCCTGGTGCAGGACGGCATCTACGAGCGCTTCGCCGCGCGCCTGGTGCAAGAGGTGGGCAAACTCAAGGTTGGCAATGGGCTGGAGGCTGACGTGATGATCGGCCCGCTGATCAACCTCGCGGCGGTGAACAAAGTCGCCCGGCACATCGACGATGCGTTGAGCCAGGGCGCGCGCCTGCTTTGTGGCGGTGTTCCCGAGGGCGACAGCCAATTCGTCCAGCCAACGGTACTGGGCGAGGCCCACGCCGGGATGTTGCTGGCCAATGAAGAAACCTTTGGCCCGGTGGCGCCGCTGATGCGCTTTACTACTGAAGAGCAGGCCCTGGCCCTGGCCAATGCCACGCCGTATGGCCTGGGCGCTTATTACTTCACCCAGGACCTGCGCCGTTCATGGCGTTTCGGCGAGGCGCTGGAGTTCGGCATGGTCGGTCTTAACACCGGAATCATTTCCATGGAAGTCGCACCCTTCGGCGGCATCAAGCAGTCGGGCCTGGGGCGCGAAGGCAGCAAGTACGGCCTGGACGAATACCTTGAAGTCAAAGCCTTCCACATCGGTGGGCTGTGATGCGACCGTCATTTGAACAGACACCAGGGAGCCACGATTGATGAGCAAACCATTTCGAATCGCTGCCATTGCCGGCGATGGCATCGGCAAGGAAGTCCTGCCTGAAGGGCTGAGAGTGTTGGAGCAGGCCGCGAAAAAGTGGCAGTTGTCGCTGGAGATCGAAGTGCTCGATTGGGCCCATTGCGATTACTACCTGGAGCACGGGGAGATGATGCCCGCCGACTGGTTTGAACAACTCAAGGGCTTCGACGCGATCTACTTCGGCGCCGTGGGTTGGCCGGACAAGGTGCCGGATCATGTTTCCCTGTGGGGCTCGTTGCTCAAGTTCCGTCGCGACTTCGACCAGTACGTGAACATCCGCCCGGTGCGGCTGTTCCCGGGGGTACCGTGTCCGTTGGCCGGGCGCAAGGCGGGGGACATCGACTTCGTGGTGATCCGCGAGAACACCGAGGGCGAGTATTCGTCGGTGGGCGGCAAGATGTTCGAAGGCACCGAGCATGAGTTCGTGCTGCAGGAGTCGGTGTTCACCCGCCGAGGTGTCGACCGAATCCTGAAGTTCGCCTTCGACCTGGCCCAGACCCGACCGCGCAAACGCCTGACGGCGGCAACCAAGTCCAACGGCATCTCCATCAGCATGCCGTATTGGGACGAGCGCACGGCATTGATGGCCGAGCAGTACCCGGACGTGAAGTGGGACAAGCAGCACATCGACATCCTCTGCGCCCGCTTTGTATTGCAGCCCGACCGGTTTGATGTGGTGGTGGCGTCGAACCTGTTCGGCGACATCCTCTCCGACCTGGGCCCGGCCTGCGCCGGCACCATCGGCATCGCACCGTCGGCCAACCTCGATCCGGAGCGCCGCTACCCATCGCTGTTCGAACCGGTGCATGGCTCGGCGCCCGATATTTATGGGCAGAACATCGCCAACCCGATCGCGATGATCTGGTCCGGCGCCTTGATGCTCGATTTCCTGGGTAACGGCGATGAGCGCTACCGTGCGGCCCATGATGGGATTCTCAAGGCCATCGAACAGGTGATCGCCGAAGGCCCCATCACCCCCGACCTGGGTGGACAAGGCTCGACCCAGGACGTTGGCCGGGCCATCGCCGCGATGCTCTGAGGCTTGACCTGACCTGCGACACCTTTTGCCCGCTCACACTGCGGGCTTTTTTATTCCTGATGACCCACAAACTCCACACCCACCACAAATCCCCTGTGGGAGCAAAGCTTGCTCGCGAAAGCGGTGGGTCAGCTAGTGGTGATGTTGGATGTGCCGCCGCCATCGCGAGCAAGCTTTGCTCCCACATTGGGTTCTCGGTTTACCGCAGATTTCACATCCACCGACAACCCCCCTGTGGGAGCAAAGCTTGCTCGCGATAGCGCCAGTGCTGCCGTACGCCGAACTATTTAACGACGTACACCTTGCGCACATAAACGCTGCTTTTCCAGGCGCACGGTGCATTCAGCGGGACGAATACGGTATCGCCGGTGTTGACCGTCAAGTCGCTGCCATCGGCTGCCTGCAAGGTGACGCTGCCTTCGAGCAGGTGCATCAGTTCATGCAGTTTGTGCGGTCGTGACTTACGGGTGTAGGGCGTCGAGTCCCAGATACCGATGCGCAGGTTGCTCGCTTGCTCGACGAACAGGTTGTGCGAACGACATTGCGGCGGCGGGCTGAGCAGGATCGCGTCATCGGGTGCTGCGGAAGGCGAAAGCAGGGTGTGGGCGGGGAGCGCCGTCAGCCCGGGAAGGTTTGCTTCGATGCGCTGGGTGTCGGCACAGAAGGCCCAGAGCGAGCCGGGTTGCGCCTCGACCTCCAGCGACGTCCCCCGACCGATCACCGCACTTTCACCCGGTTTGAGCTGCAGCGTCTGCCCCTGGCTGCGCAGCGTTATTGCGCCGGCATGCACCACGAGCGTCTCACTGAAGGGGTATTCATCGACGCTGAACAGTCCGCTCGTCCGGACCACGCCGGCAGCCATGCCATCGGCGCCGGCATAGGCGATGAGTCGGTCGAACGGATCGTTGGCGCCCAGCGATCCCGGGGTGAACGGGGTTGAGGCAAGGCTGCCATCGGCGTGTGCCAACAGCACTGCGGTGGGTTCGAGCATGAGGGTGATTCTCCAGGGAAGCGTTGAGGGGCGTGTGGGTTTTCAGCCAATGGCCTGGGTCACCGGCGCAAATTGCCGAACCGAACCGGTCGCCTGCGGGGGCGTGCCCCGTGCCATTTGGGCGACGGTGTCGACCTGCTTGAGCCCGGCCTCTTCCAGCCAAGGGGCCAGGCCGCTGTTTGAAGGGATGTCGATGCGAACGAATGCGTCCGGCACTTGAGCCAGCAGCACGGCGATCAAGTGCTGGGCCTGTTCCAGGTTCTGGGCGATGACCGGGCCAATGCAGCGACCACGACCGAACGGGCGCAGCAGGGCGAAGGCGCACAAGTGACCGTCGCGCTCGATACCCACTGAATGTTCAACGACCTCGAACAGATCATTGAGCACGGCGCTCCGCTCCAGCCCGCTCCCGGCATTGGCCAGTTCGATCAGCTCGGCGTGATCGGCTTCGCTCAGCTCGCGGCAGCGTTCGCCGGCGGCCAGTTCCAGTGGGGCCGGTACCAGCGCTTGCCCTTGATGCTGCTGAATATGCCCAAAATCAACGAACCCCTGGCTCGCATACAGCGGGGCACCGGCCAGGGTCGCATTGAGGATGGCGGTCCGCGAGCCGCACGCTTCGATCGCCAGTTCCATCAGCTTGCGACCGATCCCCTGGCCCTGATACTCATCGTCGACAATCACCAGGCCGATGGTGGCGTAGTCCCCCTGGGCGCAGGTGAACGCCGTTCCAATCAAACGGCCCTGGTCTTGCACGACAAACCCCTGGGCGACGCGTTGCAACATCGCCCAGTCTTCCAGGCGATGGGGCCATTTCAACTGCACGGACAAGGCATGGGCCGCAGGCACGTCGGTGGCGGTCATGGCGCGATAGATGTAGGTAGGGCGTTGCGAAGTGGACATGGCTGATCACCATAAAATTAGGAACGAAATCGGATGGATGTGTGCGCTGAAAGTCTTTGTATCTCACCTGCCTCCGGGCCTGGCAAGTGCGGTAAATCGATTCGGTAGCTTCCATAAGCAACGGCTCTGTCGGCCACATTTCTTGCTCAAATCATAGGCTTGGCCAGCAGTAAATACCGGGTCGGATTTCATGGTTCAGCGCAAAGATGGAGCTGCCTGCAGGCGCCGTGTAGGAGCTGCCGAGTGCAACGAGGCTGCGATCTTTTCCCTGGCAATTGAGTCCCAAGCGAAAGATCAAAAGATCAAAGGATCGTCCGAACGGGGCCGAGCCTTCGCCTGCTCCTACAGGGCTGCGATCAGTAGCTGCGCTCACGATCAACCAGGCCCAGCATCGATTCGTCCCGTTGATGCCGACGGATGTTCTCCAACAACACGGCAAATGCGCTCTCGGGTTGGGTCATCGCCGCGATATGCGGTGTCAGCAGGATCTGTGGATGGCTCCAGAATGGATGATCAGGGGGCGCCGGCTCCTGCTCCAGCACGTCCAGCACCGCGGCGCTGAGTTGGCCGTCGGCAAGGGCTTCAAGCAGGTCCTCTTCCACCAGGTGCCCACCCCGGCCCATGTTGACCAACGCTGCGCCCTTGGGCAGGTGTTGGAACAGCTGGCGGTTGAGGATCCCTCGGGTCTGCTCGGTCAACGGCAGGACGCACAGCACAATGTCGCACTGGCCGAGAAACGCCGGCAGTTGCTCCTCGCCAGCAAAGCACGCGACCCCGTCGATGCGATGCTCGCTGCGGGCCCAGCCCGACAAGGCAAAACCAAAGGTCTTCAAGGTGGCGAGTATCTGCCGAGCCTGCAAACCCAGGCCCATGACGCCCACCCGGCGTTGCCCGGCGGGCACCAGCCGGTGCGCTTGCCAGCACCGTTCGGCCTGTTGCTGGCGGTAGCGCAACATGTCCCGGTGCAGGCTGAGCACAGCGAAACTGGCGTACTCGCACATGCCTTGGCTGATGCCCGGGTCGAGCAAGCGCACCACCGGCAGCGCCGTCGGCAAACGATCGAGGTCGAGTTGATCCACGCCGGCAGACAAGGCGAACAGCACCTGCAGATTCGGCAACAGTGTTTCGAGCTCGTCCGGTGCCTGCCAGGCCGCCAGGTACTGGATATCCCGCGGGTCGCCGATGTCTGGCCAGGCACGCCATTCGATGTCCGGCGCGTGTTCGGCGAACAGGCGCCGCCAGTGTTCGCCGCGTACCGGGTCAGCTTTATAGAGCAGGGCCATGGGTCACTTCTCGCCTGAAATCAAGGAGCCCCTAGCATGCCTCAACGCCAGAGCAGGATCTGTCGAAAGGGCCGGCGTAGCAGCATCGCGCTGCGTTGCAAGGTGCCTCTTGCGGCAGATTCCATGGGGCTGGAATGCCTCTGGAGGATTCTGCTGTTTGCCGGGGTGTAAACAGTCGATCCGAATTTCTCAACGACCAAGTTCGGCTTAGACAATCGCGTCGAACGCTTAACCTGTGAACACACCGCAGCCGCTTCCTGGGTGCGAGGCTCACGATGGGAAATGCCAATGAACAGTAAAGTCGAAGAAACCCCAAGTTTGCTCCGTCAGCGTGATCAATTCGTGCCACGTGGCCTGGTCACCGCGCACCCGCTGGTGATCGATCGGGCCCAGGGCTCGGAATTATGGGACGTGGACGGCAAGCGCTACCTGGACTTCGTCGGCGGCATCGGTGTGTTGAACATCGGCCACAATCACCCCAAGGTCGTCGCGGCCGTTCAGGCCCAGTTGCAGAAAGTCTCCCATGCCTGCTTCCAGGTCGTGGCCTATAAGCCTTACCTGGACCTGGCCCAGCGCCTGTGCGAAATGATCGGCGGTCAGCAGGCCTATAAAGCGGCATTTTTCACCTCGGGGGCCGAAGCGGTGGAAAACGCGGTGAAGATTGCCCGGGCTCACACCAACCGCTCGGCCGTGATTGCCTTTCGCGGCGGGTTTCATGGCCGGACCTTGCTCGGCACCACGCTGACCGGCATGAGCCAGCCGTATAAACAGAACTTTGGCCCGTTCGCCCCGGAGGTCTTCCACACGCCCTATCCGAATGCCTATCGCGGCGTCACCAGCGCCATGGCGCTCCAGGCACTGGACGAGCTGTTGGCCACTCAAGTGGCGCCTGAGCGGGTCGCGGCCATCATCATCGAACCGGTGCAGGGCGATGGCGGTTTCCTCTCGGCTCCCGTCGAGTTTTTGCAGGGCCTGCGCGCACTGACGCAAAAGCATGGCATTGTCTTGATTCTCGATGAAATCCAGACCGGTTTCGGTCGCACCGGTAAATGGTTCGGTTTCCAGCACGCCGGTATCCAGCCGGACCTGGTCACGGTCGCCAAGAGCCTCGCCGGCGGCTTGCCGTTGTCGGGTGTGGTCGGCAAGGCCGAGATCATGGACGCGCCACTGCCGGGTGGCCTGGGCGGTACTTACGGCGGTAATGCGCTGTCGTGCGCGGCGGCGCTGGCGGTGATCGAGGCGTACGAACAAGAACAGCTGCTGGCCCGTGGGGAAGTCCTGGGTAAACGCCTGCGCCAGGGCCTGCTGCATTTGCAAACCCGTTACCCGCAGATCGGCGACGTGCGCGGCAGCGGTTTCATGCTGGCGATCGAACTGATCAAAAATGACGAGGCACGTACCCCGGACGCCGACTTGAATCAACGCCTGATCGACGAAGCTCGGGCCGGTGGTTTGCTGGTGATCAAGTGCGGGGTGTACCGCAACGTCTTGCGCTTCCTGGCGCCGCTGGTGACCAGCGAGGCGCAGATCGACGAAGCGTTGCAGATTCTCGACGGCGCCTTGGCACGCGTCCTGGGCTGATGCCTGCGTTCATGACGTTTGCCTGGGCAAGCGTCAGTGGCAGTTAATGGAGCGTTGATCGATGGGACATCATCGGAGGCTTTACAGATGAGGCTGACTGAATATCGGGCGTTGTTGATCGACTGCGATGAGGTCCTGGTGGATCGGGACTCCGGCGTCTGGACGGCGTTGCAGCCGTTGCTGGAAAACCATGGCGAGCCGTTGGACAAAGCGCAGGTGCTCGCCGATTTTGACGAGGTACTGCAAGCCTTGTACCCGCGTTTCGGCGAATTGGGCTTCAGCGGCTTGCTGTGTTTCGCCCACCGTCAACTGGCCGAGCGCTGGAAGCTGAAGGTCAGTTGGGAGGAGGGCATGAGCTTCGCCCGCTCGGCGGCCGGTTGGACGCTGTTCGAGGACGCGCCGGGTGCGATGCTCTACCTGCGCAAGTTCTATCGGTTGTTGGTGCAGGGGGATCGCGATGCCGAGGACCGGGGCGTGTTGTGCGAGCGCCTGGGTATCGAGCCTGATGATTTTATTTCGCTGGCGAGCGATCCGTTGCAGGATCACGATTGGCTGGCAGCCAATGGTCTGAGCGCCGAGACAATTCTCCAGGTGACCCGTCCCGGCGCCCGCCCACGGTCGGTTGGGGCTGTGTGCCTGATCTGCCGTAACGCCGATATGTCTCCTGCGCCCTGCGCGGCGGACTACTGCATCAACAGCATGGCTGATCTGGTCGCTCAGCATCAGCTGTCCTTACGACGCTGATTTTGTTAGAAGATTGTCTTACAAACGGCAGGCAAGAGGTATGCGATGGAAGGTTTAGCGAAACTGGACCGGATCGACATCAGCATTTTGGTAGAGCTTCAAAAAGATGGCCGCATGACCAACGTCAGCCTGGCCGATGCCGTGGGCTTGTCCGCCAGCCCGTGCCTGCAACGGGTCAAACGACTGGAGTCGTTGGGGTACATTTCCAGCTACAAGGCCCATTTGAACCTGGCCAAGATTACCGATTCGGTGACGGTCTTCACCGAAGTCACCCTCAGCGACCACAAGCGTGAGGACTTCGCCAAGTTCGAATCCAACATCCGCCTGGTGGATGAAGTGCTCGAATGCCACCTCATCAGCGGCGGCTACGACTATCTGGTGCGCTTCATGACCCGCAGCATCCAGGACTATCAGGACGTGATGGAAAGCCTGCTGGACAAGAACATCGGCATCTCCAAGTACTTCAGCTACATCGTCATCAAGTCACCGGTGCGCAAGGACGAGATTCCGTTGCGTAAGTTGTTGCGGCATTGAATCCATGACCACCCGAGAACAACCGTGGGAGCGAGCTTGCTCGCGAAGGCGTCGGTCCATTCAGCATTGAGGCAAGCTGGTCCACCGCCATCGCGAGCAAGCTCGCTCCCACAAGGGATCTGGGCTTTTATTCCTGAAGGAACTTCAGCAGATCCTGATTGAGGCGATCCTTGTGCGTCTCGGTCAAACCGTGCGGCGCGCCAGGGTAGACGATCAGTCGAGCGCCCTTGATCAGCGCCGCCGAGGCCCGGCCTGAAGCGTCGATAGGCACGATCTGGTCGTCATCGCCATGGATCACCAGCGTCGGCACATCGAACTTCTTCAAATCGCCTCGGAAGTCAGTCGCCGAGAATGCCGCGATCGAGTCATAGGTATTCTTGCTGCCACCCTGCATGCCCTGCACCCAGAACGACTGGATCAGCCCTTGGGATGGCTTGGCGCCCTTGCGGTTGTAGCCGTAGAACGGGCCCGAGGCGATGTCCAGGTACAGCTGCGAACGGTTCTCCAGGGACGCCTTGCGCAGGCCATCGAACACCTCCATAGGCAAGCCACCGGGGTTGGTGTCGGTCTTGAGCATCAACGGCGGGACAGAGGACACCAGCACGGCTTTCTTCACTCGAGCGGTACCGTGACGGCCGATGTAGCGAGCCACTTCACCACCCCCTGTCGAGAAGCCCACCAGCGTGACATTCTTCAGGTCCAGCGCTTCAATCACTGCCGCCAGGTCATCGGCGTAGTGATCCATGTCGTTGCCTTCCCACGGCTGGCTGGAGCGACCATGGCCGCGACGGTCATGAGCCACCACGCGATAACCCTTCGAGGCGAGGAACATCATCTGGCCTTCCCAGCTGTCGGAGTCCAGCGGCCAGCCGTGGCTGAAGGTCACGACCTGACCATCGCGCGGGCCCCAGTCCTTGTAATACAGCTGCACGCCATCCTTGGTGGTGATGTAGCTGGCGGACTGCACCACGCTGCCGACAGCCGACGCGCTGGCAGCGGCCTGGACCGGCGACGCGGCCTCGGCGCTGAGGGTGGCCAATGCCAGGGTGGCGACAGCGAGGGTGCGGTTGAAGGTGTTCATCGTTTCTCTCTCCATAAGGTCGGTTTGATCTGCGGCGATCGTCGTCGATCGCGTTGGTGGGCAGATTAGAGAGAGAGGCCGAGGACGAGAACGGCGCTGGCATCGATAGCAACTATTAGAAAATTCCAATAGCTGCGTTTTGCTTCGGTTACGAGGCGAATGTTTGTGGCCGATATCCAGTTTGTACTGATCGTACACCAGGGCCTGGGGGGCTAAGGGGCGGAATGTCGACTGCGTCAACTGTTGAGCATGTGTTTGGGTCTATGCTTACCTTACCCCCTTGAATCAGGCCCATCCATGCACAAACGCCGAACCATCCACCGGGAGAACATGTGAGACATTCGACACCGGCTGCAGCGCTGCTCTGCCTATTGCTCGGCACGGTTGAGGCCCGGGCGCAGGAGTATCAGGTCGTCACCGAAGAGTGGGCACCGTACAACTATCAGGAAAACAATCAGCTCACCGGCATGACCACCGAGATCGTCCGGGCCATCATGGCGTTGACCGGCAGTGACTACGAAGTGCTGATGCAGCCCAGCATGCGAGCCACGCAGGTACTGAAAAACCGGCCCAAGACGATCATGTACTCGCTGTTTCGCACGCCGGAACGCGAGCCGTTGTACAAATGGGTCGGCCCGATCGTGGAAGAATCCATCCACCCCTATCAACTGGCCAGTACGCCGCCGGTGAACTCCCTGGAACAACTGCTGCATGCCCCGCAGATCACCACCCGCCACGCCGGCCTGGTGCCTCAGATGCTGCAGTCGCTGGGCTTCAAAAACCTGGACAAAAGCGCCACCGAGAGCAAGCTGCTCTACCGCATGCTGCTCGCCGGACGCACCAACATCATCATCGGCGACACCGATGCGGGCGTGGCTTATTACAGCCGTCAGTTGAACATCGCGCCGGGCACCTTGCGACGGATTCCTATCGAGCTGTATCGCTCATCGCTGTACATCGCTTTCAGCCCTGACAGCGAGGATGAAGTGGTGGCGGCGTGGGCCAGTGCGTTGGAGAAGTTGCGGCGTTCTGGGGAGTTGGAGCGGATTCAGCGGCGGTATGAGCGGGTTGATGGGCAATGACGTCATTCAGAGGTTACTGAGTGCGAGCTGCACGGATTCTAGCTGGCTGCCAATGCTCGGGCTTGAACTTGCCGCGCTGTTGTTCCCAGTGGCGCCTGTTTGCCTCTCGATAGTCCTGGTTCCGATCACCGGCAAATGCACCCGCTGAGGTGAAGCCAATCCAGGTGAGTGCAAAAATGGCAGCCATTTTCATGTACTTGTCTCTCTAGCGCAGATGTGTGCGGGAGGTGAAATTCGCGGCTTCCGGTAGACCATAAGGAGGGTCGCAAGTGCATTGCTTTGGGTTGAAAAGGGGACGCTCCAAGTGACGTCCCCTTTTTCTGCTTTCTAGAAACTGTACTTGGCGGTCAGCATCATGTTGCGTGGGTTGCCATAGGCATCACCGCCATAGCTCACGGAGTTGGCGATGGTCGAGTAGTACCGGCGGTCGAAGATGTTGTTGGCGTTGACCTGCAGGTCCAGGTTCTGGCTGACGCGGTAGCCGGCCATCAGGTCGGTGATCGCGTAGCTGCCCTGTTCGAGGCGGTATTGGCTGCCATCAGCCAGCTTGATGTCGTTGTACATGCGGCTCTGCCAGGAGACGTTGCCGCCCACGCGCAGTTTTTCCAGCGGGCCCTGGAAGTGGTAGCTGGTGGTCAGCTTGAACAGATGTTCCGGTGTGTCGGTGTCGAACTGCTTGTTTACGTTCTGCGGGTTGGCGGCATCCTTGATGGTGTGTGTTCGCGCGTAGGTGTAGCCCCCGCCGACTTGCCAGTTTTCGGTCAAGGCACCTTGCAGTTCGAAGTCGATACCCTGGCTGCGAATCTCGCCGGAGGCTTCGTAGCAGGTTGCCTGTGGGCAGTTTGCCGTAAACAGTTGCACCGCGCGGTTTTCCTGGTCGACGCGAAACAGCGCCACGCTCGCATTCAGTGCGCCACCAAAATATTCGCCCTTGAGGCCGACCTCGTAGTTCTTGCCAACGATCGGCTTGACCGGGCTACCAGAAGTATCTTTGGAGGTCTGCGGTGTGAAGATGTCGCTGTAGCTGACGTAGACCGAGTGATGCTCGTCCAGGTCGTAGATCAAGCCGGCGTACCGGGTGAGGTTGCGGGTGACCTTGTAGTCGGTGTCGCCATCACGGTTATCGTAGTCGTACCAGTCCAGGCGCCCGCCGAGGATCAACTTCAACGGGTCGGCCAGGCTCAGGCGTGTGGTGAGGTAGACACCATCCTGAGTGGTGACGTCGCGCTGGTTGTTGGTATGGACGAAGTTCGGTTTACCCCCATTGAGCGGCCAGTTGCTGTCGTACGGGCTGTAGTTGTGGGTGGTCTTGTCGTAGATGCGCTTGCTGGCGCCCACCACCAGTTCATGGCTACGCCCGAACGCTTCGAAGGGGCCACTGGCAAAGGCGTCCACGCCGGCCTGGTTTTCATCGACGTCGGCCTGGTAAACCGTGCGGGCCAGTGTGTTGTTGACCCAGCGCGATTGATAAGAGCCGGAGAACAACGCGTTCTGTTCGGAGTAATTGGCGTTGACCTGAAGGTTCCAGTCATTGGCCAGGCGATGACGGACTTCGGCGAATACCGTGTTGATCTCCTGATCCTTGTTCTCCCAATCCGTACCCGGATTGTAGGAGCGTGGCAGGTCCAGATGATGACCATCCAGGCCGATCATCGAAGAGCCCCAGAAGTAATTGGTCTTGTCCTTCTGATGGGAAAACCCCAGGGTCAGGGTGGTGTCATCGCTCAGGTCCGCTTCGGTGACGGCATAGAACAGGCCGTGATCCTCTTCGACATTGTCGATGAAGCTGTTGGCGTCTTGGTAAGAGGTCACGACCCGGCCGCGCAGCGTGCCACTGTCGTTGAGCGGGCTGGAGGCATCGACCTCGCCACGGTAGTCGTCCCAGCTGCCGGCGGCACCGGTCAGGGTGACTCTCTGCTCGGCCAATGGCCGCTTGCGGATCAGGTTGATGGCGGCCGAAGGGTTGCCTGCACCCGTCACCAGGCCGGTGGCACCGCGCACCACCTCGACCCGATCAAACATGGCCAAGTTAGGCTGGGAGCCGACTGAAACGCCGTTGTAGCTACTCGGGATGCCGTCATACATCAGGTTATCGATTTCAAAACCGCGTGCCTTGTAGGTCTGCCGACCAGGACCAGAGGAAAAGTCCAGGAACAAACCGGGCGTCGCCTTGACCACGTCGTTGATGTCGGTCATCGCCTGGTCATCCATGCGCTGACGCGTAATGACGGTGACGGCTTGTGGGGTTTCACGCATGGTCAGTGGGAGTTTGGTCGCGGTCGACATCGCGCCGGTGGTGTAGGACTCGGTGCCTTCCGAGGTACTCCCGAGTTGGCCGCTCCCGGTGACCTCGGTCGCGTCTAGTTCAAGGGTGGCGGGTGGGGTGTTCGGCAGGGTGGCGCTGTTGTCATCGGCGTAGGCGGGGGCGAGGGTGGCCATGCAAATAGCCATGGCCAGAAGATCGCGGGCAGGGTTGAAGTGACGCGGCGGGGTGGCACAAGTCGACATTGAATAGATCCTGGTGCTAATGCGTGTGAGAGTAATTCGCATTAAGTATCACAGGATTCATCTGAGCGATAAAGCGTGTTGCGGTTGGAGTAGGCTGGAACGCTGGGCCAGCCCATTGAGCAACCAACGAAACAGCGGCTAAGCACACGCGGTGTTTGATGCCAAAAAGTGAATCGGCCTACCTTGTCTCGCCTCGGGTTTGCCCAAGAATTCTGGCAGCATCGCGCGCTGGCGGCAGGCCAAACACCCGTGTGTAATCTCGGCTGAATTGCGTTGCGCTCTCGTAGCCAACCTCGAAGGCAGCCGCCATAACGCTTTTGGCATTGGCCACAATCAGGGTCCTGGCCTGGAGCAGGCGAACCCGTTTCTGGTACTGCAAAGGGCTCAGGTTGGTCACCGCCTTGAAGTGGCGGTGGAATGCCGAGACGCTCATTGAAGCTCGTTGCGCCAATCGCTCAACGCCAATTGGCTCCGCGAAGTCGCGGCGGATCCATTGGATCGCCATGTTGACTCGGGCCATCGCGGTATCCGGCGCTGCGATTTCTCGCAACATCCAGCCATGGGGGCCTTGGAGTACGCGGAAGATAATCTCTCTTTCATAGGCTGGGGCCAGAGCGGCGATGGCATCTGGGTCGCCCATCAATCTCAGCATTCGGACCCAGGCGTCCATCAGTTCGGTCGTGACGGGCGCGATTGAGAAGCCACGATTGGTCTCGATACGGCGGGCAGGTTCGGGCAAGTCGGCAAACAGCGTGGATAACACTGCAGGGTCGAGAGTCAGGCTGACCGCCAGGTAGGGTTCGCCGGACTCGGCGGGGTGCACCGACCCCACTGCAGGCAGATCAATGGACATGACGAAATAGGTCGCAGGGTCATACCGAAGCGTCCGATCCCCCACGGTCATGCTCTTGCTGCCTTGTAGGATCAGGTTGATCATCGGGTCGTAGACCGCCGCCAGCATGTGCTCGGGGATCTTGCCCTTAACCATGGCTACGCGAGGGATTCCCGTCTCCGTGCGGCGGTTTTCAGCCTTGGCCGCGAGCGACCTGAGTTCATTCAATTGATTGTCCATGCGTTGCATGCTGAGGGCAGCGCACGGCGCCGTGCAAGCGAAAAGCAGAAACAGGCAGCTTTGCAGTAGAAACGGGTACGACCCTGAAGAGAGTGATGAGTACTGTGGACATCTATTGGAACCACAGAGGAATATCACATGGGCGTCATCGTAATCACCGGCGGTAGCCGTGGCATCGGCGCAAGTACAGCCGAACACGTGGCTCAACGAGGCATGGGAGTCATCCTGACCTACAACACGAACCCGCAGGATGCCGCCATGGTGGTGGACCGTATCGAGCAGGCGGGTGGCAAGGCTGTTGCGCTCAAGCTCGATGTATCTGACGTTGCCACCTTCGAGGCCTTTGGAGAGTCAGTGCGTTTGACGCTGCTCAAAAACTGGGGCGCTACCACGCTGAGTGGCCTGGTCAACAACGCTGGTTATGGGCTGTTCAATCCCCTGGCAACCGTTAGCGAAGCGCAGTTCGATGGCCTTTTCAACGTGCATCTCAAAGGCCCTTTTTTCCTCACTCAGACCCTGCTGCCGCTGTTGGCGCCAGGCGCCAGTATCGTCAACGTCACCAGCGCCACTACCCGCGTATCCACCGCTGGCGTCGCCCCCTACGCGGCGTTCAAGGGCGGGCTTGAAGTGCTGACCCGTTACATGGCCAAAGAGTTTGGAGAGCGACGCATACGCGCCAACGCCGTGTCGCCCGGCGCCATCCGCACCGAATTGGGCGGTGGGCTCAACGATGAGTTCGAGGCGATGCTGGCGGCTCAGACAGCCCTGGGCAGAGTTGGCGAACCGTCAGATGTCGCGCGGGTCATCGCCATGCTGTTGAGCGAGGAGGGCGCCTGGATCAATGCCCAGACCCTCGAAGTTTCCGGCGGCTACAACATCTGAGGATTTTGCCATGCTCGATCATATCTTCTTGTCCGTGAGCGATATCACACGGTCCACCCGTTTCTACGACGCTGTTCTGACCCTGTTGGGTATTACCGCGCGCCTGGACTACGACGGCAAGGACGGCCCTCCGGGTCATCCTGACCTCAAGGGTTTTGGCGCCAACGGCAGGATGTTTTTCTGGTTGCGTGAGGGCGTCGTGGAGGGGCGCGCTGTACATGTTGGTTTTGTCGCAAACAGCAAGGCTCAAGTCGACGCAGCCTACGCCGCCGCCATGGAGCAGGGGGCAGTCGACAACGGCGCGCCTGGGGCCCGCTTGCACTACGACCCTGATTACTACGCGGCAGATGTTCTGGACCCGGATGGGTACAGCCTCCAATTCGTCTACAAAAAATGGCAGCACGCCCAATGAGCACACTTCTGATTTACGGCGCCACGGGCTATACCGGTCGGATGGCCGCTGAGCGGGCTAAGGCCCTTGGTCTGAATGTCGAAATCGCGGGGCGCAATCAGCAGCGACTCGCGTCACTCGCTGCGCACTTGGATGTGCCTTATCGGGTATTCGATAGCGATGCGCACGCCGAGGTTTGGTTGTCTGGCGTCTCGGTATTGCTCAACTTCGCCGGACCCTTTGCGCACACGGCCGAGCCCTTGATGCGCGCGTGCATCAAGGCCGGCGTCGACTATCTGGACATCACTGCCGAGATCAATATTTACCGGTTGGCTGAGAGGCTGGGCGCTGACGCGGCTGCAAATCACATCATGCTGTTGCCTGGCGTCGGTTGGGATGTCGTGCCTACCGATTCGCTGGCGGTGCATGTCGCCAAGCGGGTAAAGGAGCCCGTTGCGCTGAACATCGCGCTTCAGGTCCCTGGGGCGATGTCCCGAGGCTCGGCCATGAGCGTTAGTGAAATCATCGGCGCAGGCGTGCTCGCCAGGGTCGACGGTGAACTCGTTGCAACGCCGGATGCCGCGCCACGTCACTTTGATTTTGGTCAGGGGCCGGTCCTTTGCGTGCCGCTGTCTTTCGGTGACCTGGTAACAGGCTGGCATTCGACGGCGATCCCGAATATTGCGATGTACGTGCATATCGCGGGTGACGCGTTTCCTGAAGGTGATCTGTCGCAACTGCCTGATGGTCCGACGCCAGAGCAGCGGGATGCTCATCGGGCACGTGCAATGGTTGAGGTCACTGGGGTTGATGGCGCCATTGCACGGTCTGTGATTGAAACCGTGAACGGCTATTCCTATACGCCTTTGGCGGCAGTAGAGGCGGCGCGCCGCGTATTGAGCGGTGAACGGCGGCAGGGTTTTGCGACACCCGCCCAGATCTTCGGGGGCGGGTTTGCCCAGAGCATCGACGGGACGGTGATCACCGACTTCTAAGGTCTTCGTTGGCTGTTCAAGAAGCTGCTGTAAGCTCTGCGGCGGGGGCGGGAGTCCTGAAACTCGCCGCATCCCGCGCCGGAGGCAGGCCAAACAGTCGTGCGTACTCTCGGTTGAATTGAGAGGCGCTTTCATACCCTACGGTATAAGCGATGGACGTCGCGTCCAGCGTATCGAACAGCAGTAACCAGCGAGCCCTCAGCAAGCGCAGGCGTTTCTGATACTGAATCGGCGTCATGGCCGTTACGGCTTTGAAGTGCCGGTAGAAGGCCGCAACGCTCATGTCTGACATGAGCGCCAGCGGCTCGACGCGAAAAGGCTCGGTGTAGTGCTCACGAATCCACTGGGTGACACGGCGGATTTGCGTCATACGGCCATCCGGTCGCGCAACGTCACGAAGAATACCGCCCAATGGCCCCTGTAGCGCGCGAAATAAAATCTCACGCTCGATCATCGGCGCCAGTATCGCTACCTCATGTGGACGATCCATGAGCCGCATCATGCGTAGCCATGCATCAATCAGCTCAGCAGGCGCAGGTACACCCTCAAAACACGAGTTTTGCGTCGCCCTTGGCGTCTCGCCTTCATCCATCAGCAGGGTCGCGATCACATCGGGATCCAGGGTCAGGCTGACCGCAAGATAGGGCTTGTCCAGTGCATCGGCGTGAATCTGGCCCGTCGCCGGCACGTCGACGGGCACCAGGAAATAGCTGCCCGCGGTGTACCTGGAAACATCCTCGCCAATCGACAGGGTCTTGGTGCCTTGAAGCACCAGGTGCAGCATCGGCTGATAGACCTGATCTGCACAGGCCTCTGCCCGGACCATGGCCACGCGAGGCAATCCGGTTTCGGTCCACTTGTCTTGTGCGCGCATCACGATGCTGCGCAGTTCTGCCATTGGATTTTCCATACTCGCCACCGTGGGCCATATCCAAGGGGATGGCAAGCCAGCTGAGAAGAATAGGCAAGAACTTGCGAATAACCGGCAAACGTCCGCTTGCTGGATGGCTGAATACTGATGGCTCGCGGTTCGTTGCAGTGCGCTCATTCAGGACGCGACTGCAACCCAGCCTCATATCACGCAACTTAAAAAAGGTCAGGTCATGAAACTCGAAGGGAAAATAGCGGTTGTCACCGGCGCGTCCAAAGGCATAGGCGCCGGGATCGCCAGGGCTTTGGGCGCAGAGGGCGCAAACGTCATCGTTAACTACGCCTCCAGCAAGGCCGACGCGGATGCAGTGGTCGCCCAGATCATAGAGCATGGCGGCTGCGCTTTTGCCGTTCAGGCAGACATGAGCCAGGCAGCTGACGTAGTGCGCTTGTTTGAAACGGTGCGCATGAAGTACGGCACGCTGGATATCTTGGTCAACAATGCCGGTGTCGCGGTGTTCCAGATGATCGATGACCTTACCGAGGAAGCCTTCCACACGCAGTTCAATCTGAATGTGTTGGGTTACCTTCTAGCGGTGCGTGAGGCCGTCAAACTGCTGGGGCCGACGGGTAGCATCATCAATATCAGCTCGATCCTCAGCACCGATCCCTATCTGGCTTCGAGCGTCTACTCGGCGACCAAGGGCGCGGTCGATACCTTGACCTTCGCACTGGCCAGGGAGCTGGGTGCGCGTGGCATTCGGGTCAATTCGATCCTGCCGGGGCACACCAACACCCCGGGTACTGAAGGGAATTTTGTCGGTGAGTTGGGCGAAAAACTACTGGCCGGAACGCCGCTTGGTCGCTTCGCAGAGCCTGAAGATATCGCACCGTTGGCAGTGTTCCTGGCATCGCAAGACTCGCATTGGGTAACCGGCGAATCCATCCGGGCCTCGGGCGGTGTACGGGGTGTGGGTTACTGACGCGATTAGCTACGCACGCTGGGCAGCGGTGGAGGCGGCTCGTCGGCTGCTGGGCGGTGATCGAGGAGCCGGTTTTGAAGCCCCGGCGCGGGTGTTCGGCATCGGATTCGCCGAGACGATTGCCGGCACCACGATAACCGATTACTAGACCTCGGTTTCGCGCTGATCGAAGGCCGCCTGCGCTTGCATGACGCTCTCCACATGGCAGATCGTCCAGGTATACAAAGCCCGGAACGGTTCTTCCAGCGTCCGGCCCAATGGCGTGATGCTGTACTCCACCGCTATCTGCGACGAGGGGATCACCCGACGGTCAAGGATACCGTTGCGCTCCAGGCGACGCAGCGCCTGGGTCAACGCTTTTTGGGTAATGCCATCCAGACAGCGTTTGAGTTCATTGAACCGCAGCGGCTTGTGACATAGCGCGGCAAGTATCAGCACCGACCACTTGTCCGCGATTTGATCCAGCAGGAAACGACTCGAACAATCGACTTTGTTGCCTGCGTCCGAGCCGATTTGAGCCAGTTTCCGATCATCCAGTTGCTGCATGTGGTTTCCTCAGGGATACCTGATGACTTCAAAGTGCGTAATTGATATCTGGTATACAACTTATACCATGGTGGTTCACTTCCTATAAGGCGTTAACCATGTCGTCCACATACCTTCAGGACACCGCAGACAAACGCTCGGTGGAAGAAACACTGTACCGATTTGCCGCCGGTATCGATCTGCAAGACACCGATCTTCTTGCATCGGCGTTGGCGGAAAATGCCGTTTCCGACTTCCGTCCCGCTGCTGCAAAAGCCGGCTTTGAATACCCGGTGCTGGAAGGTCGGGACACCATCGTCGCGGCGTTATCAGGCGCGCTCAGTCACGTCGACACCACGCATTCGGTGAGCAACCCTCGCGCCAGCATCAATGGCGACAAGGCGCATCTGGATGCACTGGTAGAGGCGCAGCATGTACTGAAGAACGACCCGTCGCGCCATTACCTCATGAAAAATCGCTACGACGTGGAAATGGTAAGGCAAGGCGACGTTTGGCTGATTGAACGCGTGACGGTCGACAACGTCTGGCGTACCGGCGACCTGGCTGCTCTTTTCGGCAATTAAAAAAAGCATGCGGGAAGAATCAGTTTCTCAGCTGCCGGTTCAGGACTGAATCGGTCCTTATTGCACAGGCTCAGCGGAATGAAAATCGGGGGGCAGATCATGGTTATCAATTGTGGTCTGGTCCCGATTAGAACAGAGGCATGATTGCGGCAGTGGAGATCTCGGTCGATATTGTCAGGCAAGCGTAAGTTGACTTCACTTGAACTGAGCAACCAGCCAATGCGTCGATGTACAGCGGGGCACCTGAAGCGTCAGCGAAAACTGTCTGCCAGGTTCCTGGCCTGCTGAGTCGCGGCCTCACGCGCGTGCCGATCGACGTCTTCCCCCAGGATGGTTTTCTCCACAATCACCGAATGCACATCCGTGATGCCGATAAATTTCAGCCAGGCCTCCACGTAGGGTTTCTGGAAGTCGAAGCGCTCCGCCGGCGTGATCGATTGCGCCGAAAAATCCAGGCCGCGGGCGTACATCACCACGGCAAGTTTATTGTGCAGCATGCCTTCCAGACCGCGTTGCGGATCAACGCTGAACAGGATGTCTTTCTGCGATACCAGGTCGATGAAGTGCTTGAGTTTGTACGGGATGCTGAAGTTCCACAGCGGTACGGACATCACCAGTACATCCGCACGGTGCAGGTGACTTGCCAACGCTTTTAACGTGTTCCAGGCCTCTTGTTGTGCAGTGGTCAACGGCGTGCCATTGAGCCCGGCGTATTTGGCTTCCATGGCCAGATCATCGAATTCCGGCAGGGCCATGTTCCAGAGGTCGAGGGTGATGATCTCGGTGTCCGGGACGTTCGCTTGATAACGCGCAATGAAGCTGCGCGCGACTTCAAGGGAAGCCGAACGCTGCTTGCGTGGAGAACATTGAATATGGAGAAGAGTCGTCATGGCACACCTTGAATCAGGGTAGGTGGCAGCATTGCAACATAGTTGTAATTGAAATATAAATCGTAAATTACGGCTGGATTAATCACGATTGAAACTATGTTCGACACTCTGCTGCTCAAGACATTGGTCACGGTCGTCGATGAAGACGGCTTCAGCCGCGCCGCCCAGAAGCTGCACCTGACTCAATCTGCGGTCAGTGGCCACGTGCGGCGATTGGAAGAACAGATTGGTAAACCCCTGTTGACGCGCACCACCCGTTCCCAGCAACTGACGGCCGATGGCGAGCGCCTGGTCTCTTACGCGCGCACGATCCTGGCGCTCAACCGTGATGCCTGGACAGACCTGACACGCACGCCGTTTCACGGACGGCTGCGGATCGGGGTATCCGAAGATTTTGTCGAGGCTCGATTGCTGCGCACTGTCCAGGATTTCGCCGCGCAGTATCCCGGGATGGAGATCGAGGTGCAGGTGAACATTCCGGGTACGTTACTGGCGCTGATGAAGCAGGGGCATCTGGAGGTGGTTATCGGTTCGCTGTGCGAAACCAGCGAAGCGGGGCTGTTGCTATGGCAAGAACCGCTGGTGTGGGCCTGGTCGGCGCAACCCGTCGCCCGATTACCCACGCCGTTGCCGCTGGCCCTGTTCCCCGAGCCGTGCCCTTATCGCGAGGCCGCGCTGACAAGGCTGGCGCAGGCGGGGATCGCCCAACGCACAGTGATGTTGTGCAGCAGCACGGCCGGGTTACGGGCGTCGGCCTTGGCAGGCTTCGCGGTAGCGCCCATGCCACTGAGTCAGTTGGGGCAAGGATTGGCGGTCATTGGGGTAGAACATGGGTTGCCGGATTTGCCGGATGCCCAATGTCGGCTGTTCACCTCGCCTGATGCGGATCAGACGATTGTGGCAGCGGTCACTCAGCTCATGGTGGAGTATTGCGCTAAGCGCACGGCTTGATTGTCATTTCGAGGGGCGCCTTGGGTAGCGATCTCAATACGCGTCAGTTACTGCGAGCCCGAACAACATGGCATGGAGCAGGCTGAAGAGCGAAGGGGACGATTCATTTGCGTTCACATAAAAAAGGTGCTCACCCGAGCACCTTTCATGCGGATCGACAGCGAGACTGCAGGACCTAATTCAGATCCTCAGGCTGCATTGTCAGAATGATTTTGCCGACATTCTCGCAAGACTCCATCCGCCGATGCGCATCGGCAGCACGTGAGAGTGGGAACGTGCTATCCACCACGGGTTCCAGGCTTTGCGCGCCATCGAAGCGATCGAGCCAATGCTCTCGGAAGCGCTTGATCATGTCGTGTTTCTCCGGCTGTGTGCGGGACTTCATGACCGTGCCGATGATTTGCAGATGACGATAGAGGATGTGCTCCAGCTCCACCGTCACCTTGCCGCCACCGCCGAGAATACCGACCTGCACCAGGCGGCCACCGTGAGCAAGAGAGGCGATATTGCGTGTGAAGTAAGGCTCGCCGACGAAGTCGATAACGACGTCAACTCCGCGACCCTTGGTTTTATCGGCAATGACTTTTGCGAAGTCCTGTGTCTTGTAGTCAATGGCAACATCGGCACCCAAGTGCTCCACACGCGATAACTTGCGGCCCTCGGTCGTCGCATACACCGTCGCGCCTGTGGCATATGCCAGTTGCACAGCGGCAGAGCCCACACCACCAGCCGCGGCATGAATCAGCACACAGTCGCCGCGCTTCAGTCGAGCCAGGTGCATCATCGCTTCATGGGCGGTAACGAACACTTCAGGAATTGCCGCTGCATGCACGTAGTCGAGTTGCGCAGGAATGGGCATGGCCATGCGGTAATCGATGCGTGCCAGTTCTGCATAGGCACCGCCTCCAACGACGCCCATCACGCGGTCTCCCACCTTGAACCCGATCACCTCGCTGCCGGTTTCGATCACTTCCCCGGCGATCTCCAGCCCCATGATCGGCGAGTCACCGAAATTCGGATGGCCATAGCCACCGGTTCGGTGGGTCAGGTCCGCCCGGTTCACGCCGGCTGCATACACACGCACCAGCAAATCGGTCGGGCGCACCTCAGGGTTGGCGGCGTCTGTGAGTTGCAGCACCTCTGCCGGGCCGAACGCTCTGATGTTGATGGCTTTCATCTTAGTTTTGCTCCAGTTTGGCAAGCGTGGCATTGGCAATGGCAGAGGCGGTGATGGCGCTAGGAAACCCCACATAAAACGCCAGGTGAGTTATCGCCGCCGCCAGTTCGTCATGGGTCACCCCATTGCTGATCGCCCGCCGCAGGTGCGCGGGCAACTCCTCGCAATGGCCACCGGCAATCAATGCGGCCACTGTGATCAGGCTGCGGTCGCGGGGGGCCAACGCCGGGTCGCTCCAGATCTGCGGATAAAGCGTTGAGTCGATGAATTGCGCCAGTTTTGGTGTGAATGCTCGGGCCGCTTCGCGGGGGCTGCTGAAATCGATATTCGACATGGAAAGTCTCCTTACACCTGGCTGATGAATTTGTGAGTGAGGTAGTGCTCGATACCTTCAATGCCGCCTTCCGAGCCGTGGCCGCTTTCCTTCATGCCACCAAACGGAAGCTCGGTGGCAACGATGCGGTACTGGTTGATCCCGATCATTCCAGCCTCCAGTCCATCGGCGACGTCGATTGCAGTACGGGCGCTGGCGGTGAATGCATAAGCCGAGAGTCCGTAGGGCAAGCGGTTGGCTTCTTTCAGGCCATCGCCCAGGTCATCGAAGGGCATCAGCACCGCGATGGGCCCGAAGGGTTCTTCGTGCATGACGCGTGCGTTCATGGGCACATCCGCCAGCACCGTGGGCTGGAAGAAAAAACCTTCCCCCGGGAGGGCTTCGCCGCCGACCAGTACCCGTGCGCCTTTCTCGACTGCATCGGCGACCAGTTGCTCCATCTTGGCCAACTGCCTGGCGTTGGCCAGCGGTCCGACCTGGGTCTGTGGATCCATGCCGTCGCCGATTACCAGGGCTTTGGTCGCCGCGACAAAACGATCGACAAACGCTTGATAAGCATCACGCTGGATGAGGAATCGGGTCGACGAGATGCAGACCTGGCCCGTCCCGCGAAAGCGGTTCGCGACACCTTCGACCGCTGCCTTTTCGATGTCTGCGTCTGCAAATACCAGCACCGGGCCATGGCCGCCCAGTTCAAGGGTGATGGGTTTGACGCCCTCGGCGGCGCGAGCCGACAGCAGCCGCCCGATGGGCACCGAACCGGTGAATGTCACCTTGCGAATGATCGGTGAGGCAATCAGTTGGCTGGAGACTTGATCCGGTACGCCGAAAATCACTTGCAGCACGCCTTTGGGCAAGCCTGCATCGTCCAGGGCGCGAGCCAGGGCCAGTGCTGTGGAGGGGCTTTCTTCTCCCGGTTTGAGTACCACGCTGCAACCTGCGGCCAAGGCTGCCGAGAGCTTGCGGGCGGGGGTAATCGCCGGGAAATTCCACGGAGTGAAGGCAGCGACCGGGCCAATCGCCTGGCGTTTTACCAGTTGCAGTACACCGGGGCGGTTGGCCGGCACGACACGGCCATCGATACGGCGTGCGCTTTCGGCGAACCACTCGAAGTATTCCGCTGCGCGGACCACTTCATCCATGCTTTCGCTCAGCGGCTTGCCTTCTTCGAGCGTCATCTGCGCAGCAATGTGGGTGGCTCGTTCCAGGATCAGATCGGCGGCGCGCTTGAGGATTTTCGCGCGCTTGTCAGGAACTGTCCGGCGCCATTCTTCGAAGCTCAGTCGAGCCACTTCCAGGGCGCGATCGATATCGCCCGCGGTGGCGAGGGGAACTCGGCCGATTTCGCATCCGGTGGCGGGGTTGACGACTGCGGTGGTCGCGCGCCCTTGTGCATCGATCCATTCACCACCGATGAAAAGATGAAGCTGATCGTAGGAATTGCTCATGATGTGGCCCTTGGGTTGGTTGTCAGGGGGGAGTACGGCGCCTTGTCGGCTGTGCCTTCGTGTGTACTCAGGCAGCCCGTGAAACCAAGTCTATGGAAGGTGAACCGTTTGATTTAGCCGGCCACAAGGGAATCATTGTTGTCCCCAGAGGTAATATCGAGCGCGGCAGGGGACGTGTAGCATCCGCCTTTATTCCGAGTGGGTTGCAGCTCTACAGGACGATCAGAATGGACAAGCTTTCAAATATGTCGGTGTACGTAAAAGTGGTTGAGATGGGCAGTTTCACGGCCGTGGCGAACCATCTGGACTCCACCGTCGGCAACGTCTCGCGCGCTGTTTCCGCACTTGAAAATGTGCTGGACGCCCGACTGTTGCAACGCTCCACCCGGCGTCTCTCGGTAACCGACGCAGGTCGCAGGTTTTACGAGCGATGCATCAAGATCCTGGCTGACCTTGAAAGCGCGGAAGCCGAAGCGAGCAACGCGGCGTTGAAGCCCAGGGGGACATTACGGGTGCACTGCGTTCCTGGACTTGCCCGGCAACTGGTGACCGGCGCGGTGCTGGCGTACCGTGAGGAGTTTCCCGACGTGACCGTGGATTTAATGCTCTCCCAGCGCATGCCCAACCTGCTGGAGGACCAGTTGGATGTCTCCATCCTGATTGCACGCACGCTGCCGGATTCAGCCTATGTCAGTCAGAAGATCGGCGTCAGCCATTGTGTCCTGGTGGCCTCTGCAGAGTACCTGGCGCGGCACGGCAACCCGGCGACGCCAGAGCAACTCTGCGAGCATCGATGCTTGCTGCTGGGGACGGTGGATTATGTGCGGGATGAGTGGCAGCTCAAGAGCCAGTCGGGTGACGCTACCTTTGTCCCTACGGGGCCAAGTTTCAGCGTAAATGACATGGACGCAATGGCGGTTGCTGTGCGGGAGGGGGCCGGGATCGGGTTGCTGGCCGGCTTTACCGCGATTGATGATCTGCGCTCCGGGAAGCTGGTGCGGGTGCTGCCTGACTACCATACGTACGAGCGGAACGTGTATGCCGTCTACACGTCTCGACAGTTTGTCGACGCAAAGATCACGCGCTTTATCGATACGTTAAAGGCTCGGGTAGGCGTTCAGCTGGCGAGCACCGCTCAAGCACTTATCCATTGAATGTGTTGATGGAACGGCGTCCTTGCGCCTCAGCGGATGGGGCGCTGCCAAGCCAGGACGCCGGGCGCTCGGCGATTGTGAGGGACACTGCTCAAGGGTGATCGACAGCCGCTCTCACATCATCCTCACACCACCGCCGCTGCAATCGCTTTGGAACGCCAGGCAAAAGCCAACACCATCAGCAAGCCCAGACCCGCCATTGCCGCCCCGGCCAGGGAGATCGCCGGATAACCCAGCCCGGCATTGATCACCGCACCCCCGAGCGCCGCACCAATGGCGTTGCCGAGGTTGAAGGCGCCGATATTCACCGCCGAGGCCAGGTTGGGCGCGTCCTTGGCCGCTTCCATGACGCGCATCTGTAGCGGCGGCACCAGGGCGAAGCTGGCGATACCCCATATCAGGATGGCCACGGCGGCCGGCAGCGGCCAGCGCATCAGTACGGTGAACGCCAGCAAGACCAGAATCAGCACGCTCAGCGAAATAATCAGGGTGCGGTCGATCGAGCGGTCAGCGGCCTTGCCGCCCCACATGTTGCCCAGCGTCAATCCCACACCGAACAGCACCAGCATGGCCGTGATGTAGGCAGTTGACGCGTGGGTCTCGCTGCTGAGGATCGGCGCGATGTAGGTGAAGACGGTAAACATGGCACCCGAGCCGACGATGGTCAGGGCCAACGCCCCCAGCACCGGACCACGGCCCAGTACCCGAATTTCGGCCAGTACACCGGCGCTTTGCGGTGCCGGCAGGTTGGGCAGGGCGAACCACAACGCGGCCATGGTCGCCACGCCGAGGCCGGTAATACCCCAGAAAGCGGTGCGCCAGCCGAACAGTTCGCCAAACCAGGCGGCCAGCGGCACACCGCCGATGGTCGCCAGGGTCAGGCCCATGAACATGGCCGCCACCGCCCCGGCACGCTTCTCTGGGGCGACCACGCTGGCGGCGACGATCGAGCCTACGCCAAAGAACGCACCGTGGTTCAGTGAGGTCACCACCCTGGCGACCATGAGGCTGTAGTAATCGGTCGCCAAGGCTGACATCAGATTACCCAGGGTGAAAATCGCCATGAGCCCGATCAGCAGATAGCGCCGAGGAATCCTGCCAGTGGTCAGGGTCATCAGCGGCGCGCCGAGCAGTACGCCCAGCGCGTAAGCACTGACCAACAGACCCGCAGCGGGAATGGAAACACCGAGATCCGCAGCGATGCCCGGCAACATGCCCATGGGGGCGAACTCGGTAACGCCGATGCCGAAGGCACCAATGGCGAGTGCGACAAGTGGTGGATTGATACGCATGGAAGGCTCCTCATCTATGCCGCCAATGCTACGATCCAACTTTTTCAGGCGGTAGATAGCATTTCTGGCAATCACCTTTGCGTAAGGAGCACAAATGGACTTCAACGGCAGGTCCGGTGAAATGAGCGTGTTCGCCACCGTGGCGCAAGAAGGCAGCCTTTCAGCCGCCGCGCGTGCATTGGGGCTGACACCCTCGGCGGTCAGCCGGATCATCGCGCGTACCGAACAACGCCTTGGCACCCGCCTGCTGCTGCGCACCACCCGAGCGATCACCTTCACCGCCGAGGGCGAGGCGTTCCTGCGCGGCGCCCGACGTATCCTGGCCGACATGGCCGAGGTCGAAGAAGCCATCGCCGACCAGGGCGTACCCAGGGGCCGCTTGCGCGTCAGCGCCGCCCTCGGCCATGGGCGGCAGACCATCGTTCCCTTGGTGGCAGCCTTCAGCGCCCGTTACCCCAACATCGTCGTCGACCTCACCCTCGGCGACGAAGTGGTCGACATCCTCAGCGGCCAGGCCGACGTGGCGGTACGCTTTGGTCATCTACCCGACAGCCCACTGACCGCGCGCAGGCTCGGCGACACCGGCCAGGTAGTGGTGGCCTCGCCCGACTATCTGCAACGCCACGGCACCCCCCAGGAACCGGAAGACCTGCTACGGCACAACTGCCTACGCTTCAACTTCCGGCGTGCCGAACCCAACTGGCCGTTCATCCGCGACGGACGAGCGTTCTCCCTGAAGGTCAGCGGCAACATCGAATGCAGCAGTGGTGAAGCGCTGGCACAACTGGCGCGAGTCGGGGCTGGCATTGCGCGTATCGGCGAGTTCAGCGTGAGCGAGGACCTAAAGCGCGGCGATCTGGTACCGCTGCTGGAAGAATGGAACCCTGGTGATCGGGAACCGATTCATGCGGTGTTTGTAGGGGGGGCGGCAATGCCGGCGCGGGTGCGGTTGTTTGTGGATTTTTTGGTGGAGCGGCATCGGATGTGAGGGAGGGTGTTAGCTGATTCTTGCGGGGGGATGCTGTTTGCGTTGAGCGGGTGGTGTTCGACATATGGCTATTTGTGAGGGGCCGATTTCGGCCGATTCTGTTGAAAAAGTCGATCATGGTTTCCACGGCAGAAAAGTACGCGTCCGAGATTGAAATCTTTACTTTTGGCAGAAGTTTCCAGACGCAGATTTCACGCAACAGCGTGCAAAAATGGCGTTCTCACTAGGCAATGGCCAAGCAGTTTTGGATAACCGACTTTTTCAACAGAATCGGCCAGAAGGAGACGTTCGGTTTGGTACATTTTTGAATCAAAAAGGCGGTTCTTACACAGCAGGATGAGCAACGTGCTGCGCTGTTTTTTTTCTCCGCCGAACGGTGATCCGATGTTCGGCGGAGAAATAATTTGCCATCTACCATGGAGATAGAGGGATCTAGCCATAAGCCTCAGAAACGGTGCTTGATACTGAAATAGGCTCAGCATCCTATCTAATGCGTACGCTAAGGGGATAGACATGACACCGCCAGTGATAATCATCAAGCGGCCTTTTTCTGTCGAGCCGCTTTCAGGAGCGATGCTCCCAGATGGCATCTTCAATAGTGCAATAAGAGAGCAGCTAATCAGCGTTTACATCGTAAATAATTCGGGAATGGATATTGAGTCCTTGTGGGTACGGACGAAGTCTACTTCTGATTACACAATAATTGCACCTCACCAGTTTTTTTTTCGGCGAGGTCTAAAGCGTGGCGCTGCAACCCTCGTTCAGTGGCTCGCTGATTTTAGTGCTGCATCCCCTGGGAAAAGGACTTTGGTCTTAGAGTTCGGTGGGCAATCTCGTGACCAAGAGGAGAAGGCTCATTATTGGGACGGTTTCGCCAGCGCCCGCATATTTATTGCGTCTACGCATTTTAATGTCGTAACACGCACCTACACCTGCGACGTGCCTGAAGGTTCTCTTTCGATCAGGTTTGAGAACTCGGAACAATCACCACCTATTTCTATCTTTAATGGAGACACTCACGTCCAGTTACCGTCAACGCAGTTTCCACAGAGATTTTCGTGCGCACTTAGCTGCCAACCAGGCTTCGAATTGACCCTCCCCTTCGAAGACCCTTGGTGGAAAGTCGTAGCTTGGATTATTGCTGCAGTTGCAGGAATTGGTGCCTTTTTGGAGGCGGCAAAAGGCCATGGGGCCGCAAAGGTGGGAATCGGTGGCCACGGACATGACAATCCTGCTGACTATGAATGGTGTGTACCTGACCCTTTGGCGCTTGGTATGCCGAGTACGCCCGCTGGCTTGTTGTCAACAATCGCCAATGCGGCAATTCTCGTTGGGATGAGTGACGCGGCTGATCCATGGGAGCGAGGCCGACAGAATGCGAATCTTTCAACGGGGGAAGTGCCTATTTCAGAACACATTGATGTTGAAATTATCTATCCACATGAAATGTGCGCAGGGGCAGCGTTCGAAGTTGGAATCAATTGGCGGTACACGTCATCACTATCTTCGGGCAGAACGACGTTGCTTGATGTTAATGAGACTGTCAGGAACGAACATGCGGTCAGCTGGACTCTTGACGCTCCTAAGCAAATTCTTCAAAACGAACCAATTTTCATAAAGGCACGCGCAATTCGTCCAGATGGGAGTATTTTTAGAAGCGATGAACTTTATGGCTTTGCGATTTTCACCACACCGGGTTCTGCACGATCTTTCCGAGTACCTCTCTTGGATGATGGTATTGGTCTAGACACATATGAGTCAGACGGGTGGTTCACTGCCGGGGGGTTAATAGAAGAGTTTCTGGGCAAATATGGTCCGTTTGAGCCTGTAGGTGAATGGACTATTCAGTGTTTCGCCCAAGACGTGAATGATGCCGATGCGAAGATGCCGCCGAAGATTGCGGCTACGCATATTGGAGGAGTACCTCTTATTGCACCTTTTATTGCTTCACGTACCAACGGCTCTTCTTGTACTGCAGCGGAAATTATAAAAGTTATCGTCAAGAGTTTTTTTTGAGGTCTTAGAATTTTAAAATAGACCGATATTGGATCGCGAGCAAAAGTCTCATCTAACGACAAACTAAATTTCGGTTATATCGAGTTTTAAATACGCCCTAAATTGATGGTCCGCTTTTGGCCGCTTTCTGCCAGTCACGACAGGTTGAATCCACAGCCAAAAGCGGTCGTTTGTGAATGATTTCTTTAGGCCAAGTAGAGCTGATGGCGTTTGCTTATGCATGCTGGCAGAAACGTCGCCACGCACCGTAAGAATCGGACAGAAACGCCTCTGCCCCACTGCCCCCCATTTCAGCCGGATGACGATAGCAGTGAAAACGAATAAAGCGCTTAACGCGCTCGCAATAGACAGGTTCCGTGCGAATCGAGTAGCGTCGCGGGCGAGTTTTTCTACAGCTCCTGATCGGGGAAATGGGCATTTCCATGCATGGCGTATAGGGAATGCATAACAGACCAAAAGTTTCCACGCACAATTAAGGCAAGGGTATTGGTATGGGACACTCGCATTAAATGTGCAATCCAAACTCAGCGGCGCCTAGTGGTTCAACGAACTGTTCGCTTCGCTCTCCGGGACAGGCTGCAGCCCGCTCCTCAACCAAACGTTAAGCGCCACCAAACAAACCCAAACACCGGAGTTAACTTGAAGATTTTAAAAAGAAAGTGGAGTCAAATAAGCCGCATCCACAACACTGATGCCGTTAAGTCGTTGTATATGTGGCTGTTTATCGTACCCATATTGGTCAAAGCGCTCAGCGAAGTCCCCTCAGACGTCAACTTCCTTGTCGCAGGCCAGATCATCCCCATTAAAATGGAGTTGCCATTTTCATTTTTTTGCTTTTACTTAAGCGCTTTTTTCTTTGTGTTATCGAATTTGCTTTTTCAAACAAAGTGCCCTCAATTAATAAAAGATCATAGCTCATGGAGAAGCTTCGCGGAACACGGGAAAGGCAAGGAGCATCTTTCTGATTATGTAGACGGCCTTGATGTTTCAGAAGAACTGAAAGAAGCAGGGTGGGATGCTGAATTCACAAACAAACCTGGTGGGCGGTTGCAAGACCAGTTTTGGAAGTTTCATAATTTGGGAGAATGGCAGGCACCAAAATCTAGAGCTATGGCTATTGGATTCACCTATTTGGCATTTATCTTTATGGCCTGGGTCATCATCCAGAACTTGCTAACCGTTGCAAAATACGCACTTCTTCACTAGACCATCAATTAAAACCTTGTAAGTATCTATGACTAAAAGCATAAGGGTGACACTTAACAATTGATAGAGTGGGGACGTATTTCTTTAATAAACAAATCCCTTTCCGTTGGTTATTGCGTAGGTCAGAGGGCTGTCCACGGTACTGATGCTGAGGGACAGCTTCTGGCCGAAAGCAACCCGTTACTCCGGATAGAGCTGACTTCCAGTTTGCAAGATGACCTGTCCGGATGTCTTCTCGGGTGCCGTCGAGAATGAGCCCGCGGCAATGGGTCATCGATGGCTCGCAGCCGCGTTGGTTGTGTGTACCTTGGCCAGGCGCAGGCGCCAGTCGCCGCCATGCCGGAGGCGGCATTCTTCTTCGGAGTCGAAACTGACGCAGCGGGCCATATGGGTGACGTGTAAGCCGGCGTCGTTCAGGGCGGCGGCGGTCAGCTCACGCATGCGTTTGTCTGCCCCCGTTGAGAGGGCGTGTTCCTGGCTGGCGCGACTGTCGAAGATCCAGATCACGCGCAGGCTTTGGGGGAAGGCGCGATAGTCGACGGTGTGGGTCAGCCAGGCGAAGCCCGGGATTTCAGTTTTGGCGGTTTCACAGGCTTCGGTCAGGGTGGCGATGAGACGACGCTCAATACGGGCGTCGTCACGTGAGGTGGATGGCATAAAAGGCTCCAGGCGGGGTGTTCAATAGCCCCGCCGCTTCAAGTTTTCAATCCGCGCTCGCCACCGGCATAACGCTGTGCGAAACGGGGACATGTGCGAAACGGGGACAGACCACGATTTTGCGTTCACCTTTAATCGGACCGCCTCACAATCGTGGTCTGTCCCCGTTTACGCTCTTTCAACAGAATCGGCCAGAAGCTGCCTGTCACGAAAGGCATAAACCCGCCCATAGCGGGCAGGAGCGGTGCGTATCCGTGAGCAAAGGAATTCGAAGCAATTTTTTTATTTTAATTCAGTAGCTTATGCTCATCTACATTGAACATGCCGCAGACATCAGACCTGCTCTTGGGACTATTTGGTAGATCTTGGCCAAAAAAATCGACACGCAGGACGTCCGTGTCTATTCTCTGCCTATCCTAATATTACAGGTATGGCATATGTCAATTCAGAATATATGTGCGTGCTTATGAAAGCCCAGAAGCTATATGCGGGGCGGTTTACAATTCCGCCAATTTTACAACAAAAATAAAAAAGATCGAAATATAGGAGGGCGATATGATTAACGTTAGTATGAGGTTCAATGACGGGACTTATGAAAGTCTAAAGGGTTGGGTTCAAAGTGGAACTCTTGATCTTATGGAAGGTGCATATTGGTTGGTAGCCGAGCTTTACGACATTGAGAAAACGGGGTGGATCAAAGGCAGTTGTGTGGCGAATGGTACGGCAATACGTGTTTGGCATCTCCAACAAAAGCCTTGCAATGTATTGTTCAGGGATAGAAAGCCTTCTCCCCTTCAATTAAATCTAACCATAGATAGAGCCATTAATGGTGACCAGAACTGGATTGAACTGGGAAAATCTGTCTTGGTGGAGCCGTCCGGCCCATAATGACACAAGGTGCCAAATGAAAAAGTCAGTTTTATCTTTAGTTAATTTGATTGAAGAAAAGTCCAAGAGTGACCCGGTGTCACGAAGGATATGGTCTACGGCCAAGATTGCTAATAATTTTGCGCGAACCATTAAGAGCCTTAGAAGTCAGCTGGAATGGAGCGAAGAAACACTTGCAAAAAACATTGGCTGCTCTGTAGATGTAATTTTTAACATGGAGAACCCAACCCCAAAAAATATACCGAAACTTGAAGATATGATCGCTATCGCTCAAGCCCTCGGAGGGGAGTTAAACGTTGATATAAAGCCAGTCGAAATAAGCTCCACAAGTAAAAGTTCCTCCACAAACGCTCTTGTCGAAATAATGCACGATTTTGCTCTATTAAGGCAGCAATACCTTTTAAATCCTAGTGAGCATGAATCTCTTGCTGTTGTTTCGATTAACTCGGAGGGGCATGTAAGGCTTCCTGAAGCCATTGAGGTTGAAGTGGATAGCGAGGCCATTTTCCACAGCATTTCTATGCAGGTAAAAATTGATGAGCGCTAATGGGTGGTCATCATTGCTTGGGTTAATTGGAACAATCCTACTAGCGGTAGTACCCATTCGGGTTGAATGGTTCAGGTTTAGAGCAAGAAGGTTAGATGGAGTTACTCCATCAAATCCTCACTTGGCGGAATTAGTTAAGCTATCAAAAGATGCTCGAGAAGTTATAATAGTGGCGAAGTGGACTATTCGCGACTCTATTTGTGTAATTTTGGGGGTTTTCTTCTTGATGATTTCATATATTATTCAATTGTCATCATAGCCATTTCTTGGAGTTTTTTTAGTCTTGAAATGTTATGGATGCTCTGAAGCGCGTAATTGGGGAAAAGGGGACGCCCATTAGCCGGTCTCAAGTCAAGGCTAAAAGCCAACTCGGATTTATTTAACTCAAGATAAATAGATATGTCTCCGTTATTCGGTCCCCACGTTCTCCGAATGGCATGGATTGAATGTGAGTGTTCCGGTCCATTCATTTTTGCGTGCGGGTTGTTTCCAACGTCGAAGCAATAAGTTCGCGTAGCCACATATGGGCAGGATCGCGATGCAGTCGCTCGGGCCATAACATCAGCATTTCAAACCCGGGAATGGCGAGCGGAGGTGTCTGGACGTGAAGCGCTGGCTCATGTTTCACCAGCCTTTGCGGCACCACCGCAACCAAGTCGCTGTGCACCAATGCTGAGACCAGCGAGTTGAAATTGGACACGGACAATACCACTCGCCGTTCCAGACCTTCAGCTGCCAGCGCATGGTCGGTACTGCCGACGAAGCCGGCGCCATCAGGTGACATGACAGCATGTTCAAGCGCGCAGAACGCTTTGAGCGACAGCTTGGTTGCCAGCGCGGGATGGCCGCGCCGCGCCGCCAGCACATAGCGTTCGTGAATCAAGGAGCGCTGACGCAACTTCGGCGGCGCTTCATCGCGGGTGTGCAGCGCCAGATCGATCAGGCCGTTCTCCAGATCCTTGGCATAGTCGCCAGTCGGTTTATTCACAAGCGCCAACCGCGTGTACGGGGCCAGGTGCCTGAGCCGCGAGAGCGACGGCCAGACCAAGGCAGTCGTCGCATAATCACTGGCAGCGATCTTCCACGTTTGATCGGACCGACCGGGTTCAAAAGCACCAACAGGACTCAGTGCGCTTTCCAGCGCGGCCAACGCGTCACGCAGGGGCCCCTGCAATTCGCGAGCTCGCTCGGTGGGCGACATCCCTCGGGGGCCTGGCAGTAAAAGCGGATCATCAAGAAGATCCCTCAGCCTGCCCAATTGCAGGCTGACGGTCGGTTGCGCGAGATTGAGCAAGCGCGCTGCCCGCGTCACATTCTGCTCGGCCAGCAAGGCATCCAATGTGACCAGCAAATTAAGATCCAGACGACGCAAGCTATTGTGCATGCAAATACCATGTGTTTCGGGAATTCATTTCTATCATAGCGGATGCGTGCTTACGCTGAGGGGCACATTCAACGCGGAGCCCTCATGAAAATACTACTGATCTACGCCCACCCCGAACCTCGTTCGCTCAATGGCGCGCTCAAGGATTTTGCGATCACTCACCTGGAAACAGCAGGCCACGAGGTCCAAGTCTCAGATCTCTACGACATGCGGTGGAAAGCATCCCTCGATCCGGACGACGCCCCTGGTTATGACGCAGAAACGCCTTTCAACCCGGCACTTGAATCCCAGCGTGTATTTGCCGCTGGCAGCCAACCGGCGGACATCCAGGCAGAGCAGGCTAAACTGCTCTGGGCCGATGCCGTCATCTTTCAATTTCCGCTGTGGTGGTTCTCGATGCCCGCGATTCTCAAGGGCTGGATCGAACGCGTCTACGCCTACGGGTTTGCCTATGGTGTCGGCGAACATAGCGAAAGCCACTGGGGCGATCGCTACGGCGAAGGCAGCATGACAGGCAAGCGCGCCATGTTGGTGGTCACAATGGGCGGTTGGGAATCCCACTACAGTGGCCGAGGGGTGAACGGCGCGTTGGATGACCTGCTATTTCCTATCCAGCACGGGGTGCTTTTCTATCCTGGCTTCACGGTCCTGCCGGCCTTCCCAATCTATAAGACCAGCAAGATGGACGCCGCCCGGTTCCAATCCATTTGCACGGCTTATGCCGCTCGCTTGGATAGGCTCTTCAGTGATCAACCCTTGCCATTTCGTCGCCAGAATCACGGCGATTACGAAATCCCGGCGTTGACGCTTAAGCCGCATCTTGCTTCTGGTCGTTGTGATCTTGGTATTCATATCAGTGACGGTGAGAGGGTTTAAGGTAAAACGTGCATTGGAGGCTTGAGCCCAAGGGCGCTAGTAGTCGGGTCGTGCGCCTCAGGATTGATCATTCCTGGATGTCAGTAATGACGGTCCCGGCGATGCTCAGGGTGACCCCCTCTCTGAAGACCCTGGCCGGTGTTGCAAAGCCCGGCTGGCGTTCACCGTTCAATACTCGGCGCGCCGCTTCGACTGCCGCCAACGGCGTATAGGAATAGCCGTTCACGGTTTCAATCACAGAGCGTGTGACGCTGCCACCGAGCCCAGTGACTTCAACCACTGCGCGCGCCCGATTCGCCTTCCTTTGCTCAAGCGTCGGCCCATCAGACAGTTGCGACAGATCACCTTCGGGAAACGCGTCGCCTGCGATATGCACGTACACGAGTGTAACTGCGGGCTGAAGTAATACCTGGAAACGACTATCGAAAGAGGGGCTCTTGCCCAATCATCGCTCCCAAACGGCGCTTCAGCAATGATAGTGCTTTTCGGGGTTGCCTGATTTGCGCAACAACTATGCCGATAGTGTTCCCCGTTCAGTTTCAATAACGGGAGGAGTTTTTTTGAAGTCCGATCTTGGCATTCGCAGCAACGCAGGAGAGGTGCGCCTGTAGTACGGGGGATGGCCGCTGAGGGGGGCGGCAGAGGCTGAAAAGCCAGAAATGAGTGAGCGATCTGAGCGTTTTGGATCGACGCGCCACTTTCAAAATCGCCAGTGGTCAAAGTTGGCCAGAAATATGGCTACTTCAGACCATCCCTAGCGCGTGATAACCAAAGATCGTCGTGTAGCATCGACCAATGAGTAGTGCTACAGTCATCCTCTCCCTACGCGTTTCTGCACCAACTTTAGAAGGTTTGTGAATGATAAAGACTATCCCGCTGTGGAAAATGATGATGATCACCAAAGGTAATAAAACAGGGTTTGCAGTACTCGCATCCTTACCTGTTTTCATCGTTGCCGGTGCATGGATGTTTCTTGAAGGGTTGCAAAGTGGGCAAAAGCGTCAGGCTGCAATGGGGCTTATCTGTCTGGTTTTTTTTGGTGCGTGCGCCTTGCTATTTGTACCTTCAAAAAAATATATTCCCGGCAAGACATTTCAGGGTTATAGAGATAAAAGACTCAGTACAAAGACGGCCTTAAATTACGGTTATGGAATCATTGTTTTTATTTTTGTGGTTTTTGTAGTTCTTGCGCCGGAGTATGCTCTGAAAGCAATAGCCTTCGGATTAATAGGTATCTTTAGCCTTTACGCTCTGTCAAAAAGCTTAAAATTTCACGCGGATGTCGATTTTTCGACAAATGAATATTTGGCAACCGCTCTGGGATTTCCTGTAGGGGATAAGATTCTGGTCAGCTACCAGAATTTTGATGCTGACAAGCTTGAGGTTGGTAGCAATGCTTTTGCCGCAACAGCGACAAAGTTAATTGTAGCGTGGTTTGATGGGCATCTTTGGGAAAAGCTGTCACGAGACCTGAAGCAGATCTCGCATATTGGTATCATTGGCGATGAAAATCAAAACTACTTCGTTAAATTGCAATTCGATGATGGAGCCGATGTTTTGTTGTGTATGGGGCTATTCGAACGGCTCACATCAAGTCCCACTCTGGTAATAAGAAAGCTGTTGGAAGCAATTGATGCAAGTCTACTTGGTGGTAGCGGCGCATCACAGGTAACACAAAGGCGTCGGGTAGTGGTCGACTCTGGAACTCCAGCCTCGACTTCACACGTTGTTGCACCTGAGGCCGCGCTTGCATCCATACCATCTACGCGCAACATTGAAGTTTCCCCTGGCGTATTAATTGCTATCCAGAACGCCGAAGAAGTTGTTCCTGGCCGCAAGCTGGAGCTTTAACATGTCTCATTGTACAAAGTTTGAATTTTCTTACGTTAATGAAGAAGCCATTGCCAAAGCATTCGGCAAGATGGGTCTTAGCCCAACGACTGGTCTGGTTTCCGTATTTGCCAGCGACTTCAGTAAAAAGGTTTTGAGCAAAATCGGGTATCTGGGAAAGCAGCAATTTAGAGCTGTTTGTGGCCAAACGGCTGATAAATTCAATCTATTTGTTTGCCAAATTGAGGAGGGGGCCTACAAACTCCTCATCGAACGGGGAACTGTTTCAACCGACGATGAAGCGATAATGGCTGATTTGGCTTTGCGCTTTCAGAAAGCGTACATCAGCGTAGCCATCGATGAAACCATCAAGCGCATAGACGCATCAGGTATTCCAGCAAGAGTGAAAGAAACGCTTCAAGGGTTCGAGGTTGAATTTGGACCTAACTATGAATACAGCATCCATGTCACCTTTACGGGCGATGAAATTACGGAAGAGGTGCATGGCGTGAAAGGCGACATTTGCACAAAGCTTACCGAAGAGCTTGAATCTCTACTTTCTAGTCCTACTGCGGAGCTTGTGACTGAGTGGAAGCCGGAATATACCGTAGTCCATGAAGAGCAAACCCTTCAAATTCTCAGCGCGAATTTCTAAATGAAAATCAATGTACACCACATGGAGTTGAGCTGCGTTAACGGCCCCGGGTTGCGCTTGACATTATGGGTACAGGGTTGTGCGTTGAATTGTAAGGGGTGCTTCAATCCGGGGACCCACGCTGGAGAAGTGAATACGCTGATGACTGTTGATGAGTTGGCGCAGAAGATAAATGCGCTGGACATAGTTGGGGTTACCCTCTCTGGAGGGGAGCCGCTCGATCAGGCGCCAGCCGTGGAAAAATTAATACATGCCGTCAATGGCGAGAAAAATTGGATACTTTATACAGGCTATACGCCAAAAGAGATATTCCAGAATGAAGCCATGATTCGTGTTGTTAAAGCCGTAGACTTGACGCTGGCTGGTCGGTATCGGCATAACGCAAAACATCCCTATCAGTACAAGCAGATTATCAAGACCAGCGACAGAGTCGACGTTGACTTTTTCCGTGCTAGAAGAGTTGTCGAGTTTGTCGTTTCAAATTCCGGTGTTACCAAAACCGGTCTTCCGATGCATATATAACCTAAGTTCAAGCGCAGGGATAACAAGCATGGACCGTACCAAGCAGATAACAGATTACCTCAAAGCGCGTTATGCGATTTTGGTCCTTGAATCTTTCGAGGAAGAGCGCGCACTCAATAGAATTTCTGAGATCGCCAAGGCGCTCAGCCATCGATTGTTCGTTTGGAACTCGACGCTAGGAGTTCAAATAAATGGCGTCGTGGCGGGGGATAAAACCTTTGATTTGAAAATGGCCTTGGACTTTTGCGAAGAAAAGGCGAAGGAGGAAGGCAGCAAAAATATTTTTGTTTTTTGTGATGCTCATAACTACCTTGCCTCAAGCTCAAATCCTGTCTATCGTCGTCGACTTCGAGATTTAGCCATCAATATCCGCTCGCGTGGATATCGAAGCAATTGCATTATCATTGCGCCCAGCTTTGAAATTGCCAATGATCTTCAGAAGGAAGTCACGTTGATTGATTTTCCTTTGCCTTCAAGAGATGAAGTCAAGGCTCAGATAGATAATTTTGTTAATTCCTGGCAAGGCAACAGCAGCGTTAAGATTGATCTGTCTAGCGAAACCAAAGATAAACTCATTGATGCCGCTTTGGGCCTCACGGGATTGGAAATTGACAATAGCTTGTCTCGTTCATTGGTATCTAGTTTGAGTGTTGATGAAAATACCGTAAAAGATCTGCTTTTCGAAAAAAAACAAATCATACGGAAAACGGGTATCCTGGAATACATTGACTCAAAGGTTAATCTTGAGGATGTTGGAGGACTGGCAACTCTCAAGAAATGGCTCCATTTGCGTAGCCAGTGTTTTGGGCAGATTGCTCAGGAGTTCGGTGTCGGAGTTCCAAAGGGTTTGCTCCTGACTGGAGTTCCTGGTTGCGGTAAATCTCTAACGGCGAAATGTGTATCGTCGTCATGGAACATGCCCTTGCTGCGTTTGGATATGGGAAAAATCTTCCAAGGGGTAGTTGGTTCTTCAGAGTCCAATATTCGTTCCGCGCTACGTACTGCCGAAGCTATTTCACCTTGCATCCTATGGATCGATGAAATTGAAAAAGGACTTTCCGGCTCTTCCGGAGGAGCATCTGATGGTGGTACGGCTACACGCGTATTCGGCACGCTATTGACCTGGATGCAAGAAAAAATGGCGCCTGTTTTTGTGTTTGCTACCGCTAACAACATCAACAGCTTACCTCCAGAGTTTTTGAGAAAAGGACGATTCGACGAAATATTCTTCGTTGACTTCCCGTCGACATTAGAAAGAAAGAAGATTCTTGAAATACATCTGAAGAAACTGAAACGTGACCCAGAAAAATTTGATTTGGATCGATTGTCTGCTTTAGGAGGCGAGTCGAATTTTGGTAAAGATATTGTGCTTTCTGGTGCTGAAATCGAAGCTTGGGTTGGGGAATCGCTGATTGAAGCCTTCTCACGGCGGATGAATGGCTCTGATGATGCAAGCGACCTGACTATGGCTGATTTTGAAACTACTATTTCGCGTTTAGTACCCATGAGCAAAATGCGGAAAGACGAGTTTACAAAGCTTCGTGATTGGGCGAATCAAAATGCAATTAGCGCTTCGGCTATGGTTGCCGGTCAAAATGATACGGAAACTCAAATTGGCGGCAGGCAAATTGATTTTTAATCTGCGATGATTTATCCGTGGGTAGGGTTTTTGCACAAATTTCGGCTGATGGTCTGGTCGGTAAAATGACTGCAAGAGCAAGCCAGTGCTGCAAAGTACCAGACGACTAACTGGTCACCCTGATAGATGGCGGCCCAACCGCTTAAACACTAGCGACATGCCCATGCGGATCAACAGAACCGAGCGGGCCCTGGGAAGAAAGGATGACCTCTATGGCCAACACTTCTTCCCTTGAAACAGAGTTCCGAACCGCTGGATTTGGACATTGGTGAGCGGGGTAGCCATCGACTCAAAGCGTGCACGCTCGAACCGCTGCTTCTGGCCCGACCGCCGCCCATCATGACAGGCAGAAATCGACCAAAGGAGCGCTAGCCCTCGAAGAAGAATCTAAGGCTCAAATCACTTACTCGTATCCATACGCACATTGCGCAGGCACGGTTTCCAAGTATGACGCGTACAGCGGCTCCGAAAAATAGCCGATCATAATCGAGCAACAGAGGGCGCCGATTGAGCTAATCACTGCTGCTGCCCATAAGGATCCATCGTTGCCCCAAGGTGTGGATATCGAACGCAAAATCCCAAAACACTGGGTAGGCTGGGTGCCCTTTTGCAAACCAGAATGAGGTTACGTTTTCGGCCTGATCGAGATTCACTGATTGAAACAAGGCTTCGGCTAAAGACAGAATTTCCGAGCGCTTAGTCAACAGATCCAGTGGCCCATAACCGCCGTCGCCCGTGTGAAGCAGCAGCTCCAGTACTTGGCTTCTGGCATCCTCTACAGACACCGAGGTCGCGTTACCCACAACACAATCTTTGGAAACAGAACCACGAAGGGCTTCTTCGAGAGTTTGGTTTATACCAAGAGGGCCGTAGGTATTTATCCAGACGGTATAGTTGTGTCCCTCCAAGAGGTGTTCGAGTCTGAGAACATCATCTGGTCTGCTGTCTATCACTATTTGCATGCTGGAACCACGGGGGCGGCCTTGGGTGAACGCAGTTTACTGAGATTGATCAGCTTGTTCGTTGGTTGGTCTATCTTGGGCCGAAAACCGTCGTCGAAAACTCTTGAGTTCAGCACCAAACAGGCTGCGTGCCAATTCTCGTATAGCCCCATACACGAGGCGTTTCACCTTCGATCGAAAACGGAAGGTTGTGTTTTCTCAGTGTGGACAGCAACCAATCGAGCGAAACCGCTCTGAGTTCGATCCACTCGATTTCCGCTACCGGATGGATGTGGTAATGCCAGTCGCCATCCCAGTCTGTGCAATAGCCGCTCGGAGCTAAGACACTGTGCAGTCTGAATTCCGGTTGCATTTGCGGCGAGCCAAGCATTGCTTCGATCAGCTCGGCCCATTTGGTTTGATTCATCACTGGCAAAATCGTGCCGGCAGCCAACAGCCTGCGAAGCTTCGCTTTCGCAGCATCGTCGGGCTGGGGAAGTTGCTGCTTAAAATCCGTGCCCCTCATTGAACCAGCGGTTCCTTCTGTAGTTTGTCGAACGTCTCCAGCGCTGCGCGGAACTCCTTCAGGGAAAAGCTTACCGGATGGTTTTCCGCGTTCCAGCGAGTAGAAATACCCACTTCCAGCTTGCCGGAAACGCTCCAGCCGAAACGCCGCCAATGCACGGTGTCGCCGTCGATAACCTGTTCGACCATCAGCACGGTGCAGTCGAAGTCCATATCGTCGCTGCACACCAGCAATGGTACAAGGGTGGAGCTGCTGTCCTCGCCGGGAATGAAGCGGCGCCTGGCGATGGCATCTTCTTCCTCATCCATCAACCACATTAAGGAAAGACCAAGCAGGGCGACACTAGCGTCATTCAGGTGGGAGGCCAACCATTGCTCGATAGCCACATCGTCAATGGTCAACCACGCGCAAGTGCTGCGGGAGAAGGCCGCTTGATGGTAAGCGGCGTGGATGCGGTGATGCATGAAAAATCCGTCTGTTAATAGAGGATGCCTAGCAAGCTATTGTGCCGATTTTGAAAGAGAAATCGAGGTCAGACCACAGTTATTAAGGGGCGGTTGGGCGGTGATAGTTCCACGGACGTTCGCGTTAGGAACTCCGCTGAATGGCGTGGGCGTAAATCTCCTGGGCTGCTTCCCTATGGACACAAAATGATGGGTAGAAGTGAATCTCATGCTGGAATTCCGGCCATTGACCCGATTGCTGCCTGCAGAGAAATGCGACCTCAGCTTCTACTGTTTCCAAATCCCTTAGCGTAGTGGGCTCTCCTTCGTATTCGGCAGTCCACACGCTTAGAGCCAACCTATGTCTCAGATTCTTCCACTTGTACCCGTGATAACCGCCTTTGCCCTTCGCTCGGAAACCAAACGAAAGACGTGAAGACATGGGTTGGGACGCTATGCCTACGTACAGGAGTTTGCCGGCTGCTGACAACGTGTACAGCTTCGGATGCTGACGTGTGCTCGCGGGTTTCGAAAATTTGCATTGCGCCCCGTTCAAAAAAAGGCGGTAGGGTCCTTCGTCAAAGAGCTCAAGGTGATATGCCTGTGGGGGGCGTAGCTTCATGTGAAAAGGCTCCGGGTTTGTGTGCTGACTGCAAGCGTGGAAGGTGCAGGGGTTTGGCTAAGACTAGTATCTACGAAGCCATCGAGTCGACTGCGAAAACGGGCGCCTTTAGGCGCCCGTCGTTTCATCAGCTTAAAGCCTGCGCCTGAAGTCGCCGACCAATCACCTCCAGCAAATCACAGCCATCACGCAACGGAATAACCAGAAGCTGTGCAAAGTCCGAAAGCACCACCGTGTCACTGGCAATTTCAGAACGAAACGCAATGTTTTCCAGTACCTGGGTCACCACACGTATTCGGTGATCAGCGGTTGCATGCAGAACGTCAAGAGGGGCTTGGGTATCAATAAGCAGGGAAGCGGGAGTGCAGTCGATGCCGGTGATGGGGATGTATCTTTCCATGGGATTGCTCCGATCAGGTTAATGGGCTGATCCGATCCTCAGGTCGCCAAACCTGATCGCCATTGAGCGATGGGCATCACTATAGATTTTGTCTGATTGGGTGGGGAAGGTGACGGGTTCCTAAAGCTTCGTAGGAGTTGCGATCGTTTTTTGCCGGAGGGATCTGACATGGCTGGCTCGGCTGATTCAAAAACCATCGACGGGGAAGATCGCAGCCTCGCTTCGCTCGACAGCTCCTACAGTCCAGCGGGGCAAGCTCCCTCGCCACAAAAAACAACTAGCCTTCGAACTCCGTTTGCAACATCGCCAAAAACGCCTCCCTGGCAGGATGTCTCCCGGCGTTTTCATGCCAATAAAAAAGGTTATCAATCCCCGTCAGCTCAGGAAACTCATACCCCGTCCAACCAGCCCCCTGGCGATATTGCTCATAGATCCCCCGGGGCACCAGCGAGACGCCGGCACCCGCGCTGACACAACCAACAATGGCGCCATAACTGGCAATGCTGGTGATCGGTTGCACTTGCTCATGACGCAGCAGCCATTGCTCCAGCGCCAAGCGGTACGGACAGCCCGTGGGCCACATGAAGATCGCCTTGCCTTGCAGATCGGCGGCGCTGTGCAGCGGGCCAAGGGATTCGGAGGCGATGAGCACCAGGTCTTCGCGGTACATCACGGCTCGCTTGAGTCCAGGCCGTTCGATGTCCACCGCTACGATCACGCCATCGAGCCGGTGATGTTGGACATCGTCCAGCAACTGCGCCCAGGTGCCGGTGCTCAGTTCCAGTGACACTTGCGGATACTGCGCGTGGTATTTGGCGAGTAACTGCGGCAGGCGCCCGGTGGCGCTGGATTCGATGGCGCCTATGCGCAGTGGGCCACTCGGGGCGCGGGTGGGGGCGACTGCGCGGCGGGCCTCTTCTGTCAGGCTCAGTATTTTTGTCGCGTACTCCAGAAACACTTCGCCCGCCGGGCTGACCTGCAGCCCGCGACCTTCGCGGAAAAACAGCGGCGTGCCGAGTTCCCGCTCCAGTGACTTGAGGCGTGCGGTGATGTTGGACGGCACACAGTGCAGCACTTCGGCGGCGCGGGCGATGCTGCCGGTTTCGCAGACTGTCTTGAGCATGCGCAGTTGGGACAGTTCCATAGCTCACCAAAAGTGAATGATGGGCTGAGTTTAAGTCACTTGTGCTGAGGTTGGGTGGTTTCGATACTTCGAGGCAAATCGGCCAGTGAGCAGGAACACTTTGGATGGAAACGCATTTTGCGCTGGTTGAAGGTTCCTCCGGCAAAACCGGTGTGAAGGTTATCCTGGCGGCGCTGTTGGTGATCGTTTGCTGGGCTTATTCGCCGATTGGTATTCGTATTGGTTTGCAGGCTTATGAACCCGGGCAGCTAGCGTTGATGCGGTTTCTCATCGCTTCAGTGTTCATGGCCCTTGTGGCGATGGTGAGGGGGATTTCCTGGCCGCGTCTCAGGGATTTGCCGTTGCTGGCGGTGTTGGGTTTTTTTGCCGTCAGCCTGCACCACATCGCCCTCAACTACGGCCAACGGGGCGTCAGTGCCGGGGCGGCCAGTGTGCTGGCCCAGTCCACGCCGTTGTTCAGCACGTTACTGGCGCATTTCGTCTTCAAGGACAGGGTCAGTGGTTGGCAGTGGGGGTGTGTGCTGTGCGGCTTGCTTGGCGCAGGCGTGGTGGTCGCGGGGGATCGTGGCTTGGGTGATATGGACGCCCATGGACTATTGATCCTGTTGGCGGCGCTGTCCTGGAGCCTGTATTTCGCTTTGCAGAAGCGCCATGCCCATCGTTATGACGGTTTGACCCTGGTTTGTTACACCGTCTGGTCGGGCACGATTCTGTTGTTCATTTTTGCGCCGGGGATGTTGAGCGCGGCGCGGCAGGCTTCGGCTTCGGTGAATCTGGCGGTGTTGGTTCTCGGTATTTTTCCCAGCGCGCTGGCGTACCTTGCTTGGGCTTACGTGCTGGCGCACAGCAACGTGAGCCGCGCTTCCATGGCGCTTTACCTGATACCGCCCACGGCGATGTTGATGGCTTCTTTGGTGTTGGCCGAGCGCCCGTCAGCGATGGTTATTGTGGGGGCGGTGATTGTGTTGATGAGCGTGCTGGCGTTGAGGCTTGAGCCGGGGAGTGGGGTAAAAGTCGGTTGATTCTGTCGTGGGTGTAGGCAATTCCACGCAAGAGCGTGGGAACGATCAATAAATCCGCGACGAGTCCTGTGCTGGCCTGCAGGAGGTTCGTCTGATCCGTACTTTCCTGCCTCAGGTGCCTCTGTAATGAACCCGGGCCCCACCCCAGAATAACCACGCGGGTAGCCTCTCGGGCGGCCGGTGTACTGCAATTTCTTGATTCAGGGGTACTCATGACGAAGATGGCGATTTTTTTAGGTGGGTTTTTGGCGCTGACCCTGTTGATCGGCGTACTGGCGACGATTTCGCCGGTATAGGCAAAGGTCGTTGGCGCTTTCTCCTGGCGACGACATAACGATTTCATTGAACACTGCGGTGCTCATAACGACTAACCCCCAACAGGCCACTTGATTTGCGCAATGGATCAAGCGGTGTTTTACCTTGCGTGATGCCATGACTTATGCGCCGCCGCAGGACTTCAAGGGGTAAGCAATGATTGAGGGTTTTGAGGGATTTTTCGAAGGGTACACGGTGCTAGGTATTTCGTTGGCTAGCTGGATCTTTGCATTTAGCGCTGCTGTGCTCAGCTACGTGCTTGCAAGAACCGCGATCCGCTTTGTTTTCAAGAGAATCCAGGCAAGGGCGAGGGCGGGCGATGGTCACCTTGGCTACATTGCCAGCCAAGTGCTGTCGGCAACCAGCAACACGCTGCTGTTATTGGCGTCGATTCTGGTCGGGATAGGCATACTTGATTTGCCTGAGCGCTGGCTCAGTCGTGTCAGCAGCCTTTGGTTCGTGGTGGTCGCGTTGCAGGTCGGTTTATGGACGAACCGAGCATTGGCGCTTTTGCTGCATCGCTATTTCTCTGTCCATGGTGCGAATGGGACATTCCAGGCAAGTGCCTTGGCGACCCTGAGTCTCTGGGGCGCAAGGGTGCTCCTCTGGGCGGTGATTTTACTCGCGATGCTATCCAACGTTGGCGTTAACATCACGGCCTTCGTGGCGAGCCTTGGCGTGGGTGGTATTGCCGTGGCACTGGCGGTGCAGAATATTCTTGGCGATGTGTTCGCCTCGCTGGCGATCGCCGTTGACAAGCCATTCGAGGTTGGTGATTTCATCGTGGTGGGTTCGCTTGCCGGTACGGTGGAGCACGTTGGCCTGAAGACGACCCGCATACGAAGTCTGGGGGGCGAACAAATTGTCATGGCGAACGCCGATATGATCGGCAGCACGATCCAGAACTACAAACGGCTGCATGAGCGACGGATTGTCTTCGAGTTTCGCCTGACTTATGACTGTTCAACCGAACAGATCAGGCAGATCACGCAGCGGGTTGAAGCAATCATCAGGAGTGAAGAGCAGGCCCGGTTCGATCGGTGTCATTTCAGAAGTTTTGGCCAGAGCGCCCTTGAGTTCGAGACGGTGTATATCGTCCTGGACGCCAGTTATAACGTCTACATGGACGTCCAGCAGAGTATCAATCTGAAGATCATGGAAGCGGTTGCCGAGTTGGACACGAAATTTGCTTTCCCGTCACAGACCCTCCATATCGCTTCATTGCCCGACTCCGTGGCACTGCGCCCGGTCACTCAGCATTCGTCGCGTGCCGGGCATGCTTGAGATCGCTGCCGATGCTTGGGGCGCCTGCGATCTTTGGTTTTTTCGTGTAGGACTCGAAAGATCGCAGCCTCCAAAAGATCGCAGCCTCGCTTCGCTCGACAGCTCCTACGGGGCTTAGGGGCTGTTATCGATGCAAGATGACCTGCGCAATCTCCTGCAACCCCATCACCCGTTGTGCGGCGTTGAGTTTGATCGCTTCCTTGGGCATGCCGAAGACCACGCAGCTGGCTTCGTCCTGGGCCACGGTGGTGCTGCCGGCGTCGAGCATTTCCTTCAGGCCTCGGGCACCGTCGTCGCCCATGCCGGTCATGATGATGCCGGTGGCGTTGCGGCCGGCGAATTTGGCGACTGAGCGAAACAACACATCCACCGAAGGGCGATGGCGGTTGACCAGCGGGCCGTCCACCACCTGCACGTGATAGAACGCGCCGCTGCGGGTCACCATCATGTGTTTGCCGCCCGGTGCAATGAGCGCCAGGCCGGGGTGGATGCGGTCGTTGTTGCGGGCTTCGCGCACTTCGATCTGGCACAGGCTGTTGAGCCGGGCGGCAAACGAGGCGGTGAATTTTTCCGGCATGTGCTGGACGATGACGATGCCCGGGCACACCCGGGGCAGGGCGGTGAGCACCGCTTCCAGGGCCTGGGTACCGCCGGTGGAGGTGCCCAGGGCGACGATGCGTTCGGTGGTCTGCGCCATGGCGTGGCCGTTGGCGGCGGGCAGCATGGCGTCGGCGGTGAGTTTGGTCGCGGGTGTCAGCGCGATCGGGGCGGGACGCTTGCCCAGGTTGCGCACGTTGACCTGGGCGGCGGCACGGATCGCCGACACCAGCTCCGGGGCCGACTCCAACAGAAAGTTCTTCAGGCCGGTGGTGGGTTTGGTGATGATTTCCACCGCGCCGGCGGCCATCGCCTGCAAGGTGGTTTCCGCGCCCCGGGGCGTCAGGGACGAGCAGATCACCACCGGTGTGGGGCGCTCGCTCATGATTTTTTTCAGGAAGGTGATGCCGTCCATGCGCGGCATTTCCACGTCCAGCACGATCACGTCGGGCCATTGCTTGGCCAGTTTGTCCATGGCGAAAATCGGGTCGGCCGCCGCGCCCATGACGTGGATGTCCGGTGTGTCGCTGAGGATCGCCAGCAACACCTGGCGAACCACGGCGGAGTCATCCACCAGCAGTACATTGATCTTTTTTGACATGGTCAGTGCCGGGTCCTTATAGGTTGGTGCCTGACCCACACATCACCGCTGCAAAGGTCGAAGATGATGCTGCGATGGCCAGTGCTGCCCATGTCCTGGGCAATCAGGTCGAGGCGATAGAGGGCGGCCATTTCCAGCGCGGCGTTGACGTTCAGCCGCGCCACATCGCCGTAGGGCACGTGGCGTTGCAGCTCGGGGAACATCTCGCCGCCGCCGAACAGCTTGAGTTGGTAGTCCTCGGGTTCGGTGCGATGGGCCCGGGCCTGGCGGATGAACAGTTCGATGGCTTCGTCGGCGTAGATGCCGTTCAGTGCGGTGGAGCAGCGCACCCGGCTGGGCAACATGAAGTGGCACATGGCGCCGATCCTGCGTTCCGGGTGCCACAGCGTGATCGCCACGCAGGAACCGAGGATCGTGCGCAGGCGAGTCGGGCAGGTGGCGAAGCGAAACTCACCTGGCGCCAGGTACACCTCGGCCACTTCCTTGATGGCGGCGTTCATGGTTTGCGGTAGATCGAGGGCGCCACCAGTTTCAACGCATCGGACACGCCGTTGAGGCTTTCCGAGTGGCTGACGATGAAGTACCCGCCGGGCTTGAGCCGGGGCAGCAAGCGGGCAACCACTTTGCTTTTGGTGGGTTGGTCGAAATAGATCATGACGTTGCGCAGGAAAATCACATCGAACTCCCCCAGATCCGGCAGGGTGTCGTTGAGGTTGACCTGGATGAAGTTGACCCGGTTGCGTAATGCCCGGTCGATAAGAAACGTGCCTTGCTGGCTGCCGGTGCCCTTGAGGCAATATTTCACCAGCAGCGGATGGGGCAGGGTGCGGGCGCGTTCCATCGGGTAATGCCCAGCGCGCGCCTTGGCCAGCACCTGGCTGCTGATGTCCGAACCGATGACTTCCCAAGGCGTGGTACCCAGCCCTTCGGCCAGGGTCATGGCCAGGCTGTAGGGTTCTTCCCCCGATGAGCTGGCCGCGCTCCACAAGCGGAAGGTCTTGCCCGGTGTCGCGTGGGGCAATACGTGCTGGCGCAGGAAATCGAAATGCTTGGGCTCGCGAAAAAAGTAGGTCTCGTTGGTCGTCAACAGGTCCAGCGCTACCTGCAACTCATCGGTGCGCTGGCCGTTCATGATCAGTTTGAAATACTCGCCGTAACTGTCCAGCCCATAGTGCTTGAGGCGCTTGAACAAGCGCCCGGCCACCAGGGCTTTCTTGGCCTCGGACAGGCTGATGCCGGCGGCCTGGTACAGCCAGGACTGGAACTGGCCGAACTCCCGGTCAGTGAGCGCCTGCGCGTTCAGCGTGCGTTCCTTGCAGGTATCGGCGTTCACTGGGCATCCACTTCCAGCGCGCTCGGGCTGGCTTCGGCGAGTTGGGACATTTCGTCGATGGACAGCACGCGGTCCACCTCCAGCACGATGACGAACTTGCCATCGACCTTGGCCATGCCACTGATGAAATCGGCGCGGATCTTCGCACCGAAGCTCGGTGGCGGCTCGATCTGCGAGGCCGGGATTTCCAGCACCGCCGACACCGTGTCCACCAACAGGCCAATGTCCTGGGCCTGGCCGTCGGCGCTGGCTGCCTCGATGATCACCACGCAGCTGCGACGGCTGATCGCCGAATTCGGCCGGCCGAAACGGGCCGACAGGTCCACCACCGGCACGACCGCGCCGCGCAGGTTGATCACCCCGCGCACGAAGGCCGGCATCATCGGCACCACGGTCAGGTTGCCGTATTCGATGATTTCCTTGATGCACAGGATGCCGATGGCAAACATCTCCGTGCCGAGCATAAACGTGAGGTATTGCGCTTCTTCCTCGACCGCGAGGGCGGTTTGACGTGTGGTCGCGATGGCGCCCATGCCTTGATCTCCTTTTAGCGAGCCTGTGTTGACGGGCCGTCAGAACCGGGTGAACTCGGATTCGTCCGGTGCGCTGGCCATGTTGTAGGCAAACGCCTTGGGCATGACCGGTGCCGGTGCCCGCGCCGGTTTGCGGCCGGAGGAACCCGGGGTGTTATCAACCCTGGCAATTTGCACAGCGGACTTGGCCGGCGAGTCGAGGGTGAAGAAGCTCATGGCCTGTTGCAGTTGCTCGGCCTGGCTGCTCATTTCCTCGGCGGTGGCGGCCAGTTCTTCGCTGCTGGAGGCGTTTTGCTGGGTCACCTGGTTGAGCTGGGTCATGGCGGTATTGATCTGCGCCACACCGGCGGCCTGTTCTTCGGAGGCGGCGCTGATTTCCTGCACCAGGTCCGAGGTCTTGTTGATCGACGGGACCATCTCGTTGAGCAGGCTCCCGGCCTTTTCCGCCATATCGACGCTGCTGGACGACAGCTCGCCGATTTCCTGGGCGGCCACCTGGCTGCGTTCGGCCAGCTTGCGCACTTCGGCGGCCACCACCGCGAAACCTTTGCCGTGTTCACCGGCGCGGGCGGCTTCGATGGCGGCGTTGAGCGCCAGCAGGTTGGTCTGGTAGGCGATGTCGTCGATGATGCTGATGCGCTGGGCGATTTTCTTCATCGCCACCACGGTCTGCTGCACCGATTCGCCGCCGTCGGTGGCTTCCTTGGCGGCCTTGCTGGCCATGCCATCGGTGACCTTGGCGTTCTCGGTGTTCTGGTTGATGCTGGCGCTCATCTGCTCGATGGAGGCACTGGTTTCCTCGACGCTGGCCGCTTGTTCGCTGGTGGCCTGGCTCATCGATTGCGCGGTGGCGCTGACTTCTTCGGAGGCGCTGGCCAGGTTGTCGGCGGCGTTACGCACTTCGCCGATGATGTGCGAGAGCTTGCCGACCATGTTCTGCATGGCGTTGAGCACCATGCCGGTTTCGTCCTTGGAGCCGCTCTCGATTTTCGCGTTCAGGTTGCCTTCGGCCAATTGTTCGGCGACGGCGGCGGCCTGTTTCAAGGGGCGAGAGATAATCCGCGAGATGAACAAGGCCAGGCCCAGGCCCACCAGCAGGGCGGCAACCAATACGGCGATGATCGACAGGCGCGCATTCTCATACAGTTCCGTGCCATGGGCACTGGCCACGTCGGCCCCGGCGGCATTGATTTCGACGAGTTTCTGCAGGTCGGCGGCTACCAGGTCGAATTGACGCCTGGATTCGCCCTTGAGCAGTGCATGGGCTTGCTCGGACAGGTTCTGTCGGGAAAGTGCAAGCAGGTCTTTGCTTACCGCCAGGTAAGCGACCCAATCATTGCGAGTGGTTTCGAACAGCTGGCGATCTTCTGCGCTGGAGAGCAGTTTTTCATAGGTCGCCAGGCGCGTTTCAAAACCCTTCCTGGCTTCTTCCGCTTCTTGCTCGATAGTGACGCGCTCCTGTTCGGAGTCGGCGGTGATGTGGCGGTTTTCCTTGAGGCGATAGTTCGCCCCGTAGAAACGCATGCCTGAGGCGGCACGCATGGACGGCATCCAGTTTTCCCGGATATCGATGGTGGTGCCGTTCACCTGGCCCAGTTGGATGATCGAGAACACACCCATGACGGCTGTCAGCGCCAGCACCACAAGAAATGAAGTGATCAGTTTGGTGGCGATTCTAAGATCGTAGAACCATTTCATTGGGAAGTACCTCTCCATGGAATTGCTAAAGCGTCAGCGAGCGTTGGTTTGTTGTAGTTGAGTCGATGTGTAGCGGTTTTCCACTTGGGCGATCTGGGTAAGCAGCGCCGGTACGTCGAGAATCAACGCCACGGCGCCACTGCCCAGGATGGTCGAGCCACTGATGCCGCGAAGGGCACCAAACAGCTTGCCCAGTGGTTTGATCACGGTCTGGAATTCACCCAGCAAGTCATCCACCACCAGCCCGGCCTTGAGTTCGGCGAAGCGCACCACCACCACGTTCTGCCGGCGCGCGGCCGGGCCTTCGTGGCTGAAGTGATCGCGCAGGTAGACCAGCGGCAGCACCTCGCCGCGCAGGTCGAGGTAGCCTTGGTCGCGGCTGGTGAGTCCGTCGTCTTCGCTCAGTTCGATGCATTCCTGGACCATGTCCAGCGGAATGACATAGGTCGACTGACCGATGCCCACCAAAAAACCATTGATGATCGCCAGGGTCAGCGGCAGGCGGATACGCACCACGGTGCCCTTGCCGGGTTGGCTGTCCAGGTCGACGGTGCCGCGCAGCAGGGTGATGTTGCGCTTGACCACGTCCATGCCCACGCCACGCCCCGAAAGGTTGGTCACGGCCTGGGCGGTGGAGAAGCCAGGTTCGAAGATCAGGTTGTAGATTTCCTGGTCGGTCGGGCTCGCGCCGGGCGTCACCAGGCCACGTTCCTGGGCTTTTTCCAGGATCCGGTCGCGGTTCAGGCCGGCGCCGTCGTCGGCGATTTCCAGCACGATGCTGCCCGAGTCGTGATAGGCGTTGAGGTGCAGGTGCCCCTTGGCCGGTTTGCCGGCCGCCAGCCGCGCCTCGGCGGTTTCAATGCCGTGGTCCATGGCGTTGCGCAGCAGATGCATGAGCGGATCGCCGATTTTTTCCACCACGGTCTTGTCCAGCTCGGTCTCCGCACCGCTGATGATCAGGTCGATGTCCTTGCCCAATTCCTGGCTGACATCGCGCACCACGCGACGGAAGCGGTTGAAGGTTTCGCCGATGGGGATCATGCGCAAGCGCAGGGCGCCGTCGAGGATTTCCTCCACCAGTGACGACACCGTCGAGGTGGATTCCTGCAACGGATCGTTGTTGCAGGTGCGGGCCAGCAGGCTGGCGCCGGCGCTGGCGATGACCAGTTCGCCCACCAGGTTGATCAGCTCGTCGAGCTTGTCGGCATTGACGCGCACGTAGGTGCCGTCCTTGGCCTTGCTGTCGCTGGTCACCGTCTGTTTGTCGCTGGCGATCTGGGCGGGCATGCGCGGCGTCTTGCGCTGGTCGGACAACAACTCGCCGGTGGCGACCAACGCGGTGCTTTCCTCGGCCTGTTCCGGCGCCGTGGCAACCAGGTCGGTGTTGGCCGGGGGCGCAATGTCGTCATCCTGGGCAACGATCTCGATCTCGCAGTCTTCCCGGACGAAATCGAACACTTCGTTGATCGCCCCGTGGCTGGCGGCCGAGCGAAACGCGATGTCGAAGCCCAGGTAGCAGGATTCGGCGTCCCAGGCATCGGCGGCGGGCAGGGCGTCGGTCAAGGTGGTGAGGTCGACGATTTCACCCAGGGTTTGCAGATAGCGCAGGAACGACAGCGGGTCCATGCCGTTGCGGAACACGTCCTGGCCGAAGCGCAGGGAGATGTGCCAGAGGCGCGTTTCGCCGGGTTCGCTGGTTTTGGTTTCAGGGGTTGGCGTCGGGTCCGCGGTCGGCGAGGGCGCCTGGTACTCCTGCAGGATCTGGCACAGCTCCACTTCCCGCTGCAGGGCCGGTGGTGGCAGCGATCCGCCCTGGTTGGCGGCCACATTGATCAGTTCCAGCATGTGATCGCTGGACTTGAGCAGCACCGCGATCAGGCCGGCGTCCACTTCGACGCTGCCGTTGCGCAGGCGGTCGAGCACGTCTTCGACGATGTGGGTGAAGCTGACGATCGGTTCCAGGCCGAACAGCCCGGCCGAGCCCTTGATCGTGTGGGCTGCCCGGAAGATCGCGCCGATGGCGTCATCGTCGCCGGGGTCGGTTTCCAGTTGCAGCAGCGACTCTTCCATCGCTTGCAACTGTTCCCGTGCCTCGACGATGAAAGTCTGTTGTGCCTGATCGAGATTGATGCTCACGCTCATATCCTTTGTCGTGGTCCGACGTATTGCTAGGCAACCAGGTTGCACAGGGCAAGTGTTTGCGTGACGGCCTTGCTTTGGCCGATCAGTGTCAATTGGGTCCCGGCCTTGGCGGCCTCGCGTTGCACCATCAGCAACAGTTGCAGGCCGGCGCCGTCCATCTCGGTGATCTGTGACAGGTCAAGGGCCATCCGCGGTGTTGCACCCAGGTGCGGCAACCATTGCGCGGCCAGGTCGGCGGCGGTGTAGATCGTCAGCTCGCCGTCGATGTGCACCTGGGCGGTGTCATCGTGTGTTTCGTATTGCAACGGCATGGGAGCCTCCGGCCATCAAGGAAGAATCAGCTTGGATACCGCCGCCAGCATTTGCGCCGGCTGGAACGGCTTGACCACCCAAGCCTTGGCCCCGGCGGCCTGGCCTTCCTGTTTCTTCGATTCCTGGGATTCGGTGGTGAGCATGATGATCGGCGTGAACTTGTAGCTGGCCAGCTTCTTGACCTCCTTGACGAAGGTGATGCCGTCCATGTTGGGCATGTTCACGTCACTGATGATCAGGTGCACTTTCTGGCCATTGAGCTTGCCCAGCGCGTCCTTGCCGTCGCTGGCTTCGATCACGTCATAGCCGGCACTTTTCAACGCGATGCCGACCACCTGCCGAACGCTCGCGGAGTCGTCGACAACCAATACACTTTTAGCCATGAATGGCGCTCCTAAAAGAAGGTAATTTCCTGTGAAGTCTGTTGCGCGCCCGAGTCGCCGTGGTGATTGCGGCGTTGCTCGTCGGTGGCGTAAGTGGTTTCCATGCGCGCCAGCCATTGGCGGGCGTCGATGGAAACAGCCTGTTCGGGCGACTGACTGGCCTGCTGCATGTGCACATGCAGGTCCTCGATGTTGTCGCGCACGTGGCTGAGGATCTGGCTGACCCGATCCTGGAATTGCAGGCTGACCAGCACCTCGGTGAGTTCATCGCGAATACCGAAGCTCTCGCGCTGCAGCATGTCGGCCGAGTCGGCCAAGCGGCCGGTGACACTCTTGAAGCGCTCCAGCACTTGCTGGATGCTTTGTTCGGAGGCACTGACCGAATGGCTGTCCTGGTCCGCGCCGCTGGACGCGGCCTGCACCAGTTGGGTGATGGCGGTGTTGATGATGTCGACCTTGGCCGACATCTGCTGGCCGGTTTCGCTGGACTTGCTCGAGAGACTGCGCACGGCGTCGGCCACCACGGCAAACCCGCGCCCGGCTTCGCCGGCACGGGCGGCTTCGATGGCGGCGTTGAGGGCCAGCAGGTTGGTTTGCGCGGCAATCGCCGCGACATCGGCGGCCATGGTCCGCAGCTCGCCAGTATAGGCCGTGAGGTTGCGCACCTGGGCCAGGGTTTGATCGCGGCTGGCCTGGGTGGCTTTGAGGGAATCGATGACCTTGACCAGTTCGCCTTCGCTCTGGGCCAGCACCTGCACGGCGCCGCCACTGCTGCTGCCGGCCAACTCACCGGCGGCCAGTTGCGAGGCTTGCACGGTTTCTTCCAGGCGCGAAGAAATGCCGGTGAAGCGGCTGGTCAGCGAGACGATTGCGGTTTCGGTCTGCTGCCGGGAGCTTTCGACCTGCTTGGCCCAGATCGGCATGGCTCCGAGGATGACTTCATTGAGTTGCCCGCTGGTTTTATGAACCAGGTGCTCGGCGGCTTGCAGGTCGTGGCGGGTCATGGCAGCGGCGATGGCACTGTCGAACTGCCGACGTTGCGAGCGCGCACCCCATACGCCAGCACCGAGGCCAACGGCCAGGATTGCCACGCTCAAGCCAATGTTTTGCCCATTCGCGCCGTTGAGCGCCAGCACGCCAATGCTCGCGGCAATGGCCACCAGCACGGCACTCCAGAGAATGCGTGGTTGTGTTTGGGAAAGGGAATGACCGTGAGAATACGACGTCATGGTTCGGTCCTTGAACAGTGTTGCTAACAGGTTATTTGCGAATAACTGGTTATCTGCGACCCCTACTCGGACTTTAAGACCGGCTGTCCGATTCCGGCATAGGCATTGACCTGCACAGTTAGTGGCACTGTGCTATTTCAGGTTAGACGCTGTCTGTGAAATGTCGAATGCACCCGACGAAGGTATAAGCCTCGCGCTGGGCTCTGTAGGAGCTGGCGAAGCCTGCGATCTTTTGATCTTGATCCTTTGATCATTCACTTGAAACTCAAGTGTCTGAGCAGAGATCGCAGCCTCGTTGCACTCGACAGCTCCTACAGCCCCTGCGCAGCCCCGCGGGACCAAGTTCCCTTGCCACAAACGGACATCTTCTGAAACAGAATCCATGGATTGCGCTAAATTACCGTCACCCGGATTTTCGAACCTGCCATCAGAGCCCCCATGCCCACCCAGCCCCTCTGGAAAACCTATCTCCTGTTCCTGGCCCCCATGGTCCTGTCCAACTTCCTGCAGTCCATGTCCGGCACGTTCAACAGCATCTACATCGGCCAGATGCTCGGTACCCAGGCCTTGGCGGCGGTGTCGGGCATGTTTCCCATCGTGTTTTTCTTTATCGCATTGGTGATTGGCCTCGGCGCGGGCGCGGGGGTGTTGATCGGGCAGGCCTACGGCGCCGGAGAAACCGGCACGGTGAAGGCGATTGCCGGTTCGACGTTGTTGTTGGGGGCCATCATCGGCCTGGTGGCGGCGGTGCTCGGCAGTGTCTTTGCGCGTCAGGCGTTGCAGGGGCTCGGCACGCCGGCCGATGTGCTGGAGGATGCCGTTTCCTATGCCCGGGTCATGATGTGGATTTTGCCGATGCTGCTGGTATTCGTGCTGTTCACCCAACTGCTGCGCGGAGTGAGCGATACGGTGTCACCGATGTTGGCACTGCTGGTGTCCACCAGTGTCGGTCTGCTGCTCACGCCGGCGTTGATTCGTGGCTGGTTGGGGATGCCGCAGATGGGCATCCAGAGCGCGGCGCTGGCGGGCTTGGTGGGGACGGCCTCGGCCATGGCCTTGCTGGCGTGGCGCCTGAACCGTCGCGAGCATGCCCTGGCACCGGACCGGGCGTTGTTCGCGGCGATGCGCCTGGACACGGAAATTCTTGGCAAAGTGCTGCGCATTGGCTTGCCCACAGGGTTGCAGATGGTGGTGATCTCATTGTCCGAGCTGGTCATCCTGACGCTGGTCAATAGCCATGGTTCCCAGGCCACGGCGGCCTACGGCGCGGTGACGCAGATCGTCAACTACGTGCAGTTTCCAGCGCTATCGATCGCCATCACCGCCTCGATCCTCGGCGCCCAGGCCATCGGTGCCGGACGCCTGGAACGCCTGGGGCCGATCCTGCGCACGGGGCTTGCGATCAACCTCTGGCTTACGGGCGGGCTGGTGGTCCTGGGGTATCTGTTGTCCCATTGGCTGCTGGGGCTGTTCATCACCGACCCGGCGGCACGGGTCCAGGCCGAACACCTGCTGCACATCATGCTCTGGAGCCTGCTGGTGTTCGGCTTCCAGGCGATCGTCGGCGGCATCATGCGCGCCAGCGGCACGGTGCTGGTGCCGGTTGCCATCTCGATCTTCTGCATCGTCGCCGTGCAACTGCCGGCGGCGTATCTGCTGGACGCCCACTTCGGGCTGCAAGGGGTGTGGATGGCGTTCCCGGTGGCCTACTTGAGCATGCTGCTGTTGCAGACGCTGTATTACAAGCGGGTTTGGCAGCATCAGCCGATCGAGCGCCTTGTGTAGACCAGAGTTTTCTGACACAACGCAAATCCCCTGTGGGTGAGCAGTGGGTGAGCTGAGGGCCAAGCCTGTGGGAGCAAAGCTTGATCCCACAGGGGATTGGAGCCTGGCGATGTTACAGTCACCATCACCCGCCACGCCGCCACCGAGGATCCGATGCCTGCCAGTCGCCCCACCCACATTGCCTACCGCGCCTTCCTGTTCGACATGGACGGCACACTGCTCAATTCCATCGCCGCCGCCGAGCGGATCTGGACGCGTTGGGCCCTGCGCCACGGCGTGGACGTGGCGACGTTCCTGCCGACGATCCATGGCGTGCGCGCCATCGACACCATCGCCCGCCAGCACCTGCCGGGGGTGGATGCCCAGGCCGAGGCCGAGCAGATCACCCGGGAGGAAATCGAAGACGTCGAAGGGGTGGTGCAGGTACCCGGTGCGCAGGCCTTTCTGAACAGCCTGCCGCCAGAGCGCTGGGCGATTGTCACTTCGGCGCCCATGGCATTGGCCTTGCGCCGTATGGAAGCCGCTGGAATTCCACGCCCTTTGGTCATGGTCACGGCCGAAGACGTAAGCGATGGCAAGCCCAACCCCGCCTGCTATCGCCTGGCCGCCGAACGCTTGCAAGTGGCACCGCAAGAATGCCTGGTGTTTGAAGACGCCGAGGCGGGCATCCGGGCAGGCGAGGCGGCCGAGGCGGATGTGCTGGTGGTGACGGCGACACATGCGCACCCGGTGGCCACCCTTCATCCGCAGGTCAAGGATTACCTTGGGCTAGGCATTGAAGTGGATGAAGCCGGGCTGATGCGGATTCAGTAAGCACACAATCCCCTAACCACACAATCCCCTGTGGGAGCGCGCCTGTGGGAGCAAAGCTTGCTCGCGATAGCGTCGTCACAGACAACACCTCTGTTGGCTTTAAAACCGCTATCGCGAGCAAGCTTTGCTCCCACAGGGGATCTGCGGTGGTCTTTGAACCGGTCAGGTCACCACGCGATAGCACGGCACATACGCCGCGCCACCTGGCAGTTTCATGCGGTGCTGGGCGACGAAGGCCTGGAGCAGGCGGTCGAGGGGTTCCATGATGGCGGTGTCCCCGTGGATTTCGTACGGGCCGTGTTCTTCGATCAGGCGGATGCCCTTGTCCTTGACGTTACCGGCCACGATGCCCGAGAACGCCCGGCGCAGGTTGGCGGCCAGTTCGTGGGCGGGCAGGTCGCGGCTCAGGCCCAGGCTGGCCATGTTGGCGTGGGTCGGGTCGAACGGGCGCTGGAAGCCCTCGTCGATCTTCAGCAGCCAGTTGAAGTGGAAGGCGTCGTTGCGTTCGCGGCGGAACTGCTTGACCTCCTTGAGCCCCTGGGTCATCTGCCGCGCCACTTCGGCCGGGTCGTCGATGATGATCTGATAGTGCTGCTGCGCGGCCTCGCCCAGGGTTGCACCGACAAACGCATGCAACTGATCGAGGTATGGCGCGGCGCTTTTCGGCCCGGTGAGAACCACCGGGAACGGCAGGTCCTGGTTGGCCGGGTGCATCAGGATGCCCAACAGGTAGAGGAACTCTTCCGCCGTGCCAGCGCCACCCGGGAAGATGATGATGCCGTGGCCGACACGCACGAAGGCTTCCAGGCGTTTCTCGATGTCCGGCAGGATCACCAGTTCATTGACGATCGGGTTCGGCGCCTCGGCGGCGATGATGCCCGGCTCCGTCAGGCCCAGGTAGCGACCGCCATGGATGCGCTGCTTGGCGTGGGCAATGGTGGCGCCTTTCATCGGGCCTTTCATCACGCCCGGGCCGCAGCCGGTGCAGATGTCCAGGCTGCGCAGGCCCAATTCGTGGCCGACCTTCTTGGTGTATTTGTATTCTTCGGTGTTGATCGAGTGACCGCCCCAGCACACGACGATTTTTGGCTCCACGCCTGGACGCAAGGTGCGGGCGTTGCGCAGCAGGTGGAACACGTAGTCGCTGATGCCCTGGGACGAGCTGAGGTCGATGCGCTGGCTGTCCAGCTCGTTCTCGGTGTAGACGATGTCGCGCAGGGCGCTGAACAGCATCTCCCGGGTGCTGGCGATCATTTCGCCGTCGACGAACGCATCGGCCGGCGCGTTCAACAACTCCAGGCGCACGCCCCGGTCCTGCTGGTGAATACGAATCTCGAAGTCCTTGTAGGCTTCCAGGATGGTCTTGGCGTTATCAACATGGGCGCCGGTGTTGAGGATGGCCAGGGCGCACTGGCGGAAGAGGTCGTAGATGCTGCCGGAGCCGGCTTCGCTCAGTTGCTGGACTTCGCGCTGGGACAAAGTCTCCAGGCTGCCCTTGGGGCTCACCGAGGCGTTGATTACATGTCTTTGAGTCATTCAGCTTTCCTTGAAAACGATGCCATGCACACAACGACGGCATCTTGAAAAAAAACGTCCACGCAGAAAGATCGCACGATCCTTGCGCTATCGCCATGGACTTTGATCCCGCCCCGGCGAGTCGGTTGCCATACAAAATGAGCCCCAGCATAGCTAAATCGCCCGGGCAGGCGATAATGCGTGACTCTTTTGATGCCGTACAAGGAAATTGCACCGCGATGTTCGAGATCAAACCGTGGGATGGCGACACCTACCGCAAGCAGACCCGCCGCAGCACCCTGATCATCGCGGTGGTGTTCCTGGCCCTGGCGATGCTGCTGTCGAGCCTGGCCGTGATGCTGCTGGGCACGCCCGGAGGCGATAACTTTCGCTTCAACCTCGGTGGGGTGATTGTTGCGGTGCTGGCGATGGCTGCGCTGATGCGCCTGTATTTCTGGTCGCAGCCGTGGATGGCCGCCGCGGTGTACGGCTGGCAGCTCAAGCGCAGCCTGATGAAAATCACCAACGTGATGCACCAGGTGACCGCCGGCGTGCAGGCCCAGGACCCCATCGCCATGAAGCTGCTGCGCTTCTATCACCTGGGGCTGGCCCAGATGCATCAGCTGGACGCCAACTCCAGCGCCCAGGGCTCCCTGGCGCGAGAGGCCGATGCGCACCTGGCGAAGATGCAGGCACTGGGCCTGGACACCGAACAGCCGCGCCTGGAGCCGAGCTGGATCGAGACCGTGAAGCAGGCCTATCGCGCAGATTGATCGGTCAGAGGGTGCCGATGCGGTCGAGCTCGGCTTTCAGGGCCTGGGCGTCGAGCTGGTCGAAAGGCAGGGCAAAAAACGCCCGGCAGCGGGCTTCGATACGATCCAGGGTGGCATGGAAGGCCTGGCCGATCTGATCGTCGCTGCCTTTGACGGTCGATGGATCGACCAAGCCCCAGTGGGCCTTGATGGCCGGGCCGAAGTACACCGGGCAAGCATCGCGGGCGGCGCTGTCGCACACGGTGATGACAATGTCCGGCGGGCTGCCCTCAAGCGCGTCGTAACCCTTGCTGCGCAAGCCTTGGACGCTGATACCGGCTTCTTGCAAGGTGCTCAGGCTGCGCGGGAGCACGTGGCCCCTGGGGAAACTGCCGGCGCTGACGGCCTCGAACCCGGCTGGGGCCAGATGGTTGAACATCGCTTCGCTGAGAATGCTGCGGCAACTGTTGGCTGTGCACATGAAGAGGACTTTCATCGATCGGCTCCGATAAGCGCAGGGGTGGGCTGCGCCGGAGTATATGCGGGTAATCGAATATATGGAATTTCGTATTTAATTGGCCGCGTGGCGCGCACCATTCGTCGGTAGACCGCCAGGAAAATCAAACCCGCCCCAGGCGATGTCTTTCTCATGAACAGTCATGCGAAGGAGAGATGACATGCCGGATCGAAATGTTTGTGGCGGCTGGACACTGCTATGCGCAGCGGCTTTGGGATTGACCGGCTGCGCGGGTGGCACGAGCGACTCGCCCGTCGAGGCGCCGGGCTCTGCCAAGACCCCGACGACCGCGACGTTGGAAGCCGGGGCGCGGATCATGCAGGACAAACCGCCATTGCGGGTCTTGAACACCTATCTCGATGGCTTTCATTTCTACAACGGGCGGATGTCCGGGCAGTTGATCGCGCCAGGGATTCCCCAGGCAGCGGAAACCCGATTGATGGAAAATCTGGTCAGCACGTATGGCAAGACCTGGCACACCTGGCACACCGAACAGGGCAATGCACTGCCTTACGGGGTCCCTCAGTTGATGATGGGGTTCACGGCCGACGGTCAGGTGGACCCGCAATTGGTACGCGAGCGGGACGGTCGAATGGGTGTGGACAGCGAAGCGAAAAAGCGTGCCCGAGCCGGTATTCAAGCGCCGGTGATTGATCCAGGTGCGGATGCCTGGCAGAAGGGGCAGGTGTGGCAGATCAAGGATCCGACTGGGCATCATGCCCATTGAAAGTTGTCGAAATTCCGCTTTTGTGGCCAGGGCGCTTGCTCCCGCTGGGCCCTGTAGGAGCTGGCGAAGCCTGCGATCTTTTGATCTTTTGATCTTTTGATCTTTTGATCTTTCGCTTGAGATTCAAGTGTCTTTGGAAAGATCGCAGCCTCGTTGCACTCGACAGCTCCTACACAGCTCCTACACAGCTCCTACAGGCGCAGCCCAGTGGGAGCAAGCGCTCTCGCCACAAAGTGTGCTAAGTAATAAGGAGGAATAGGGCGTTACGGAGTTAGTTTGAATTACGGTTGTTTGAAATGCCCCGGCACACCATGTTCTTCTTCGTTGGGCCTGGTCTTCTTCTGAACTTGGACGTCGCTGAGTTCAACGTCCTTGAGTTCACTGAACGTCGCTCTCAAGAGTGCTTCGGCTTCGTCGGCACTCAATGTCTCGGTGCTGGCCTCCACCACGCGATTGTCAGGTTGGTTGTCGGTGATGAAACTGATGATGAATCGATCCTGGCTGCTCATGGGCGACCTCGGTGCGGTTAAGCGCCAGGGCGCAGCGGTACTGCGCCCCGACGGTTTCCGGGTTACGATTTTCTGCCGCCGCCATGGCTGCGTTCGCTACCTTTGTTACCGGCTCCAGTGCCTTTTTGCCGGTCGTTGGCAACGTTGCCGCCCGACGCATGTCCGCCTTTCTTGCCGGCTTCAGATGCTTTTTCACGATCATTTGCGAAGTTGCCTGGGTTTTTGTTTCCGCTACTGGCCATTTTCGAGAACCCTCATCTTTGGTTGAGCGAGCAACGTGCCTCGCATTATTTGGGAAAGAAAATGGCCGGGGGAAGTTTAAAAAAAACCGCTTGCTGGCGACGAATGGTGCGCCGCCCGTCTTCACTTCTAATCCTCGCCGCCGCTGACTTTCCAATGCTTGGCATCCACCGGGAACACCACTTGCTCGACCCGATGGGCAATGCCGAAGGCCAGGGAGTTTTCCGCCGGAATCACCCGCTCTTCGGCGCACAGGCATTTGAAGATATCCAACTGCGTCGCCGCGCCAGCGGTTTCCTTGACGTAGATCTCCACATAGCGCGCCACGTCGTTGTCCAGGCTGGACAGGTACTCGCGCAAGCGTGAGTGATCCACCGACTTCTGGCCGAAGTACCAGTTCATCGGATGAATCAGGAAACGCGAATGCGGGGTGGTGGTGCGGTCGCTGGCGGCCAGGTACATGACGATGCCCATCGACTCGATGTTGCCGGCGTTTACCGCACGTACCGGTATCGGAAGGGACTTGATGAAGGTGTAGAGGGTGAAACCGAAGTTGGTACTGCCACCGACTGTGGAGAGATTGAGCATCAGCGAGTCGGCGCCTTTCTCAATGGCTTCCAGGCAGGTATCGCGAAAGCGTTCCGTGGTTCCCTGATCGATCTGGCAATGAAAATGGACAATGTGTTCGGACATCTGAAACTCCTGTCGACTTCACCCTTTGACGTGCCTGCGGATCGGCTGTGCCGTACAGTTGAGAGTCCAGCGGTCTGCGGATGTTCCTCATCCGTGGCTGGCTGCCGGTGAGCGCATCAAGCCGGTTGCTGCTGTTCGCATTTCTGCGCGGCTTGCGTCATGCGCTGCAGAAATAGCGTCAGCCCGGCTTCTTCTTCGCTGAGGCCTTTACGTGCCCGGGGTTTGGGCAACTGGGTCAGGGCACCGAGCAGGAAACCCTCAACCACTGCAGGATGAATGTAGCATTTGCGACAGACGGTCGGCGTGTTGCCCAGTTGTCGGGCGACTTGCCTGACCATCTCGGCGACGTGTCTTTTGGCCTCGCTTTCGGTTTCCCAGCGCAGCGTCCGCAACCCGGCCAGCGCGGCTGCGCTGCCGGCCCAGGTGCGGTAGTCCTTGGCGGTGAAGTCAGCGCCAGTGAGGGTCTTGAGGTAGGCGTTGATGTCCGAAGAGCTGATGGCGTGGCGCTCGCCGTGTTCGTCCAGGTACTGGAACAGGTTCTGCCCGGGGATCTCCTGGCAGCGCTTGATGATCCGCGCCAGGCGCCGGTCCTTCACGGTGATCTGGTGCTCGATGCCGCTCTTGCCGCGGAACTGGAAGGCGATGGCGCTGCCGTTGATCTCGACATGTTTGTCGCGCAGGGTCGTCAGGCCGTAGGAGCGATTGTCCCGGGCGTATTGGCTGTTGCCGACGCGGATCAGGGTCACGTCCAGCAGGGTGATGACCGTGGCCATGACTTTGTCGCGGCTGAACCCGGGCGTGGCGAGGATGGCTTCCAGGCGTTTGCGCAATCGCGGCAGGGCCCGTCCGAATTCCAGCATCCGCGAGTACTTGTCCGCATCACGGACCTCACGCCAGCGCGCATGGTAGCGGTACTGCTTGCGCCCGCGAGCATCGCGCCCGGTGGCCTGCAGATGACCGCGCGGGTCGATGCAGATCCAGACATCGGTGTAGGCCGGCGGCACCGCCAGGGCATTGATGCGCTGGATCTGGGCCGCGTCGGTGATGCGCTGGCCCTGCGGGTCGAAATAACAGAATTGGCCCCGCCGCTTTTTGCGGGTGATGCCCGGGGCCGTGTCATCGACATAATGCAGGTCGGCCGGCAGTGCATCCGGCGGCAGGGTATCGGGCATGAAAAGGGTCCTTGGCAACGAATCCGGTGGCCTGTGAATTCATTGACCGCAGGCTGTTGCCGTCGTGCCAAGATTCTGATGCTGCCCCGAAACCTGTGGGAGCAAATCAGCAGCAAACCAGCAGGAGCAAATCAGCAGGAGCAAATCAGCAGGAGCAAACCTGTGGGAGCAAGGCTTGCCCGCGATAGCATCGCCTCGGTCTATCAGCTACACCGAGGTGCTTGCATCGCGGGCAAGCCTTGCTCCCACAGCTCCCACAGCTCCCACAGCTCCCACAGCTCCCACAGCTCCCACAGCTCCCACAGCTCCCACAGCTCCCACAGCTCCCACAGCTCCCACAGCTCCCACAGCTCCCACAGCTCCACAGTGTGATCCGCCGGTTTCGGACCCTACGCCAACACCGCCACCGCCTTGATCTGCGCCCATAGCGCCTGCCCTGGATGCAATTTCAGCTGATCGCGCGAATAGCGGGTGATGCGCGCCAGCAGCGGGGTGCCAGCGGCTTCCAGGCGGATCAACACGTGGGCGGCGTTATCGGCGGCCTGTTCGCTGACCACGGTGACCGGCAGGCGGTTGAGAATGCTGGTCTGGGCATCGTTCGCCAGGCTGAGGCTGACGTCCCGGGCCTGGACCTTGAAGCGCAGCGGTTGGCCGAGGGCCAGTGCCGTGTGGGCCACGCGTACGTTCAGTTGGCTGTCGGGCAGGTTCAGGGTCAGCAATTGATAAGCCGGGTCATAACCGCTGACCTTGCCCTCGATCACCACTCCCGCGTCATCCCCAAGGGCCAGTGGTAGGTCGAGCCGGGCCAGGGTTTCGCCGATCGGCCCACTGGCCAGCGCGCGACCACCGTCGAGCAGCACGATGTGATCGGCCAGGCGCGCCACTTCGTCCTGGGAATGGCTGACGTACAGCACCGGGATGTCCAGCTCATCGTGGAGCCGTTGCAGGTACGGCAGGATTTCGTTTTTGCGCCGGGTATCGAGGGCCGCCAGCGGCTCATCCATCAGCAGCAGTTGTGGGCTGGTCAGCAAGGCGCGGGCGATGCCGACGCGTTGGCGTTCGCCGCCGGACAGGTTGTGCGGCGGCCGATCGAGCAAGTGCCCGATGCCCAGCAGTTCGGTCGCCTGTTCCATGTCCACCCGTCGTTGTGCTGGTGCAATGCGCTTGAGGCCGAACGCCAGGTTGGCCCGCACCGACAGATGGGCGAACAGGCTCGCCTCCTGGAACACATACCCCACCGACCGTTTATGGGGCGGCACGAATACCGCGTGCTCACTGTCTTGCCAGACTTGGCCATTGACCTCGATAAAGCCGCGGGCCGGCCGCTCCAACCCGGCAATGCAGCGCAGGCAGGTGGTTTTGCCGGAACCGGAAGGCCCATACAGTGCAGTCACGCCACGCCCCGGCAGCTGCACAGCCAGGTCCAGGGAAAAGTCCCCATGGTCGAGCTGAAAACGCGCCTCAATCATCGATCAGCTCCAACTGGCACGGGTTCGGCGGCTGGAATAAAGCGCCAGCAGCACCAGGAATGAGAACACCAGCATCGCCGCGGCCAGCCAGTGGGCCTGGGCATATTCCAAGGCTTCGACATGGTCGTAGATCTGCACCGACACCACCCGGGTTTTCTCCGGGATGTTGCCGCCGATCATCAGCACCACGCCGAATTCGCCGACGGTGTGGGCGAAGCCAAGGATCGCCGCGGTGATGAAGCCGGGGCGGGCCAGGGGCAGGATGACATTGAAAAACGTATCCCAAGGTCCGGCCCGCAGGGTGGCGGCGACTTCCAGGGGACGACTGCCGATGGCGGCAAAGGCGTTCTGCAACGGCTGCACCACAAACGGCATGGAGTAGATCACCGAGCCGATTACCAACCCCGTAAAGCTGAAGGTGAGGGTGCCCAACCCGAGCGCTTGGGTGAGCTGGCCGATCCAGCCGTTCGGCCCCAACGCCAGCAACAGGTAGAAGCCGATCACCGTGGGCGGCAGCACCAACGGCAATGCCACCACCGCACCCACCGGCCCGCGCAGCCAGGATCGGGTGCGCGACAGCCACAAGGCGATGGGCGTGCCGATGAGCAGCAGGATTACCGTGGTCAATGACGCCAGTTTCAGGGTCAGCCAGATGGCGGCATAGTCGGCGCTGGTCAATGGCATTTAGCGTTGGTAACCGTAGGTTTGGATGATGGCGGCGGCTTTCGGGCCCTTGAGGTAATCCACCAGGGCCACGGCAGCGGGGTTGTCCCGGCCCTTGTTGAGGATCACCGCGTCCTGTTTGATCGGGTCGTGCAGTTCAGCCGGGACGATCCACGCCGAGCCGCCCGTCACTTTGCCGTCCTTGTACACCTGGGACAAGGCGACGAAACCCAGTTCAGCGTTACCAGTGGAGACGAACTGATAGGCCTGGGTGATGTTCTGGCCTTCGACGAGCTTGCTTTTCACCTGGGCGATCAAGCCGAGCTTGTCCAGCACCTGGGTCGCGGCCAGGCCGTAGGGCGCGGCTTTCGGGTTGGCGATGGACAGGTGTTGGAAATTGTTGTGCTTGAGCACCTGCCCCGTGCTGTCGACATAACCGTCCTTGGCCGACCACAGCGCCAGAGTGCCGACTGCGTAGGTGAAGCGCGAGCCCTTGACGGTGTCGCCTTCGCTTTCGAGTCTGGCCGGGGTGGTGTCGTCGGCGGCGAGGAAGACTTCAAAGGGCGCGCCGTTCTTGATCTGGGTGTAGAACTGCCCGGTGGCGCCGTAAGCCGCCACCAGCTTGTGCCCGGTGTCTTTTTCGAAGTCGGCGGCAATGGCCTGGATCGGCGCGGTGAAATTGGACGCGACCGCCACCTGCACCTCAGCGGCCTGGACGGTGCCAATGGTCAAGAGCGTGGTCAGCAGCAACGGCGCGAAGCGGGTGAGGGGCATGGGTGAGGCTCCGTAGGGTTAGGTTCGCTATATACAAGAATATATAGCGAATGGCCGACAAACGGAACGCGGCATTTTGCCTGGGGAGTGAGGTGCAAGAGTGTGGGAGCCAAGCTTGCTCGCGATGGCGTTCGATCAGACGTTCGCCCTGTGGAGTCGGGCCAATGCCTCATCCGCCAGCCGTTGCGTCAACTCGGCCGTCGACAGCTCGCGGCCCAGGGGGAAGGCCTGGCCGGCCCAGAGGTTGCTGAAGTCTGCTTCGCCCTTGGCGCGCAACGGTAGCAACGCGCCGCCCGCCAGGGGGAAAGCCGGGGCCAGTGGGCTCATCGGGCCCACTTCGCGCATCACCCGGTTGACGATGCCTCGAGCCGGGCGACCGGTGAACAGGTTGGTGACAGCGGTCTGGCTTTGCTTGGCCGTGCGCAAGGCGCGGTGATGGGAGGCGCTGATCTTCGCCTCGGGTGTGAACAGGTAGGCGCTGCCCAGTTGCACCGCCGAAGCACCGAGGGCGAACGCCGCGACGATCCCCCGCGCATCGCCAATGCCGCCGGCAGCGATCACCGGCACCTTCACCGCATCCACCACCTGCGGCAGCAAGGCAAACAGGCCAACCTGGGTGTCGAGGTCGTCGCTGAGGAACATCCCGCGATGACCACCGGCTTCGTAGCCCATCGCAATGATCGCGTCGCAACCGTGCTGTTCAAGCCAGATGGCCTCCTCGACGGTGGTGGCCGAGGAAAGGATTTTCGCGCCAGTGGCCTTCACCCGGTCCAGCAAGGATTTTTCCGGCAGGCCGAAATGGAAACTGACCACTTTGGGACGCATCTCTTCCAGCACCCGGCAGGCGGCATCATCGAACGGGGTGCGGTTGGACACCGGCGTCGGCGCGTCGAAGTCGACGCCCAGTTCCTGATAGTACGGCTTGAGCCGTTGCTTCCAGGCCTCGGCCCGCTGTTCGTCGAAGGCCGGCGGCTGGTGACAGAAGAAATTCACATTGAATGGCTTGTCGGTCTGTTCGCCGATGGTCGTCAGCGCCTGGCGCAGTTGTTCGACATCGAGCATCGCCGCCGGCATCGAACCCAGCCCACCGGCATTGCACGTCGCAACCACCATGGCCGGCCCGGTCACCCCGGCCATCGGCCCCTGGATGATGGGTAGCCCGATACCGAGCAGGTCAAGAATGCGAGTGTCTGGCCACTGGCTCATGTGCGGGTCTCCGACGGCAGAAATAAACAGCGTTTTTAGCAGGTGTGGGCCGGCCAGGGCCAGTCGAGTTTTTCAATCGAGTTCTGCAACTTGATCCCGGCGACGGGAGGGTTACCATGCGGGCTTCATACAACAAGGACCCCGCCCCATGGACGTGAAACTCAAGACCGTCGAACCCTTCACCGTGGCCGGTTTGCAGGTGCGCACCCGCAACACCGACGAGCAGCAGCCCGACACCGCCCGGATCGGCCCGATGTGGCAACGGTTCTTCAACGAAGGGTTGTTCGATACGATCCCGGCCCGGCAATCGGAGTCGTTCGTCTACGGGGTGTATTCCAATTACGAGTCCGACGCCACCGGCCACTTCGATGTGACGGCCGGGGTGCAGGTGGATGCGACCAGCGCAGGCCACCCCGCCGTGGACATCGAGGGCGGGGATTACCTGATGTTTGCGGCCAAGGGGCCAATGCCCGACTGCGTGATCCAGACCTGGGGCCTGATCTGGGCGTACTTCGCGGATAACCCGCAGACATTGCGCCGTTTCACCACCGATTTCGAGGTCTACAGCAGCCCCGATTCGGTGGCGATCTACATCGGCATTCAATCCCCGGACGAGCGCTCCAGCGCCAGCAACTGGCGCTTGCGCTCCACGCCCCAGCGATAGCCCGACAGGTTGCCGTCGCTGCGTACCACCCGGTGGCAAGGAATCGCCACCGCCAGGCTGTTGGCACCGCAAGCCTGGGCCACGGCGCGCACGGCCTTGGGCATGCCGATGCGCTGGGCGATCTCGGCGTAGCTGGCGGTGCTGCCAGCGGGAATGTCCCGCAAGGCTTGCCAGACCCGCTCCTGGAAGGCGGTGCCGCGCAGGTCCAAGGGCAAGTCCAGGCCCAGGGCCGGGGCTTCGATGAAGCCAACCACCTGGGCGATCAACTGCTCGAACTCGCGGTCGGCACCGATCAGGTTGGCCCGGCGGAACTTGTCTTGCAGGTCCCGCACCAACGCGTCCGGGTCATCCCCCAGCAGGATCGCGCACACGCCACGCTCGCTTTGCGCCACCAGGATCGCCCCGAGGGAGCATTGGCCGACGGCGAAACGGATGTCGGTGTTCTGCCCGGCGGCGCGGTAGTCGGCGGGTTTCATGCCCAACACCTTGTCGGCGGCCTCATAAAAACGGCTGTTGGAATTGAACCCGGCGTCATACAGCGCCTCGGTGATCGTGCCGCCATCGGCCAGGCGTTCGCGCACCTTGCGTGAGCGGTGGGCGGCGACGTAACCCTTGGGGGTCAGGCCGGTGACTGCCTTGAAGACCCGATGAAAGTGGAAGGGGCTCAAGCCCGCGTTTTCTGCCAGTTCATTCAGGCCTGGCAGTTCTTCGGCGGCTTCAATCTGCCGACAGGCGGCCGCGACCCGTGCCGCTTGTTGGGCGGCGATCTGGGTCTGGTCCCGGGCCACGCGCTTGCTGGGCCGGTAACCGGCTGCCTGGGCCTGCTCCGGCGTGTCGAAGAACTCGACGTTGCGCGGGTTGGGCAGGCGCGACAGGCTGCTGGGGTGGCAGTAGATGCCGGTGGTTTTCACGCCATAGACGAAGGTACCGTCGGCGCGCGGATCCCGGGCGAGTACGGCGGCCCAGCGAGGGTCCAGTTCAGGGGCGAGATTGTTCGAAGTGCTGTTCATGGTCGTTATGTCCATTGGCCCGTTTTGACTACAATAGCGAGCCATCCAAGTGACGACACTCCGGGTCTTGCGGTTGAATTCTGCACCTTCACCCGGCGGTACGAAACGTCAGGTTGATCCGCTGGGCACCCAGGCGCGGGTGCTGGCCTTCCTTGAGTGGCAGTACGCCGTGGTAACGCAACCGGTCCACGCCGCCCCAGACCACGATGTCGCCATGGAACAACGGGATGCGCTGGCTTTTGTCGCTGCGCTCGAAGCCGCCGAACTGGAACACTGCCGGCAGGCCCAGGGACATCGAGACGATCGGCGCGGCGAGGGAGCGTTCGTTTTTGTCCTGGTGCAGCGACATCCGCGCGCCGGGCACGTAGCGGTTGATCAGGCAGGCGTCGGGCTCGAAATGCTCGAAGCGCGCCTGCCGAGCGGCGGCCTGGGCCAGTTCGCGAAACACCGCCGGCATGTCGGGCCAGGGGTGGCCGGTCTGCGGATCGTGGGCGGTGTAGCGATAGCCGCTGCGGTCGGTGGTCCAGCCCAACGCACCGCAGCTGCTCAAGGCCACCGACATGGTAAACCCACCGGGCGTGACCATCTGCCGGAACGGTGCAGCCTGCAAAACACTTTCCAGCGCCGGCAGCAAGCGCTCGAGCCAGGGCAGGGCGAACCCGCGCAGCACGAACGCTTGCTGGCCGATCTGCTCGACCTGGCCAGGCGGGGTGGGCGCCTGGTCGGCGAACAGGTCCAACGTGACCGGTATGTCATTACTGCGCATCATGAAAAATGATTCCCAAGGTGTGCCGCCTGCCGCTGTGCACGCAGCTGACGCCATGGCGCATGTTCACCCGATAATAACCGCGAACGCCCTGGACGGGCCGTTGGTGCACGGCAAATACCACGGCATCGCCCTGTTTCAGATCGATGACCTGGGGCCGCGATTGCATGCGCGGGCGCTGTTCGGTGAGGACAAATTCGCCGCCGGTAAAGTCCCGCCCCGGTTCCGACAGCAGGATCGCCACCTGCAGTGGGAACACCTGCTCGCCGTACAGATCCTGATGCAGACAGTTGTAGTCCTGGGGGCCGTATTGCAGCAACAACGGCGTAGGCCGCGATTGCCCGGCACCATGGCAGCGCCGGATAAAGTCAGGGTGTTCGTTGGGGTAGCGCACTTCAATACCCATGTGTTCATTCCAGCGATTCGCCAGCGGGACCAACACTGGATACAACGACTGGCGCAACTGCTGGACGATATCGGGCAGCGGATAGCGAAAATACTGATACTCGCCGCGCCCGAAGCCATGGCGGGCCATGATCACCCTCGAACGAAAAAGCCCGGGCTCGGCGTACAAGCCACTCACTAGCCGGCACTGCGTTGCGGGTAGCAGGTTGCGGATGATAGCGCTGCCGTCCTGATCGAGGCTGTGTTCCAGGGCGGGCCAGTCAAGGTTGGCGAGGTGTGGGAGCAGGGAAGGCGTAGTGGGCACGATGGCAATCCTTGTTGGAAGGACTGTTCAGTCTGCGCAGTGCTGCGTTGCAGGGCACCCCGATTCTTGCGGTGCGGCATTCCTGTGGCGAGGGGCAAGCTCGCGCTGGGCTCTGTAGGAGCTGGCGAAGCCTGCGATCCTTTGATCTTGATCTTGATCTTTCGCTCTTGACTCAATTGTCTGGGGAGAGATCGCAGCCTCGTTGCACTCGACAGCTCCTACACAGCTCCTACACAGCTCCTGCATAGCTCCTACACCGTTCCTACAGAATCGAGTGGGAGCTTCCCTTGCGACAAAAGGCTTACAGCGCCTTGCTGACCTTGAGGTCGCTGATCACATCGTCGGTTTCGCCGTGCAGCTTGTGCAGCGCCGCCCTGGCTTCTTCCTCGGTACCGGTTTGCAGTTGCGCGAACTCGAAACGGCGTTCGCCATTGAGCTTGTACTTGATGACGTATTTGGTCGTCTGGGCCACGGTTTTGCCTGTCTTGAAAGTGGGCGAGGCTTAGCTCAGTTTCGAGCTGGAACGCCGGATGATTTTGATCTTGTGGGTCAGGGTCGGCTTGCGCGTGACGCTGATTGCACGGCGGTTGACGGTGTCGATGGTGATGTTCCAGAAACCGGTGCTGGGGGCGGTGATCCGGGCCGGGAAGGTGTCGAACGCGCCACCGTGATACGTGTGCCGGCCGCCGTTCTTGAAGCTGCGGAAGTTGGCGTCGTTCATCAAACGGATGTTGCACATTTGGGAGCATTCGATGACGACAATGTCGTCCTCGTTCAGGTGCTCGCGCTGGTGGATGAATTTCATGGGCGCCTCCAGAAGGGCTTTTTCTACAAAATCAAAACGATAGCAAGGGGCAATGATGCGCAGTTTATCAGCCCCGAGTGTTAATATCCGGCCCGCGCTCCAGGCTTTGTTCATTTATTGCAGGTTGCGGGAAAAAAAAACGGTGTGGCACCGGAGAAAAACGGCGTCTGCACTGTCGGAGGGTCTTTATCGGAGGAATCATATGAAGCGCAGCGTGTGGGTGTTGGCATTGGCCATGAGTGGATGTGCATCGGTATCGGACATCAACCAGACGCCCCCCACCATGAGCGTCATTTCCGGAAAGAAACCTCACGAATATGCCAAGTGTGTTTCCGACAAACTGGCCAGCAGCCGGGGGCCGCTGCAAGTGGAGCCACACAAGAATGGCGTGCGGCTGATCGTCCCGGGCAAACTGTCGACCCTGCCGGCGGCGGTGTTCGACATTGACGAGCGCTCCAGTGGTAGCAGCATCAAGTTGCACGAAAGCCTGTCCAACGTGCCGGTGCGTCCGGGCGACGTGCAAGATGCAGCCAACGCCTGCATTTCCGGCTGATCACACTCAGCGCCTGACGAGCGGACCGGGCATCGGATAAACTACTGCCCTCGACAAAAAATGCCGCCGCGGTCCACGTTGGCGGCATTGTCATTTATGGAGTCAGTCAATGAAACGCGAGCAGGTGCGCGAGCGCCATGCAGAAGGTCTTATCTGTGCCACCCACGTGATTCAGAACCCGGCGGGCCCGGGCGAATGGATCGTGTTCTTCAAGAAAAGCGCCGGGCGCAGTTTTTTCCTGGTGGATGACCAGGACGAAGTCGAATCCTTCGCCCGTCTCGACGAACTGATCGAAACCTTGCGCGGGCTGGGCATCAAGTTTGCCGAGATCCACATATAGCCTATTTACAGACCACCACGACACTGCGGCTGGTGAAGTTACCGACGTCGACGCCCAGGGTCTTCTCGCTTTCCTTGGCCTGGGGCGTGCCGTCGGTGCCGACGATGCGATAGCCAGTACCGGCACAGGACGCGTCAGCCTTTTCGTAGCACGTCGCCCAGGAGTTGGCCTCGCCCGAGCAATCGATGGTCAGGCCTTGTTCGCCGTTGTCCAGGTAGGTTTTTTCCGCCGAGGCACAGCCCGCCAGGGCCAGGACTGTAAACAGCGCCAGAAGTGTCTTCATGGGATCATCATCGAGAAGGGAAGGGCAACGGCGAGATTATAGCGAATGGCCATTGCGGTACAGCTAAAGTACAGCTAAACAAGCCTCGCTCAATGCTCATTTGGCACTTACTGGAGGCTCGCCTGGTTACTTCTTGCGGCGGGGGCTGCGTGCAGGGGCGGTGTCGCGTTCTTTCTCCGCGGGGGCCGCGCGCTCATCCTGGAATACCGCGGCCACTTCCACCGCCATGGCCTTGCTGGGCAAGGGACCGGCGACCTGCTCGCCGTGGTAGTTGATAATCCACCACTGGCCGTCCTTGCCCTGGCTGACCGAATAACCGTTTGCGTTTCTTGTTGCCGACATCTAGCTGCCTCAATTGGCGGGATCAAGTGCGCCATGATACGGCAAATGCTCGCAAACAGCGCCTACTGGCGTACAGTGGGTCCGCTGCTGCCATCGAAACGAAAGGCGATTGAACTATCCGCCGTTTTTTATTTCTCTATGATGGCAGCGGTTGGCCAGCGCGGGCATTGTAAGGTGCCTGTCGCCTGATTAGACTGCGCCGAAACTCGTACACACCGCCTTTTCAAGGACTTATATGATCAAGAAATGCTTGTTCCCAGCAGCCGGTTACGGTACTCGCTTCCTGCCAGCGACTAAAGCCATGCCCAAAGAAATGCTGCCGGTGGTGAACAAGCCACTGATCCAGTACGGCGTCGAAGAAGCCCTTGATGCTGGCCTGACTGAAATCTCCATCGTGACGGGCCGTGGCAAGCGTGCGTTGGAAGACCATTTCGACATCAGTTACGAGCTGGAAAACCAGATCAAGGGCACCGACAAGGAAAAATACCTGGTCGGCATCCGCAAACTGCTGGATGAGTGCTCGTTTTCCTACACCCGCCAGACCGAAATGAAAGGCCTGGGCCACGCGATCCTGACCGGTCGCCCACTGATCGGTGACGAACCGTTCGCCGTGGTCCTGGCGGACGACCTGTGCGTCAACCTCGAAGGCGACGGCGTACTGACCCAGATGGTCAAGCTGTACAAGCAGTTCCGCTGCTCCATCGTGGCGATCCAGGAAGTCGATCCGCAGGAAACCAACAAGTACGGTGTGATTGCCGGCGAAATGATCCGCGACGACATCTACCGCGTTCACAGCATGGTTGAAAAACCAAAGCCTGAAGACGCACCGTCGAACCTGGCGATCATCGGTCGCTACATCCTGACCCCGGACATCTTCGACCTGATCGAACAGACCGAGCCAGGCAAGGGCGGCGAAATCCAGATCACCGACGCCCTGATGAAACAGGCCCAGAACGGCTGCGTCATGGCCTACAAGTTCAAGGGCAAGCGTTTCGACTGCGGTGGCGCCGAAGGCTACATCGACGCGACCAACTTCTGCTTCGAGAACTTCTACAAGACGGGCAAGGCTTACTGATAGCTTGCACCGCCCCTTGAAAAACGCCCCGACTGGTTCGGGGCGTTTTTTTTTGCTTGGAAAATCTCGGGCAGTGAGTAACCCGTGGCGAGGGATCAAGCCTCGCTGGGCTCTGTAGGAGCTGGGGAAGGCTCGGGCCGCGTTCGGACGATCTTTTGATCTTGGTCTTTCGCTCAAGACTTAATTGGCAGTGGAAAGATCGCAGCCTCGTTGCACTCGTCAGCTCCTACAGAGCCGAGCGGGGCTTGCTCTTTCGCCACAGGGTCAGGTTGCTGACGTCCAGCTGGCTTTTCCATTTTCCACCCCCATAACCATCGCAACGCTGCCTCAGGTGAAAACAGCAGGTATGCTGATGACCTGCCGAAGGAGATAGAAAATGGCCTACGATTTTGACTTGTATGTGGTTGGCGCCGGTTCCGGTGGTGTGCGGGCTGCGCGGTTTGCCGCCGGTTTCGGGGCCAAGGTGGCCGTGGCGGAGAGCCGTTACCTGGGCGGTACCTGTGTGAACGTGGGGTGTGTACCCAAGAAGCTGCTGGTCTACGGCGCGCATTACGCCGAGGACTTCGAGCAGGCGTCGGCCTATGGCTGGACGGCGGGCGAGGCGAGTTTCGACTGGGCCACGTTGATCGCCAACAAGGATCGGGAGATCAATCGCCTCAACGGCATCTACCGCAACCTGCTGGTCAACAGCGGCGTCGTGCTACACGAAGGTCATGCCAGGCTGACCGGGCCCAATGAGGTCGAGATCAATGGCCAGCGCTACACCTCCAGGCACATCCTGATCGCCACGGGCGGCTGGCCGGTGATCCCGGACATTCCGGGGCGCGAGCACGCCATCAGCTCCAACGAGGCGTTCTTTCTCAAGGACCTGCCCAAGCGCGTCATCGTGGTGGGCGGTGGCTACATTGCGGTGGAGTTCGCCGGGATCTTCCACGGCATGGGCGCGCAGACGTCCTTGCTCTATCGCGGTGACCTGTTCCTGCGCGGCTTTGACGGCGCGGTGCGCAAGCACCTGGCGGAAGAACTGACCCGCCGTGGCCTGGACCTGCAGTTCAACGCAGACATCAAGTCCATCGAAAAACTGGACGATGGCAGCCTCAGGGTCGAGCTCAAGGATGGCAAAACGTTGCTCACCGACTGCGTGTTCTACGCCACCGGCCGCCGACCGATGCTCGACAACCTGGGCTTGGAAACCACCGGCGTCACGCTGGATGAGAAGGGCTTTGTCCAGGTCAACGAAAAATACGAGACCGCTGAACCGTCGATCCTGGCCATTGGCGACGTGATCGGCCGCGTCCAGCTCACCCCCGTCGCCCTGGCCGAAGGCATGGCGGTGGCGCGGCGTCTGTTTAAGCCTGCGCAGTATCGCTTGGTGGATTACCGGATGATTCCCACCGCCGTGTTCAGCCTGCCGAACATCGGCACGGTGGGCCTGACCGAAGAGCAGGCCCGGGAGGAGGGGCATGAGGTCGAGATTTTCGAAAGCCGCTTCCGGCCGATGAAGCTGAGCTTGACCGACTGCCAGGAACGCACCCTGATGAAACTGGTGGTGGATGCCCAGACCGACAAGGTATTGGGTTGTCACATGGTCGGGCCGGATGCCGGTGAAATCGTCCAAGGCTTGGCCATCGCCCTCAAGGCTGGCGCCACCAAGCGCGACTTCGACGAAACCATCGGCGTGCACCCGACGGCTGCCGAAGAATTCGTGACGATGCGCACGCCCGTCGCCTGACGCCTACCCGCCGGAGCCATGTAGGAGCCATGTAGAAGCCATGTAAGAACTGTGCGGGAGCTGCGTAGGAGCTGTGTAGGAGCTGTCGAGTGCAACGAGGCTGCGATCTTTCCAAAGACGCTTGCATCTCAAGCGAAAGATCAAAAGATCAAAAGATCAAAAGATCAAAAGATCGTCCGAACGCGGCCCGAGCCTTCCCCAGCTCCTACAGATTTTTTCTATCTATATAGATTCCTGATAGCCAAAACCAATCATTCACATCAGGTTTGCCAATGAGCCAGCCCGGGGATGAGTGGTTAAGATTCCCTCCATCAACTTTTCAACCCTGATGGAGAAACATCGATGCCTATCATCAACAGCCAAGTTAAACCGTTCAACGCTACCGCCTTCAAAAACGGCGAATTCGTCGAAGTATCGGACGCCAACCTGAAAGGCAAGTGGTCTGTCGTGTTCTTCTACCCGGCTGACTTCACCTTCGTTTGCCCAACCGAGCTGGAAGACCTGGCCGACAACTACGCCGAGTTCCAGAAACTGGGCGTCGAAATCTACAGCGTCTCCACCGACACTCACTTTGCCCACGCTGCCTGGCACAACACCTCGCCAGCGATCGGCAAGATCCAGTACACCATGATCGGCGACCCGACCCACGTCATCTCGCGCAACTTCGACGTGCTGATCGAAGAAGTCGGCCTGGCTGACCGAGGTACTTTCGTGATCAACCCGCAAGGCCAGATCAAGATCGTTGAAATCAACGACGGCGGTGTAGGCCGTGACGCTTCCGAGCTGCTGCGCAAGATCAAGGCCGCTCAGTACGTTGCCGCTCACCCGGGCGAAGTCTGCCCAGCCAAGTGGAAAGAAGGCGAGGCCACCCTCGCTCCGTCCCTGGACCTGGTCGGCAAGATCTAAGACCGTGCTCCCCTTGAGGGCGGTCATCCGCACCTAAGCAAGCTGCACCGCCCACAAAAAACGCCCGGGCGAGATTCGCTCGGGCGTTGTTTTTTCTGAAATTCAAAAATGGAAATCGCCCGTATGTTGGACGCCAATCTTAAAGCTCAGTTGAAGTCATACCTGGAACGGGTCACCCAGCCGATCGAGATCGTCGCCTCCCTCGACGACGGTGCGAAATCCCAGGAAATGCTCGCGCTACTCCAAGACGTTGCCAGTCTTTCCCACCAGATTACCTTGCTCGACAACGGCAGCGATGAGCGCAAGCCTTCGTTTTCGTTGAATCGCCCGGGAGCCGATATCAGCCTGCGTTTTGCCGGCATTCCCATGGGCCACGAATTCACTTCGCTGGTGTTGGCCTTGCTGCAAGTGGGCGGTCATCCTTCGAAGGCCAGTGCCGACGTCATCGAACAGGTTCGTTCCCTCAAGGGCGAGTTCAACTTCGAGACCTATTTCTCGCTGTCGTGCCAGAACTGCCCGGACGTGGTCCAGGCGCTGAACCTGATGGCGGTGCTGAACCCGAACATTCGCCACGTTGCCATCGACGGCGCGCTGTTCCAGGCCGAAGTCGATGAACGCCAGATCATGGCCGTGCCCAGTGTGTACCTCAATGGTGTGAACTTCGGCCAGGGCCGCATGGGCCTGGAAGAGATTCTTGCCAAGATCGACACCAGCGGCATCGAGCGCCAGGCCGAGAAAATCAGCGCCAAGGATGCCTTTGATGTGCTGGTGGTCGGCGGTGGCCCGGCCGGTGCTTCGGCGGCGATCTATGCGGCCCGTAAAGGGATCCGCACCGGCGTGGCGGCCGAACGTTTCGGCGGCCAGGTGCTCGACACCATGGCCATCGAGAACTTCATCTCGGTCCAGGAAACCGAAGGGCCGAAACTGGCCGTCGCCCTGGAAGAACACGTCAAGCAGTACGACGTGGACATCATGAACCTGCAACGTGCCGACGCCTTGGTACCAGGCAAGGACGGCGGGCTGCATGAGATCAAGTTCGCCAGCGGTGCGAGCCTCAAGGCCAAGACCGTGATCCTGGCGACCGGTGCCCGCTGGCGTGAAATGAACGTGCCGGGCGAGCAGCAGTATCGCAACAAGGGCGTGGCGTACTGCCCGCACTGCGACGGCCCGCTGTTCAAAGGCAAGCGCGTGGCGGTGATCGGCGGTGGTAACTCCGGCGTCGAAGCGGCCATCGACCTGGCCGGTATCGTCGCCCACGTCACGTTGCTGGAGTTCGATGTGCAATTGCGTGCCGACGCGGTGTTGCAGCGCAAACTGCACAGCCTGCCGAATGTAACGGTGATTACCAACGCCCAGACCACCGAAGTGACCGGAGACGGCCAGAAGGTCAACGGCTTGCGTTACAAGGACCGTCCAAGCGGTGAAGTGCGGGATGTGGCGCTGGAAGGGATCTTCGTGCAGATCGGCCTGTTGCCCAACACCGATTGGCTCAAAGGCACCGTCGAGCTGTCGCCGCGGGGTGAGATTATCGTCGATGCCCGGGGTGAAACCTCGATCCCTGGCGTGTTCGCCGCCGGTGACGTGACCACCGTGCCGTACAAGCAGATCGTGATTGCCGTGGGCGAGGGCGCCAAGGCTTCGCTGAGCGCCTTCGACCACCTGATCCGTACCTCTGCGCCGGACTGAAGTCGATAGTGGAAAAAACAAAACCCCATGAGCCTGGCTCATGGGGTTTTGTTTTGGGTCACGTTGGTGAGGCTTACAACGGCGCAGGCTGGATGATTTCAACCCAGTAGCCATCCGGGTCCTTGATGAAGGCCAGGCTTTTCATGCGACCGTCGCTCAGGCGTTTCTGGAAATCGCAGCCCAGCGCTTCGAAGCGCTCACAGGCGGCAACGACGTCCGGTACCGAGATGCAGATGTGACCGAAACCGCGTGGGTCGGTGTTGCCGTTATGGTAGGCGAACGCCGGGTCGCTTTCGGTGCCGTGGTTGTGGGTCAGTTCCAGGATGCCTGGGATCGACTTCATCCATTCGGTACGCGCCGCCGCGTCTGCCGGGATCTGGTTCTTGTCCACCAGCGCCAGGAAATACAGGCTGAATTCGGCTTCCGGGAAGTCGCGTTTCTCCACCAGGGAGAAACCCAGCACGCGGGTGTAGAAATCCAGGGACCGGGTGATGTCCTTGACCCGCAGCATGGTGTGGTTGAAGACGAACTTGGCCGTGGCGGCGTCGGGTTGGGCGGTGACGCCAGGGAAAGTATTGAGTTCGTGCAGGCTCATGGGCCCTCCGGAAATAAGTGGGGCAAACGGCGTCGCAAGTTTGGTTGCGACGGTTCCTGGGCTTGCGTCAGACGGCTTCCTTGCAGGTGCGCCCATGATACGCAAGGGGCGCGGTGTCGCCAAACCGCGTGTGGCTATTGCCTGGTTTTGTTGCGGGCTTCAGACTTTACGATTCGCCCTTGAGTGCCAACGCAATGATTCGACCGTTCTTTTCACTGTTTGTCCTGCTGTTTGCCTGCGTTGCGAGTGTCGGTGGCGTCCAGGCGGAGGAACCGCAGGTTGCCTGGCCTCAAGGCTGGGTTGTCGAACCGCTGCCTGCCGATGCAGCGTCGCCCGGCCCCTTGCGACAACGTGCAACCAAGAGCGATTCGGCAGGCAATGCCGTGATGGTCATGGAACTGACCACGACCACCGTCGAGCCCGATCACCAGGTCAACTTGCAAGGCGTGTTGCTGGAAATGCGCAAATCAATCCAGAAGGATTTTTTCAAGGGTGGTTACCAAAGTGTCTGCACTAAGATCCATGCTTCCATGTTGGGGGGCGTAACTGCATTGGAAACCACTTGCACGATCACGCAAAACGGACGGCATGTATTGTCTCAGACACTCGTCGCGGCACTGAATGAGGGCAAGGCTTATGTGCTGTCCTATGCAGGGCAGGCGCAGGTGTTTGTTGAAAGCCAGGATGAAATACAGTCGGTGCGAAATAGTTTGAAACTATAACGCCGTCAGCGTAATACGTCCGGGGTTTAATCCAAAAGTTTAGCCCATAAAAAAGCCCTGAGTGTATTCAGGGCTTTTTTGCATCCTGGAGGCTGTCAATCACGCACTGTCAACCACGCAACCAGGAATCGACGGTAGCTGCACCGTACTGTTCTTTCCAGGCTTTCAGGCCGCGGTGATTGCCGCCCTTGGTCTCGATCAACTCGCCGGTGTGCGGGTTCTGGTAAACCTTTACCACTCGCGCACGGCGAGTCTTGGTGGGTTTGGTCGATTGCAGGCTTGCCTTGGACGGGTTTGGGTCGAGGATCGCGACGATGTCGCGCAGGCTTTTGCCGTAGGTTTTCATCAGTCCCTGGAGCTTTTCCTCGAATTCGATTTCCTTCTTGAGCCCGGCATCGTTCTTCAGCGACTCCAACTGCTTGAGCTGTTCTTGAAGGGCCTTTTCGGCTGCACGAAATTCAGCGAGTCTGGACAAAATCGTTACTCCAATCAAAATATTTGGCTGATACCAACCGCAAACAAAGCTATAAGCCAAGCGCCTTGGTGTTAATGACTCTCCTGCTATCTGGCACAGGTAGAAAAATTGTAGTAGTTAATCCGGAAAGTGTAAATCGTAACTTTTTCGTTATGTAACAACAGCAAGAGCTTTTATCAGTTGGGCATCGTAGTCAATGGATAGGCGGTGGTTAACTGCCATTAGTGCCGGTCAAGGTCTCAATGAACGCCTGCCCGCTAATCGGCCGGCCAAATAGATAACCCTGTAGAAAGTTCACCCCGTGGGCGCTCAGGTAGTCGCTTTGCTCGACGGTTTCGACGCCCTCGGCCACCATGTCCAGGCCCAGCTTGCCTGACAGTTCGATGATGCTGTCGAGCAGGTGCCGTGACAGGCTATCGGCACCGATCATCGCGACAAAACTCTGGTCGATCTTCAAGAAGTCCACGTTGAACTGGCGCAAGTACGCCAGGCTGGAATGACCGGTGCCGAAATCGTCGAGGGCGATCTTGACCCCAAGCTCCCGCAGTTGGTCGAACAGTTGCCGGGTAACCGGGGTAGGTTCGATCAGCTCCCGCTCGGTCAACTCCAGCACCAGGGCAATCGTACCTGGGGCGAAGGCGTCGAGAAATTCGCGACAATCGTCCACCAGCGCCAGATCCTGGCAGTGGCGGGCGGTGATGTTGATGCCGACATGAAACGGCGCTTGGAGTTGAGGCGCCAGCGGTGCCAGCAGGCGCATGGTCTGCTGCATCAGCGCCCGGGTCATCGGTACGATCAGGCCGCTGTGTTCGGCGAATGGAATGAACAGGTCCGGGCGAACGAGGCCTTCCTTGGGGTGGTTCCAGCGCATCAGCACTTCGACGCCGGCCCAGCGTTTGCTGTCGCTGTGTACGACCGGTTGCAGATAGGGCACGAACTCGCCGGCTTCCAGGGCCCGTTGCAATTCACGACTGGGCGAGGAGGCGCGTTTTTGCAGCCAGTGGCCGAGTGCTCCGGCGATGGCACCGAAGAAGATCAGCAGGCTGAACAACGGCGGATATTCCCGGGCCATATAGCGCCAGACTTCTCCTTCATCAAAGCCTGCTTCAACATTGAAGGGATAGCGTGATGAGGCGAGGCCGCTCTGCGCGACCGGCAGCACGGGCAGAGGTAACTGCCGGACCTTGCCGTCCGCCGCCAGCCAATTCGGCCCGACTTGCAGCCATAGTCGGGTCTGACGGCCGATCAAGCGCAAGACGTTCGCCAAGTGATACCCATCAAGCGTGGCCAAGGCGCCTTGGCGGCCCTCATTGAGCCGGTAGATCAGTAGCGCGGTGTCCGGCGTGACCGGGTTGCCGTCCATGAGCCACAAGGTGCCTCGATGGTAGTCGCTCGGGATGATGCGCTCCTTGAAGGCACCGAACAGCGAGCTGCAATACAGGTTGTTATCCCAGGTAAGGTTGGTCGAACGGACGAAGGGCCGGCGTGTCACTTGCTCGCGTAATGCCAGCTTCACCACTTCGCAGGGCTGCCCGGCCAGGGGTAATAGTTCACGGGCCGCCAAGGCTGTGTTGTCGAGCATCAGCTCGATCTGCCTGACCAGTTCCTCGGCGGTCTGGCGGGTGTGTTGCGCCAGGGTCCTTTCGGCCTGCATGTACAAAATGGCCAGTCCTGACAGCATCGGTACCAGGCCACAAAGCAGGGTGACGAGATAGCGACGGGGCCGGGTGTGCGAGCGTATGGCGGTCAAGGGCATCGGCACAACCTGAGAAAAGGGGTGAAGGGGAATCGTCGGATGCCGACCATGATAGATGGCCCGCCGAGTGCTTGCTGACTGCAGGCTAACTATGGGAGCGAGGTCTGTGGGAGCAAGCTTTGCTCCCACAGGTTCAATGCCAGGCTCCCCCCCAGGTTCAATGCCATGCTGCCACAGGTTTGATGCTGGGCTCATGACTGCCGGGCCAGCTCGATAAACGCCAGGGTGGCGGGCGAGGCCTGGCGGCTGTCCAGGACTGCCAGGCCAATCTGGCGCGGCACCCGCGGTGACAAGGGGCGCACGACGAAGCCCAGGCTTTCGCCCTCCGGCAACGAACCTTCGGACACCACGCTCACCGCCTCGCCGCGCCTGACGATATCCAGGGTGCTGAGCAGTTGCGAACAACGAAAACGCACATTCGGGGTCAGCCGGGCGGCGTTGAACAGGCGCGAAACCAGCTCCGACGATCCCGCTTCGGTGTGCACGAAGGGGTCGTTGCACAGATCCTTGAGGCTCAGGCGGGCCTGGGCGGCGAGGGGATGGTGAGTGGGCAACAGGGCGACCATCTGATCTTCCATCAGCATGAACGTATCGAAACGTTCCTCGGGCAGCACCACGAAGCCAACGTCGATCCGCCGCTCGTCCAGCCATTGGATGACCTGCCTGTCGGGCCCCTCATCGATGTGCACTTCGATGCCCGGATGCAAGTCTCGATAGCGCCGCAGGATACCGGGCAACAGCTTCATCGATGACGTTGGCCCGAACGAACCGATGCGCAAGGTGCCTCGGCGCATGCCCCGGGCATCGGCAGCTTCCTGGCGCAAGGTGTTGGCCAGCCCGAGCATGGCCCGGGCCCGCAGCAGCAGTTGTTGGCCGATGTCGCTGAGTTCCACCTGGGACTGATGACGCCTGAGCAAATCCACGCCCAATTCTTGCTCCAGGGATTTGATGGCGTGGGATACCGCTGACTGGCCGATGCCCAATCGTGTGGCTGCCGCGGTGAAGCCACGCAGCTCGGCGACCAGGGAGAAGATTTCGAGTTGGGTGAGGGTCATGAGTAATTGCTCATTTTACGATGACGAGGCATGAGCCAGATAATGAGGTATCTGACCTGAATCCGGAAGCAACACTACACCTGTGGCAAGGTTCCACCCTGTGGGAGCAAAGCTTGCTAGCGATGAGCGATGACTCGGTTTGCCTGCTGAATCGCGCCGCCTTCATCGCGAGCAAGCTTTGCTCCCACAATTAATCCCCCTCGCCACAGGTTTTGCGTTGTTCCCATTAATGTGTGGTGGTGAACCATGAAAACCTTCGAACAAACCCTCCCAACCCCGTCAGACCTGCCGGTCTACTTGAAGCTCGCCATGGTCACCATGATCTGGGGCGGGACCTTCGTGGCCGGTCGGATCCTTGCCGATGCCCTGGCGCCGATGTTCGCCGCCAGCCTGCGTTTCCTGCTGGCCAGCATCGCGCTGCTGGCGTTTCTCGCCCTGGCTGGGATCCCGCTGGCCAGGCCCAGTGTGAAGCAGGGGCTGCAGTTGGCCGCGCTGGGGTTGTTCGGCATCTTTTTCTACAACCTGTGCTTCTTCTATGGCTTGCAGTACATCAATGCGTCGCGGGCCTCGCTGATCGTGGCCTTGAACCCGGCGGTGATCGGGCTGGCGTCCTGGTGGTTGTTCAAGGAGCGGCTCAGCCACCTGAAAGTGGTGGGCATCATGCTGTGCATCGGTGGGGCGGGGTTGGTAATCGTCAGTCGTGATCCGTCCCTGTTGCAAGGCGCGGCGCAGGGCTGGATCGGCGATTTGCTGATTTTTGGCTGCGTGCTGGGCTGGGGCATCTATTCGCTGTTTTCCAGGAGCCTGAATGAAAGCCTCGGCCCCTTGCAGACCGTGACCTGGTCGATTCTGCTGGGCACGCTGATGTTGTGGCTGGCCTGCGCGACTGCCGGCGAGATTCGCTTCGAGGCCCTGCGCGGCCTGGATGTGGAGCAATGGCTGAGCCTGTTGTACCTCGGCGTGCTGGGCTCGGCCCTGGCCTATATCGCCTGGTACGACGGCATTCGCCGGATCGGCGCGACCCGTTCCGGGGTGTTCATCGCGCTCAATCCGTTGACGGCGGTGCTGCTTGGGGCGCTGCTGCTGGACGAACGGCTCACGGCCTTGATGTGTGTGGGCGGGGGCGTGATCCTGCTGGGCATTTTCCTGTGCAACAAACCCCTTGCGCGGTCGAAGAAAAAGGCGATTTGATACAGAAGGCGGACAAACCTGGTTACGCTGTGTAGAATCGATTTACGCATATAAGAATAACGTCTTCTGGCAGCAGAAGCCTCGCCCGCAAGAGCCTTGGGTCGACAATGAAGATACTTGGGTTTCAACTGATCTATGGCGATTTCCTCGCCCGCAGCGTTCGTGGCATTTCCTGCGCGCCGCCCCGTGTCCTCAGCATGGCCAGCAACTAACGTTTTTGTTAATTGACCCGACTGATGAGGCGCCGACATGGCAGATCTATACGAAAATCCCATGGGCCTGATGGGCTTCGAATTCATCGAATTCGCATCCCCGACCCCCAACACCCTGGAGCCGATCTTCGAGATCATGGGCTTCACCAAAGTGGCCACCCACCGCTCCAAGGACGTGCACCTGTATCGCCAGGGCGCGATCAACCTGATCCTCAACAACGAACCCCACAGCGTGGCGTCGTACTTTGCCGCCGAGCACGGTCCGTCAGTGTGCGGCATGGCGTTCCGGGTCAAGGATTCACAGAAGGCCTACAAACGTGCCCTGGAACTCGGCGCCCAGCCGATCCACATCGAGACCGGCCCGATGGAGCTGAACCTGCCGGCGATCAAAGGCATCGGCGGTGCGCCGCTGTACCTGATCGACCGTTTTGGCGAAGGCAGCTCGATCTATGACATCGACTTTGTGTTCATCGAGGGCGTTGACCGCAACCCGGTGGGCGCGGGGCTGAAAATCATCGACCACCTGACCCACAACGTGTATCGCGGGCGCATGGCCTACTGGGCCGGCTTCTACGAGAAACTGTTCAACTTCCGCGAGATCCGTTACTTCGACATCAAGGGCGAATACACCGGCCTGACCTCCAAGGCCATGACCGCCCCGGATGGCATGATCCGCATCCCGTTGAACGAAGAATCGTCCAAGGGCGCCGGGCAGATCGAAGAGTTCCTGATGCAGTTCAACGGCGAAGGCATCCAGCACGTGGCCTTCCTCACCGATGACCTGATCAAGACCTGGGATCACCTGAAAAGTATCGGTATGCGCTTCATGACCGCGCCGCCGGACACCTACTACGAAATGCTCGAAGGCCGCCTGCCGAACCACGGCGAACCGGTCGATGAATTGCAGTCGCGGGGCATTCTGCTGGACGGTGCTTCCGAGCAGGGCGATAAACGCCTGCTGCTGCAGATCTTCTCGGAAACCCTGATGGGGCCGGTGTTCTTCGAATTCATCCAGCGCAAGGGCGACGATGGTTTCGGCGAAGGCAACTTCAAGGCGCTGTTCGAATCCATCGAACGCGACCAGGTGCGTCGTGGTGTGCTGGCGACCGAGTAAGGCCTGAGCCATGAAAAAGCCCGCCCGGCAGTGATGCCGGGCGGGCTTTTCATTGCCAATACAGAATCCCTTGTGGTCAGGCGGTGACCTTAAGTCCGGCGCTGCTGCCGCACCAAATGCTTGAACCCTTCGAACACCAGCACCGCGACCGCCATCCAGATGGGGATGTAGGTCAGCCATTCACCGGCCTTGATGCTTTCGCCCAACAGCAGCGCAACGCCCAGCAGCAACACCGGTTCGACATAACTCAACAGCCCGAACAGGCTGAACGGCAGCAGCCGACTGGCGACGATATAGGACACCAGCGCGCTGGCGCTGATCACCCCGAGCAACGGGATCAGCAGCGACAGCCACGGGTATTGATCGAAAACGTCGAGGCCCTGTTCACCGCTTTGCACGAACCACAGCGCCACAGGCAGCATCAGGGTCATGTCCAGCCAGAGCCCGCCCAGGTTGTCGGTCTTGATGCGTTTGCGCAGGATGAAATAGATCGGGTAGCCGAGCACCACCAGCAAGGTTGCCCAGGAGAAACCACCCACTTGGTACAACTCGTTGAACACGCCCAGGGTGGCGAAGAACACGGCGACTTTCTGCAGATAGGAAAGGCGTTCGCCATAAACGATGCGTCCGGTCAGCACCATCGACAGCGGCAACAGGAAGTATCCCAGCGACACGTCCAGGCTGTAGCCATTGAGCGGTGCCCACATGAACAGCCACAGTTGCGCGCCCATCAGCGCCGACGAGGCGATCGCCGCGATCAACAGCCGTGGCGTGGCGATCAGGCGTTGGATCAGCGCCGTGACCAGTTTCCATTCCCGCGTCACCAGCAGGAATGCGGTCATGCAGGGCATCGTCAGCAGCATGCGCCAGCCGAAGATTTCCACGCCGGTCAGCGGTGAGAGCAGCGAGGTGTAGTAGTACATGACGGCGAACAGCGCAGAGGCCGAGACCGATAGAACGATGCCTTTGGACACGGTGATTCTCTTGAGGGCGATCAATCAACACCCTACCTGAGGCGAGGGTGTTGATTGTGGGAGCGAATCATGTGGGAGCAAGACCTGTGAGAGCAAGGCCTGTGGGAGCAAGGCTTGCCCGCGATAGCCACGCCGCGGTCCAAGAGTGAACCGCGTTATCGTTCATCGCGGGCAAGCCTTGCTCCCACAGGCACCCGCCCCGACACGAAATGCCCCACGTCATTGAACCCCGGCGTCGAAGCATGCCCCGGTGTCACCAGCGAGTCGATGAAGGCTTCATCTTCTGCGGTGATCTTCACAGCCTGCGCCTTGGTGTACGAATCCCACTGCTCCTCGGTGCGCGGCCCGACGATGGCCGAGGTCACGGCGCTGTTGTTCAGCACCCAGGCGATGGCGAACTCGACGATACCTACGCCACGGCCCTGGGTGTATTGCAGGATCTGCTGGGCAATGCGCAGGGACTCGACCCGCCATTCGGTTTCCAGGATACGTTTGTCCTGGCGTCCGGCACGGCTGTTGGCGTCCGGGGCCACGTCCGGCGCGTACTTGCCGCTGAGCACCCCGCGGGCCAGGGGGCTGAACGGCACCACGCCGAGGCCATAGTTCTGCGCTGCGGTGATCTGCTCGGTTTCCGCCTGGCGATTGACGATGTTGTACAGCGGTTGGCTGATCACCGGCCGGTCGATACCCAGGCTGTCGGCGATCCTGATCACCTCGGCGATGCGCCAGCCACGGTAGTTCGACAGGCCCCAGTAGCGGATCTTGCCCTGGCGAATCAAATCACCGATGGCCGACACGGTGACGTGCAACGGCGTGTTGTGGTCTTCGCGGTGCAGGTAATAGATGTCCAGGTAATCGGTGCCCAGGCGCGTCAGGCTCGCCTCGATACCATTGAACAGGTGCTTGCGGCTCAGGCCGCTGCGGTTGGGCACGCCGTCTGGCGGGCCGAAGCCGACCTTGGTGGCCAGCACCCATTCCTGACGGCGGCGGGCGATCGCCTCGCCGACAATCTCTTCGGAACGGCCGTTGGTGTAGACGTCCGCGGTGTCGATGAAGTTGATGCCCTGGTCCCAGGCCTTGTCGATGATCCGCAGCGAATCCTCGGTGCTGGTCTGTTCGCCGAACATCATGGTGCCCAGGGTCAACGTCGAGACTTGCAACCCGGAATGGCCTAGCGTGCGGTAGCTCATGACAAGATCCTTTTATCCATGGGGAAAGCCTCAATCAAACCCCAGAACAGTCGCACGGATCAAACAGATTTATCAAACACCCCAATCAACTGTGGGAGCCCGCACCCACAGTTGTGAATTTGAACAATAATGCCCGGTGCCTTTTGTGCAGCGGACCGGCGTCACGGCTGCGGTCAGCTGGCAACATGCTGTGCATCGAAACAGGAGAATAATATGAAAATAGTCATCGCCCCCGACTCGTTCAAGGACAGCCTCAGCGCCCAGGGTGTTGCCGATGCCATCGCCCAGGGGCTGGCCGAGGTCTGGCCGGATGCGCAGTTGATCAAATGCCCGATGGCCGACGGCGGGGAAGGGACGGTGGAGTCGGTGTTGGCGGCCTGCAACGGTGAGTGGCGCCGCACCCGGGTTCGTGGTCCGTTGGGGGTTGCCGTCGAGGCGCGCTGGGGCTGGTTGGCCGAGAGCCGCACCGCAATCATCGAAATGGCCGAGGCCAGTGGCTTGCAATTGGTGCCGCCGGGGCAACGCGATGCCTGTTCCAGCAGCACCTTCGGCACCGGCGAGCTGATTCGCGCCGCCCTCGATGAAGGCGCCGGTCGGGTGATCCTGGCGATCGGTGGCAGTGGCACCAACGACGCCGGTGCCGGTGCGATGCAGGCCCTGGGCGTGGCGTTGCTGGATGACCAGGGCCAACCCCTTCCTCCCGGTGGCCTGGCCTTGGCGAACCTGGCGCGCATCGACCTGAGCGACCTGGACCCACGCCTGGCCCAAGTCAGTTTCGAGATCGCCGCCGATGTCGATAACCCGCTGTGCGGCGCCCATGGCGCGTCGGTGGTGTTCGGTCCGCAGAAGGGTGCCTCGGCGTCTCAAGTGCAGGCGCTGGACCAGGCCCTGGGGCATTTCGCCGAACATTGCGCCCGGGCGTTGAACAAGGATGTGCGCGACGAGCCGGGCAGCGGCGCCGCCGGTGGCCTGGGGTTCGCGGCCAAGGCGTTTTTAGGGGCGCAGTTTCGTACCGGGGTGGACGTCGTCGCCCAGCTGACCGGGCTGGCCGAGGCGGTCAGCGGTGCCGATTTGGTGATTACCGGCGAAGGCCGTTTCGACGCCCAGACCCTGCGCGGCAAGACCCCCTTCGGCGTGGCCCGCATCGCCCGCCAGCACGGCGTACCGGTGGTGGTCATTGCCGGCACGCTGGGGGAGGGCTACCAGGCGTTGTATGAACATGGCATCGACGCCGCCTTCGCCCTGGCCAGCGGGCCGATGACCTTGCAGCAAGCCTGCACCGACGCCCCGCGCCTGCTGCGCGAGCGCGCCCGGGACATTGCACGGCTTTGGCGGGTAGCGGCGCGGTAAATCCTGTGAGCAAGCTTTGCTCCCACACTGTTGAATTTGAGATAGGGTTGAGGCTGGATATCGCGCAATCAGGAGAGATACATGCGCTTCTCAGTCTTGACCCAACGCATCACCGGCGAAGGTGCCGCCGCCTGGCAGATTCATGATCGGGCGCTGGCCATGCGCGAACAGGGCATGGATGTGTTGTTGCTGTCGGTGGGCGATCCGGACTTCGACACCCCGCCCGCCATCGTCGAGGCCGCTGTTGCCAGCCTGCGCGCCGGCGACACGCATTACTCGGATACCCGTGGCCTGCATTCCCTGCGGGCCAGCATTGCCCGGCGCCATCAAGAACGTTGCGGCCAACCGGTGGACGCCGGGCACGTCACGGTGCTGCCCGGTGCCCAATGCGCTGTCTACGCGGTCGCGCAATGCCTGCTCAACCCCGGCGATGAAGTAATCGTCCCCGAACCGATGTACGTCACCTACGAAGCGGTGTTCGGTGCCTGCGGGGCGAAAGTGGTGCCGGTGCCGGTGAGCCCGGAAAACGCGTTCCGGGTCCAACCGGCCGATGTCGCCCGGCTGATCACCCCGCGCACCCGCGCCATGCTGCTCAACAGTCCCAACAATCCCTCCGGCGCCAGCCTGCCACTGCCGACCTGGCAAGCGCTGGCGCACCTGTGCATCGACCATGACCTGTGGCTGATCAGCGACGAGGTCTACAGCGACTTGCTGTACGAAGGCGAACACATCAGCCCGGCCGGCCTGCCGGGCATGGCCGAGCGCACCGTCACCATTAATAGCCTGTCCAAGTCCCACGCCATGACCGGTTGGCGTATCGGCTGGGCCATCGGCCCTGAACCGCTGGCCGAACATCTGGCGAACCTGTCGCTGTGCATGCTGTTCGGCCTGCCGGACTTCGTCCAGCGCGGTGCCCAGGTTGCGCTGGAGCAAGACCTGCCGGAAGTGGCGCGGATGCGTGAGGAATATCGGCAACGCCGGGACCTGGTGTGCGCGGCGCTTGAGGGCTGCCCTGGCCTCAAGCCGGTGCGGCCCGATGGCGGCATGTTCGTGATGGTCGATGTACGTGAGACGGGGCTGGCGGCCCAAGCGTTTGCCGAGCGCTTGTTGGATGGGTATGGGGTGTCAGTGCTGGCGGGGGAGGCGTTTGGTCCGAGTGCGGCGGGGCATATTCGGGTTGGGTTGGTGGTGGGACGGGGGGAGCTGGCTATCGCCTGTGGACGAATTGCAGATTGCGCCGCGCGGTTAGTAAACCCGCCTATCTGACAATTAAGTAAACGCAAATCCCCTTCTGAGCCCATTTGTAATGGGGGAAGGCACTCGTTTGCATTGAGCGAGCGCCGTCCCCCTCGTTATCTGTTTTGATCCCTCCATCCGTTTGTCCAAGTCTCGGTTCTTTTCGTTTATCCGATGAACGGCGTTGTTACCTGTCAGATCTGACAGTTGGAAATTATCATCGCTCCGCGCTAAATGACCTTATGGACCTAGGAAATTTTGATTCAGGTTTTTGACAAGGTGATTGCGATGGCTTCGCTAGAAGAAAGTCGGATGCGGGGTACGAATAGCGAAGTTCTGGCGAAGCCCCTCTTGGTGGAGGGCATCAATGATAATGATCTGGAAGGTCATGTGCCTCGCGAAATATTGCAACGGGGGACTCGAATTGTTATCCCGTATTGGATTGAACCGCAACCCAATGATGAGCTCTGGATCAGTTGGTTTCAAGATGGGTTAGAAAATCGGCTTTACACCGTGTTCTATCCAGTGCCCCTGGCGGTGGATTTTTTATATTTCGACTTGACGCCTCAGCATTTGGCCAGGGATGGTGTGGCATATATTTATTACAAAGTATGGAAGGGAGCAGGTGGCACGGATGACCCCTCCCCTAAAAGAAAACTCACCATCAATCACACACCGCTCATAATATTGGATGAGCCAACATTTCCGCACGCGACTCTTTGGGGGTATTTGAATAACCACACCGTTCCGCCGTTAACGAGTGGCGCTACGATCGCAATACCGAGTTTGGCCAGTATCGCCGTGCCCGGGGATCGGGTGAAAGTTCAATGGCAAGGCTATTCGAGCTTGAATGGCAGCGGTCCGCCAGTTTCGGAGGCATATGGCGTCTGGGAACGAACGCTTCAAGCGCCAGACATATCAGCTGGTTTTGATTTGGTAGTTCCGTTTCAGCCAAATATCAGGCCGCTGGTTGATAACGATTCTGCAGTAGTTATCTATGAACTCTCTCAAGGGGGGAGGCTCGTTGCCGAGTCAAAGAAAGGGTTGGTGAAAATAGACAGAGTGACACCGGGTGAAAGTAATCCCTCAAATATGAATGTGTCAGGAGAGAGAAATATGGCTATCAAAATTCTTCCCCCAAAACATCGCCTCATGTCCAGTCGTTCCGGAACGCTGGATCTAGATCTGAGTATCGACACATTGGCGGACGATTCAATCTCGATCGCTGTTTTGGAGTCCGGCGAAATTATTGCAAATCTGCAGCGGCCTGTACCCTCGGAAGAGGAGGAGGGAGACGAGGTTGACCTATTCTATGCACGGGTAGGAGAACAGATTGACGACGTGGCTAGAAATACTGTGGAACTTGGCCCGATCGCTGACCGACCTGCCAGCGTCATACCTATTCCTCTTCCAGCGGCTGACTTTACTGAAGATCCGCAACCCGCAGCCCCCACCCGTTGGCAGGTTATGTTTAAGTTTTTTAAAGGCGCTGGGGGCAACTTTGATAAAACCAATGTTGTAGAGTTCAACATAGACCGGACGGCACCGTTTGAAGTCAAGTATCCTTCACGTAAAAAAAATCCGCCTTCGCCTGCGCCGGCCTTTACCAATGCGCCCGCGGATGCCCAGAGACGGGTGGACGAAACCTGGCTGGCCGTCAACACAGAACTGGAATTTATGGTTGACGTGTCCTATCCATTACGTCGTCTCGACGATGTGCTGGAGGTGCATCTTTCCGCTGGCGGTACGGATATTGAGGTCTACAACGCGCCAGTTCCCGCTACTGGTGTGTTTACGGTGGCAAGTAGCGTCTTGCGAGGGTTGCCGAACGGGCGCATCAACATCCATTATTTTTGGACGGACCTTCCTGGAAATAGAAGCGCAAGGTCATTGCCCACCGCGCTGTTGACGTTGGCGCTTGCGCTGGATCCGATCCTGAATAAGCATCCTTTAGTCCCGGTCACTGATCCGGATGGAACGACAACCTTATACCTCGATGATTTTTCCGGCAGCGGGGTGTCGGGCATTGTCGAGCGTTTGCCCATCGAAAATGCTGAGCCAGGCGACGAGATAACGTTTTACGTCGAAGAGGCCAATGACCCAACTAATTTCAAGACGTTTGGCTCCCAACCCCTTGCCGGTGTGGATTTAAACTTTGCACTTCCTTATACCGCTGGGCTAGAGGATATTTTTGGCACGTCAACAGATGCCTTGGAGGTCAAAGCCTATTTTGAACTGACGCGCGGTACAGCCACGCCATTTCCTTCCCCAGCATTGTTTTTCTGGATGGATCTGTATCCGCCAGGAGGGCCATATCCAGAGTTGCCGGATCTGACCAATCCCGCATTTGCCTTGCCTGAAGTAACGGGAGAGTCGCTGACACCTAACGAGTTGCTGCCAAGTGATCGCGATAAGCCGGGTACATTCAAAGTTGTGCTCCCGATCGCGGCTCCAGCGATTTCTCCGGCGGAGACGGCTAAATGTTATGTGAACGATCAGTTGGTGGGCGATTTTTCACCCTTTACTGACGCGACTGAGTTCGAGGTGCCTATTACGGCGGCCTTCATCGCCGCGCTTCCGACACCCAGTGTGACTGCGCACTGGACACGACAAAAAACCGGGATCGACAAGAACGTAATCAAATCTGGACCCCAGACAGTCATTGTCCGAGGCATGAGAATTGATCTGCCAGAGCCAACTATCAGGATTCGCAATCCTGCCACCAAGAACCAAATCGACTGTTTTGCAATGAACGACGCTACTACCAACTGGCGTTTGGCTCTTACTATTCCGAAGTCGACCCTTTTGCCACCAGGTTTAGTCATTACCGCACATTTTGCGGCTTATACGGATTCTGCTGGAAGTAATTTGATCCCCGGCACGGAAGATTCACAGCCCTATACTATCCAAGACGCAACGACAGTGGATGTCGCTACTGTCGGAAGTGCTGCGGTGTTCAAAGCAGCGCAACCGGTGCTCGGTTCTCGTGCATTTGGTATGTATTGGTACACAGCCGATATTGGTGGTTTACAGACCTCGATACCGATCATTAAACCGCTTGACACAATCACCTCCAGCGGCGAGTACTGCGACAGGTTGGCTGTACCTTCAGCATGAGGTAAGTATCGCGAGAGGGGTTGGCCCTCTCGCGATACTGTTTGGTTGGGCAGGCTGTATATGGGTTGTACCTCCAGGTATTAAGGGATTTTTCCTACTTTTGGTGAAGAGATTTCCGACATATTTCGTTTGGGTTGCTGTTTAGTCTAGCGAACGTTTTTTTCTATGACTTATCTACTTGAAGAAAAGTTGTTCAATTGATTATGCGGAGTCCCCCATGCCTCAATTTCCAACGATCATAAATCGCAAGAGAACGGGCTATCTGCTTGCCGTATTGTTCCTAGGCACTCCTGCGGTTCATGCCAGAATTCTTGCTCCAGGGGAAAGTGAGACCGTTACTAATCCTCCTGCACCAGAGACGTGGGCCGTGTCTCAAGGTGGAACATTGACAATAAACAATGCGAGCGCACTCACGATCCGCTCGGAAAATGCCAATGTCATATTCAATGGTGGTCAGAGTGCGCGGATTGAAGCCCACAATGGCTCCGATATCGTGATGGCTGGCGCAACTGTAGAAAGCTCGGTGGGGAGAGGAGCGCTTTCGCTTAGTGACAGCTCTGCCACGATCCAGGCCAGCACGATTACCAGTACCAACAGCATGGGCCTGCTGTTGGGGCGTAACATCAACACCCCAACCGCCTCCAGCGCCACAGTCACTGGCGCAAGCACCATTACCGGCCTCGTCGGCGGCGCAAACGCCACGGGCTTCAGCGTCCTGACGGTCAACGATTCGACCGTGCGTGGCACCGGCGCAACCAGTTACGGCGTCCAACTGGAAGGGGCAACGCTTTCAGCGACCGGAAGTACGATCTCCGGTGCTCAGGACGGCCTGCGAATCGGCGCGGACAATACGGGCGTCAAGGCCAGTACGGTGACGTTGAACAATACGCTCGTCACGGGGGACACCGGCTCGGCGATCGTTGTTGGTTCCTTTGGTGCTGCTGGCGCCGTCGCAACCATCAATGTGCTTAATGGCTCCCAACTGAACGGTGGTAACGGAACATTATTGCAAGCCACCAACCGCTCCACTGCCAACGTCAACGTTGATGGCAGCGCGCTTCGCGGCGATGTCATTGCCGAAACGGGCAGTACGATCTCGTGGTTGATGCAGAACGCCTCCTCGCTTGAAGGCAATTTGCAGAATGTCACTAACGTTAACCTCAACACCAACAGCACGCTGAACGGCAACGTACTGGCTGTGGCGGGTACAGCGGCCGCAGTCAATCTGAATAACGGTTCTGTGATCAATGGCAATGTGGAGAACGTATTTGACCTGAAACTGGACAACAACAGCCAAATGACAGGCGATGTGCTGTCGGATACCAACGGCAGTGTATTGCTCAATAACGGCTCAATGCTGACCGGCCAGATCACCAATTCCAGCAACTTGAACATCAATAATGCAGCGCAATGGGTAATGACTGGCGACAGTACCGTGCAGCGTCTCGGGATGAGCAGCGGCGTGGTGCGCATGGGGACGAACGAGCAGTTTCAACAGTTGAACATCGGCGAGCTGTCCGGTAGCGGTACCTTTGTCATGGGCACCGACCTGGGTAACGGCGATACGGATTTCCTGAATGTCACCGGTACTGCCAGCGGGCAACATCAGTTGCTGGTCTCCGCGACCGGGACCACACCAACCAGTGCCGAAGCCGTCAAAATCGGCAACATCGCCGCTGGCGATGCGAGTTTCTCGCTGGGTGGTCGAGAAACGGTCGACGCCGGTACGTTCGTTTACCGGTTGAAGAAGGACGGGGAGGGTTTGTTTCTCGATCCCGACCGAGACACCGTCAGCCCGTCCACCAATACCGCATTGGCTTTGGCCGGCAGTGCTCGTAGCGTCTTGAACGCAGAGATGAACATGCTCAACGATCAGATCGGTGATCGGGGATTAAGCGCACGGCCCGAGGCGTCAATGCGTTCGGCCAGCGATAACGACACCAAGTTGAGCAACAGCGTCTGGGTACGTACTTACGGTAATCAATACAGCGTCGACAACGCCTATGGCGATGGCTACTCGCAGAACCAGAACGGGATCACCGGCGGTGCCGACACATTGGTGGATATCGGCAATCGTGCATGGGTACTCGGTGGTTTCGTAGGCACCAGCCACACCAACATGGATCTGCGGTACGGATCCAGCGCAACGGTCGACAGCGTAAACCTCGGTGTCTATGGCAGTACTTATGACGTCCAGAGCGGTGTATTCGTCAACGTCATGGCCAAGGTCAACCAGTTCAAGAATAAAGCCAGGGTCACCATGAGCGACGGTACACGCGCCAAGGGTGATTACAAGGCATTGGGCGCAAGCGGTTCGGTCGCGGTGGGCAAGCACATTCGCTTGCAAGATAACTATTTCATCGAGCCGCAGGTGCGAGTCTCGACGGGCGTGACCCAGAGCGATAGCTATCGCTTGGACAACGGCCTTGAAGTCAAAGCCGACACTATGCGTTCTCTGCAAGGAAACGTGGGCCTCAGGGGCGGACGCGTGATCAGTCTCGAAAATGGCAGCCTGTTGGAGCCGAGTTTGTCGGCGGGTATTAATCATGAGTTCATAAAGACCAACGAGGTCAGGATCAACGACGACAGCTTCGATGACGACCGCGCCAGCACAGCGCTTGAGTACGGTGCGGGCCTGAAGTGGACGCCGGCCCAACGTAACTGGCAGGTCTCTGGTCAGGTTGGAGGCAGCAAAGGGACAACCGTCAGTCAGGATTGGAGTGGTAGCTTGCGGTTGAGTTATTTCTTCTGATTGATGAGTGCTGCCTTGAGCACAGTGATGCCCCGACAATGTCGGGGCATTTTTGTATTTGCGGTAAATATCTGTAGACGCTGTGTGAAATTATGTAAGGGTTTTGCTCAGCGGCGGATGAGGGCGTATATCCTTGGCGGCTTGAGATTCTCAGCGCCTCGTACCTTTGGATACACCCATGCCCAACATCCTCCTCGTCGAAGACGACACCGCACTCTCCGAACTGATCGCCAGTTACCTGGAGCGCAACGGCTATCAGGTCAGCGTGCTCAGCCGTGGCGATCATGTGCGTGAACGGGCGCGGGTCGATCCGCCGGACCTGGTGATCCTCGACCTGATGCTGCCGGGGCTGGATGGCTTGCAGGTTTGCCGCTTGCTGCGGGCCGACTCGGCGACTTTGCCGATCCTGATGCTCACTGCCCGGGACGACAGCCACGACCAGGTCCTGGGCCTGGAGATGGGCGCCGACGACTACGTCACCAAGCCTTGCGAGCCCCGGGTGTTGCTGGCGCGGGTGCGCACCTTGTTGCGCCGCAGCAGCCTGACCGAGCCGCAGACGGTCAACGACCGCCTTGTCATGGGCAACCTGTGCATCGACCTGTCCGAGCGCACCGTAACCTGGCGTGGGCAAGCGGTGGAGTTGTCCAGCGGCGAATACAACTTGCTGGTGGTGCTGGCCCGCCATTCCGGCGAAGTGCTGAGCCGCGACCAGATCCTGCAACGCCTGCGCGGCATCGAGTTCAACGGCACCGACCGTTCGGTGGACGTGGCGATTTCCAAGTTGCGGCGCAAGTTCGACGACAATGCCGACGAAGCCCGCAAGATCAAGACCGTGTGGGGCAAGGGCTATCTGTTCAGTCGTTCCGAGTGGGAATGCTGAGCCGATGTGGAAGCTGCTGATTCGCTTGTACCTGGTCACCATCGTCTCCTACAGCGCGGCGATCTACCTGATGCCGGAACTGGTGGTCCGCCTGTTCCATGAGCGTTTCCTGACCTACAACCTCGATTATTCCCGTGGCCTGCAAACCTTGATGGTCAAGCAGTTCCGCGCTGTGCCCAGCGAGCAGTGGCCGGCGCTGGCGGCGCAGATGGACAAGGAGTTCGAGCCGCTGCGCATCGAACTGGCCGCTGTCGATGACGAGGGCTTCAGCGCCGATGAACAGGCGCGTCTCAAGCGCGGCGAGAATGTGGTGCGTTTGGGCGACTGGGCCTGGCGAACCCTGGCCGCCGCGCCGCTGAATGAGCGCATGGCGGTCAAGATGATCGTGCCCCCGGACCCGACCGAGGTCAGTGGGCTGTACTGGAGCATCAACGTGTTGATCGGCGCGACGATGCTGGCCTGCCTGTTGCTCTGGTTGCGGCCGCACTGGCGCGACCTGGAGCGGCTCAAGCGCACCGCCGAGCGTTTCGGCAAGGGCCACTTGAGCGAACGCACGCAGATCGCGTCGAGCTCCAACATCGGCAGCTTGGCCCACGTGTTCGACACCATGGCCGGCGACATCGAGAATTTGCTCAACCAGCAGCGGGACCTGCTCAACGCCGTGTCCCACGAACTGCGCACGCCACTGACGCGGCTGGACTTCGGCTTGGCCCTGGCGCTGTCCGAAGAGCTGCCGATGGCCAGTCGTGAGCGCCTGCAAGGGTTGGTGGCGCACATTCGCGAGCTGGATGAGTTGGTGCTGGAACTGCTGTCCTACAGCCGTCTGCAGAACCCGCAGCATCTGCCCGAACGGGTCGAAGTGGCGTTGGACGAGTTCATCGACAGCATCCTGGGCAGCGTCGACGAGGACCTGGCGGCGCCGGACGTGGTGATCGACGTGCTGCTGCATGGGGCGCTGGAACGCTTCGTACTGGACCCGCGCCTGACCGCCCGGGCCTTGCAGAACCTGCTGCGCAATGCCATGCGTTATTGCGAAAAGCGGATCCAGGTGGGTGTGCTGGTCAGTGATCAAGGCTGTGAGATCTGGGTCGACGACGATGGCATCGGTATTCCCGACAGTGAACGCGAGCGTGTGTTCGAGCCGTTCTACCGCCTGGACCGCAGCCGCGACCGCGCCACCGGCGGCTTCGGCCTCGGCCTGGCCATCAGCCGCCGGGCCCTGGAAGCCCAGGGCGGCACACTGACCGTCGAAGCCTCGCCACTGGGCGGAGCGCGCTTCAGGCTGTGGCTGCCAACACCGTCCTGATGCAGGCTCGATATATCGCCCGCCACATCCGTAGGAGCTAATGTAAGAACTGATGTAGGAGCTGATATAGGAGCCAATGTAGGAGCTGACGAGTGCAACGAGGCTGCGATCTTGTCCCAGACAATTGAGTCGCAAGCGAACGATCAAGATCAAGATCAAGATCAAAAGATCGCAGCCTTCGGCAGCTCCTACAGGGGGTAGCCATTAGCCAAACAACCCCGCCGCAATATTGATCGAAAACCCCAGGATCGCCGTGTTGAACACAAACCCGATCAGCGATTGCGCCAGGACGATCTTGCGCAGTTGCCGCGTGGCGACGCCCACGTCCGCGGTCTGCACCGCCACGCCGATGGTGAAAGAGAAATACAGGAAATCCCAATAGTTGGGCGTGGTCAGCCCTTCGGCAAACCTCAGTGCCGGCTCCTTGCCCTCCCAGGTGTAATACAGCCGCGCGTAGTGCACGCTGAAGATCACCCCGATCAGCAACCATGAACCGATCACGGTCATTGCCGTGAAACCGTAATGCAACAGCTTGCCGGCGGCATTCAGGTCGCGGCTGCCGGCCAGTTCCAGGGTGATGGTCGCCAGGCTGGCCAACGCGGCGATGCAGACCACCAGCAGGACCAGCCCGGCATTTTCATCTTCGATTTCAGCGATGCGCCGGACGTCGGGCGCCTTGGCTCGAACGGTCAGCCAGGACATCAGCACCAGGTAGGTCCAGACGCCGACATTCCAGCCGATCAGGATTTTGTTGATGATCGAGTCCACGGGAGCCAGGATACCCACCGCCAGGCCAAGGACCGTGGCGCTGGACAGACGCGGGTGGGTGCGGGCGAGGAAGGGCATGGCAACTCACTGTCCGGAAAGAAGACGCCTAGTATGAGCCGTCAAGCGAAGGGGCGGCCATCTATCGCGCTGGACTCGATCAATTGCACGCCCGCTTCCTGCATTCGCCGGATCGCCGCCTCCATCGAGCCGTCGATACCGATGCCCCGGCAGGCATCCAGCACCACAAACGTGTTGAACCCCGCCAACCGGGCATCGAGCGCCGAGAACATCACGCAAAAATCCAGCGCCAGCCCCACCAGGTAAACCGTGTCGATGCCGCGCTCCTTGAGGTAGCCGGTCAAGCCGGTAGGGGTCAGGTGGTCCGCCTCCATGAAGGCTGAATAGCTGTCGATGTCCGGGTTGCAGCCTTTGCGAATGATCAGCCTGGCATGGGCGAGATCGAGTGTCGGGTGCAGCGCGGCGCCCTTGCTGCCCTGTATGCAGTGGTCGGGCCAAAGTGTCTGTTCGCCATAGGGCAATTGAATGATGTCGAACGGTTGCTTGCCCCGATGGCTGGACGCAAACGAGGCGTGCCCGGCCGGGTGCCAGTCCTGGGCGAGGACGACGTGCCTGAATGAATGGCCCAACTGGTTGATCAGCGGCACGATCTCATCGCCCCCCGGTACAGCCAGTTGGCCGCCGGGGATGAAGTCGTTCTGTACATCGATTACTACCAGCGCGGTGGTCAAAGCCCGGTTGGCGGGAACGCTCATATGAAAGAATCCTTCTTGACGGGGTTCTTCGATAGTAGCTGAACCACTTGGGCCAGGTGTTTGTCCGTAAGCGCTCACAAGGCTTTGTGTTGAACGGATTTGGACTGCCTGAAAAATAGTGTGAGTCCTGAAAAAACCGGCGATGTGTCTTTCGTCGAAAATATCCCAGCGTTGATGGCTTTTTGACATTTGGTTCGTGCGTCCCTGTCACGATTCAGTACAATCGCCGGCCTCCAACCGGGCATGGAAGCAGTCCGGTTCTCCTGTTACGAGAAAAAACCATGCTCATTGGCAGTTATTCCCCAGCCCTTGTTTCGATTTCCCTGTTTGTTGCCGTGCTGGCTTCCTATACCGCGCTGGATCTGGCCGGGCGGATCGCGACCGCCCAGGGGCGCGCCGCGCATTTGTGGATGAGCGGGGGCGCGCTGGCAATGGGCGTGGGCATCTGGTCCATGCACTTCATCGGCATGCTGGCGTTCAGCTTGCCGGTGGCGCTTGGCTACGACGTATCGATCACGGCGCTGTCGCTGCTGGTCGCGATTCTTTCCAGCGGTTTTGCCCTGTGGCTGGTCAGCCAGCCACGATTGCCGGCGTGGCAACTGGCGTTCGGCGCGCTGATCATGGGCGCCGGGATCAGCACCATGCACTACACCGGCATGGCCGCGCTGCAAATGCAGCCAGGCATCGACTATGACCCGACGTTGTTCGGGGCTTCGTTGGTGATTGCCTTCGGCGCTTCGGCGGCGGCGCTGTGGATTGCCTTTCGCCTGCGCCAGAACATCCCCCACGTGCGTCTGGCTCGCGCAGGTGCTGCGGTGGTCATGGGCATCGCCATCGTCGGCATGCACTACACCGGCATGGCCGGGGCGCGGTTCAGCGACGGCAGCTTTTGTGGCTCCCTGGACGGCTTGAGCGGCAAGGGCCTGGACAATCTGGTGTTGATCACCACCCTGGCGGTGCTGGCCATTGCCTTGCTGACGTCGATTCTCGACGCGCGCCTGGAAGCCCGCACCGCCGAGCTGGCCCAATCGCTGACCCGGGCCAACCGGGAACTGACCCAGTTGGCCCTGCACGACCCCCTCACCGGGCTGCCCAACCGGGTATTGCTGGCTGATCGGATCGACCAGGCCATGCACCGGGTACAGGAGCAGGGCGGCTGCTTCGCCCTGATGTTCATCGACCTGGATGGTTTCAAGCCGGTCAACGATGCCTTTGGTCACCACATGGGCGATTTGTTGCTGCGAGACGTGGCCCTGCGCCTGCGCGAAGACTTGCGCAGCCAGGACACCCTGGCGCGGATCGGCGGTGATGAGTTCGTGCTGTTGGTGCAACTGGCCGAACCCGACGATGCCTTGCGACTGGCGGCACGTCAGGTCAGCTTGATCGCACGCACCTTCCGGGTGGCCGATCATGACTTGCAGATATCCGCCAGCGTCGGCATCGCCCTTTACCCTGGCAACGGCCAGAGCGCCGAAGAACTGTTGATGAATGCCGACGCGGCGATGTACCACGCCAAGGGCGCCGGCAAAAACGGCTACAGCTTTTTCGATGCTTCGATGAACAGCAACGCCCGCAAGCAATTGCAGTTGCTTCAAGACTTGCGCCTGGCCGTCGAACAGCGGCAGTTCAGCCTGCATTACCAGCCCAAGTTCGACGCGGCCAACGGTCGTCCGGTCGGGGCCGAGGCCTTGTTGCGCTGGACCCACCCGACCCAGGGCCTGTTGATGCCCGACACCTTCATCGACCTGGCGGAAAAGACCGGGTTGATCATTCCCATTGGCGAATGGGTGCTGAACGAAGCCTGTCGGCAGATGCGCGAATGGTACGTGCTCGGTTATACCGACTGGCGCATTGCGGTGAACCTGTCGGCCTTGCAGTTCTGCCATACCGGTTTGGTGCAGAGCGTGGCCAAGGCGTTGGAGACGCATCAGCTGCCGGCCAACAGCCTGACCCTGGAAATCACCGAAACCACCGCCATGAGCGATGCGGACGCGAGCATGACGGTGCTGCAACAGCTCTCGGACATGGGCGTGGACCTGTCCATCGACGATTTCGGCACTGGCTATTCGAGCCTGATGTACCTCAAGCGCCTGCCGGCCAACGAGCTGAAGATCGATCGCGGCTTCGTGCGTGACCTGGAACACGACAGCGATGACGCGGCCATCGTCTCGGCCATCGTCGCCCTCGGCCAGGCCCTGGGCCTGCGGATCGTCGCCGAAGGTGTGGAAACCGATGTGCAACAAGACTTCCTGACCCAGTTGGGTTGCGACTCGCTGCAGGGCTATCTGCTGGGGCATCCGCTGCCGGCTGAGCGGTTCATCCACGATATTCGCCAGGCACAACGGGTGGCAGTGGGCTGAGCCACTTCAAGGCACGATATCGAACGCCGTGCTACCCAGCCGCTCGCCGTTGACCAGCAGGTGCACGGCATGCCGGCCCGCGTAATGTTTGCGGGTGGTCAGCTCGCGAATGTGCTGGGAGCGGCTGAGGTTGACGCAACCCTGGGCGGGCAGGTCGAAGGTCTTGAGTTTGAAGACTTTGGCCGAGGTGCCGCCCGAGGCTTTCACGTAGTCGACGGCATAGTCGATCACCAGGCGTTGGCTCTGCTCCAGGGTTGATTGCACCGTGAAGGACAGCGTGACCTGTTCCCCCAGGCGAATCACCGCAGGCGTGACCTGCAAATCCAGCACCTGGACCTGTGCCTTGCCGCCGACCCCGATGACGCCCAGCGCCCTGGGGTTGCCTTGTTTGATCAGGCTACGCAGCGCATGCCGGGCGATCCACGCCGTGTGGCGGTTTTGCAGGGGCCAACCTTCGATCTGGTCCAGCACCCAGTCGGGATGCTGCTTGGTGACGTCGTTGAGGTGATTGGCCACGGATTTGCGCACGTAAAGGCTATCGTCGGCCTTGAGCGTGTCGAGGATCGCCGCGGCAAGGTCAGGGTTGGCCTGGATCGGCTCCAGGTGAAACGACCACGGCAAGCGCGGCCGGCTGCCTTCGCTGGCCAGGCGGCGCACGTGCTCGTTGGCGTCCAGCGCCCAGTCGTGCATGACCTTGAGGGTGCGTTCCAGATCGTCGCGCAGGAAGTGCCGCACGGCGAACTCCGAAGAGCCGAACCGGGTGAAGTACTTGAGCGCGTCCAACGACACGTCGAAGCGATGCCGGCCATAAGAGGCCACGTAGTGTGGCAGGAACATGCTGACGAACATGCTGTTCAGGCGCGGGGCCAGGGCGCGCAGCACCTCCAGTGAAGCTTCATAACCGAGGGGCAGCACCGCATGCAGGCACTCACTGACCCGGGCCATGCGCTGCATCACGGACAACTCGGCCAGTCCGTCGTTGGCCATGTGCAAGAACGCCTTGGCATCGAACGCCGGATACACCGCGCGCATTTCGCCAGCGATGTGCGCCAGGCGCGCGCTGTTGAAGATTTCCTTGAGGGCGGGGGAAGAGGCCGTGGTGCTCATGGTAGGTCCATCCGACGGGAGTTGTAGTTCAAGACTTGTCACTATGCCATGTACAACCTGTGGCGAGGGAGCTTGCTCCCGTGTAGGAGCTGGCGAAGCCTGCGATCTTTTGATCTTTTGATCTTTTGATCTTTTGATCTTTTGATCTTTCGCTTGAGATTCAAGTGTCTTTGGAAAGATCGCAGCCTCGTTGCACTCGACAGCTCCTACACAGCTCCTACACAGCTCCTACACAGCGCCTACGCAATTTCTACACAGCGCCTACGCAGTTTCTATGCGGCGTCTACAGGGGCGGCGGGAGCAGCGGTTTCGAGGAATTACGGAATGATTCGCTGCCCGTGAAGTCCCAGATTCAGTCCCTCGAATAACTGGAGTTTTTTCTATGCGCAAACCATCCCTGATCGCCAGCCTGGTCCTGATCGCCGGCCTCGGAGCCCTTGGGCCTGTTGCGCAAGCGGTCGAGAAAACCGGAGACGCCCTGGAGCATTCGCCGAGCAATGGTCGCAGGCTGGTGGAGAACGACCGGGTACCGGCGGATTACCAGCGCGCGGACAGGGCCATGAAAGACTGGAAACAGAAGAAACTCGAGCAACCGACAAACGAGCAGCAATGGGTGCATATCGACGATAAGTACTTGCTGATCGAAACCGTGTCCGGCGCCATCGTCAAGATCGTGCCGGCCACACGTTAGAGCACTTCCTAGAGCACTTCGCCTTTGTCCCACAGGTGAACCAGCTCGCCAGGTGCCTGGTCCTCGGGCACCTGCAGCACCATCTCGTCGTCCTGGTCGTTGGCGTGGTAGTGCACCTCGATCTGGAAAAACCGCTGGTCGCCGCGCCCGGGCGTGGAGGACGTCAGTGGCAGGCAACCCTCCAGCACCGAACAGATGCGCGTGCGCTGGTCGAGGTCGCATTGGGCGAATTCGATTTCCCGTGGTCGGGTCAGCGCGTGGATGGCGGCCACGCCGCCCTGGCGCGACAGCCGTATCACCGCCTTGTCATCGAGCTTTGGAAGGGTTTTCATCAGCTCTCCTGTGTCAGGTCGACGCCGACCTGGGCCCAACCGCTTTGTACCGCTTGCACTTCCCGCGTGCCGAAGCGCTGGCGGGCGTGCTCGACGGTCAGGCGGGCGAAGGCGCTGAAGGACGCGTCATTGGCCAATCTTCGGTCGCACAAGGTTTCATACCAGATCCGGCCGGCCTTTTCCCAGGCAAATCCGCCCAGCGTGGTCGCTACCAGATAAAAGGCCCGGTTGGGGATGCCGGAGTTGATGTGCACGCCGCCGTTGTCTTCACGGGTAATGACGAATTCGCGCATGTGCGAAGGTTGCGGGTCCTTGCCCAGCAACGGGTCATCGTAAGCGCTGCCGGGGTTGGACATGCTGCGCAGGCCGTCGCCGTTGATCTTGTCGGTGAGCAGGTCGGCGCCGATCAGCCAGTCGGCCTGCTCGGCGGTCTGTTCGAGCACGAACTGCTTGACCAGCACACCGAACACATCGGAGATGGACTCGTTCAGCGCCCCGGATTGGTTGGCGTAGATCAAGCCGGCCTCGCTGTCGGTGATGCCATGGGCCAACTCGTGGGCCACCACGTCCAGGGAGCGGGTGAAGCGCTGGAAGATTTCGCCATCGCCGTCGCCGAATACCATCTGCGCGCCGTTCCAGAAGGCGTTTTCATAGCCCTGGCCATAATGCACGCTGCCTACCAGGGCGAAGCCTTTGTTGTCGATGGAGTCGCGCCCCAGCACGTTCCAGAAAAAATCATAGGTGGCGCCGAGTGCATCGTAGGCTTCGTCCACGGCCGGGTCGCCAGTGGCCCGCTGGCCTTCCAGGCGGACCGGCTGGCCGGGCAGTTCCATGGTGTTCTGGGCGTCATGCACGCTGCGTTGCGGCTGTCCGGCCTTGCCGGGCTTGGGCAGCTTCGCGGCGGCGGGAAGGTGGCCGGGCGGGCCGGGGGTGTGTCGCAGGCTGCGCACGTGGGTCAAGGTGCCGAGCGCGCTGGAGCGTTGCTGTTCAGAGCCGTGGGCGATGATGCGATTGAGAATGTACGGCGGAATGAAACCGTGGAGCGGGCGAGAGTCGATCATCAGAACATCCTTATCTGAAATGCAGGGTCGATACCCATGTGAACCGAAGTCAACGTCGCGGTTCCCTGCTGCAGGGTAGACAACGTTTGCCATGCGCCCGGATTTCTGCGAAAACCCCGCGCCTGGATTACACGAGGGATATCGCCATGAATGAAGAGCTGCAAATCATCGACCTGAAACAGGGCGACGGCAAAAGCGTCGTCAAAGGCGCGCTGATCACCACCCAATACCGCGGCACCCTTGAAGACGGCACCGAATTCGATTCGTCCTACAGTCGCGGCAAACCCTTTCAATGCGTGATCGGCACCGGTCGCGTCATCAAGGGCTGGGACCTGGGCCTGATGGGCATGCAAGTAGGTGGCAAGCGCAAGTTGTGGGTGCCGGCCCACCTGGCCTACGGTGAGCGATCCATGGGCGCCCACATCAAGCCCAACGCCAACCTGATCTTTGAAATCGAGTTGCTGGAAGTCCTGACTCGAGACGATTGATGATGCAAGGGCGGGTCATGGCGTGTCGGCGCGGGACCGCTCGCTGAACAGCGGAATGCGGCCGTTGACGGAGGGGCGGTAGCACCAGGTCAACGGGTCCAGTGGCGGTTCACGCTCAAGCATCGCCGCCAGCGTGGCGCGGGCGATGTGCATGGCCAGGGTTTGGCCCGGGCATTCATGGCGCCCGCTGCCGAAGCTGAAACTGCGGCGGTTCGGGCGTTCGAGCAGCAGGGTGTCTGGTCGGGGGTTGAGTTGCGGGTCGCGGTTGGCTGAGGCCAGCAGCACCAGGATCGTCTCTCCAGGGTTCAGTGCGGCGCCAAGGATTTCGCAAGGGGCGGCGACGAAACGGCGGGTGTTCTGCACGGGAGGATCGAAGCGCTGGACTTCGGCCAGTAGCAAGCCGACCTGTGCCGGATCGTTCCGCAGCGCCTGGCGCAACGCCGGGTCGCCGATCAGTGCCAGCAACGCGTTGCCAATCAGGCCTGCCGTGGCTTCATAGGTTTGCGAGAGCAAACCGATCAGGTTGGCGATTTTGCTGTCCGGATCAGTGTCTTCGAAGCCTTGGCCAATGCTCTGCAACAAAGGGCTGTCCTGCGCCTCGATCCGCTCCTTGAACAACCTGGCCAGTTGCTCGCTGGCCCGGTGCGCCGCGTCCAGTTGCGGCGCTTGGCTCAGGGGCGACAGGCCGGCGACGAAATCCCCGGTCAATTCGCTGACCCGGTGACAGTCCGTCGGGCTGAAACCCAGCAACGCCGCAACCACGCTGGCCGGCCCGATGAATTGGGCCTGGTGCAGGCCTTCGGCACCCTCTTGCAGAAAGCGGGCCCTGACCCGTGCCTCGACCTGTCGGGGATCGATGTCCTGCAACCGCGGCGCAATCGCCGCCCTCGGGCAACGCTGTCGTTCACCTTCGTTCATGCGCATCAGGTGCCCGAACACCCGTCCGGCCGGCCCCTCGGCGATGGCCTTTGGCACCGGCTCGTGGGCCGGGCGTACATGGCAATCGGGATGGTGCAACACGGCGCACACGGCCTCGGCGCTGCTGGCGATCCACAGGTTCAGCCCGGGATCGAAGGCCAGCCCGCCGGCAGCGCGCAAGGTGGCGTAAAAAGGGTAAGGGTCGGGATGCGTCGCGGCGGTGATCGGGTCCATGAAGCGCGGCCTTGTTCATGATGAAGAAAGTGTTGCTACTATCTCCAATCGATGCAGGGCTTGATTCGTCGGGGAGCGAAATATGAACGCAGAGCAGCATGACCTGGGCGTGTCCCAAGTGGCCGCGGCCATTGCCGAACCGGCCCGCACCCGGATGCTGTGCGCGCTGATGGACGGCCATGCCCGCACCAGCACCGAATTGGCGAGCATCGCCGAGGTCAGTGCCTCGACCGCCAGCGCCCATCTGGCGAAACTCAAGCAAATGGCCTTGGTGCGCCTGCATGTCCAGGGCCGTCATCGTTATTACAGCCTGGGTGACCCGCGCGTCGCCCAGGCTCTGGAAGCGCTGATGGTGATCGGCCAGAGCGCCGTGCCGACCTTCACCCCGCGCACACCGGACCGTCTGCAATTTGCCCGCACCTGTTACGACCACATGGCCGGCACCTTGGCCGTGCGCCTGCATGATCGGATGATCGAGGCCGGATGGCTGATAGAGGTGGAAGGTGACGGCTATCGGCTGAGTGAATCCGGCGAGGCGGTGTTCGAGGGATTGGGTGTCGATGTCCGGCACCTTGCCACGCAACGCCGCCGATTCGCCTGTCCCTGCCTGGACTGGAGCATGCGCCGTCCGCACTTGGGCGGTGCCTTGGGGGCGGCGTTGCTGCAAGTGGCGATCAAGCGCAAGTGGGTGATCCAGGACCTGGACAGTCGGGCGCTGGGAGTGACGGCCAGTGGTCGCCGGGAGATGGCGGGGCGGTTTGGCGTGAGTGCCGAAGTCGACGTCAAACCCACTGGCGCTATCGCGAGCAAGCTCGCACACAATGGGCCTGCGATGAACGCAAGGCTCATGAACGCCCAAGATATCCTGTGGGAGCGAGCTTGCTCGCGATAGCAGTTTCAGCACCACCCACATCATCCAGCCATGTGCCTGCGGCGATACTCATCCGGCGTGGTGCCCATCATTTTGCGGAACATGCTGATGAACGCCGAGGCGCTGCTGTAGCCCAGGTCCAGGCCAATGGTTTCCACGCTCTGGCCACGTTCGAGCAGGGCCAGGGCCTCGATGACTTTCAGGCGCTGGCGCCATTCCACCAATGACATACCCAGGTCCCGTTGAGCCCGGCGCATCAGTGTGCGTTCGGTGGTGTTGGCGGCGCGGGCCAGTTGCGGCAACGAGCGCGGGTCGCTGGGGTTCGCCTCCAAGGCCCGCAGCACGGGACCCAGCAGGGGATCATCTGAAGAAGGCAGGTAGCTGCCGGCATGGGGTGCCTGCGCCAGCTTATCCACCAACACCTGCAGCAAACGCTGCTGCTCGGGCGTCTGTGGCTGGCTCGGTGGGTCGCTGCGCAACTCTTCCAGCAGGGCGCGGATCAGCGGGCTCAAGGTCAGCGCACAGGGTACGGCAGGCAGCGCATCGCACAGTTCGGCGGCCAGGTACAACGAACAATGGCAGGCCTCATGGCGATTGAAGCCGACGTGTTCCATGTCCGGCGGCAACCAGATGCCGTACTGCGGTGGCGCCAGGTAATGGTGCTGGGCGATCTCGATTTCCATCACACCACTGTAGGAGTAGACGAACTCACCCCAGGCATGCCGATGCCGGGGGTAAGTGGCGTGGGCCGGCATGCAGGCGCTGCGAAAGAAAATCGGCGAGGGCAGGGCCGCTTCGAACGGAGGAGTCTTCAGATGTTGGGCTGGAGGCTGCATATCGACCGCAATGGCGGATTACCGGGATGGCTTGTCGGGTAATCACTATATCCAGCAAAGGTGTCAGGCAGACAATCCTTTCATCTCTTTCTGCCCAAGGACCGTTCCCATGACCACCCGCCGCGCCCTGGATGGCCAGGTCTGCGCCCTGATGACCGGCCTCTGTGCCATTTGGGGTTTCCAGCAAGTCGCGATCAAGGCCGGCGCTGCCGACATGGCGCCGATGCTGCAACTGGGCGTGCGCTCGGCCATCGCTGCGGTACTGGTCTGGCTGTTGGTGCTGGCGCGCGGTGAGCGCCTGTCCCTGGCCGATGGCAGTTGGCGTCCGGGCTTGCTGGTGGGGCTGTTGTTTGCCTTGGAGTTCGTGATGGTCGGCGAAGGCCTGCGGCATACGACGGCTTCGCACATGGTGATTTTCCTCTACACCGCACCGATGTTCGCCGCCCTGGGCTTGCACTGGAAACTGCCGAGCGAACGCCTCAAGCCGGCGCAATGGCTGGGCATCGCCGTTGCATTCGGCGGGATCGTGGTGGCCTTCAGTGGGGGCTCGGGCGCGGCGGACGGCAGTTCATTGCTCGGTGACGGCATGGGCTTGCTGGCCGGCGCATTGTGGGGCGCAACCACGGTGACGGTACGCTGTTCGCGGTTGACGAATCTGCCGGCCAGCCAGACGCTGCTGTACCAATTGGTAGGCGCCGGGGTGCTGCTGATCGGCATGTCGATAGCGTTGGGGCAAACGACGATCAACCCCACGCCACAACTCATTGCCAGCATGGCGTTCCAGGTGTTGCTGGTGTCCTTTGCCAGCTTCCTGATCTGGTTTTCCCTGCTGCGTCACTACCTGGCTTCGCAACTGGGGGTGCTGTCGTTCATGACGCCGCTGTTTGGCATCGGTTTTGGCGTCTGGTTGCTGGATGAGCCGCTGGAGCCGAACTTTATCGTGGGCGCGGTTCTGGTGTTGGGCGGGATCTTGCTGGTCAGCGGTTACGGATGGTTCCGCCAGCGTTGGGGGCGGTGGCCGGTTTTGCGTCGGGGGTAATGGGGGTCCATAGGGTGAGGGAGGGTAGGAGCTGCCGAAGGCTGCGATCTTTTGATCTTGATCTTGATCTTGATCTTGATCTTTCGCTTGAGACTCAAGTGTCTGGGGAAAGATCGCAGCCTCGTTGCACTCGACAGCTCCTACAGAGCTCCTACAGAGCTCCTACAGAGCTCCTACAGAGCTCCTACACCGTTCCTACAGAGCCCGGCGAGGGCTTGGATCAAACCTTGACGATCCAACCCGCTGGCGCTTCCACGTCGCCGGTCTGCACGCCGGTCAGCTCTTTGTAGAGCTTCTGGGTGATCGGGCCGACTTCGGTTTCGCTGTGGAACACGTGCAGCTTGTCCTTGTAGCTGATGCCGCCAATCGGGGTGATCACCGCAGCGGTACCGCAGGCACCGGCCTCCTTGAAGTCCGACAGCTTGTCGATGAACACGTCACCTTCGATCACTTCCAGGCCCAGACGCGATTTGGCCAGTTCGATCAGCGACAGGCGGGTGATGCCCGGCAGGACCGAAGGGGAGTTGGGGGTGATGAATTTGTTGTCGTGGGTGATGCCGAAGAAGTTGGCCGAGCCGACTTCTTCGATTTTCGAATGGGTCAGCGGATCCAGGTAGATGCAGTCGGCGAAATTCGCCTTCTTGGCCTGGGAACCGGGCATCAGGCTGGCGGCGTAGTTGCCACCGACCTTGGCCGCGCCGGTGCCTTGTGGGGCGGCGCGGTCGAAGCTGGAGATCAGGAAGTTGTGCGGGGTCAGGCCGCCCTTGAAGTAGGCGCCGACCGGGATGCAGAAAATCGAGAAGATGAACTCGGGTGCGGTGCGCACGCCGATGTTGTCACCCACGCCGATCACGAACGGGCGCAGGTACAGCGCGCCGCCGGTGCCGTAAGGCGGGATGAAGCGCTCGTTGGCGCGGACCACTTGCTTGCAGGCTTCGACGAACTGCTCGGTCTCGACTTGCGGCATCAGCAGGCGGGCGCAGCTGCGCTGCATGCGGGCGGCGTTCTGGTCCGGGCGGAACAGGTTGATGGAGCCGTCCTTGCAGCGATAGGCCTTCAGGCCTTCGAAGCACTGCTGACCGTAGTGCAGGGCGGTGGAGCCCTCGCTGATGTGCAGCACGTTGTCGTCGGTCAGGGTGCCCGCGTCCCAGGCGCCATCGCGCCAGTGCGACAGGTAGCGCTTGTCGGTCTTGATGTAGTCAAAGCCCAGTTTGTCCCAATTGATGCTCTCGTTACCCATGACACCCTCTATTTCTTAACAACCGTCGAAACGGTTCAAGGCTTCTGACGTTTTTTGGATGGGGACAACAATACTTCATTCCGGGGTTATTTCGCAGCCTGTGGCAAGGGATTTATCCCCACTGGGCTGCCGTAGGAGCTGTCGAGTGCAACGAGGCTGCGATCTTTCCACTACCCATTGAGTCCTAAGCGAAAGATCAAGGTCAAAAGATCGCAGGCTTCGCCAGCTCCTACAATATCCCAGCGGGGATAAATCCCCAGACATTGCTGGTCCATAACTTATGTATTACAGATGCAAAGCATGCCCCAGCGCCCGTAACGCCGCTTCCTGCACGGCCTCGCCCAGCGTCGGGTGGGCGTGGATGGTGCCGGCGATGTCCTCCAGGCGCGCGCCCATCTCCAGGGATTGGCCGAACGCGGTGGACAGCTCCGACACGCCGACGCCAACCGCCTGCCAGCCAACGATCAGGTGATTGTCCCGGCGCGCCACGACCCGCACGAAACCGCTTTTCGATTCCAGGGTCATGGCCCGGCCATTGGCGGCGAACGGGAAGCTCGACACGATGCAATCCAGACCGGCTGCCTTGGCCTCGTCCGGCGTCTTGCCGACCACCACCAGTTCCGGGTCGGTGAAGCACACCGCGGCGATGGCCGTCGGGTTGAATTCCCGGTGCTGGCCGGCGATCAGCTCGGCGACCATTTCACCCTGGGCCATGGCCCGGTGGGCGAGCATCGGTTCACCGCTCAGGTCGCCGATGGCCCAGACGTTGCGCATGCTGGTCTGGCAACGGCTGTCGATTTTCAGCGCCGAACCGTTCATCGCCAAATCCAGCGCTTCGAGGTTCCAGCCCTGGGTGTTGGGTTTGCGACCAACGGCCACCAGCACCCGGTCGGTGCCCAGGTTCAGCGTCTCGCCATCGGGGTCACGCACTTGCAAGGTGCTGGCCTGGGCATCGAAACCTTCGACGCTGTGCTTGAGGTACAGCTTCACGCCCAACTGCTTGAGCGCCTCGTGCACCGGTTGGGTCAGCTCGCCGTCATAGGCTGGCAGGATCCGTTCCTGGGCCTCGACCACACTGACCTCGGCGCCGAGCTTGCGATAGGCGATGCCCAGCTCCAGGCCGATGTAGCCACCGCCGACCACCACCAGGTGCTTGGGCACCGAGGTGGGGGCGAGGGCTTCGGTGGAGGAAATGATCGGTCCGCCAATCGGTAGCATGGGCAGGTCGACGCTTTTCGAGCCGGTAGCCAGCAGCAGGTGTTCACACTGGATGCGGGTGTCGCCAACCTCGACCGTCTTGCCATCGATCACCTTGGCCCAGCCGTGAATGACCTGGACCTTGTGCTTTTTCAACAACGCCGCGACGCCGGTGGTGAGGCGATCGACGATGCCATCCTTCCATTCCACGCTCTTGCCGATGTCCAGCGTCGGTGCCGCCACCGTGATGCCCAAGGCCGAGCCCTGGCTGTGGTGCCGGGTCTGGTGGAACTGCTCGGCCACGTGAATCAATGCCTTGGACGGAATGCAGCCAATGTTCAGGCAGGTCCCGCCCAGCGCCTGGCCTTCCACCAGGATGGTCGAGATGCCCAGTTGCCCGGCGCGGATCGCCGCCACATAACCGCCAGGACCGCCGCCGATGATCAGCAGCGTGGTGTTCAAAGTTTGCATCTCTTACTCCACAAACAAAGTGGCAGGTTGTTCGAGCAAGCCGCGCAGGGCCTGGATGAATTGCGCTGCGTCCATGCCGTCGACCACCCGGTGATCGAAAGAGCTGGAGAGGTTCATCATCTTGCGGATCACGATCTGGCCCTCGATCACCACCGGCCGCTCGACGATTTTGTTCACGCCGACAATCGCCACTTCCGGCAGGTTCAGCACCGGTGTGCTGACGATGCCGCCGAGCGCGCCGAGGCTGGTCAGGGTGATGGTCGAACCGGACAGCTCATCGCGACTGGCCTTGCCCGTGCGGGCTGCCGTGGCCAGGCGGGCGATTTCCGTCGCGCTGTCCCACAAGCTACGGGCCTCGGCGTGACGCACCACCGGTACCATCAGGCCAATGTCGCTCTGGGTGGCGACGCCGACATGCACGGCGCCTGAGCGGTGGATGACCTGGGCTTCGTCGTCGTAGCGCGCGTTCATCTGCGGAAAATCGCGCAGGGCCACGACCAACGCGCGGACCAGGAACGGCAGCAAGGTCAGCTTGCCGCGACTGGCGCCGTGTTTTTCATTCAGGTGAACCCGCAGCTCTTCCAGGGCGGTGACGTCGATTTCCTCGACGTAGCTGAAGTGGGCGGCGCGCTGGGTCGCTTCCTGCATGCGTTGGGCGATCTTGCGGCGCATGCCGATCACCGGGATCTGTTGCTCGTCGTGGCGTTCGGCATAACCGGAGCCGCCCTTGGCCTGGGTCGACGAACCCTGGGCCAGATACGCCTCGAGGTCTTCGTGCAGGATACGCCCGGCGGGGCCGCTGCCCTGGACCAGGCGCAATTGAATGCCCAGGTCCAGCGCGTGTTTGCGCACGGCCGGCGAGGCCAGTGGACGCTCGTCGGGGTCGCGGGCCACAGGCGCTTGCGGGGCGCAGCGTGGCGCGGCGGTTTTTTCCAGCACAGGTTCCGGTGTGGCCGCTGGCGTAGGCTTGGGCGCCTGGGCAACCGCCGCAACGGGAGCCTGTTGGGCCGATTCTTTCAGGTTACCCGCACCTTCGACTTCAATGCGGATCAGTTCGCTGCCCACCGCCATGACTTCGCCGGGCTCGCCACCCAGGGCAATGACCCGGCCATGCACTGGCGAGGGGATGTCGACCATGGCCTTGTCGGTCATGACATCGGCCAGTACCTGGTCTTCGACCACCATGTCGCCGACCTTGACGTGCCACACCGACAGTTCAACTTCGGCGATGCCTTCGCCGATGTCCGGCATCTTGATAACGTGCGTGCCCATTCAGACCTCCATGACCCGTTTCAACGCCGCGCCCACACGGGACGGCCCTGGGAAATACGCCCACTCCTGCGCGTGCGGGTAGGGGGTGTCCCAACCGGTGACACGCTCGATAGGCGCTTCCAGGTGGTGGAAGCAGTGTTCTTGCACCAACGCCACCAGTTCGGCGCCGAAACCGCAGGTGCGGGTGGCTTCGTGGACCACCACACAGCGGCCGGTTTTCTTCACCGACTTGACAATGGTCTCCAGGTCCAGCGGCCACAGGCTGCGCAGGTCGATGACTTCGGCGTCGATGCCGGTTTCCTCGGCGGCGACCTGGGACACATAGACCGTGGTGCCGTAGGTGAGGATGGTCACGTCCTTGCCCGGACGGGTAATGGCGGCGACGTCCAGCGGTACGGTGTAGTAACCGTCCGGCACTTGCGCCGAGGGGTGTTTCGACCACGGCGTTACCGGGCGGTCGTGGTGGCCGTCGAACGGGCCGTTATACAGACGCTTGGGTTCGAGGAAGATCACCGGGTCATCGTTTTCGATGGAGGCGATCAGCAGGCCCTTGGCGTCGTAAGGGTTGGACGGCATGACGGTGCGCAGGCCGCAGACCTGGGTGAACATCGCTTCGATGCTCTGGCTGTGGGTCTGGCCGCCATAGATACCGCCGCCGCAGGGCATGCGCAGGGTCATCGGCGCGGTGAACTCGCCGGCCGAGCGATAGCGCAGGCGCGCGGCTTCGGAAATGATCTGGTCCGACGCCGGGTAGACGTAGTCGGCGAACTGGATCTCGGCCACCGGCCGCAACCCGTAGGCACCCATGCCCACCGCCACGCCGACGATGCCGCTCTCGGAAATCGGTGCGTCGAACACCCGCGAGGTGCCGTACTTGTTCTGCAGGCCTTCGGTGCAGCGGAACACGCCGCCGAAGTAACCCACGTCCTGGCCGAACACCACGACGTTGTCGTCGCGTTCGAGCATCACGTCCATGGCCGAGCGCAGGGCCTGGATCATGGTCATGGTGGTAGTGGTCATGGCGGTGTCCAGCTGGATATTGTTGTTGTGATCGTTCATGTCAGATCCCCAACTGCTGACGCTGGCGCTTCAAGTGCTCCGGCATCTCTTTGTAGACGTCTTCGAACATGGTCGCGGCGCTTGGGATCTGCCCGCCGGCGAGAGTGCCGTACTGCTCGGCCTCCTTCTGCGCGGCGATCACCTCGGCTTCCAGCTCAGCGGTAACTGCCGCATGCTCCTCTTCGGACCACTGGCCGATTTTCACCATGTGCTGCTTGAGGCGCGCAATCGGATCGCCCAGCGGGAAGTGGCTCCAGTCGTCGGCGGGACGGTATTTGGACGGATCATCGGAAGTGGAGTGCGGGCCGGCGCGGTAGGTGACCCATTCGATCAGCGCCGGGCCGAGGTTGCGGCGGGCACGTTCGGCGGCCCAGCGCGAGGCGGCGTAGACCGCCATGAAGTCGTTGCCATCCACCCGCAGCGAGGCGATGCCGCAACCGACACCGCGTCCGGCAAAGGTGGTGGCTTCACCGCCGGCAATGGCCTGGAAGGTGGAGATCGCCCACTGGTTGTTGACCACGTTGAGGATCACCGGCGCCCGGTAGACGTGGGCGAAGGTGAGGGCGGTGTGGAAGTCCGATTCGGCAGTGGCGCCGTCACCGATCCAGGCCGAGGCGATCTTGGTATCGCCCTTGATCGCCGAGGCCATGCCCCAGCCCACACCCTGGATGAATTGCGTGGCGAGGTTGCCGGAAATGGTGAAGAAACCGGCGTCCTTGACCGAGTACATGATCGGCAACTGCCGGCCCTTGAGCGGATCGCGCTCGTTGGACAGCAGTTGGCAGATCATGCCCACCAACGGCACGTCGCGGGCCATCAGGATGCTTTGCTGGCGATAGGTGGGAAAGCACATGTCGTCGATGTTCAGCGCCAGGGCCTGGCCACTGCCGATGGCTTCTTCGCCGAGGCTCTGCATGTAGAACGACATTTTTTTCTGGCGCTGGGCGACCACCATGCGGTTGTCGTAGATACGCGTCTTGAGCATGGCGCGCATGCCTTTGCGCAGGATCTCCAGAGGCACGTCTTCGGCCCATGGACCGTGGGCATTGCCCTGGTCATCGAGCACCCGAATCAGCCCGCGGGCCAGGTCGGCCGTGTCGGACGGTTCAACGTCAATGGAGGGTTTGCGCACCGTGCCGGCATCGCTTAGATGCAGGTAGGAGAAGTCGGTCTGGCAGCCGGGACGGCCCGAGGGTTCGGGGACGTGCAGGCGTAGCGGTTCATACGCTGGGTTCATGGCTTTCTACGCTCGATCTTGTGAATTTCTTGTAGTGGGCGCGCTAGCTGACGAATTTCCCCGGGTACGGGAAATTGTCCTACAACAATCATAGGCTCGACGAAGAAGAATATTTTTCTCTGTTAGCTTGCTGTTCAGATCATTTGCAGATAAAAAATCTGCACAACGATAAAAAACAGGATTATTTGTCCCATGCGTAAATTGGATCGCACTGACATCGGCATTCTGAACAGCCTTCAGGAAAACGCCCGCATCACCAATGCCGATCTCGCCCGTTCGGTCAACCTGTCGCCAACCCCGTGCTTCAACCGCGTCCGGGCCATGGAGGAACTGGGGGTGATCCGCGAGCAGGTCACGCTGCTGGATGCCGACCTGCTGGGGCTGCACGTCAACGTGTTCATCCATGTCAGCCTGGAGAAACAGGTGGAAGAGGCGCTGCAGCACTTCGAAGAGGCGATCTCCGATCGGCCGGAGGTGATGGAGTGTTACTTGATGGCCGGCGATCCGGATTACCTGATCCGCGTGCTGGTGCCGACCATCCAGTCGCTGGAGCGGTTCATGATGGACTTTTTGACCAAGGTCCCGGGCGTGGCGAACATCCGCTCCAGCTTTGCCCTCAAGCAAGTGCGCTACAAGACCGCGCTGCCGTTGCCGGCCAATGGGTTGACCTTGGGCACCTGAACATCAAAAGACCGTACCAATCCCTGTGGGAGCAAAGCTTGCTCGCGATGCAGACGCCTCGGTTCCCGGGAGACCGCGTCCACTTCATCGCGGGCAAGCCTAGCTCCCACAGGGAAGTGGGCATTAGAGCAACCGACACTGCATCGAAAACCCCAGCGTCACCGACTGCCCTTGCTCCAGCAAACGCAAGCCCGGCCGCCCCGGCAGATGGTGGGCGTTGACTGGATGACTCACCGGTTCGATGCAGAAAAAATCCAGCCCGACGGGGCAGTACAGCAGGAAGTACTCACTGCCGCTGGCCCGGCATTCCAGCTCATAACCCAGGTCCGGTTGCTGGATCAGGCATCGCCCGTCCCAACCGCCGAAGCCGTTGTCGACCAGGACGTCTGGCAGTAACCGGGCGTGCTGGAAATCCCACTCTGTGGGAATGTCCCTTAGTTGCGTTGGCAGTTTCGATGCATCGCACAGCCAGACTTCGCTGGCGCGGGTTTGCAAGCGAGTACCGGCGGTGCGCGGAAAATACGGATGCAACCCCAGCCCATGCCACGCGGCCCGTTCGGCCATGTGGGTGACGTGCATGGCGATCTGCAACTGACCGCCATTCAAGCGGATCCGCAGGCTGGCGCAGTAGGCGAATGGGGATTGGCTGTCGAGTTGCAACAAGACTTCCTGGGCGCCTTGTTCTATCACTTGCCACGGCTGTTGCCAGGCGCTGCCATGGATCGGGAACGGATCGTTGGGGCTGTTGGTTTCCAGGGAGAGCCAGCCGTCCGGGCAATCGAAACCGCCTTGGGCGATCCGGTTTGACCAGGGGATCAGGGGGAAGCCGCCGAGTTTGCCGGGCAGACCGTTTTCCAGCGCTTGCGGCGCGGGCGGGCGTAACAGCGGCGCGCCGCTGCTGCGCAAGGTCCATTCCACGAGGCTGGCGCCCAGGTGCGGGGCCAGGGTGAGGCGGGTCAGTTCGTCTTCGAGGTATAGGAGAGGCAGCGTCATGGTAGTCGCGTCTTTCGAATGGGAAAAATCCGTTATGGCAAGGGAGTGGCCGCGACTGCGCGCTGTAGGAGCTGTCGAGTGCAACGAGGCTGCGATCTTTCCCCAGACACTTGAATCTCAAGTGAAAGATCAAAGGATCGCAGCCTCGTTGCACTCGACAGCTCCTACGCAGCTCCTACGCAGCTCCTACGCAGCTCCTACGCAGCTCCTACGCGGCTCCTGCCGCAATTCAGCGGAGCCAGCACCCTCACTCACCATAAGGGTGCTTGCGCGCGGCGTTACATCACCAGATGCGGCAGCCACAGCGAGATGGCGGGGACGTAGGTCACCAGCAGCAGGACCAGGAACAGCATGCCGTAGAACGGCAGCAGGGCCTTGACGGTGCTTTCGATGCTGACCTTGCCGATGGCGGAACCGACGAACAATACCGCGCCTACCGGAGGCGTGATCAGCCCGATACCCAGGTTCACCAGCATGATCATGCCGAACTGCACCGGGTCCACGCCGATGCCTATGATCACGGGCATCAGGATCGGGGTCAGGATCAGGATCAGCGGCGCCATGTCCATCACGGTGCCGAGGATCAGCAGCATCACGTTCATGCACATCAGGATCACGTAGCGGTTGTCCGACAGCGTCAGGAACGCGGTGGTGATCTTCGCCGGGATCTCCATCAGCGTCATGATGTAGCCGAAGCTGGCGGCGAAGCCGATCAGGATCATCACGATGGAGATCGTGCGGACCGTGCGGTGCATCAGCTTCGGCAACTCGCTCCACTTGTAGTCGCGGTAGATGCACATGGTCACGAAGAATGCCCACACCACGGCAATGGCGGCCGATTCGGTGGCGGTGAAAACACCCGAGAGAATGCCGCCGAGGATGATGAACAGCGTCATCATGCCCCACATGGCTTCCTTGCAGATTTTCAACGCTTGCTTGAGCGGAATCACTTCACCCTTGGGGTAATTGCGCTTTCTCGCGAAAATCAGGCACAGCGCCATCAGGCTGAGGTTCATCAGGATGCCGGGGACGATGCCCGCCATGAACAGCGAACCGATCGATACCGTGCCGCCGGCGGCGAGCGAGTACAGCACCGCGTTATGGCTGGGCGGTGTCAGCAGTGCTTGTACCGAGCCGCTGACGGTGACGGCGGTGGCGAATTCACGCGGATAGCCGCGACGTTCCATTTCCGGGATCAGCACCGAACCGACCGAGGCGGTGTCGGCCACCGAGGAGCCGGAGATTGCGCCAAAAAAACTCGAGGCCACGAGGTTGACCAGAGACAGGCCACCGCGCACGAATCCGACCAGCACACTGGCGAACGCCACCAGTCGGCGGGACATGCCGCCCTCGGCCATGATCGCGCCGGCCAGGACGAAGAATGGAATGGCCAGCAGCGAGAATTTATTCACCCCACCGGCGACCTGGATCATCATCGCCTGGAATGGGATATCGATCCACCACGCCCCGATCAAGGCGGCCGCGCCCAGTGCATAGGCGACCGGCATGCCGATCAGGATCAACAACAAAAAACTGCCCAGCAGAATCAGAGCGTCCATTAAGCGGCACCTTCGTTTTCTTCAACCAGGTCGAACTGCACGACCCGACGCTGGCTTTGATCGCCCAGCAAGAGTTTTTCCAGGACAAAAATCAACGTCAGGAAGCCACCGATCGGAATCGGCATGTAGGTGATGCCGACGCGCAGGGTGGGAATGGCGCTCATGAACTGATTCCAGGTGGTCATGCACAGCTTGGTGCCCCAGACGGTCATGAAAATGCAGACGGCCGCCATCAATAGCTGGGTGAAAACCGAAGCCAGGGTTCGCCAGTGTGACGGCAGGCGGCTGGTGACCATGTCCACGGCCATGTGCGAGCCGGAGCGGTAACTGGCGGCAGCGCCAATAAAGGTGAACACGATCATCAGCAGGATAGAGGCGGGCTCCGGCCAGCTGGAGCCGGTACCCAGTACATAGCGGGCAAACACCCCCCACGGAATCATCAGGGCAATTGCCAGGACTGATAGGCCGGCCACCCAGATGCAAGTCATGTAAATCGTGTCGTTGATACGCAGCAGCAAATTCTTCATCGGGTTCCACCGTAACCGGGCGCGCCTTTTAACCGCCGGCGCGCCCAGCCTTTTCATGAGTACAGATCCAGAGGTGTTACTGGACCGCTTCGATACGCTTGATCAAGTCGGCATACGGCGCGCCGTATTTGGCCCGGATCGGTGCGGTGGCGTCGTAGAAGGGTTTTTTGTCGATGGTGATGAACTCGACGCCAGCGGCCTTGAGTTTCTCTTCGCTGGAGGCGGTCTTTTTGTCCCACAGCACGCGTTCTTCAGCCTGGGCGGCCTTGGCGGCTTTTTTCACCATGACTTGCTGTTCTGGGGTGAGCTTGTTCCAGGTGATTTTCGACATCACGATCGGCTCTGGCAGGATCAGGTGGCCGGTCAGGCTGTAGTACTTGGCGTTCTGGTAGTGGTTGTGCTCGAGCATGGTCGGCGGGTTGTTTTCCGCGCCGTCGATCACGCCGGTCTGCAAGGCGCTGAAGATCTCGCCGGTGTCCATGGCGATGCCGTTGCCGCCCATGGCGTTGAGGGTGTCGATGAACATCGGATTGCCCATCACGCGGATTTTCATGCCATGAAGGTCTTCGAGCTTGCGCACCGGTTTCTTGGTGTAGAGGTTGCGCGTGCCGCCGTCCATCCAGGCCAGGGCCACCAGGCCGAACTCGGAATTGGTGATCCTGTCGAGAATGGCGTCGCCGACTTCACCGTCGATAACGGCGCGCATGTGGGCCTGGTCGCGGAAAATGAACGGCATGTTGAAGACGTTCACGTCCGGCACCACAGGGCCGACGATACCCAGGCTGACCCGCGACATCTGGATCGCGCCAGCTTGCATCTGCTCGATGACTTCTTTTTCAGAACCCAGTACACCGCCTGGGAAATACTTGAACTTCAGCTCGCCGTTGCTCTCCTTTTCCAAGGTTTTACCCATGGATTCCTCGGCGACCACGGTCGGGTAGCCCTTGGGGTGGACGTCGGCGATCTTGATGTCGAGGGCATGGGCCGCCTGTGCCAGGAAGGCCAGGGGCAGGGCTGCGATCAGAAGCGTGCGTTTGAAATTCATGGTCAATCTCCAGTGTTGTTGTTTTTATGTCTATCGATGTGAAGCGGCAAAGCAGATCAGTTCGCGGAGTGTTTCCGTCCTCCGAAAGCAGGTTCATCCAGGCCCTTGATGCCGGGGTTGAGGGCGAACACGCCACCGGCCAGGGACTGCGGGTCGTTGTCGTCACCCGGGCGGATCGAGGTCACGAAGAGGGTGTCCAGACGACTGCCGCCAAAGGCGCACATGGTCGGTTTCTTCACGGGCACTTGCAGTGAACGGTCGAGGCGTCCATCGGGAGTGAAACGGTGAATCAGGCCGGCATCGTTGGCGCAGATCCAGTAGCAACCCTCGGCATCCACCGCGGCGCCATCCGGGCGACCGGCCAACGGCATCATGTCGACGAACAGCCGCCGGTTGGACGGCGTGCCGCTGTCGATGTCGTAGTCGAAAGCCCAGATCTGCTGCACCAGCGGGTGTGAATCGGAGAGGTACATCGTGCGTCCGTCCGGGCTGAAGCCCAGGCCGTTGGGTACGATGAAACTACTCAGTTGTGCCTCGACCGGGCTGCGCTGGCCCGCCTCGTAGCGATACATCCGGCCTGCGTCCGCATTGGCGCCCATGTTCAGCACCATGCTGCCGGCCCAGAAGCGGCCCTGGCGGTCGCAACGGCCATCATTGAGGCGCATGTCGGTGCGGCTGTGCTCGACGCTTGCGCACAGTTCGCTGTCCAGGCTGCCGTCATCATGGGGGTACAGGCGAAAGAAACCGCTCTCCATGCCCGCTACCCAACCACCGTCCTGATGACGGGCAAGGCAGGCGAGCATTTCAGGGGCTTCCCAGCCCTGGATTTTTCCGCTGCTGGCGTTCCAGCGCTGCAGGCCACCGCTGGGAATGTCCACCCAATACAGGGCATTTTCCTCGGGGACCCATACCGGGCTTTCCCCGACGGCGTTGCGAGCATCGACAATCAATTCGGCTTGCATGGCGATTCCTTGGTTCGTTTTATCCCATGAACAACAGGCGAATCAGTCGTCGAACGGGCCGGCTGCGACAAAGGCACCGCCCTGATAGATCCTGGCCGGGTCATCGGCGGCCGGCATTGGCTGGGCTTCGACCTTGTCGCGGAAAATCTCGGAAGTATCCTTGGGCTGATAACCCAGGTGAGCGGCGTGGCTGTTGTCCCACCAGACGTCGCGGTTGGCGGAGACGCCGTAGACTACGGTGTGGCCGACTTTCGGGGTGTAGAGCGAGCATTCGATCAGTTGGGTGAGGTCGTCGAAGCTCAGCCAGGTGCTCATCATCCGGCGGTTCTGCGGTTCCGGGAACGACGAGCCGATGCGGATACTGACGGTCTCGATGCCGTAGCGATCGAAATAGAAGCTGGCCACGTCCTCGCCGTAGGACTTGGACAGGCCGTAGTAGCCATCCGGGCGGCGAGCGCAGAGGGCGTCGAGGGTCTGATCTTGTTTGTAGAAGCCGATAACGTGGTTGGAGCTGGCGAAGATCACCCGCTTGACGCCGTGTTTGCGGGCGGCTTCATAGATGTGGAAAACGCCGCTGATGTTGGCGCCGAGGATCTCTTCGAACGGACGTTCCACCGAAACACCGCCGAAGTGCAGGATGGCATCGACGCCTTCGACCAGTTGATGCACGGCCTGCTTGTCCGACAGGTCGCACGGCACCACTTCTTCGCTTTCGTCGATGGCCGGGGTTATGTTGGCGATGTCCGACAGGCGAATGTGGCGCGCGAAAGGCTTGAGGCGTTCGCGCAAGACTTTGCCAAGGCCGCCAGCGGCGCCGGTCAATAGGAGGCGATTGAAGGGGTGGCGAATCTGTGTCGTGGTCATGGCATTACCTGAGCAAACAGTGAGAGGTACAGTTGTTATAAGTTGTCGTACGACCGAGAGGGAATATCCTTATCCTTCTGCTACCTTGTCAACGTTTGATCGACGAACCGCTCTAAACCGGCTTCCCTGCCGCCCGTTGCCATGGGATGCGCCCATGGCAATGATCCTGTATTACAGAAGCGAAATCGGGTAGTTGAAGATGAGTCGATTTTCGTCGAATTCGTTGTTGCTGAAGTCACGACGAATCGATGCGTTACGCCATTTCACGTTGAGGCTTTTCAGCGCGCCACTCTGCACGGTGTAGGCCAGTTCGGTTTCGCGGCCCCATTCCTTGCCGTCATTAACCGTC
>NZ_JBWLPW010000069.1:0-784 GCF_056521845.1 Pseudomonas sp. PF05 | reverse complement strand
CCCAGCTCGATCCGGAAACCACGGATCTTCACTTGGTCGTCATTGCGGCCCAGGTATTCGATGCTGCCGTCCGCCAACCAACGACCGAGGTCGCCGGTCCGGTACAAGCGCGCCCCTTCACGCCCGCTAAAGGTATCGTCGATAAAGCGTTCCTGGGTCAATTCCGGACGGTTCAGATAACCCCGGGCCACGCCCGCACCGCCCACGTACATCTCACCCACCACCCCAACCGGCACCGGCTCACGCCGGGCGTCGAGCACGTACAGTTGCAGGTCGGGAATGCGCTTGCCGATCGGGCTCACTCCCGTCAACTGCGCATCGGCCGTTTCAAGCGGACGATAGGTCACGTGCACCGTCGTTTCGGTGATGCCGTACATGTTCACCAACTGCGTCCCAGCATTGGCGACACGGGCATACCAGGGCTTGAGCATCCCGGTTTCCAGCGCTTCACCGCCAAAGATCACCTGGCGCAGGCTGTGGCGCAGCTCGCTTTCGCCCTGGGCCGCAATCAACTGCCGGAAGGCGCTTGGCGTCTGGTTCAGTACGGTCACACCGGCCTCGCACAACAACGCATAACAGTCTTGCGGGGAGCGACTGACCAGTTGCGGCACCACCAACAGGCGACCGCCGTGGGTCAAGGCGCCCCAGATTTCCCAGACCGAGAAATCGAACGCGAAGGAATGGAACAGCGCCCAGACGTCTTGCGGACCAAACTCGAACCACGGTTGGGTCGCCGAAAACAGCCGTGCGACGTTGCGGTGCTCGACCATCACCCCTTTGGGCA
>NZ_JBWLPW010000068.1:0-785 GCF_056521845.1 Pseudomonas sp. PF05 | reverse complement strand
CCGCGGATCTTCACCTGATCGTCATTGCGCCCCAGGTACTGCAACGTACCGTCCGGCAGCCAGCGACCGATGTCACCGGTCTTGTACAAGCGAGCGTCGGTCTTGCCGTAGAACGGGTCGGCGATGAAGCGCTCGCTGCTGAGTTGCGGCAGGTTGAGGTAACCGCGGGCCACACCGATGCCGCCGATGTGGATCTCACCAGGTACCCCCACGGGCAACAGTTGCCCGTAGCTGTCCAGCACATGCAATTGCATATTGCGAATCGGCCGGCCAATGGGGATCGACTGGTGCCGGTAGGTCTCAAGGTCGCTGTCGGCGGTGTACCAGGCGACCACGTCACTGCACTCGGTCGGCCCGTAGCTGTTGATCACCGCTGGCCGTGGCTCGGCGAGTTTTTCCAGCATGGCGACCTGGATCGGCTCGCCCCCCAGCACCACGCGTTTCAGGCAGGCCAGGCCGTGTTGGTGGTCGGCGTCCACCAGCGCGTGGAAGGCGCTGGGCGACATATTGAGGTGGCTGATCCCGGCCTCGGCGACCTGGGCGACGATGGCGTCGGGGTTGAAGGGTTCGGCGGCCAGGTGCAGCGTGGCCCCGACCATCAGCGGCGCGAGGATGTTCTTCTGGGTCAGGTCGAAGTTGTAGGAGGACGCCAGCAGCACCGCGTCGCCGGCGTCGAAGGCCAGGTCTTCGAGGTACCAGTCCAGCAGGTTGCGCAGGCCGCGATGTTCGACCATCACGCCTTTGGGCAAGCCGGTGGAGCCGGAGGTGTAGATCACGTAGGCCAG
>NZ_JBWLPW010000067.1:0-820 GCF_056521845.1 Pseudomonas sp. PF05 | reverse complement strand
TCTGGGTTGCCCACTGGTGATCAGCCGCATTGAGCTTGAAATCAACTCTGCCTATGGAAAGGACTGGAGTGATATCAGTCAGGATTCAGCCAACGTCGTGATTCGCGATGAGCTGGAAGCGCAATACAAAGGCACGTTCAGCGAAGCGGGTGAAAGTACTTTCTATGGCCAATGCCAGTGGTTGTTCCGTACTGCTGGGTCCAAACGACGCATCGTAAAAATCCTCGACTGCAAAAAAACCAACCCACAGGGCGAGCTTGGACGTGGGCGTCCTTTCGCGGCGTACACCCTCGATCAGCTACCGGGTAAGACCGTGAGGATGAAGATCAAATTGGCGGACGAGGAAAGACCCGCCATTGGAGACACTTGGGTGAAGGTGCCGAACGGTTGGAAACGCTGCATGGGGGAAAACTTTGAAGATCAAGATGCGTACTGCTTCGGTAACTACAAGGACTTCAGCACGTTTCAAATGCCCGACGGACAGACATGCACCATTTATCCCGGCTGTACGGAATAAGGCCCTACCCCATGACTACGTCCCACTCAAAAATACATGCGCTGTTGCGTAACGCAGGCTTGGGTTGTTCCATGGCGTTAATCGTTGGTTGCGCCAACAAACAAGCGAACACTTTTGTCTTTACCGCTGATCTGCCGCCAGACTTTGCCTACCAAGCCGTTGCGGTGTACGTGCCCGCCAAAGGGCAGACCTGCACCGTACCGGGCGGCAGAAATACGGAGGTCGGGTACAACCTGCAATGGCGGAAAAGTTACCAGCCGAATTCAGAAATTGATCTGTATAGAACAGTCAGCGGCTGCCCAC
>NZ_JBWLPW010000066.1:0-864 GCF_056521845.1 Pseudomonas sp. PF05 | reverse complement strand
TCGGTGTTCGCCCAACTGCGCTACCTGATCGTCGGTGGCGATGTGCTCGACCCGGCGGTGATCGGTCGCGTTCTGAAGGAAGGCGCGCCGGCTCACTTGCTCAACGGCTACGGCCCAACCGAGGCCACCACCTTCACCACCACCTACGAAATCAAGCAGGTGGGCGAGGGCGGTATCCCGATTGGTCGTCCGATTGGCAACACCCGCGTCTATGTGCTGGATGCCAACCAGCAACCCGTCCTCATCGGCGTGGCCGGCGAGTTGTACATCGGTGGCGACGGCGTGGCGAAAGGCTATTTGAATCGCCCTGAGCTGACCGCCGAGAAGTTCGTCACCGACCCGTTCAGTGCCGATCCAGATGCCTTGCTCTACCGCACTGGCGACCTGGCCCGCTGGCGCGCGGATGGCGCGGTGGATTACCTGGGCCGTAACGACGACCAAGTGAAGATCCGTGGGTTCCGTATCGAATTGGGCGAGATCGAAGCCCGCTTGGGCCAATGCCCAGGCGTGAAAGACGCGGTCGTGCTGGCGCGGCAAGACGATGCCGGTCCCAAGCGCCTGGTAGGTTATGTGATTGCCGAACCGGGCGTGACCTTGTCGGTACGTGAATTGCGCGAGCAGTTGTCGAGCGTGCTGGCCGACTACATGCTGCCCAGCGCCTTCATGGTGCTGCCAGCCTTCCCGCTGACCGCCAACGGCAAGCTGGATCGCCGTGAGCTCCCGGCGCCGGATGCCGAGGCTTATGCCTCTCGCGAATATGAAGCACCACAAGGCGAAGTCGAACAGACCCTGGCGCGAATCTGGGCAGATGTGCTCAAGGTCGAGCAGGTGGGTCGTCACGATCACTTCTTCGAACTGGGCGGC
>NZ_JBWLPW010000065.1:0-909 GCF_056521845.1 Pseudomonas sp. PF05 | reverse complement strand
CTCGACAAACCCCGATTCCGCGGCCAGGACGGGCAGGGCGGTGCTGGTCAGGGCGACGGCGATGAGGCTGGGGAGAAGGTGCTGTGTGGGCTTCATGGGCGTTGTCTCTATTTTTTGTGGACGAAGCGAGTTGTTGCCGCATTTTTGAGGTGCAGGCGGTAAGGGTGGACCTGGGTCGTCAGGGCGATTGGGGATCAGCCGGGTGAGGCGGGGCGTCGGGGCATGGCGTCGAACCTGTTGTTATTGGTTTTGTGCGAGCGATGGTGAAGGGCTGCACGGGATCGGTTCAATTGGCGTTTGCGGGTTTTGGGCGATTATCGAACGGCAAAACGATCGATTGGATGGACGCATTCCACTGTGGGAGCTTGCTCGCGATGGCGGCCTGACAGCTGATCGAGTACATATCCATTGCTGCGGTAACGGCTTAGGGTTCCGCCCTGACGGCGGCTCACTTTTGAAGAGCCCGGAAGCCGGCCCAGTCAAAAGTAAGCAAAACGCTCATGCCCCACCACTCGGTGCCTCGCTAGGGCTCGGCATGCCCGCACTCCGGCATTGCTCCGTGGGCCCACTGCGCAATGCCTGCGTGCGGCCATCGTGGTTAACGGGGCGCCCGAGATCAACGTCCACCGCGAGGCGGCCTAGTAGCCGACCTGGTTCTTGATGGGGACCGCGTTCCTCCTGTGGGAGCGGGCTTGCTCGCGAAGAGGCCGGCAAATTCAACATCTCCACCGACTGTGACACCGCCTTCGCGAGCAAGCTCGCACACACTTGGATTGAAGTACAGCCGCCAAAGCTAGGTCGGCTGTCAGGCCGCCTCGCGAGCAAGCTTTGCTCCCACAGATCTGACAGGTGTACGACCAGGAGAGCCAGGTCGGCTACTAGGCCGCCTCGTGGTGGACGTTGATCTCA
>NZ_JBWLPW010000064.1:0-980 GCF_056521845.1 Pseudomonas sp. PF05 | reverse complement strand
GCGGTGTGCACGTTGTCGCCGCTGATGTAGCGGTTCATCAACGTCAGGCCCGGCACGCCGACGGCGGCGAAGTTGAAGTCGTGGCGCACTTGCCAGGATTTTTCCTGGGCGTTGTCGTAGCTGGAGTTGTAGCTGTCGTTGGCCAGGGTGCCGCCGCTGGTGCCGTTGACGCGCATCCAGGCGTCGTCGCCGCTGAGTTTTTGCAGGCCGACGTAGAAGGTGTTGCCGCCGTATTTGGCCGAGAGCATGGCGAACGCGGTTTTGTTGTCCAGGTCGCCGGCTAGGGCGCTGCCGTCTTCCTTGCCGATGAAGTAGCCGAGGTTGGCACCCAGGGTCCAGTCACCGATGGGCTGGCTGTGGGTCAGGTTGAAATATTTTTGCTGGTAGATGTCGGACAGTTCCGAGTACCAGACGCCGACCTGGGTGCGTTTGTCGTTGAAGGCGTATTCGCCGCCGCCGAAGTTGAAACGGTCGGAGGTGAACGCGCCGCGGCCGTTCATCGACATGTCTTCCATGCTCGCGTCGTTGCGCGGGCTGTTGGCGCGGAACTGGCCGCCGTAGAGGCTCAGGCCGTTGATTTCAGTGGAGGTCACCTGGCCGCCGCGGAAGGTTTGCGGCAGGGAGCGGCCATCGTCGGAACGCAGGATCGGCAACACCGGCATCCATTCACCGACCTTCAGTTCGGTTTTCGATACCTTGGCCTTGAGGGCCACGCCCAGGCGGCCGAAGTCGTCGGCGGGGCGACCGTCGTCATGAACCGGCAACAAGGCAGTGTTCGCAGTGCCACGGCCGCCGTCGAGCTTGACCGAGTACATCCCCAGCACGTCCATGCCGAAACCGACCGTGCCTTGGGTGAAACCGGACTTGGCGTCGAGAATGAAGCTCTGGGTCCATTCCTCGGCTTTGCCCTGGGCGTTGTTCGGGTTGGTGAAGTTGCGGTTGATGTAGAAGTTGCGCAGGTTGAGATTGACCTTGGCGTC
>NZ_JBWLPW010000063.1:0-1138 GCF_056521845.1 Pseudomonas sp. PF05 | reverse complement strand
CTTCTTTCACCGCCTCATGCTGCGCCAGCCGCGCTTCGATCTCGCCCAACTCGATGCGGAAACCGCGGATCTTCACTTGGTCATCGTTGCGCCCCAGGTACTCGATATTGCCGTCCGGCAGGTAACGACCCAGGTCGCCGGTTCGGTACATCCGGGCATTCGTCGCTGTGTTGAACGGATCCCCCAGGAAACGCTCGACGGTCAATTCCGGACGGTTCAGGTAACCCCGCGCCACCTGCACACCGCCGATGTAAATCTCCCCGGCCACGCCCATGGGCACCGGTTGTCGATGGGCATCAAGCAGGTAGATCCGCGTATTGGCAATCGGCTTGCCGATGGGCGTGCTGTCCGGGGTTTCTGCACCCGTGCAATCCCACGCCGTCACGTCCACCGCCGCTTCGGTCGGGCCGTACAGGTTGTACAGGCTGCTGTGCGGCAGTTGCGTCTTGAAGCGCCGCACCAGATGCCCCGGCAACGCCTCGCCGCTGCACATCACCCGCACCAAGCCTTCGCACTGACCTGCCTCGCCATGGGCCAGGAACACGTCGAGCATCGACGGCACGAAGTGCAATGTGGTGATGCCTTGGGCCTGGATCACTTCGCGCAGGTAGGCAGGATCACGATGCCCGCCCGGACGGGCCATCACCAACCGCGCACCGCTGAACAGCGGCCAGAAGAACTCCCACACCGACACGTCGAAGCTGAACGGGGTCTTTTGCAGCACTGCGTCTGTGGCGCTCAAGGCGTATTCGTCCTGCATCCACAACAGCCGGTTGACCACCGCGCCGTGCTCGTTCATCACGCCTTTGGGCAGGCCCGTGGAGCCCGAGGTGTAGATGACATAGGCCAGGTGATGGGCATGCAAGCCTTCAACCTGCGGATTGTCGGTGGGCTGCATCGAGAACCCTTGCGCCTCATCCAGCAGCAAGGTCCGCGCCTGCGTAGCCGGCAGGCTCGCCTGCAAGGCGCGCTGGGTCAGCACCACTCTCGGCGCGCTGTTTTCCAGCATGTAGGCCAGGCGCTCGGCTGGGTAATCCGGGTCCAGCGGCACATACGCCGCGCCGGCCTTGAGAATGCCCAGCAGGCCCGCCACCATGTCCAGGCTGCGATCGGCACAGATCGCCACGCGGTCATCCGG
>NZ_JBWLPW010000062.1:0-1314 GCF_056521845.1 Pseudomonas sp. PF05 | reverse complement strand
GCTGCCGAGCAGGGCGACCCGTATCTGCTTCAATCGCAGTTTGCCTTCGACAGCCAGGAACGTCTCGACGGGTTCGTCGAGGCATTGCAGGTGGTCATTGATCGCCACGACATCTTGCGCACCAGCATTGTGTGGGACGGTTTTGACGAGCCTATGCAAGTGGTCTGGCGCGAAGCCAGGCTGCACCTCGAAGCACTCGATCTCGACCCGGCCGCGGGTGATACCGTTGGGCAACTGCGTCAGCGTTTCGACCCGCGCCATCACCGTATCGATGTCGCCCAGGCGCCGCTGATGCGCTTGGCTTATGCAAGGGACGAGGCCAACGATCGCCTGGTCGCGACACTGTTGTTCCATCACATCGCCCTGGACCACACGGCGATGGACGTGGTGCAACACGAGATGCAAGCGCACCTGCTGGGTGAAGCCGGGCAACTGGCCGAAGCGGTGCCTTATCGAAATTACGTGGCCCAGGCCCGCTTGGGCGTGAGTCGCGAAGAGCATGAGGCGTTCTTTCACGACATGCTCGGCGATATCGACGAGCCGACGCTGCCCTTCAACCTGCAGGATGTGCAGAGCGGCGGACGCGATATCGAAGAGACCAGCCAGGCGGTGGATGCCGGCCTGGACCAGCGCCTGCGGGCCCAGGCCCGTCAACTGGGGGTGAGTGCCGCCAGCCTGGTGCATCTGGCGTGGGCGCAAGTGCTGGCCAAGGTGTCCGGCAAGCAGGAGGTGGTGTTCGGTACGGTCCTGATGGGCCGGATGCAGGCGGGCGAGGGCGCTGACCGCGCACTGGGGATGTTCATCAATACCCTGCCGCTGCGCGTGAGCCTGGGCGACCAAGGCGTCAAGGCGGGCGTCAAGGCGGTCCATGGGCAACTGACGGCCTTGCTCGGGCACGAACATGCCTCGCTCGCGCTGGCCCAGCGTTGCAGTGGCGTGGCGGCGCCGCTGCCGCTGTTCAGCGCCTTGCTTAACTATCGGCACCGCGCTACGGGCGAGGCGTCGGCGCAGGCACTGCAAGCATGGCGTGGCATCCACGTCCTGGACGGGGAAGACCGCACCAATTATCCGCTGACCTTGAACGTCGATGACCTGGGTAGCGGTTTCAACCTGACGGTGCTGGTCGCGCAGCAGATCGGCGCCCAACGGGTCTGCGCTTATATGCACGCAGCGCTACAGACGCTGGTGCAGGCACTGGAACAGACGCCACAGGCGGCGCTGTATCGCCTGTCGATCTTGCCCGACGCGGAACGCGAGCAACTGCTGGTGACGTTCAACGCCACCGAGGCTGACTATCCGCAGCAGCAGACGATC
>NZ_JBWLPW010000061.1:0-1367 GCF_056521845.1 Pseudomonas sp. PF05 | reverse complement strand
TGCACCAAGACCTTGGCGTCGAGATCGACCTGCGTACCCTCTTCGCCCAGGCCTCGTTGAGCGAGCTGGCCCAGCGTGTCGATCAGGCCGGCCAGTCCCGGGTCCAGCTCATCGAAGCGGTGTCCCGCGACCAAGCCTTGCCACTGTCCCTGGCCCAGCAACGCCTGTGGTTCCTCGATCAACTGGACCACGCCGCCAGCGTCGCCTATCACATGCCCGCCGCGCTGCACCTGCGCGGCCGCCTGGATCGCAACGCCCTGCAACGGGCCCTGGACCGCATCGTCGCCCGTCACGAAAGCCTGCGCACCACCTTCGAACGCCGTGACGGCGAGGTCCGCCAACGCTTCGCCGCCGCCGACATCGGCTTCGCCTTGCAGGCACACGACCTGCAAACCCTGGACGCCGACGCCCGGCAAGCCGCCGTGACCCAACTGACCCAGGCCGAAGCCCGGGACGCCTTCGACCTCAGCCAGGGCCCGCTGATTCGTGGAAGCCTGCTGTGCCTGGCCGAGGACGAACACATCCTGCTGGTGACCCAGCACCACATCGTCTCCGACGGTTGGTCGGTGGCGGTGTTGATCGGTGAATTCAACGCGCTCTACGCCGCGTTCAGCCAGCAGCTCGACGACCCGCTGCCGCCCCTGACCCTGCAATACGCCGACTACGCCAGCTGGCAACAGCAGCACCTGCAAGGTGAACGCCTGCACACCCAGGTCGGTTTCTGGAAAGCACACCTGGACGGCGCCCCGGCGCTGCTGGAACTGCCCAGCGACCACCCACGGCCGCAAGTGCAAAGCTACCAAGGCGCGGCGCTGGCCCTGCAACTGCCCGCGCCACTCAGTGCCCGCTTGCGCCGCTTCAGCCAGCAACAGGGTCTGACCCCGTTCATGACCTTGCTCGGCGCCTGGTCGATCTTGCTTTCGCGCCTGAGCAACCAGCCGCAGGTGGTGGTCGGCACACCGGTGGCCAACCGTCCTCGGCGGGAAACCGAAGCGCTGATCGGCTTCTTCGTCAACACCCTGGCCCTGCGCATCGACGTCCAGGCTCATAGCCGCGTCGACCAGTTGTTGGAGCACATCAAGGCCTCCACCCTCGACGCCTACAGCCATCAGGACCTGCCGTTCGAGCAAGTCGTCGAAGCCCTGCAACCGGAACGCAGCCTCGGTCACAGCCCGTTGTTCCAGGCGATGCTGGTGCTGGGCAACACCCCCCGCGACCAGGCCCTGGAACTGCCCGGCCTGAGCCTGACACCGCTGCCCCAGCCCACCGGCACCACCCAGTTCGATGTGAGCCTGTCGCTCAACGACGACGGTGACCGTATCAGCGGCCAATTCGAATACGCCACCGACCTGTTCGATGAAAGCACC
>NZ_JBWLPW010000060.1:0-1489 GCF_056521845.1 Pseudomonas sp. PF05 | reverse complement strand
ATCAACAAAGCCTTCGGCGCTGGCGGTCATGGGCACAAACGCAGCAAGGCTGCTGCAACCGAGCAGGAGCAGCGCGGGGCTGGCGTTGAGAAGGGTACGGCGGTTTGGGCGGCGGTCGGGCGAAAAACGGACACGTGTGCTCACTGTGACGCTCCTACTTTTTGTTGTTTTTATTTGTCATACGTCGTCGTACAACATGAGGGCGATTATTTGGAAGCTGCTCCCCATTGTCAACTGGCCATTATCGGAATTATCCAACTTGGGGATGCTTCAAAATGAGGAATTTCAATGGTTGTCACCGATTGAGGTCAAGATCGCAGGCCTTGGCGCTGGGAAAATCCGGGGCTTGAGAGTAGCGATGAGGGCGCTTGGTTGTGCGATGACTGGTCTAAGACATTAGTCGAATGTGGGTGATCGGAAGGCTTGAGCGGGCTCTTGTGGCGAGGGAGCTTGCTCCCGCTGGACTGCGAAGCAGGCCTTTTTTTGTTTCAACGCAGAATTTTTCGGGGCGGCTTCGCCACCCAGCGGGAGCAAGCTCCCTCGCCACAGGTGTTTGTGTTAACCCAGGCTCCCAGTCCAAAAGGGGGCGTGTTTATCCAGATATAGGATCATTCGGGATCGGGCTACGTTGTCTTGCGCCGTTGCCTACAACTGCGCCAGAATCCGCCGGCTTGTGCGCCTTGGGGTCGGGCGCTATCGTTTCCGGGTCGCTGATTGAATCAGCGATCGGGTTTGGTAGCCCAGGTGTCGGTGCATAGCGTCATCTCTTGCAAGTGCAATCATGCACTTCGCGTTTTGGTGGCCATGCGCAGGGCCTCTTCGGAGGCGCCGGCTCCGATGCCCGGTCTACCAACCTTCGTATGGCCGCCACCCTAATTCGTTTGGTAGCGAGAGGGTGTTGGCTCCCTTCTACAGCATCGGAGCTTCATCTATGTTCAAAGTAACCCCCAACCCACCGGACACCGATCCATCCAACACAAAAGCGTTCGACAAAGCCGCCGACCGCATCCTCGACTTCTACCTCAAGCCCAAACCCAGCAAACCCGAGTCCGATCCCGGCCAGCTGTTCACCGTCGCCCATGGCGTCGACACCTAAACCCTGCTCGCCAACCTCAGCGAAAACCTGGCCTCGGCCAATGCCATGGTCAGTGACCTGGCCTTTGACCTGGAAGGTTCCAGGCGCCATATCGCCCTGGGCATCCAGCAATCGATTGAACTGAGCGCAATGCTGGCAAACCGCGCGTTGGACAACGTCGAAGCACGCCAGTCGACATAGCGCTGAGGGCGCATGCTCCCGCGGGCCTCTGTTGCAGCTGTGTAGGCGTTGTGTAAGCGTTGCGTAGGAGCTGTGTGGAGCTGTGTGGAGCTGTGTAGGAGCTGTCGAGTGCAACGAGGCTGCGATCTTTCCATTGCCGATTGAGTCGGAAGATCAAGATCAAGATCAAGATCAAAAGATCGCAGGCTTCGCCAGCTCCTACAGAGGCCTACC
>NZ_JBWLPW010000006.1:0-298652 GCF_056521845.1 Pseudomonas sp. PF05 | reverse complement strand
CTCGCCGCCCAGCATGAAGGGCTGCAAATAGCTGAGGGTCGCGGTGTATTTGCGATAGCGCGCATCTGGCACTCCAGGGCCCGGCTCATGATCGCCCTGGGCATCGAGGGCACCGATACCTTGTTGCAGGCCCAGGTCGAGGTTGACGAAGGCATTGCCCACTCGCCGGCCATGGTTGATGCCGAACTGCGCCTCGCTGATGCGGTTACTGCTCACATCGAGCTTGCTGTCTTCGAAAAAGTTATTGGTACGCAGGTACGCCAGGCCTGTGTTCAAGGAAGTCTTGCTCACCGCGTCACGATGCACCACCCGCTCCAGGCGAAACTGATGGCTCTGGCTGTCGCCGGTCTGCTTGAAGGTAAAGCCGTTGAGCTGCGCCGGCGTCCGGTACTCGCTTTGGCTATAGCTGTAGCTCAGGTTCCACCAGCCAAACGGCAAGTTGTAATAGAACATGGCGTTGCGCGAGGTTTTCTGATGGTCGCTGACGGCATCGTGGCCGCCGCGCAAGGCCAATTGATCGGCCAGGCCCAAGGGATTGTCCCAGTCCAGGGAGACGCCCCATTGCTGCTCACCGGTGCTCTTTTGTCCATCGTTATGCCGTGACATACCGGCGCGCCAAGGTTTCTGCGCGGTGTTCTTGACCAGCACTTCACTGCCGCCGATGTTCTGCCCTGGCGCCAACTCCATTTCCACACGGTTGGAGGGTAGGCGGTTCAGTTGATCGATCATTTGCTCGATCTCCCGCAGATTGAGCAAATCGCCCGGCTTGCCCGGAAAGCTCATGGTCAGCTCCCGCTCGGAGAGTCCGCTGTCCTCGGCGCCCTTCAGGCTCTCAAGCCGTCCCTCGACTACCAGCACCTGCAGATGCCCGCTGGACAAATCCTGTTGTGGCAAATAGGCACGGCTCGTGACCAAGCCCTTTTCCAGGTACGCATCGGTAACGGTCTTGAGCAGCTCGTTAAGCTGCGGCACGCCCAGGCACTGATTGATGTAGGGCTTGAGCAAGCGTTGGCGCTCGCGCTCGGACAGGGCATCGGCGCTTTTGAGTTCGATGGTCTTGATGAGGAAGCAACGGGTATCGGCAGGTTTTGCCGGCGGGACTGGCTTTGCTTCTTTGCCTGGCAGGTCCTTGAGTTCTTCGAGGCGCCGACGCTGCTCTTCGAGCAGGCGATTCTGGCGTTCGCGGATAAGGTCAGTGTCGCCAGGGGTTGGCGCGGCATAAACAGGGGAAAGCGGAGAAAGGCAGAGCAAAGCCAGGCACAACCTCGCCCACAGGGCGGGTAAAGACATGTTCGATCCCTCGAGCAAGAAGCGGCATCCAAAATAGCGGGCGGATACTAGGGAGCGCCCCTGCGGGAGTCAACATTGGATTGGCCCAATGGAGCTGCTGGTTTGTTATCAGCTGTTTCCCATATCCGGTTACGAAATAACTCGTCTAAAGCACAATCGCCTGCGAAACGGTCTGGCAGGCGCAAGGCTAGAAGGAAGACGCCCAAACCTTTTTTGACAGCATCACATTTCAACAGGTTAGAATCGCTGGCACGCAGACTGCATGGTCAGTTTGTGCCTGTCCCTCAAGATTCCCGGAGTACTGCCTTTGACTGCGACGACCATCAACAGCCTGTTCTTGATCGGCGCGTTGCTGGTGGGTGCGAGCATTCTGGTGAGTTCTCTTTCGTCGCGCCTGGGCATCCCGATCCTGGTGATCATCCTGGCCGTGGGCATGGCGGCCGGTGTCGACGGCGCCGGTATTCTTTTCGATAACTACGCCACGGCCTATCTGGTCGGCAACCTCGCATTGGCGGTCATCCTGTTGGACGGCGGCTTGCGCACGCGGGTCTCGAGCTTTCGCGTGGCGCTGTGGCCGGCGTTGTCGCTGGCCACGGTCGGGGTATTGATCACCACCGGGCTGACCGGCCTGGCGGCGGCGTGGCTGTTCAACCTGAACCTGATCCAGGGCCTGCTGATTGGCGCCATCGTCGGCTCCACCGACGCCGCGGCAGTGTTTTCGCTGCTGGGCGGCAAGGGCCTGAATGAGCGGGTCAGCGCCACCCTCGAGATCGAGTCCGGTAGCAACGACCCCATGGCGGTATTCTTGACCGTCACCTTGATCGGCATGCTCGCCAGTGGCGAAACCGGCCTGCATTGGAGCCTGGTGGGGCATCTGGTGCGCGAGTTTGGTATCGGTGCGGTGATCGGCCTGGGCGGCGGCTGGCTGATGCTGCAACTGGTCAATCGCATCAACCTGGCCAACGGCCTGTACCCGATCCTGGTCATCAGCGGCGGCCTGGCCGTATTTGCCTTGACCAACGCCCTGCACGGCAGCGGCTTCCTCGCGGTGTACCTGTGCGGCCTGGTGATCGGCAACCGTCCGGTGCGCAGCCGCCACGGTATCCTGCACATGCTCGATGGCATGGCCTGGCTGGCGCAGATCGGCATGTTCCTGGTGCTGGGGTTGCTGGTCACGCCCCACGACCTGCTGCCCATCGCCCTGCCCGCCCTGGGCCTGGCATTGTGGATGATTCTGTTTGCGCGTCCGCTGTCGGTCGTGGTCGGCCTGCTGCCGTTCAAGGCGTTCCACGGTCGCGAGAAAGCGTTCATTTCCTGGGTCGGCCTGCGCGGCGCGGTGCCGATCATCCTGGCGGTGTTCCCGTTGATGGCTGGGTTGCCCCACGCCCAGCTCTATTTCAACCTGGCGTTCTTTATCGTGCTGGTCTCGCTGCTGGTGCAGGGCACGAGCCTGCCGTGGGTCGCCAAGTTGCTGCACGTGACCGTCCCGCCCGAGCCGCTGCCGATTTCCCGGGCGGCGCTGGAAGTCCACGTCACCAGCGAGTGGGAGCTGTTCATCTATCGCCTGGGCGCGGAAAAATGGTGCATCGGCTCGCCCCTGCGGGACCTGAAAATGCCGGACGGCACGCGCATCGCTGCCCTGTTTCGTGGCCAGCAACTGCTCCATCCGTCGGGTAGTACGGTGCTGGAAGTCGATGATTTGTTGTGTGTCATCGGCCATGAACACGACTTGCCGGCCCTGGGAAAACTGTTCAGCCAAGCGCCGCAACGGGGCCTGGATCTGCGTTTCTTCGGCGACTTCGTACTCGAAGGAGACGCCCAGCTGGCCGCGGTTGCGGCGCTGTACGGACTGAAACTGGACGGCATCGATCCCGACATGTCCCTGGGCCGTTTCATTGCCCAGAAAGTCGGTGGCGCTCCAGTGGTCGGCGACCAGGTGGATTGGAACAACACCCTGTGGACCGTCGCAGTCATGGACGGGAACAAGATCGGCAAAGTGGGCGTCAGATTCCCCGAAGGAAGTCGCCCGGGTCCCGGCTTGTTCCTCTAAACTGCTCCCACTCTCACTTGCTCGACCGGTCTCTATGCCTACCCTGCGCTCCTTTTTCGTCATCGCCCTGCTGGGCCTGAGTCTCTCTGTCTGCACCCTGCAAGCCGCTGACCTTCCCACCAGCGCTTCGGTGCAGGCCAGCCTGGACAAGATCGCCGACCGCAAACTGCCGGAAGCCGAGCAGAAAGCCCTGCAGGCGGTCTTGCAGAACACGTTGACCCAACTCAACAAAAAAGCCGAGTACGAACAGAAGCTGCAGGCGCTCAAACAGCAACTGGCCACTGCGCCCAAGCAGAACATCGAGAACCAGCGCGAACTGGCGCGGCTCAAGGGCACGGCGGTGGTACCGGTGGCGCAACGCTACGCCAACCTGCCGATTCCCCAGCTCGAGCAAATGCTCACGGATCGCTCCGCCCAGCAGGGCGACCTGCAAAAAGCCCTGGCCGAGGCCAACAGCCTGGTCATCACCGCCCAGACACGACCCGAGCGGGCCCAGGGGGAAATTTCCAACAGCCAGAGCCGCATCCAGCAGATCAACGCCACCCTCAAGGCCGGCAGGGACGCCGGCAAGACCTTGAGCGGCGAACAACGCGACCAGCTCAACGCCGAGCTGGCGGCACTCAATGCGCTGATCCCGTTGCGTCGCCAGGAACTGGCTGGCAACAGCCAGTTGCAAGATTTGGGCAATAGCCAGCACGACTTGCTGTCGGAAAAAATCGACCGCATGGAGCAGGAGATCCAGGAGCTGCAAAACCTGATCAACCAGAAGCGCCTGGCCCAGTCACAGGAGACGGTGACCCAGCAATCCATCGAAGCCCAGAAGGCCGGCGGCAGCAGCTTGCTGGCAACCGAAAGCGCGGCCAACCTGAAGCTCTCCGACTACCTGCTCAAAAGCACCGACCGCCTCAACGAAGTCACCCAGCAGAACCTGCAGACCAAGCAACTGCTGGACAGCGTCACCCAGACCGACGCCGCCCTGGACGAGCAGATCAGCGTGCTCAAGGGCAGCCTGCTGCTCTCCAAGATCCTCTACAAGCAACGCCAGAGCCTGCCGCGCCTGAAGCTGGACCAGAACCTGGCCGACCAGATCGCCGACATCCGCCTGTACCAGTTCGAAGTCAGCCAGCAGCGCGAGCTGTTGAATAATCCCAGCGCCTATGTCGACAGCCTGCTGGCCTCCCAGCCGTCGGAGCAAGCGACACCGCAGTTGCGCAAGACGCTGTTGGACCTGGCACTGACCCGCGTCGACCTGCTGGAACGCCTGAACCGCGAATTGAGTGCGGTACTCAACGAATCCATCACCTTGCAGCTCAACCAGAAACAACTGCTCAGCACCGCCCAGAACCTGCGAGAGACCCTCGAAGAGCAAATGTTCTGGATCCCCAGCAACAAACCGCTGGATTTCGACTGGATGCGCGGCGTGCCGATGCGCCTGGAGAAACAGGTTGACTCACTGCCCTGGGCCTCGAGCCTCAGCGAACTGGCCGACGGCCTGACTCAGCGGCCGCTGCTGTTCCTGCCCCTGGCATTGCTGATCGGTGCGCTGCTGTGGCGACGCAAGAACCTTTATGCCCGCTTGAACAAGGTTCACCAGGATGTCGGCCACTTCAAGCGCGACAGCCAGTGGCATACACCCCAGGCGATCCTGATCAATATCTTGCTGGCGATGCCGGTGGCCCTGGCGCTGGCCCTGTGCGGTTATGCCTTGCAGATCGACGCCCGCGGCCAGAACACCAACCTTGGCGCGGCGCTGCTGCAGATCGGGCAAGCCTGGCTGGTGTTCTATACCGCCTATCGGATCCTTTCCCCCGGCGGCGTGGCCGAGTTGCATTTCCGTTGGGAAAAACCCCAGGTGGAATTCCTCCAGGGCTGGATTCGTCGGCTCGGGCTGGTGGTGTTGGCCTTGGTGGCGGTGGTGGCCGTGGCGGAACTGCAACCGTCGGCCTTGGCCGATGACGTGCTCGGCATGCCGGTGGTGCTGACCTGCTATGCCTCGATGGCCTGGCTGCTCAGCCGCCTGCTCCTCAGCAGCCCGACCCACAAGAACACCTCGCTGTTTCGCAAGGCGGTCGGGGTGATGTTCACCGCCCTGCCGATCGCATTGTTCGTGGCGGTCTGCTTTGGCTACTACTACACCGCGCTGAAACTCAGCGACCGGCTGATCAATACCCTGTACCTGCTGATGTTCTGGCTGGTGATCGAGGCCACTTTCGTCCGTGGCCTGTCGGTCGCGGCACGGCGCCTGGCCTACCAGCGCGCCCTGGCCAAGCGCCAGGCGGCCAAGGAGGCCGGCGACGGCGAAGCGGTGATCGAAGAGCCAACGCTGGACATCGAAAAGGTCAACGAACAATCCCTGCGCCTGATTCGCCTGGCGTTGCTCGGCGGTTTCATCGCAGCGCTGTACTGGGTCTGGTCGGACCTGATCAGCGTGTTCTCCTACCTGGACAACATCACCCTCTATGAGTACACCAGCGGCAGCGGCGCCGCCACGAGCATGGTGCCTATCAGCATCGGCGACATGCTCGGCGCGCTGATCATCATCGGCATCACCTTCGCCCTGGCGCGCAACCTGCCGGGTCTGTTGGAAGTGTTCGTGCTGTCAAAGCTGAACCTGGCCCAGGGCAGTTCCTATGCCACCACCACGCTGCTGTCCTACGTGATCGCCGGCGTCGGTTTCGTCACCACCCTGTCCACCCTGGGCGTGAGCTGGGACAAACTGCAATGGCTGGTGGCCGCGCTGTCGGTGGGCCTGGGCTTCGGCATGCAGGAAATCTTCGCCAACTTCATCTCCGGCATCATGATCCTGTTCGAGCGTCCGGTGCGCATCGGCGACACCATCACCATTGGCAACCTGTCGGGCACGGTCAGCAAGATTCGCATTCGTGCCACCACCATCACCGACTTCGACCGCAAGGACATCATCGTCCCGAACAAGACGTTCATCACCGGGCAATTGATCAACTGGTCGCTGACCGATACCGTGACGCGGGTAACCCTTAAGGTAGGTGTCGACTACGGGTCGGACCTTGACCTGGTCAAGGAGCTGCTGCTCAAGGGAGCCCGGGAAAATCCACGGGTGCTGAAGGAGCCGGAACCACTGGTGTACTTCCTGAACTTCGGGGAAAGCACCCTGGACCATGAGCTGCGCATGCATGTGCGTGACCTGGGCGACCGCAACCCCGTACTGGACGAGATCAATCGGTTCATCAGCCGCGAATTCAAAAAGCACAACATCAGTATTGCGTTCCGGCAGGTGGAGGTCTCCTTGAAAAACGTTCAGGGCCTGGAATACAAACTGACGCCCGTCTTGCCGCAAGACAAGACGACGACGCCCGAGCCTCCCCTCGCGCCAGGGCCCAAGTCCTTGCCAGAGCCGCCGGCAGCCACCCTCGACTGATCGCGCAATGCCCGAGGGCATCGCGCCGGAGACGGCCATGAAAACGCTGGAAACCTTGATCTTCGATAACCGCTTTGCCCGCCTGGGCGACGGCCTATCGACCCACGTACTGCCCGAGCCCATCGACAATCCGCGGCTGGTGGTCGCCAGCCCGGCCGCCATGGCGCTGCTGGACCTGGACCCGGCGCAAGCCCAGGCACCACTGTTTGCCGAGATCTTTGGCGGCCACAAGCTGTGGGCCGAAACGGAGCCCCGAGCGATGGTGTATTCGGGGCATCAGTTTGGCCACTACAACCCGCAATTGGGCGACGGCCGCGGGTTGCTGCTGGGCGAGGTGTACAACGAGGCCGGCGAGCACTGGGACCTGCACCTCAAGGGCGCCGGCCAGACGCCGTTCTCACGGATGGGCGACGGGCGCGCGGTACTGCGTTCCTCGATCCGCGAATTCCTCGCCTCCGAAGCCCTGCACGCCCTGGGCATCCCCACCACCCGCGCCTTGTGCGTGATCGGCTCCGACACCCCAGTGTGGCGCGAAAAGCAGGAGCGCGCCGCCATGGTGCTGCGCCTGGCGCCCAGCCACGTGCGCTTCGGGCATTTCGAATATTTCTACTACACCAAGAAACCCGAGCTGCATGCGACCCTCGCCGAGCACGTATTGAACCTGCATTTCGCCGAGTGCCGTGAGCAGCCGGAACCGTACCTGGCGATGTTCCGTGAAATCGTCGAGCGCAACGCCGAGTTGATTGCCAAATGGCAGGCCTACGGTTTCTGTCACGGCGTGATGAACACCGACAACATGTCGATCCTGGGCATCACCTTCGACTTCGGGCCGTTCGCCTTCCTCGACGACTTCGACGCCAACTTCATCTGCAACCACTCCGATGACCAGGGTCGCTACTCCTTCAGCAACCAGGTCCCCATCGGCCAGTGGAACCTCAGCGCCCTGGCCCAGGCCCTGACGCCGTTCATCAGCGTCGAAGCCCTGCGTGAAACCCTCGGGCTGTACTTACCGCTGTACCAGGCCCACTACCTTGACCTGATGCGCCGCCGCCTCGGCTTGACCAGCGCCGAAGAGGATGACCAGAAACTGCTGGAGCGCTTGCTGCAATTGATGCAAAACAGCGGCGTCGACTACAGTCTGTTCTTCCGTCGACTGGGCGACCAAGCCCCCGAACAAGCCGTCGCCACCCTGCGCGATGACTTCGTCGACCTCAAGGGTTTCGATGCCTGGGGCGAACTGTATGTCGCCCGCGTCAACCGCGAAGGCCCCGTCGATCAAGACCAGCGCCGCGCTCGCATGCATGCGGTGAACCCACTGTATGTGCTGCGCAACTACCTGGCGCAGAAGGCCATCGACGCTGCCGAATCCGGTGACTACGACGAAGTCCGCCGCCTGCACACGGTGCTGAGCAAGCCATTCGAAGAACAACCGGGCATGGACAGCTACGCGCAACGTCCGCCGGAGTGGGGCAAGCATCTGGAGATCAGTTGCTCGTCGTAACCCTCCCTCGCCGTAGGTTCAGGGTTGTCTGGGAGAAAGTCATCGCGAGCAAGCTTGCTCGCGATGGCGATCTTCAGCTCATCACAGCCTCTGAGCCCAATGCTGAAGCCCGTAACCATCAGCGCGTTTATTTCGATGTAGGACCATTCAGGAGCAGGCTACGCAGTCTTGCGCCGTTGCCTACAACTGCGCCAGAATCCGCCGGCTTGTGCGCCTTGGGGTCGGGCTTTATCGTTTCCCCGTCGCTGACAAATCAGCGATCGGGTTTAGCGATCCGACTCTACACAGACGCAACAATGCCCACTCTCGATTGCAGTCTTTTACGTCTGCAACTCGCTTAATGGTGGCTGTGCGTGGGAGACCTTCTGGTCTACCCGGGGTTTCTGTGACCCGGATCGCTAACCTGCGTACTGCCGCCACCTTTACTTGTTTAGCGATAGGTCGTGGTGGCTCAACCAATCACGGAGATTCACCATATTCAAAGCAACCCCAACCCGCCCGATACCGATCCAGCCAATAAAAACTCAAAAGAATTCGACGAAACTGCTGACCGCGTCCTCGATTACTACCTCAGCCCCAAACGCAGCAAACCCGAAGCCGATCCAAGCCAACTCTTCACCGTCGTCAACGGCGTCGACACCGAAACCCTGCTCGCCAACCTCAGCGAAAACCTAGCCTCGGCCAACGCCATGGTCAGCGATCTGGCATTCGACCTGAAAGGCTCCAGGCGACACATTGCCATGGGCGTTCAGCAGCTGATCGAACTGAGCGGCTTATTGGCGAACCGGGCACTGGACAACGTCGAGCCCCGCCGGTCGACATAGCGCATCCCCCTGTGGCGAGGGCTCTTGCTCCCGCTGGGCCGTAGAAGCTATGTAAGAGCTGTATAGGAGCTGTGTAGGAGCTGTGTAGGAGCTGTGTAGGAGCTGTCGAGTGCAACGAGGCTGCGATCTTTCCAAAGACACTTGAATCTCAAGCGAAAGATCAAAAGATCAAAAGATCAAAAGATCAAAAGATCGCAGCCTTCGGCAGCTCCTACGGAACCGAGCGAGCGGGCAGGCGGGCGGGCGGGCGAGCGGGCGCAAACTTCCTCTTCACAATTGGCAATCCAAGCCATCAAATGAAGGTCTCAACCGATACGCCGAAGCGCTCCGCCAACCAGCGGATCTGCCTTAAATTGAGCTGGCGTTTGCCGCTCAATATCTCCGACACCACCGACTGGGCACCTATACCCGGCAGATCGCTCTGGCTCAAACCGTGTTCGCGCATCAGATAACGAAGCGCCTCAACGCCGCTTGCCTTGGGCATCGGCCGGTGCTGATGATCCCAGGCCTCGATCCATTCACCGATGATATCCACCAGACTCATCAGCGGATGGGCTTCTTCTTCGCCAACCAACTCCAACAATTCATCGAGCGCAGCGACCAACCGGTCGTAATCCTCTTCGCTCCTGGGCTTACGCAGCAGGGGCGACACAAACTCCCAATGGGCGGCGACTTGTTCAATCAGTGCACTCATCTTTTTCCTCATCTCATTTTGCTATAGATGAGTTAAACACAGATTGGACTTATCGCAAATTGCGATAATCCTAGGAAGAAAGATGACAGTTTCTACGGCGAGGGCTGTCTGGGCGAAAGCCATCGCGGCCTGATCATCCAACCTTATCGTTCCCCTGCTCAGGCGTCTCGATTCCCGGCTCTGCCTCTTCAACCCGCTTCTCCTTGGGTTTAGCCGCTGGCTTTTCCTCGGGATAGCCGGGCATGCCACGGGCGTCTTCGGGGGTCAGTTCATCCCGTTCGTGGCGACGGTCGATAGCGTAGGACGGGGCGGCGTTGGGGTCTTCGTCGCGGCCAGCGGTGCCGAGCACGAAGCCGTCGTCGTTGGGGTTGACCGGTGCTTGGGGAGTGGCTGGGTCTTGAGAATGGCTCATGGGACCTCCTGAGGTTGCAAACAGGTACGTGGAGTCTTTTTGAGGCCTTGACACGTTCTCAGTGCGGCGCACCTGATGAATGGCAGCCTCGGATACCTTTGGCGAACCCCGGAGGAAGGTCGGTGAAAAGCCTGTGGGCGCTGAGCTTGCTCGCGATGAAGGCGCCTCGATCTATCGAAAGATCGCGTTATCGTTCATCGCGAGCAAGCTTGGCTCCCACAGAAGCAGGCTCACCCAAGTGGGCCTGCCCTACGCCATATCACTCTGGCTGAATTCCTCGGCCAGAAAGTCAATCAACGTACGCACCGACGGCAGCAACCCGCGCCGCGAGGCAAAGATCGCATGGACGATCCCGCACTTGGGCGTCCAGCCCGGGACCAGTTCCACCAGCCGGCCGGCCGCGATGTCCTCGCGCACCACCACGGTGGGCAGGTGGGCGATGCCGATGCCGGCCAACACGGCGTGACGCAAGGCCAGCAGGTCGTCGGTGACCATGCGCGGTGCATGGCGGATCAGCGCGCGGGTGCCGTCCGGACCGAACAATTCCCACTGGTATTCACGCTGTGCCGCGCCCCAATGCACGCTGGGCAAGCCGTTGAGGTCTGCCGGGGAGGCCGGTGAAGACAAGCGCTCCAGGAACGCCGGGCTGCCCACCAGGCACTGGGTGCTGTTGCTCAGCACTTTCATGACCATGTCGGTGTTTTCCAGCGGCGGAAAGCGCACCCGCAAGGCGATATCGAACCCTTCATGGATCAGGTCCACCCGGCGGTTGGTGCTCTCGATGAACAACTCCACCCGCGGGTACTTGAGCATGTAGCGGGTCAGCATCGGCCCGACCCAACTGTTGAGCAACGCCGTCGGGCAACTGATGCGCACCAGCCCCTGGGGCTCGGAGCGGTTGCGCTCGATCACTTCCGCCGCGCTCTCGGCTTCGACCCGCATCGCCAGGCAGCGCTGGTAATAGGCCTGACCGATCTCCGTCAATGTGCAGTGGCGGCTGGTGCGGTGGAGCAAGCGCACCCCGAGCCGCTCCTCCAACTGGGCGATACGCCGGCTGAGCTTGGACTTTGGCATGTCCAGCGCCCGGCCAGCAGCGGCGAACCCACGGTGCTCGACCACCTGGGTGAAGTAGTAAAGCGTGTTGAGGTCTTCGATGATCGTTCTCCAAATAGAACGCTAAGGCGGATTTTTGCAGTCTAGCGCATCAAAGGTGCCAGTTTTAATCTACACCCATCGAATCGCAACACGGATTGAAGCCGGGGCGCTTCGACCGGATGAGTCACCGATCAATCGCTGCACCGACATTAAAAACCTTAACCAGCCGACACCTTCGGCAACCAAAACTTAATGAGGGCTACGCCATGACCACTTCCTACAACCGTCTCGACAAAGATAACGCCGCCGTCCTGCTGGTGGACCACCAAGCCGGCCTGCTGTCTCTGGTGCGCGACATCGACCCGGACCGTTTCAAGAACAACGTGCTGGCCCTGGCCGACCTGGCGAAGTACTTCCAACTGCCGACCATCCTCACCACCAGCTTCGAGACCGGCCCCAACGGCCCGCTGATGCCCGAGCTCAAGAGCTTGTTCCCGGACGCGCCGTACATCGCTCGCCCTGGCCAGATCAATGCCTGGGACAACGAAGATTTCGTCAAGGCGATCAAGGCCACCGGCAAGAAGCAATTGATCATCGCCGGCGTGGTCACTGAAGTGTGCGTAGCCTTTCCGGCACTGTCGGCCCTGGCCGAAGGCTTCGACGTGTTCGTGGTCACCGATGCGTCCGGCACGTTCAACGAACTGACCCGTCAATCGGCCTGGGACCGCATGTCATCCTCGGGTGCGCAACTGATGACCTGGTTCGGCCTGGCTTGCGAACTGCACCGCGACTGGCGCAACGACGTGGAAGGACTGGCGACCTTGTTCTCCAACCACATCCCGGACTACCGCAACCTGATGATCAGCTATAACACGCTGACCAACGCTAAATAACAGCCACACCGATATACCCTTGTGGGAGCGAGCTTGCTCGCGATGGCGGTCTGACAGTCAATGCAGTATTGACTGATACACCGCCATCGCGAGCAAGCCTGCTCCCACAAGCTTTTGTGGTGGTTTCTATATAGTGTTCAATCTGTGCCCATGACTTTCTGGAGACTGACCCAATGCTGATCCCCTGCCCCCATTGCAACGGGCTCAATCGCATACCCGCCGAACGCCTGGGCGACCAACCCAAGTGCGGGCGCTGCAAGGCCCAGGTGTTATCGAGCAAGCCGTTCGAACTCAAGCAAGGCGACTATGCCAGCCAGATCAAGGGTGACCTGCCGTTGCTGGTGGATGTGTGGGCCGACTGGTGTGGACCGTGCAAGTCCTTCGCGCCCGTGTTCGAACAAGCCGCCGCGCAACTGGCGGGCAAATGCCGGCTGGCCAAGCTCGACAGCGAGGCCAACCCGCAATTATCGGCGCAGTTGGGGATCCGCTCGATTCCCAGCCTGATCCTGTTCAAGGACGGTCGGGAAGTGGCGCGCCAGAGTGGGGCGTTGCCGTTGCCGCAGTTGATGGCTTGGTTGCGCAGCCAGGGGATTTGAAGCACAGCCTGGAAAGATCGCAGCCTTCGGCAGCTCCTACAGGGTTAGCGCTCATCCTGTAGGAGCTGCCGAAGGCTGCGATTTTTTGCTTCAAGCCTGCTCCAGCAACCCATGCAACTCCACGAACTGCTGGGTCAGCTTGTGCCGCGGGTCAAGGTGGATCAGCGGCAGGCTGGCCTGGTGGGATTCGCGCATGCGCACCGAACTGCTCAGGTACACCGGCAATACCGGCAAGCCTTCGGCGATCAGTTCGTCGAGAATCTGCTGCGGCAGGCTGGCCCGGGCCTGGAACTGGTTGACCACGATGCCTTCGACTTGCAGGCCTTCGTTATGGTCGTCCTTGAGCTCTTCGATTTCCGCCAGCAGACCATACAGTGCCTGTCGGGAGAAGCTGTCGCAGTCGAACGGGATCAGCACCCGATCAGCGGCGATCAATGCTGAAACCGCATAGAAATTCAGTGCTGGCGGGGTGTCCAGGTAAATCCGGTCGTAATCCTCCCCCAGCTCCTCGAGCAGTTTGCGCAGCTTGTTGATCTTGTGCTTGGCCTCAAGCTTTGGCTGCAGATCCGTCAGCTCCGCCGTGGCCGTGATCACGTGCAAGTTGTCGAACGGCGTTTCGTAGATATCCACCTTGTTCTTTTTCGAGAAAGGCCCGGACGACAGGGTCTGCTTGAAGAAGTCGGCAATGCCCATGGGAATGTCATCGCCGGTCAGGCCAGTCAGGTATTGAGTGGAGTTGGCCTGGGCATCCAGGTCCACCAACAGCGTACGATAGCCCTCGCTGGCGCTGACTGCCGCCAGATTGCAGGCGATGCTGGATTTGCCCACGCCACCTTTCTGATTGAACACCACACGCCGCATGTCAAAACCTCCGTGTATCAAAGATTCCCGAGTGTAGTAGTCCGCGGCACCGCTTAGCTACCTTCTGCGTAGAAGGACTACAGCAACAGTGGCTTTTCCAACGATTCAAGCGTCAATTCGCCCAGACCGTAACAGAAACAACCTACAGACAGGCTCGTGCTGATCACGACAATGGTCCAAGCCTGGTCTTAAGCGGACCAACTCGTACATTTCACTGGACAAAATGTAACCAGTATTTGCTACAAGCCAACCGCACCGGGATAATGCGCGCCACTTGTGTCGCAAGGCCATGCAGGGTTGGACGCGGGTCAAACCACTGAACCGTGACAATAAAAGCCCGCAGGGGTGGGATGAATTTTGTGATCAATTTCAATATCGCCCAATGGCGCGCATGGGCCCCTGGGCTCGAAAGCGTGGACGATTGGCAGGCGTGGAGCCGACAGCCGGTCGTATTGCCAGCCAGCGATGCCGCCCCTGACGTTTCGTTCCTGCCGGCCATGCAGCGCCGGCGCCTCAGCCGCCTGGCGCGGATGGCCTTCAGTGTCGGCTGGCCGCTGGCCGAGGGCCGGCCGGACCTACCGTTGGTCTTTATTTCCCGCCACGGCGAAACCCCGCGCACTTTCGAGATTCTCAAGGACCTGGCAGCCGACCAGCCTTTGTCGCCGACCCAATTCAGCCTGTCGGTGCACAACGCGGTGATTGGCCTGTGGTCGATCATGCGCGGCGAAACCAGCGAAATGACGGCCCTGGCCGCTACCGGCGATGGCTTGGAACACGGCGTGCTTGAGGCCGTCGCGCTGTTGAACGAAGGCTCGCCGGCGGTGTTGCTGGTGATCACCGAAGAACAACCGCCGCAGGTCTACGCACCGTGGGTCAATGACGTGCCGTTTCCCTATGCCATGGGCCTGCTGCTGACCCCGGGCGACGATTGGCAACTGGATCTGCGTACACAGGACGACCAATTACCTGGCAGCGACTGGCCCCATGCCCTGGATCTGTTGCGTACCCTGCTTGATAACGAAACCACCTGCCAACATGCCTGGAAGAATCGTGTATGGACCTGGCAACGCAACCGGTGAACGGTAAACCTCGCGACGCCTATTACTGGCGCCTGGTCGCGACGGCCGCAAGCTTCGCCCTGTTCGGGCTGGGTGGGCTGTGCCTGCGTTTGCTGGTGTTCCCGTTGCTGGCCTGGTGGCCCGGCGATGCCCAGGCCCACCGCCAGAGGGCCCGTCGCACGGTCGGACGGCTGTTCTGGTTCTTCATCCGGTTCATGGCCCGCACCGGGGTGCTCACCTACCAGATCGATGGCGCCGAACGGCTCGGGCGCCCCGGGCAGATGATCATTGCCAACCACCCGTCGCTGATCGACGTGGTGTTCCTGATCGGGCTGGTGCGCGACGCCAACTGCGTGGTCAAGCAAAGCCTCTGGGACAACCCCTTTACCCGTGGCCCACTGCGTTCGACCCAATACATCAGCAACGACGGCAGCATGGACATGCTCGATGCCGCCAGCGATGCCCTGCAAGAAGGCCAGACGCTGATCGTCTTCCCCGAAGGGACGCGTACCCAGCCAGGCCAGGTGCCGGCCTTTCATCGGGGGGCGGCGGCTATCGCCCTGCGAGGTGCGAAAATTCTCACACCCGTCACGATCAAGGTCTGCCCCACGACCCTGACCAAGGCTGAACCCTGGTATCGCATCCCCCGGCGTCGCGTGCACTTCAGTTTTCGCGTCGGGGCCGATATAGACCCACAGGCGTTCGCCGCGCTCGGCCCGCCACCCCAGGCTTCGCGCAGGCTCAACGATTTTTTGCATCACTATTACATCAAGGAGCTCGCCGAAGATGAGCGATCTGCACCGTGACATCAAACAGCTGATCATCGACGCCCTCGGCCTGGAGGACATTGGCATCGACGACATCGGCGACGACCAGACCCTGTTTGGCGAAGGCCTGGGCCTGGATTCGGTGGATGCCCTGGAGCTCGGCCTGGCGATTCAGAAACAGTACGGCATCAAGATAGACGCCGACGCCAAGGACACCCGTAACCATTTCAGCAATGTGGCAAGCCTTGCGGCCTTCGTCACTGCAAAACGCCCCTGAGACCGGATCATGCAAACTCGTGACGATATTTTCCACACCCTGCGCGATGCTCTGGTCGAGCTTTTCGAGCTGGACCCCAAGCGTGTGACGCTGGAATCGAACCTCTATCAGGACCTGGAAATCGACAGCATCGATGCGGTCGACCTGATCGACCATATCAAGCGTCAGACCGGCAAGAAAATCGCCGCCGAAGAATTCAAGTCGGTGCGCACCGTCAATGACGTGGTCGAGGCGGTCTATCGACTGGTCCAACCGGCCGCATGACCCGGCTGATTGGCCTCGGCCTGCTGCTGGCGGGCCTGCTCTACCCCTTTGCGGTGTATTTCGGCATGGAGCACTTCGCCCCGTGGCAGTTCGGGCTGTTGCTGGGAAGCCTGTGGCTGGCCCGGGCATTGCTTGGCAAGGGTGGGGCCGGCAGCCGCTGGATGGCGGCCACGGCAATCGTGTTTTGCATATTGCTCGCGCTGTTCGACAGCCCGCTCCTGCTGCGCTGGTATCCGGTGCTGATCAGCGCGTTCATGCTCGGGCTGTTCGTGCTGAGCCTGAAATACGGCCCGCCGATGATCGAGCGCCTGGCCCGCCTGCGTGAACCGCAGTTGCCGGCCAAGGCGGTGGTGTATACCCGCCAGGTCACGGTGGCCTGGAGTGTGTTTTTCCTGTGTAACGGTTTGCTCGCCGCCGCCCTGACCCTCTGGGCGCCGCTGAGTTGGTGGATGTTGTACACCGGCCTGATTTCCTACGGATTGATGGGGCTGCTGTTTGCCATTGAATGGCTCATACGACAACGGGTAAGAGGCCGCCCATGAATTGGATAACACTTGAGCAGATGCTGCTCAAGGCTCAGCCGGAACGCGCCGTTGCGGTCGATCCGGCGCTGAATCACTCGCAACTGCGGGACGCGGCGTTGCGCCTGGCGGCCGGCCTGCATGCCCGGGGCGTGCGGCATGTGGCAGTGCACCTGGAAGATGCCGCCGACCTGGCCGTCGCCCTGCTCGGAGCCTGGCGCGCCGGGGTCCGGGTCCTGCTTCCCGCCGACCTGCAAGCGCAGACACGCCAGCGCTGGACGGCGGACGTGGACCTGTGGCTGACCGACCAGCCCGGCGATACACACCCCGGCGACCTGCAACAGGCGCCGATGGACGCCGCCGAGCTGGACCTCGATCACTGCTGGCTGAGCCTGTGCACTTCCGGCTCCAGCGGCGAGCCCAAGCGCATCGAGAAAACCCTGCGCCAGTTGAGTAACGAGGTCCAGGCCCTGGAACACCTGTGGGGCGCCGACCTGGGCCCGGCCTGCATGATCGGCAGCGTTGCCACCCAGCACATCTACGGCCTGCTGTTCCGCGTGCTATGGCCGCTGTGCGCCGGGCGTACCTTCGTGCGGCGGCAATTGGCCTTCCCCGAAGACCTGCAACGCGCCAGCCGCGAACAGCCGGACTTCGCCTGGGTCGCCAGCCCGGCGCTGCTCAAGCGCATGGGCGACAACCTCGATTGGCCGGCCTTGAGCTGCGTGCGCCGGGTGTTCTCCTCTGGCGGCGCCTTGCCGGCCGAGGCTGCGCAAAGCTTGCAGCGGCGCCTGGAGCAATGGCCGACGGAAATTTTCGGCAGTTCGGAAACCGGCGGCATCGCCTGGCGCCAGGGTGGCGGATTGTGGGAACCCTTTGCCGACGTCAAGCTGAGCCAGGACAGCGACGGCGCCCTGCTGATCGCCTCGCCCTATCTGCCGACCGGGCATGTGGAACACACCGCCGACGCGGCGCGAATCGCCGAAGATGGCCGCTTTGAACTGCTCGGGCGACTGGACCGTATCGTCAAGCTCGAAGAAAAACGTATCTCCCTGCCGATGCTGGAACAAGCGCTGGTGACCCACGACTGGGTCAGCGAAGCGCGGCTGGGGGTGGTGCAAGAGAATCGCGCCTCCCTCGGCGCGCTGTTGGTGCTGAGCGACGCCGGCCTGCTTGCCTTGCGCAACCAGGGCCGACGCGCCGTCACCGAAGGCCTGCGCCGGCACCTGAGCGAACATTGCGAAACCCTCGCCCTGCCGCGGCGCTGGCGCTGGTTGCGGCAGTTGCCGCTCAACGCCCAGGGCAAGCTGCCCCAGGCCGAGGTCGAGGCGCTGCTGATGGCGCCGCGCCCCAAGGCCCCTGAGGTATTGGAGCACGTCGAAACCGACGGTGAGTGGAGCCTGCAATTGGTCGTGCCGCCAGACCTGGCGTACTTCAGCGGCCACTTCCCCACCGCGCCGGTACTGCCGGGCGTGGTGCAGGTCGACTGGGCCTTGAGCCTGGGCCGGCAACTGCTGGACCTGCCGCCCCGGTTCGTCGGCATGGAAGTGCTGAAATTCCAGCAACTGGTGCGCCCCGGCGATGAAATCCAACTGCACCTGCGCTTCGACCGCGAGCGCGGCAAGCTGTACTTCGCCTACCGCAATGACACGGCGGCCTGCTCCAGTGGGCGGATTGTGTTGGGGGAAAACAATGCCTAGGCACCTGCACGTATCACTGTGGCGAGGGAGCTTGCTCCCGCTGGGCTGCGTAGGAGCTGTCGAGTGCAACGAGGCTGCGATCTTGTCTCTATCAATTGAGTCCAAAGCGAAAGATCAAAAGATCGTCCGAACGCGGCACCGAGCCTCCGGCAGCTCCTACGGCGGGAGCAAGCTCCCTCGCCACAGGGAAGCGCTGCACAGTGGATTTGTGGAGGGCAGAAAATATGCATAACCCCTGCGCCGTCATCCCGGTCTACAACCACGAAACCGCCATCTCGGCCGTGGTCCAGGCGTTGCTCGCCAACGGCCTGCCCTGCGTGCTGGTGGATGACGCCAGCAGCCCGGCGTGTGCCGCCGTGCTGGAGCGGCTGGCCGAGGGCGAGCGGGTTCATCTGGTCAGGCTGGCCGTCAACCAGGGCAAGGGCGGCGCGGTGATGACCGGCCTGCGCGAGGCTTCGCGCCTGGGTTTCAGCCACGCCTTGCAAGTGGACGCCGACGGCCAGCACGACCTGGGCGACGTGAAGACGTTCATCGAACAGTCCCGTGCCCACCCGGACGCGGTGATCTGCGGTTATCCGCGCTACGACGCCAGCGTGCCGAAAGGTCGCCTGTATGCGCGCTACCTGACCCACGTCATGGTCTGGATCAACAGCCTGTCCCTGCAAATCCGCGACTCCATGTGCGGTTTTCGGGTCTATCCCCTGGCACCGACCCTGGCGCTGATCGACTCGGCCAAGATCGGCAAGCGCATGGATTTCGATTCGGACATCCTCGTGCGCCTGGCCTGGCGCAATCAGCCGATGCACTGGCTGCACACGCGGGTCCATTACCCTCAGGACGGGGTCTCGCACTTTCGCCTGTTCCACGACAACGTGCTGATTTCCAGCATGCACACCCGGTTGTTCTTCGGCATGCTCGTGCGTTCCCCCCTGATTCTCTGGCGACGGTGGCGGGCATGAGCCTTCAGGAAGACAAGCAACATTGGGCCGACCGCCAGGAGCGCGGCAGTTTCTGGCTGATGAAACTCACTGCGGTCGCCGCCAAGGTGCTCGGTCGACGCTTGCTGACCCCGGTGCTGTACGGCATCGTCCTGTACTTCTTCATTTTCGGTCGCAGTGCCCGCCAGGCGGCCTGGCAATATCAGCAGCGCCTGGCCGACTGGAGCGCACGTCCCGAGCTGCGCCCGACCCGTTGGCGGGTATTCGGCCAGTTCATGGCCTTTGCCGATTCCCTGCTGGACAAGCTCGACGTCTGGAACGGCAAGCTGAGCATCGACCAGATCGAAATCGTCGACACGGCCCTGTTGCGCAATCATCTGCGCGATGCCCGCGGACAAATGCTGGTGGGGGCGCACCTGGGCAACCTGGAAATGTGCCGGGCCCTGGCCGAGCTGGGCGAGAAAGTCACCATGAACGTGCTGGTGCACACCAAGCACGCCGAGCAGTTCAACCGCTTGCTGGGCGAAGCCGGTGCCACGCACCTGCGGCTGATCCAGGTCAGCGAGCTGGACCCGGTGATCATGTTGCAGTTGAGCGAACGCCTGGAGCGCGGCGAGTGGCTGGCAATTGCCGGCGACCGCGTACCGCTGCACGGCGGGCGCAGCGTGACCGTGGACTTCATGGGCCACCCGGCCGCCTTTCCCCAGGGCCCCTGGCTGCTGGCCGGCCTGCTGAAATGCCCGGTCAACCTGCTGATGTGCCTCAAGCACGAGGGGCGCTATCGCGTCACCCTCGAGCCCTTCGCCGATGCCGTGGTGTGGAAACGCAACGACCGCGAGCAAGTGATCGCCCACTGGGCCGGCCGCTACGCCGAGTGCCTGGCGCAATACTGCCTCCAGGCCCCCCAACAGTGGTTCAACTTTTACCCTTTCTGGAAGACCGATGACGATGCCCACTCCTGAGCCGGTAACCTTCGGCGAACGCCCCTTGCGCATCGAAGATGTGCTGGCCCTGGCCAACCACCAGGCACCGACCCGGTTGCAGCATGACCCGGCGTTCCGCCAACGCATTGCCAAGGGTGCGCAATTCCTCGATTCCCTGCTGGACAAGGAAGGCGTGATCTACGGCGTGACCACCGGTTACGGCGACTCCTGCGTGGTGGCCGTGCCGTTGCACCACGTCGAGGCCCTGCCGCGTCACCTGTACACGTTCCACGGCTGCGGCCTGGGCAAGCTGCTCGACGCCCAGGCCACCCGTGCGGTGCTGGCGGCGCGTTTGCAGTCGCTGTGCCACGGCGTGTCGGGGGTGCGGGTGGAACTGCTGGAACGCCTCCAGGCCTTTCTCGAACACGACATCCTGCCGCTGATCCCAGAGGAAGGTTCGGTGGGCGCCAGCGGCGACCTGACACCGCTGTCCTACGTCGCCGCCACGCTGTCCGGCGAACGGGAAGTGATGTTCCGTGGCGAACGGCGGTTGGCCGCTGATGTGCATCGCGAACTGGGCTGGACTCCGCTGGTGCTGCGACCCAAGGAGGCCCTGGCGCTGATGAACGGCACCGCCGTGATGACCGGCCTGGCCTGCCTGGCCTTCGCCCGCGCCGACTACCTGCTGCAACTGGCAACCCGCATCACCGCGCTGAACGTCGTCGCCCTGCAAGGCAACCCGGAACACTTCGACGAACGCCTGTTCGCCGCCAAGCCACACCCGGGGCAGATGCAAGTCGCCGCGTGGCTGCGCAAGGACCTGGCGATCGACGCCCCAACCGCGCCGCTGCATCGCCTGCAAGACCGCTATTCCCTGCGCTGCGCGCCCCATGTACTTGGGGTATTGGCCGACAGCCTGGGCTGGCTGCGCGCGTTCATCGAAACCGAACTCAACAGCGCCAACGACAACCCGATCATCGACGCCGAAGCCGAGCGCGTGCTCCACGGCGGGCATTTCTACGGCGGGCACATCGCCTTCGCCATGGACAGCCTGAAAAACCTGGTGGCCAACGTCGCCGACTTGCTGGATCGCCAGCTCGCACTGCTGGTGGACGAGCGCTACAACCATGGCCTGCCAAGCAACCTGTCCGGCGCCAGCGCCGAGCGGGCGATGCTCAACCATGGCTTCAAGGCCGTGCAGATCGGCACCAGTGCCTGGACCGCCGAAGCCCTGAAGAACACCATGCCGGCCAGCGTGTTCTCGCGTTCCACCGAGTGCCACAACCAGGACAAGGTGAGCATGGGCACCATCGCCGCCCGGGACGCGATCCGCGTGCTGGAGCTGACCGAACAAGTTGCCGCCGCCACCTTGCTGGCCGCCAACCAGGGCGTGTGGCTGCGCAGCCGTGCCGAAGACGCGCGCCCACTGCCGCCGGCCCTGGCCGCCATGCACCAGCAACTGACCGAGGATTTCCCCCCTGTGATCGAAGACCGCGCCCTGGAAGGCGAACTGCGCCTGTGCCTGCAACGCATCGCCGAGCAACACTGGAGGCTGCATGCGTAACCAAGGTGTCTTGCACGTCGACACGCAGATCGTGGTGCCGTTTTTCGATGTCGATTCGATGAACGTGGTCTGGCACGGCCACTACGTCAAATACCTGGAAGTGGCCCGCTGCGCCTTGCTCGACCTGATTGGCCACAACTACAACGACATGCTCGAATCCGGCCACGCATGGCCGATCATCGACCTGCAACTGCGCTACGTGCGCAGCGCCGTGTTCGGCCAGGCCCTGACCGTACGCGCCAGCCTGGTGGAGTGGGAAAACCGGCTGAAGATCAACTACCTGATCAGCGACGCGGCTACCGGTGACCGCTTGACCCGTGCCAGTTCCGTGCAAGTGGCCGTGGACCTCGCCAGTCGCGAAATGCTGCTGGCCTCGCCCCGGGTGTTTGTCGAAGCCGTGGAAAGGAAACTGCCATGAAGCGCCTGTCTGCCCGGCTGTTGCTGTGCTGCCTGTTGCTAAGCTGCCTGGCGCCCCTGGCCCAGGCGTTCGACTTGCAACAGCTGAGCGACCAACTGGCCCGCCCGGAGGTGATCCACGGGCAGTTCATCCAGGAAAAACACCTGCGCGCCCTGCCCCAGCCCCTCACCAGCAAGGGGCGCTTCGTGCTGGCGAAAAACCACGGCCTGCTGTGGCTGCTGCAAACCCCGCTGCAACAGGATTACCGCATCACCCCTCAAGGCATCGCCCGACGAGACGGTAGCACCTGGCAGATGCTGCCGAACAAGAGCGCCGGCGCCGAGCAGAACCGATTGTTCCTGGCAGTGTTGCAGGGTGACAGCACAGGCCTGCAGCGGGATTTCGAACTGAGCCTGTCGGGCGAGCCGCAACGATGGAAGCTCACCCTGACCCCGCGCTCGGTGCTGCTCAAACAGGTTTTCAATCAAATCAACATCGACGGCGGCGAACTGGTGCAGCGCATCGAACTGCTGGAAACCCAGGGCGACAGCACCGTGCTGCGCATGCAGGACGCTACCGGCGCGCAACCTTTGAGCGAAGCGGAGCAACATGATTTTGCCGAGTGAGCGGATGCTGCCCCGGCTGTTCCTGATCCTGCTGCTGGCGGTGCTCGCGCTCGCCGGTTGGCAATGGCGCAACGGCGCGCCGCTGTCGGTCAACCTCATGGAGCTGGTGCCGGGCACATCACCCGATGCCCTGGAGCTGGTCGCCGAACAACGCATGCAGGAGCCGCTCAATCGCGAGGTGCTGGTGCTGGTCGGCCACGCTGATCGCCAGCAAGCCATCGCCCTGGCGCAAACCCTGGGCGAGCAGTGGCAGGCCAGCGGCCTGTTCGACAAGGTCCAGTGGACGTTGCAGACCGACTTGCCAGCGCTGCGCAGGCAATTGCTCAACGGGCGATTGGCGATGCTCTCGGCGGCGGACCGACAGCAACTGATCGAGCAGCCCGAGGCATTCATCCAACAGCGCGTGCAGGCACTGTTCGATCCGTTCAGCGGTTTCAGCCTGGTGCCGAGCCAGGACGACTGGCTCGGCCTGACCGGGCGCATCCAGAACAGCCAGCCGCAACGCGGCGCGATAAAATTCGACATCGGCAGCGGTGCGTTAGTCGCCGATGCCGACGGTAAAAGCTGGGTGATGCTGCGGGCCCGCGCCCAGGGCAACGCCTTCGACATGAACCTGCCATTGCAAGTGGCCCAACTGCTGCAACGCAGCCGCGACCAGGCGGGCCAGGCCCAAGGGCAACTGCTGGCGGCCAGCGGCCTGCTGTACGCCGCCAGCGGCCAGCAACAGGCCTCGCGGGAAATCACCTGGGTCGGCGGTGGCGCGACCGTCGGCATCTTGCTGCTGCTGTTGCTGGCCTTCCGACGCCTGCGCGTGTGGCTGGCGTTCGTGCCGGTGCTGGTGGGCGTGCTGTTTGGCGCGGTGGCCTGCGTGGCCATGTTCGGGCGCATGCATGTGATGACGCTGGTACTGGGCTCCAGCCTGATCGGCGTCGCGGTGGACTACCCGCTGCATTACCTGTCCAAGAGCTGGAGCCTCAAGCCGTGGCGTAGCTGGCCGGCCTTGCGCCTGACCCTGCCGGGGCTGAGCATGAGCCTGGTGACCACCTGCATCGGTTACCTGGCCCTGGCCTGGACGCCCTTCCCGGCCCTGACCCAGATCGCGATATTTTCCGCCGCCGGTCTGCTCGGCGCCTACCTGACCGCGGTCTGCCTGCTGCCGGCGCTGCTCAAGGGCGCAGAGCTGCGTCCGGCCCAATGGCCGCTCCAGGTCTGCCAATACCTGCTCAAGGCTCGCGAAGCCCTGCTGAAACGGGTACGCACGCCGGTCCTGCTGATGTTGCTGCTGACGTTCTGCGCAGGCGGCCTCTGGCACCTGACCACCAAAAACGACATCCGCCAGTGGATCGGCACGCCCCAGCACCTCACCGACGAAGCCCGCGACGTCGCGCGCATCACCGGTTTCCAGCCCACCAGTCAGTTCTTCCTGATCCGCGCCGACGACCAATCCCAACTGCTGGAGCGCCAGACCGCCCTCAACGAGCGGCTGGATCAGTTGATCGGCCTGGAAAAACTCCAGGGCTACCTGTCGCTGAACCAACTGGTCAGCCCGCCCGCCGAACAGCAGAAAGTGCGTGAGGCCCTGGCCCGCTTGCCAGCCTTCTGGCAACCGCTGCTGGACCTGGGCGTCCCGGTCGCTGCGTTGCAAGCGGAGCTGGCGCAATTACAGGCCCTGCCGGTGACCGACATTGACGCCGCCCTGGCAGGTCCCTTGGCCGAGCCATATCGCACACTCTGGCTCGGATCAACAGCGCCAGGCGTCGCGGCGGTGGTCAGCCTGCAAGGTTTGAACGATGCGGCGCTGCTGCGGGTACAGGCGGCAGATTTGCCGGGTGTCCAACTGGTGGATCGCCTGGGCGACCTCAACCGGGTCTTCGCCGCCACGCAGGTCAGCGCCGCCGAGTTGAAACTGGCTTCCTGCGTACTGATTGTGCTGGTACTGATCTGGCCGTTCGGCGTCGGCGGCGCCTTGCGCATCGTGGCATTGCCGCTGCTGGCCGCGCTGTGCAGCCTGGCGAGCCTCGGCTGGCTGGGGCAGCCACTGACCTTGTTCAGCCTGTTCGGCCTGTTGCTGGTGACAGCCATCGGCGTCGACTACGCGATCCTGATGCGCGAGCAGATCGGCGGCGCGGCGGTGAGCCTGCTGGGCACATTGCTGGCGGCAATCACCACCTGGCTGTCGTTCGGCCTGCTGGCGTTGTCCAGCACACCGGCGGTGAGTAATTTCGGCCTGGCGGTAAGCCTGGGGCTGGCCTTCAGCTTCATGCTGGCGCCGTGGGCCGGACGTCAGGAACACCCCACACCCGCTCAAGGACAAGACCTACGATGACTATGGATATTCGAGGAATTCCAATGCCTGTTACTGAAACGGAATATCGCCAGGTCGTCATCATCGGCGCAGGCCCTTCCGGCGCCATCGCCGCCGCGCTGCTCAAGCGCAAGGGCCATGATGTGCTGGTCATCGAGCGCCAGCATTTCCCCCGGTTCTCCATCGGTGAGAGCCTGCTGTCCCATTGCCTGGATTTCGTCGAAGAAGCCGGCATGCTCGAGGCGGTGAATGCCGCCGGGTTCCAGCGCAAGAACGGTGCCGCGTTTGCCTGGGGCGAGCGCTACAGTGCCTTCGATTTTGGCGATACCTTCAGCAACGGCAAGCCTACGACCTTCCAGGTACAACGCGCCGACTTCGACAAGTTGCTGGCCGACCAGGCCGCCCTGCAAGGCGTGGAGATCCGCTACGGCCAAGCGATTGCCAGCGCCGATTTCAGCCTCGCCAAGCCACAACTGGGCGTGCTGCGCGAAGATGGCAGCGAGTACCGGGTCGAGGCCGACTTCGTGCTCGATGCCAGCGGCTATGGCCGGGTCCTGCCGCGCCTGCTGGACCTTGAGGCCCCGTCGAATTTCCCGGTGCGCCAGGCGGTATTCACGCACATCGAAGATCGCATCGACGCACCGGCGTTCGACCGGGAGAAAATCCTGATCACCACCCACCCGAGCAAACGCGACGTGTGGTTCTGGACCATTCCGTTCAGCGGCGGGCGCTGCTCGGTGGGCGTGGTCGCGGCGGCGGAACATTTCGCCGGCCGCACCGACGACCTCGATGCCTGCCTGCGCGGTTTCATCGATGAAACCCCAAGCCTGGCCGGCGTGCTGCAAAACGCCGTGTGGGACACCCCGGCGCGGACCATCGGCGGCTACTCGGCCAACGTCAAGACCCTGCACGGCCAAGGCTTCGCCCTGCTGGGCAACGCCGCTGAATTCCTCGACCCGGTGTTCTCCTCCGGCGTGACCATTGCCATGCGCTCGGCGAGCATGGCCGCCGCCGTGCTCCATCGCCAGTTGCAAGGCGAAAGCGTGGACTGGCAACGCGAGTTTGCCGAGCCGCTCAAGCGCGGCGTCGACACCTTCCGCTGCTACGTCGAGGGCTGGTACGCCGGCACCTTCCAGGACGTGATTTTCTACACCGAAGGTTCGGCCGACATCCGGCGCATGATCAGCTCGATCCTGGCCGGCTACGCCTGGGACTCGCTTAACCCGTTCGTCAGCGAACCCAAGCGGCGCCTGCGCATGCTTTCGGAAATCTGCGCGAGCCCGGCGCCGAGTCAGCAACCATGAGCTACCTGAGCGACAACTACGTCGAAGAAACCCGCTTCGGTTTCTGGTTCCTGCGCAGCCACACCTGGCAGCACCATGTATTGCGCGTTGCGATCAACGACCTGTGCAGCCTGTTCAGCACCCCGCTGCCGACCAACCCGGTGCTGCTGGACGCCGGCTGCGGCCAGGGCAAGTCGTTTCAATACCTGCGCCAGGTGTTCGCGCCGCAGCGCCTGATCGGGGTCGACGCCGATCCCCACAGCCTCGACCTGAGCCGGGAGGAAGCCACGCGCCAGGACATGGCCGTGGAACTGATCGGCAGCGACTGCGCGACCTTGGCGGTGCCCGATGCCAGCGTCGACCTGTTGTTCTGCCACCAGACCTTCCATCACCTGGTGGAGCAGGAAAAAGCCCTCGCCGAGTTCTATCGCGTGCTCAAGCCCGGTGGTTACCTGATGTTCGCCGAATCCACCGAGGCCTACATCGATACCTGGGTGATCCGCTGGCTGTTCCGTCACCCCATGCACGTGCAGAAAAGTGCCACCCAGTACCTGGAGATGATCCGCAGCCAAGGCTTGCAATTCGAAGCCCGCAATGTGTCCTATCCGTATCTGTGGTGGAGCCGCGCCAAGGACTTCGGCTTGTTGGAGCGTTTTGGCCTGCGCCGTGCCAAACCGTTCGGCGAGCGAGAGGAAACCCTGGTCAATGTAGTGGCTCGCAAGCCCATCGAAGGGGCCCCCGGATGATTCGTGCCCTGCTTCTCGGCTGCCTGTTGCTGCTCAGCGCCTGCGCCAGCCATGCGCCGCTGCCCGAGCGCACGCCAACCCTGGCCTTGCCGATGCAACTGCACATCGAGCGGACAATGGCCGGCCAACGCCAGGACTGGCTGCTGGTGATCCAGCGCGAAGACGCAGGCCTTCGCTGGTCGATGATGGACCCGCTGGGCATTCCCGTGGCCCGCCAGCGCCTGGTCGCTGGCCGGTGGCAGGCTGACGGTCTGCTGCCGCCCAATGCCGAGGCCCGGGAGTTGTTCGCGGCGCTGTTGTTCGCCCTGACTCCTGAAACCGAACTGTCCGACAACTACCCGGCCGCCCGGCAACAGGCGTCGCAACGGACGCTCGATAGTCGCTGGCAGGTGCGCTACACGCAGCCGCTGGATTTTGAAATGAGCCTGCTCCAAGGCCCACGCTACCGCATCACACCGTTGACCGAGAACGCCCCATGACCGCCTATTTGAATGCCCTCGGGGTGATTTGCGCCCTCGGCCGCAACAAACATGAGGTGGCACGCAACCTGTTTGCCGGCGACTGCTCGGGCGTGCGTATCAAGGACGGCTGGGTGGCCGAACGTGCATTGCCGGTTGCCGCAGTGCCGGGTGAACTCGCCCCCATTCCCCCAACCCTGTTGGCGCACCGCAGCCGTAACAATCAACTGCTGCTGGAAGCCGGGTTGCAGATTCGCGCCGAGATCGACCAGGCCATCGAGGCCTACGGTCGCGCCCGCATCGGCATCGTGTTGGGCACCAGCACTTCGGGGATCGATGAAGCCAGCCAGGGCATTGCCCATTACCTGCGCGAGCAGCGCTTCCCCGATGGCTACGACTACCAGCAACAGGAACTCAGTGCGCCGGCCAATTTTCTTTCCGAATGGCTCGGCCTGAGCGGCCCGTCGTACGTGATTTCCACGGCCTGCACCTCCAGCGCCCGCGCCTTGATGAGCGCCCGGCGCCTGCTGGACCTGGGCCTGTGCGATGCCGTGCTGTGCGGTGGCGTGGACAGCCTGTGCAAACTGACCCTCAACGGTTTTTCCGCACTGGAAGCGGTGTCGAACGAACGCTGCAATCCGTTTTCGGTGAACCGCAGCGGCATCAACATTGGCGAAGCAGCGGTGCTGTTTCTCATGAGCAAGACGCCAGGCGAAGGCACACCGATTGCCTTGCTCGGCGACGGCGCCAGTTCCGATGCCCACCATATTTCCGCACCTGAACCCAGCGGTCGCGGCGCCCGCCAGGCCATGGAAAAAGCCCTGCGCTGCGCCGGCCTCGAGGCCAGCCAGATCGACTACCTGAACCTGCACGGCACCGCCACGCAACACAATGACGCCATGGAAAGCCAGGCAGTGGCCGGGCTGTTTCCGGCGGGCGTGCCCTGCTCGTCCACCAAGCCCATGACCGGCCATACCCTCGGCGCGGCAGGGGCATTGGAAGCAGCATTCTGCTGGCTGGCCCTGAGCACCGAAAACACCGCCCTGGCCTTGCCGCCGCATGCCTGGGACGGCCAGGCCGATCCGGCCCTGCCGGCACTGGACTGGGTCACCGCCGGCACCCGCCTGAACCCGGCCACCCCACGCCGCCTGATGAGCAATTCATTTGCATTCGGCGGCAACAACGTCAGCCTGATTATCGGAGACGCCCCATGATTGACTGGCCGCTCGCCGAACTGCTGCCCCATGCCGGCGACATGATCCTCATCGACCGGATCCTGTCGTTCGATGACGAACAGATCCATACCCACGCCACCGTCAAGCCCGGCGGCTTGTTCAGCCGCGACGACGGCGCGCTGCCGGCCTGGGTCGGCATCGAGCTGATGGCCCAAAGCGTCGCGGCGTTTGCCGGTTGCCATGCACGCCAACGGGGTGATGCCGTGGCGCTGGGCTTTTTGCTCGGCACTCGCAAGTTCGAATGCAACGTCGAGTGTTTTCCCGCGGGCGTCGAACTGACCATCCACGGTGTGCGCTCCCTGGAAGACGACAACGGCATGGGCGTGTTCGAATGCCACATCCGCGGCCCCGGCATCCATGCCACGGCCCGGCTCAACGTATTCCGTCCGCCCCAGGCCGCCCATTACCTTCATGAACCGTCCGCAACAGGAAACCCGTCATGACTGAATCCGTACTGGTCACCGGCTCCAGCCGTGGTATCGGCCGCGCCATCGCCCTGCGCCTGGCCCAGGCCGGGCACGACATCGTGCTGCACTGCCGCAGCGGCCGCGCCGAGGCCGAGACGGTCCAGGCGCAAATCCAGGCCCTGGGCCGCAATGCCCGAGTGCTGCAATTCGACGTGGCCGACCGTGCCGCGTGCAAGGCCATTCTCGAAGCCGATGTCGAAACCCACGGTGCCTATTACGGCGTGGTGCTCAACGCCGGCCTGACCCGCGATGGTGCCTTCCCGGCCCTGAGCGAAGACGACTGGGATGTGGTGATGCGCACCAACCTCGACGGGTTCTATAACGTGCTGCATCCGGTGATGATGCCGATGATCCGTCGTCGCGCCGCCGGGCGGATCGTCTGTATCACCTCGGTTTCCGGCCTGATCGGCAATCGCGGCCAGGTCAACTACAGCGCCTCGAAGGCCGGTTTGATCGGCGCGGCCAAGGCGTTGGCAATCGAGCTGGGCAAGCGCAAGATCACCGTCAACTGCGTCGCGCCAGGCCTGATCGACACCGCCATGCTCAATGAAAACGTACCCGTGGAAGAACTGATGAAAATGATCCCCGCCCAGCGCATGGGCACCCCGGAAGAAGTGGCCGGCGCGGTGAATTTCCTGATGTCCGCCGAAGCCAGCTACATCACCCGGCAGGTCCTGGCCGTCAACGGAGGCTTGTGCTGATGAAGCGCGTCGTCGTCACCGGCATGGCCGGCATCACCTCCATAGGCAGCGACTGGGAGACCATCGCCGCCAACTTCGCCGCCAACCGCAGCGGCATCCGGCGCATGGATGAGTGGGACCGTTTCACCGAACTGAACACCCGCCTGGCCGGCCCCATCGACGACTTCCAGGTCCCGGCCCACTGGACCCGCAAGCAACTGCGCAGCATGGGCCGGGTTTCGCGCCTGGCGGTCGCGTCGGCGGAACAGGCCCTGGCCGACGCCGGCCTGCTGGGCGACGCGTCGATCAAGGACGGGCGCATGGGCGTGTCCTGCGGTTCGTCCACCGGCAGCACCGACGAGATCAAGGCGTTCGGCAACATGCTGCTCAACAGCGTGGCCGAAGGGCTGAACGCCAACTCCTATGTGCGGATGATGCCCCACACCACGGCGGCCAACATCAGCATCTTCTTCGGGCTGACCGGGCGCCTGATTCCCACCTCCAGCGCCTGCACCAGCGGCAGCCATGGCATCGGCTATGCCTACGAGGCCATCAAGTTCGGACGCCTGCCGCTGATGCTCGCCGGTGGCGCCGAAGAGCTGTGCCCGACCGAAGCGATGGTGTTCGATGCGCTCTACGCCACCAGCCTGAAAAACGATGCGCCGCAAACCAGCCCGCGTCCCTACGACAAGGACCGCGATGGCCTGGTGATCGGCGAAGGCGCCGGCATCTTGGTACTCGAAGAACTGGAACATGCGTTGGCGCGCGGCGCGCGGATCCATGCCGAGATCGTCGGCTTTGGCAGCAATGCCGACGGCCAGCACGCCACCCGCCCCGAACTCCTCACCATGCGCCGGGCCATGGAACTGGCCCTGGAAGATGCCGGCCTCGAACCTTCGGCCATCGGCTACGTCAACGGCCACGGCACCGCCACCGAACAGGGCGACATTGCCGAAACCCTGGCCACCAGCAGCCTGTTTGGGGAACACATGCCCATCAGCTCGCAGAAAAGCTTCCTCGGTCACACCCTGGGTGCCTGCGGGGCGCTGGAGTCCTGGTTCAGCATCGAAATGATGAACCGCGACCTCTACGTGCACACCTTCAACCTCGATGAGGTTGATCCCCAATGTGGCAAGCTCGATTACCTGCGTAACGAGTTACGGTCGATGAGCCACGAATATGTGATGAACAACAACTTCGCCTTTGGTGGGGTCAACACCTCGCTGATTTTCCGCCGCTGGCACTGAATCGGATTCAAAACCCTGTTACTCCTCGTCAAGGAGACCTTGATGTCGTTGAAGAAAATCGCCGTGACCGCCGCCCTGTTGCTCAGCACCCTGCCAAGCCTCAGCCAGGCCCGTGATACCGCGCTGCTCCTGCCATTCGACAAAGCCGTGGCCGAAGCCATCAGCACCGGCGCGATCATGGCGGGGGTTGCGTTGAAAGGGGATTTGGCGAAGGTGCAATAACACCTTTTGAAGCCCCTCCGGAATGTAGGAGCTGTGTAGGCGCTGCGTAGGAGCTGTGTAGGAGCTGTCGAGTGCAACGAGGCTGCGATCTTCCCCCAGACACCCGAGTCTCAAGCGAAAGATCAAAAGATCAAAAGATCAAAAGATCAAAAGATCAAAAGATCAAAAGATCGTCCGAACGCGGCCCGAGCCTTCGGCAACGCCTACAGGATTCGATAGCGGAGAGTCAGTGCCAGTGATGTCGGCTGTGCCACCGTCATCGCGAGCAAGCTCCCACAGGTTTGAAGTAACCCTCACTCATTGGATGTCCTCCTTCATCGCATTCGAGTGCAAACAATGAACCTGCGCCAGCCTAAGCGCAGGCAAGAAATCCTCCGCCATCGGCACACCTTCACGCACGATGATCAAGAAACGTTTCTGAAGCGTATTGATGATTTCGTCGCCATTGCTCAAGCGACTGCCAACCAGTGCGATGTTGCTATTGTTTTCCCCGGCGCCGGTGATGATCCGTGCCGTGCTGCCATCGGCATACACCACCTGGTCGCCTTTCTGCGCGGCGCGTACTTTCCAGCCATTGTCCAAGGTGAACGTCAACGAAGATGACACCTGTTGGATCGTTCCGCCGTTACGCGTCTGGCTGCCTTCGGTGGCCACTCGATAAATAGCGATGGGCGGATGAGCTTCGACGAATGCTTTTTGTCGATTAACGAATGCCGCGACTTCTTCGCCGTAACCCTCCAGGTGGCGTTGCTCCAGGTACAAGTCATCCAAATGACGGAGCGCTTCACGGGAGATTTCGTTGGTGTAGCGGGCATCCAAAGATGAGTGCATTTCCAGGGGCCTTATTCATGGGCTTCAGGCTGCGTCCCTTGCCGCTGGGGAGGAGCACTGAGCCGGACGATTCGGAATGATGAATAAGACGTTGCAGCGCAGGCGAGCCGCAATCCCAGCGATGTGGTATCTGGTACGAATAGGAAGTGTCGCAACTCGAAATGCGCGTTTTCCTACAATCCAACGGCCCCTGACCATGGGTCAACACCGGACGTCGTACACCGCCTCCCTTGCTTATGTGCGGTATCCATCTACCACCCTATCGTCGCCCGCCCCCAATAAGTTGCTCTTCCGAAAACTCTCAGGATGAGAACATGCAGGAAGACACTTCCCCCACACCGCCTCTCGACTCGCCACAGGCCGACATCAGTCTGCTGATGACTTCGCAGCAACACATGCTCCGCTTGAATGGCGCCGTTCCAACGCCTTCAACGATCACAAGGCAGCACCTGAAGCAGTGGTTCAACGACAACTTCCCGGTATCGGCAAGCGACCTGATGGTCGAAGATTTATCTGTACGCACGCTGCAAGAGGAGCCGATCCCGCTCTCGGAGCGCGTGCCCGATGGGCCGACGTCCAGGCGGACAGTGGCGTCCATGTCGTACCTCGAGACGCTGTTCTGGCGTGCCGTCGCCGGTCAGATGGACATCCAGGCGTTTTTCTCCGAGATGGACTATCTCGAAGTTGTCGTCAATAACGGCTCCTCCACACAAACGCCCGCCGCGCTGAACAGCCGTGAAGCGAAGGAGCAAATCAAGCGGCTGCTGAACACCACGCAAGCATCCTATGAACAGCTGCTGACACAGAAACTGGACGAGTTCTGGACGACACCGGCCGACTTCACCCCGGGCCGCAGTGTCGCCGACTGGTTGGCCGAAGAACTCGGTACGCAACTTAAGGCGCAAGCGGATCTTCATCTTCGGGATACGACGTTGGACCGGGCCACCCACAACGCGGTGACGCGCCATGTGGCTGCAGCCTCGGGCCTTGGGGGCGCTCGCGCAACATCCGGCGTCTTCAGCTTGAGCCTGAGCCTCCAGCCTTGGGAGTTCAGCCTGCCGGTACGGGGTGCCGTCGTGCTGACACGGCCCGACGATGCCAGTCATTCGACGGGGTTCGTCTTGTACCGTCCAGGTCATCCGTTGGAAGTGTTCGCCAGTCAGGCGCTACTGACGTCCAGTTTGAAGAACGACGATGAGGCTGGGAGTGAGCTGGACACCGTACCACTGGCCAAGAACTTTCTGGTTCATCTGGTCGACGATTTGCGCTCGACGCAAAAAACAGCCATCAGCAATACGTTTTTGAATGGTCCCGTCGAAGGAGAGGGCATCGCGGCCTGGGTAAGACGGATGGATGCCGCGGCCGACATAGGCAATACGCTGGACCTGGCGGGCGTCATGGACGAGCGTGAACTGCGACTGAACCTGAAAAGACTGGACGAATGGCTTCACGATTCGCCACACATCACTGGTGCTGACCGCCTCGCCTGGTGGAAGGCTATCCAGGCGCTGCACCAGAGCATGGTGGACACGCCGCCTCCCCCGGACCCGGTGATGTTGGCCACTCCAGAGGCGCTCGAAGAACGGAGCCGCACGCTGCTTGCCCGCTATATCGCAGAAAAATACCCACCGGTTGACCCTGACAGCGTCTCGTTGAGTTTCAGAAGAGAACTTGTCGACCCGCGTGCGCCGACGGGCACATCGCCGTTTGGCTCCGGACTCTCGCAAGACCGCGTGAGAGGGATCGTTGATGACCAGCGCTCCATGACGCAATGGGCCATGTCCAACCTGACCCACGACGAACGTAACGCAGCCCACCCGACCGTCGTCGGGCCACTGAGCTTTGCGCAGATTGTCGAGGTCATTGAACGGGCAGACCTCGGTCGCCGGCTTCCGGCCGAACTGCAACTCGCTGCCCGGGAGCGGAAATCGCAATGGCTGGCCCTGAAAGCGAAGCAGATGCGGGCACAGGTCTGGGCGGCTCACATCTCGGGGGACTTGAGGCATGACAAGGACAATACCGGACTGAACCTGGTGCTGGCAGCGCTGGACAGTCCCACGCCGGATCGGCGCGCCAAGGTCAACGGGCACGAGGTGGTGGTCCGCCAGTTGCAATGGGGCGACAGCGTTTTGAAGTCGATCGTGGCATTTGGAGTCAGGAGCGTGGCGAGCCGTCCGTCGCTGACGTTGTATACGCCGGACGCGCCGGATGGCAAAGCGTTCAGGGACGTGGACGCTGCCAGCGGCCGGACATTGGAAGCCGCCCTGGCGCAGGCACTCACCGCTACGCCGCAGATGACCCGCTGGCTCATCGCGCAACTGCCGCTGCTGGAGCAGACCGCGCAACTCGCCAGCATGGTGCCGACCCCGGAAAACCTGACCCTTGATGAAAAGATCAAGAAGGTCACGCAATCCACTTTCACCTGGGCGAGGGCCAGGGCTCAAGCGGATTTTACAGCGAAAATTTCTTCGCCCATCGTAGGAGGGAATCTGTTCGAAGCACTGCATGAGACGCAAATCACCCATGCAATAAATACGGCGCAAACGCTGACAGTGAGCAACGCGCAGCGTGACAGCACGGCGGCGCGGGAAGGACGCCGCAACGGTGTCATGCTGTTGACAGGCGCGATGTCGATGGTGGCTGGCGGTCGGCTGGGCAGCCTATTCGGGCTGGCGATTCTGCCGACCATGGCCGGGGGCGCCGCAGTGTCGGCGATAGACAACGAGGGCGGCAGCTTCAGCCAGTGGACAAGTGATTTCATCAGTGGGATGGGTGAGGTCTTGGTCGAAGCCGGACAGGACGTGATCATGGCTCGCGCAAGCCGTATCCGACGCCAGGCATGCCCGATGCTCTCGTCTCTGCCCAGAATGCCGGATCCGGAGCTGGAACCCTTTCATCTCAAGGGGTTTGACGGCAAAGGGTTGGTGGCAGAGGGCCGTAATCGCTACCAGGACACGAACGGGCAGGGTTATCTGAAAATAGGCAGCAAGTACTTCAAGTCAGCCATGCAGGAAGGCGAGCGGATTATCTATGCCCCCAACAACCGTACGAACCAACGCCCGGTCACCTGGAAAAACGGCCGATGGCAGATCGAGGCGCCCTTGCGGCTACTTGGTGGCGGTGCTGTACAGAGTCTGATCAGTCGCTACCGGGAAACCCCGGAACAGAAGAAATACAACATATTAGTGGAGGGCGCTTTGATAACTGAATTCAGCCCCCCTGTCGAACTGGCCAACACAGTAAAACGTGTCGTTAACTCCATGCCTGAAGAGCTGGTTGTACGAATACTCCAGGAAAGCATGCAAGAGGTGGGCATACGAGACTTGGATACTTATCGCTCGCAACTAAGCCAGGTCTATCAAACACGCATAACCGCACACGAGAAGCTCTTACATAAAATCAATATGTGGATGCACGTCGACTCGGCAGCTAACTACATCGAAGCGAGGCCCGATGGCTTCACCCTGACGGCCGCCCAACAAATACTCATCTTCAATAAGATTGAACGACTGGGAGGCAGGCTGATTGATCGCAAAGGCAAATTCAAGACGGTGGTCTCCTCGTTGGAGGACAACGTAACGGGTGCAACATTCCTGGCAATCACCCCTGAGAAAGGAAAACTGAGAGAAGCCGTGCGTAAAATCTCAGATGCCCACGAAGACGTATTGAAAACGACAAAAAAGCAAATCCTGGACGAGCTACAACCGCTATTCCCGGGAGATGGACCTGATATAGAGACTGCCAAGTGGAAATATATTGCCTCTCCCGAACATCGCGAAGAGTACAAAACGAAATTCATCAGTATCTTCCGCGTGGAAATGCGCCGCAGAAACATGCCAGGACTCCTGACCGAGATCCGGCAGAACAGTCTTCCCTACGTCATTGTCAACCGAGGTAGATCACAGCAGAAGACGATGCTTGTTACCGAGGAAGACATCACGAGGTTCACCGGAAAACTATTAAGCTATGACGCGTTCGACATCGAGGTGATGACCCAGGCCCGCACAAATAAAGTGACAGGCACACAACCTCCAGCTGAGTCCCCAGCGCCAACGGTTCTCTTGTCAGCGCCGGACAAGTTCACGGTCAATACGAGCCCACTGGCTGAGTCACAAATGGCTTATGACAACTTTCCCGAAGCTGCCAGAACGAAAGTGCTTGAAATCATGGATGACATTCGTGCCGGCAGGGTGACCACAAAGAAAATCAACCGGTATTACTGGTACGACATGGCCAGGCTGGCGCCAGGGGGTGGCAGGGGCGCGTGGCGCGCCGCGTTCGAACGCCAGCGCGATACCTGGACACTCCAGGGCTTCTTTGACTACCACGCCAACAAACCTGCGACCGTTTGGGGGGATTGAGCCCGCTCCACAGGCGTTTTGCGCAGAGTGAAGGTGCTGCGACCACCCACGGTCAAGGGTGGGGCTTGCTCGCGAACACAGGCGTTTTTCGCTTAACCGCTACTCGGTATTGCCAGTCAACAACGCCACGAACGCTGCCGCCATCGGCGAACGCTGATCCTTGCGCTGTACCAGCCACACCGCCGACACCGCCGCCGGATCGAGCAGCGGGCGGTAGACAACCCCATCGATACGCATGCGCTGGTAAGACGCCGGCAATACCGAGACCCCCAGCCCCGCCGCGACCAGGCCGATGATGGTCATGGCTTCGCCGGCTTCCTGGGCGAAATGCGGGCTGAAACCGGCGTCGCGGGCCAGGTTCAGGAGTTGGGCGTAGAGGCCGCTGCCGTAGCTGCGGGGGAAGAACACGAACGGCTCCTGGGCCAAGGCCGAGAGGAACAGGCCGTCTTCATTGCCCTGGGCCAAGGGATGCTTGGCACTGAGCACGGCTACCAGCGGTTCGCGGCTGAGCTCGATTTCCGTCAGGGTGTCGGGCAGCGGCAATGGGCGCATGATGCCCACCTCGATCACTTCGTCCAGCAGTGCGTCGGCCACTTGGGTACTGCTCATTTCCCGCAGGTTCAGGTGCACCGCCGGGAAGCGTTGCCGGAATGAAAAAATCGCCTGGGGGATGGTGGAATTGAACGGTGCCGAGGAGGTGAAGCCGATTTTCAGCTCGCCCAATTCCCCCAGTTGGGCGCGGCGGGCGACGTCGGCGGCTTTGTCGACCTGAACCAATACCCGCCGCGCTTCTTCAAGGAACAACCGTCCGGCCTCGCTCAATTCGACCCGACGATTAGTACGCTCGAACAGCCGCGCGCCAATCTCCTGCTCCAGCGCCTGGATCTGCTGGCTCAAGGGCGGCTGGGAGATGCCCAGGGCCAACGCGGCACGGCCGAAATGCAGTTCTTCGGCAACGGCGATGAAGTAACGCAGGTGACGCAATTCCATGGGGCAATCCAATAGGTCGCAAAACGTCTTAAACAGGTCGAACAATATATTGGATAGAATCATTAGCCGGCTATATGCTTTTTTCATTGCCTGCCTGATCGTGCCCTTGCGAGGTCCACCGTGAAAATTGCTGTCGCTCCACTGGCCCATGAAATCCCACTGCGTACGCAGGATGATGCCGTCGCCGAACTCAAGGACATCTACATCGAGAAAGGCACGCCGATGTTCATGCGCACGGTGCTGGCGCTGTTCTGTGGTGGCTTTGCGACCTTTGCCCTGCTGTATTGCGTGCAACCGATGATGCCGCTGTTGTCCCGGGAGTTTTCCATCAATGCAGCGCAGAGCAGCCTGATTCTGTCGGTGGCGACCGGCCTGCTCGCGATCGGCCTGTTGATCACCGGTCCGATTTCCGACCGCATCGGGCGCAAGCCGGTGATGGTCGCGGCGCTGTTCGCCGCCTCAGTGTGTACGATTGCCAGCGCCATGATGCCGACCTGGCAGGGTGTATTGCTGCTGCGCGCCTTGGTGGGGTTGTCGTTGAGCGGGTTGGCAGCGGTCGCGATGACGTATTTGAGCGAAGAAATCCATCCCAGGCACATCGGCCTGGCGATGGGGCTGTACATCGCCGGCAACGCCATCGGCGGCATGTCCGGACGCCTGATTGCCGGGGTCTTGATCGACTTCGTCAGCTGGCACACCGCGATGCTGGTGATTGGCGGCCTGGCGCTGATCGCAGCAGCGGTGTTCTGGAGAATCCTGCCTGAGTCACGCAATTTCCGTCCCCGTTCGCTGCACCCGCGCAGTCTGCTGGACGGTTTCACCATGCACTTTCGCGACGCCGGCTTGCCGCTGCTGTTTCTTGAAGCCTTCGTGTTGATGGGCGCGTTCGTGACGCTGTTCAACTACATTGGCTACCGCCTGCTGGCCGAGCCTTATCATTTGGACCAGGCCTTTGTCGGGTTGCTGTCGGTGGTGTACCTGTCGGGCATCTACAGCTCGGCCAAAGTCGGCGCATTGGCGGACAAACTCGGCCGGCGCAAAATGCTCTGGGCAACCATCGCGCTGATGCTGGCCGGCCTCGTGCTGACCATGGCCACCCCGCTGTGGCTGGTGGTCCTGGGGATGCTGGTGTTCACCTTCGGCTTCTTCGGCGCCCACTCGGTTGCCAGTAGCTGGATCGGCCGCCGCGCCCTCAAGGCCAAGGGTCAGGCTTCGTCACTTTATTTGTTCAGTTATTACGCCGGCTCCAGCGTTGCGGGCACGGCGGGCGGCGTGGCCTGGCACCTGGGCGGGTGGAACGGTGTCGGCTTGTTCATCGGTGGTTTGCTGGTGGTCGCGTTGTGGGTGGCGGTGAAGTTGGCCAAATTGCCGTTGTTGCCGGGGAATGTTCAGGTTTAAGCCACACGCGGTCCCTGTCCAAACCTGGTGTAGGAGCTGCCGAGTGCAACGAGGCTGCGATCTTGTCACGGACAATTGAGTCGCAAGCGAAAGATCAAGAGATCGCAGCCTTCGGCAGCTCCTACAAAGCCCAAACCAGCGCACGCCAATTGCCTGGTCGCCGGCAAGCAGGTCGGCATCGACATGCACCGCACGCACATCGATGCCCTGCGTGGTGAGTAACGCCAGCAACGCCTGGAAACGGTCTCGCTGCGTCACCATCAGCGGATAACGGTGCTGACGGTCGCGCGGGCCGATGCTGATGTGCAGCGCCTCCAGGTTTTCACTCAGTTGCTCTTCGACGGCAAATGCCAGAAAGTTGGACTACCCCTATGTAGGATAAGTCTCTCAACATAGAAGGAAGGATCTCTGATTCTATTCTTCTTACATAAATAGAGAAAACCCTTACAAATAGAACTAGCTATCAAACACAGCACAAAAAAACAGAAACACCGAATAAAACAACCGACTAATTTCACGCAATATCTATCAAAAAAAGGACATTAAAAAGCCTGTCCGGCACAGGTCCGGACAGGCTGGGTGACAAGGGCCGCAATCAGAGGTGATATTGCGCCGACAACTCATGCACCGCCCGCAGGAAGGCGCCGGCATGTTCCGGGTCGACTTCCGGGGTGATGCCATGGCCGAGGTTGAACACATGGCCGCTGCCACTGCCGTAGCTGGCCAGGATGCGCCCGACTTCAGCGCGGATGGCTTCAGGCTTGGCGTAGAGCACAGTCGGGTCCATGTTGCCTTGCAGCGCGACCTTGTGACCGACGCGCTCGCGCGCATTGCCAATGTCGCAGGTCCAATCCAGGCCCAGGGCGTCGGCGCCAGCATCGGCGATGCTTTCCAGCCACAGGCCGCCGTTCTTGGTGAACAGGATCACCGGGACTTTGCGACCTTCGTGCTCGCGGATCAGGCCGCTGACAATCTTGCGCATGTAGGCCAGGGAGAATTCCTGGTACGCCGCCGCCGACAGGTTGCCGCCCCAGGTATCGAAGATCTGCACCGCTTGCGCACCGGCCAGGATCTGGCCGTTGAGGTAGGACGTCACCGACTGGGCCAACTTGTCCAGCAACAAGTGCATGGCCTGCGGGTTGTCGTAGAGCATTGCCTTGGTCTTGCGGAAGTCCTTCGACGAGCCGCCTTCGACCATGTAGGTGGCCAGGGTCCATGGGCTGCCGGAGAAACCGATCAGCGGTACGCGACCGTTGAGTTCACGGCGAATGGTGCTGACCGCGTCCATGACATAGCCCAGGTCTTTCTGCGGATCGGGAATCGGCAAGGCCTCGATGTCGGCCAGGGTGCTGATGACTTTTTTGAAGCGCGGGCCTTCGCCGGTCTCGAAATACAGGCCCTGGCCCATGGCATCGGGGATGGTGAGGATGTCGGAGAACAGGATCGCCGCGTCCAACTGCGGATACCGATCCAGCGGCTGCATCGTCACTTCGCAGGCGAACTGGGGGTTCATGCACAGGCTCATGAAGTCACCGGCCTTGGCGCGGCTGGCGCGGTACTCCGGCAGGTAGCGACCCGCCTGGCGCATCATCCACACCGGGGTGACGTCTACGGGTTGCTTGAGCAGGGCGCGAAGGAAACGGTCGTTCTTCAGGGCAGTCATGTCGGCATCCGGAAAAAAAGTGCGGGCATTTTCTCAGAGCGCGAGGCAAAAGGCACGGCAAGAGCCGTGCCTTTTATCTATCGGGGCAATTTGTCGCGGTGCAACACAACTTTCGCAACAGCACAACACACCTGTGGGAACAGTTTTTTGTGGGAGCAAGGCTTGCCCGCGATGAAAACACCTCGGTCTCTTGGGTACCGAGGCGCCTGGATCGCGAGCAAGCTTTGCTCCCACAGGGTTTTGTGTCGTTCGGTCAGACTTGCAGGTAATCGAGGATCCCTTCCGCCGCATTGCGGCCTTCGAAGATCGCCGTCACCACCAGGTCGGAACCCCGGACCATGTCGCCACCAGCGAAGATCTTCGGGTTGCTGGTCTGGTGCTTGTACTGACCTTGTTCCGGGGCCACGACGCGGCCCTGGCTGTCGGTCTGGATGCTGAACTGCTCGAACCACGGCGCCGGGCTTGGGCGGAAGCCGAAGGCGATGACCACGGCGTCGGCCGGGATGATCTCTTCGGAACCTGGGATCGGCTCGGGGCTGCGACGGCCACGGGCGTCCGGTTCGCCGAGACGGGTCTCGACCACCTTCACGCCTTCGACCTTGTCTTCACCGACAATGGCGATCGGCTGGCGGTTATAGAGGAACTTCACGCCTTCTTCCTTGGCGTTCTTCACCTCTTTGCGCGAGCCGGGCATGTTGGCTTCGTCACGACGGTAGGCACAGGTCACCGACTTGGCGCCCTGGCGAATCGAGGTGCGGTTGCAGTCCATCGCCGTATCGCCACCGCCGAGCACCACGACCTTCTTGCCCTTCATGTCGACGAAATCTTCCGGCGACTTTTCAAAGCCCAGGTTGCGGTTGACGTTGGCGATCAGGAAGTCGAGTGCGTCGTAGACGCCTGGCAGGTCCTCACCGGCAAAGCCGCCCTTCATGTAGGTGTAGGTGCCCATGCCCATGAATACCGCATCGTATTCTTCGAGCAGTTGCTCCATGGTCACGTCCTTGCCCACCTCGGTGTTCAGGCGGAACTCGATGCCCATGCCGGTGAAGACTTCGCGACGATTGCTCAGCACGGTCTTTTCCAGCTTGAACTCGGGGATACCGAAGGTCAGCAGACCGCCGATTTCCGGGTTCTTGTCGAACACCACCGGGGTCACGCCACCACGCACCAGCACATCGGCACAGCCCAGGCCCGCCGGGCCCGCACCGATGATCGCCACGCGCTTGCCGGTCGGCTTGACCTTGGACATGTCCGGACGCCAGCCCATGGCGAACGCGGTGTCGGTGATGTACTTCTCCACCGAACCGATGGTCACCGCGCCAAAACCGTCGTTGAGGGTGCACGCACCTTCGCACAGGCGATCCTGCGGGCACACCCGGCCGCAGACTTCCGGCAGGGTGTTGGTCTGGTGGGACAGCTCGGCGGCCTGGAGGATGTTGCCCTCGGCCACCAGTTTCAACCAGTTGGGAATGAAGTTGTGCACCGGGCACTTCCATTCGCAGTACGGGTTACCGCAGCCCAGGCAGCGGTGGGCCTGGTCGGCCGACTGCTGGGGTTTGAAAGGCTCGTAGATTTCCACGAACTCTTTCTTGCGTTGACGCAACAGTTTCTTCTTCGGATCCTTGCGCCCGACATCGATGAACTGGAAGTCGTTATTCAGACGTTCAGCCATTGTTAAAACCTCATCAAACTCTTCAGGCGCATATCACTGCGGGTTGGCACGAGTGCTGGAAAGCAACGATTTCAGGTTGGCAGCCTTGGGCTTGACCAGCCAGAAACGGCGCAAGTAGTCATCGAGGTTCTCGGCGAGTTCACGACCCCACTCGCTGTCGGTTTCCGCGACGTACTCGTTCAGCACGTTTTGCAGGTGGCTGCGATAGGCTTCCATCGCCTCGCCACTGATCCGCTGGATTTCCACCAGTTCGTGGTTGACCCGGTCAACGAAGGTGTTGTCCTGGTCGAGCACGTAGGCGAAACCGCCAGTCATGCCAGAGCCGAAGTTATAACCGGTCTTGCCCAGCACGCAGACAAAACCACCGGTCATGTACTCGCAGCAGTGATCACCGGTGCCTTCCACCACAGTGTGGGCCCCGGAGTTACGCACGGCAAAACGCTCGCCCGCGGTGCCGGCGGCGAACAGCTTGCCGCCCGTTGCGCCGTAGAGGCAGGTGTTGCCGATGATGGCACTGTCCTGGGACTTGTAGACGCTGCCCTTGGGCGCAACGATGACCAGCTTGCCGCCGGTCATGCCCTTGCCCACGTAGTCGTTGGCATCGCCTTCCAGGTACATGTTCAGGCCACCGGCGTTCCAGACGCCGAAGCTCTGGCCCGCGGTACCCTTGAAGCGGAAGGTGACCGGCGCCTTGGCCATGCCCTGGTTGCCGTGCTTGCGCGCGATTTCGCCGGAGATCCGTGCGCCGATGGAACGGTCGCAGTTGCAGATGTCCAGGTCGAACTCGGCACCGCTCAGGTCGTTGATCGCCGCAGCGGCCATGTCGACCATCTTCTCGGCCAGCTCACCCTTGTCGAACGGCGGATTGCGGTCGACCTGGCAGAACTGAGGCTTGTCTGCCGGGATGAGATCGCTGCCCAGCAACGGGGTCAGGTCCAGGTGATGCTGCTTGGCGGTCTGGCCTTCGATCACTTCCAGCAGATCGGTACGCCCGATCAGCTCTTCAAGCGAGCGTACGCCCAGCTTCGCCAGCCACTCACGGGTCTCTTCGGCCACGTAGGTGAAGAAGTTCACCACCATGTCGACGGTACCGATGTAGTGGTCCTTGCGCAGCTTGTCGTTCTGGGTCGCCACGCCGGTGGCGCAGTTGTTCAGGTGGCAGATACGCAGGTATTTGCAGCCCAGGGCGATCATCGGCGCGGTGCCGAAGCCGAAGCTCTCGGCGCCGAGGATGGCGGCCTTGATCACGTCCAGGCCAGTTTTCAGGCCGCCGTCGGTCTGCACCCGGACCTTGCCGCGCAAATCGTTGCCGCGCAGGGTCTGGTGAGTTTCAGCCAAGCCCAGTTCCCACGGCGCGCCAGCGTACTTGATCGAGGTCAGCGGCGATGCGCCGGTGCCGCCGTCGTAGCCGGAGATGGTGATCAGGTCGGCATAGGCCTTGGCCACGCCGGCCGCGATGGTGCCAACGCCCGCTTCCGCTACCAGTTTCACCGAGACCAGCGCCTTGGGGTTCACCTGCTTGAGGTCGAAGATCAGTTGCGACAAGTCTTCGATCGAGTAGATGTCGTGGTGCGGTGGCGGCGAGATCAGGGTCACGCCAGGGACCGCATAGCGCAGCTTGGCGATCAGCCCATTGACCTTGCCGCCGGGCAACTGGCCGCCTTCGCCGGGCTTGGCGCCCTGGGCAACCTTGATCTGCAGCACTTCAGCGTTGACCAGGTATTCCGGCGTCACACCGAAGCGGCCGGTGGCCACCTGCTTGATTTTCGAGCTCTTGATGGTGCCGTAGCGCGCCGGGTCTTCGCCGCCCTCGCCGGAGTTGGAACGCGCACCGAGGCGGTTCATGGCTTCGGCCAGGGCTTCGTGGGCTTCCGGGGACAAGGCGCCCAGGGAAATACCGGCCGAATCGAAGCGCTTGAGCACCGATTCCAGCGGCTCTATTTCACTGATGTCCAACGGCGTGTCGAGGGTCTTGACCTTGAGCAGGTCGCGAATCATCGACACCGGACGGTTGTCCACCAGCGAGGTGTATTCCTTGAACTTGCTGTAGTCGCCCTGTTGCACGGCCGCTTGCAAGGTGCTGACCACGTCCGGGTTGTAGGCGTGGTATTCGCCACCATGGACGAACTTCAACAGGCCGCCTTGCTGGATCGGCTTGCGCGGGCTCCAGGCTTCGGCGGCCAGGGCCTTCTGCTCGGCTTCGATGTCGACGAAACGCGCACCTTTGATGCGACTCGGCACGCCACGGAAGCTCAGCTCGCAGACTTCTTCGGACAGGCCGATGGCCTCGAACAGTTGCGCGCCACGGTACGAGGCGATGGTCGAGATGCCCATCTTCGACAGGATCTTGAGCAGGCCCTTGGTGATGCCCTTGCGGTAGTTCTTGAACACCTCATAGAGGTCGCCCAGCACTTCACCGGTACGGATCAGGTCGCCCAGCACTTCATAGGCCAGGAACGGATACACCGCCGAGGCACCGAAACCGATCAGCACCGCGAAGTGATGCGGATCGCGGGCGGTGGCGGTCTCTACCAGGATGTTGGAGTCGCAGCGCAGGCCTTTTTCGGTCAGGCGATGGTGCACCGCGCCGGTGGCCAATGAGGCGTGGATCGGCAGCTTGCCCGGCGCGATATGACGGTCGCTCAGCACGATCTGGGTACGACCGGCGCGCGCGGCTTCTTCAGCCTGATCGGCAACGTTGCGGATGGCCGCTTCCAGGCCGACGCTTTCGTCGTAGTTCAGGTCGATGACCTGGCGCGCGAAACCCGGGCGGTCGAGGTTGGTCAACGAGCGCCACTTGGCCGGGGAAATGACCGGCGAGCTGAGGATCACCCGCGAGGCGTGTTCCGGCGACTCCTGGAAAATGTTGCGCTCGGCACCGAGGCAGATTTCCAGGGACATCACGATCGCTTCGCGCAGCGGGTCGATCGGTGGGTTGGTCACCTGGGCGAACTGCTGGCGGAAATAGTCGTACGGCGTGCGCACGCGCTGCGACAGCACGGCCATCGGCGTGTCGTCACCCATGGAACCGACCGCTTCGTAGCCCTGCTCGCCCAGCGGACGCAGCACCTGGTCACGCTCTTCGAACGTCACCTGGTACATCTTCATGTACTGCTTGAGCTGGTCGACGTCGTAGAACGCCGAGCCGTGGTCGTTGTCTTCCATGGTCGCCTGGATGCGCAAGGCATTCTTGCGCAGCCATTGCTTGTACGGATGACGGGACTTGAGGCGGTTGTCGATGGCGTCGGTGTCGAGGATCTGGCCGGTCTCGGTGTCCACGGCAAAGATCTGGCCCGGACCTACGCGGCCCTTGGCGATGACGTCTTCGGGCTGGTAGTTCCAGACGCCGATTTCCGACGCCAGGGTGATGAACCCGTTGGTGGTGGTGACCCAGCGCGCCGGACGCAGGCCGTTACGGTCCAGCAGGCACACCGCGTAGCGGCCGTCAGTCATGACGATACCGGCCGGGCCGTCCCACGGTTCCATGTGCATGGAGTTGTATTCGTAGAAGGCGCGCAGGTCCGGGTCCATGGTCTCGACGTTCTGCCACGCCGGCGGCACCAGCATGCGCACGCCGCGGAACAGGTCGATACCACCGGTCACCATCAGTTCCAGCATGTTGTCCATGCTCGAGGAGTCGGAACCCACGCGGTTGACCAGCGGGCCGAGTTCTTCGAGGTCGGGCATCAGGTCGTTGGCGAACTTGGTGCGACGGGCCACGGCCCAGTTGCGGTTGCCAGTGATGGTGTTGATCTCGCCGTTGTGGGCGAGGAAGCGGAATGGCTGGGCCAGCGGCCATTTCGGCAGGGTGTTGGTGGAGAAGCGCTGGTGGAACACGCAGATTGCGGTTTTAAGGCGCTCGTCGCTCAGGTCCGGATAGAAGGCGGTGAGGTCCGCCGGCATCATCAGGCCTTTGTAGATGATGGTCTTGTGGGAAAAGCTGCAGATGTAGTGATCGGTGTCGGCGGCATTGGCCACGGACGAGCGACGACGGGAGCTGAACAGCTTGATCGACATGTCCTGGTCGCTCAGGCCGTCGCCGGCGATGAACACCTGTTCGATCTGCGGCAGGCGCTCAAGCGCCAGGCGGCCGAGGACACTGGTGTCGATCGGCACTTTGCGCCAGCCCACCAGTTGCAGGCCGGCGGCCAGGATCTCGCGATTCATGTTTTCGCGAGCCGCTTGGGCCTTTACCGGATCCTGGTTGAAGAACACCATGCCCACGGCGTACTGCTTGGGCAGGGTCACGCCAAACGTTTCCTGGGCAATGGCACGCAGGAACTCGTCAGGCTTTTGAATCAGCAAGCCACAACCGTCACCGGTCTTGCCGTCGGCGTTGATCCCACCGCGGTGGGTCATGCAGGTCAGGGCCTCAATGGCCGTTTGCAAAAGGGTATGGCTCGGCTCGCCCTGCATGTGGGCTATCAGGCCGAAACCACAGTTATCCTTGAATTCATCTGGTTGGTACAGACCTGCTTTCATAGACACTTTCTCACCAGGCTGCCTCTTATCGAGGCAAATTTCTTTTCAATTCAACCAGTTGCGTTCCGCGCCGAACGTACGCCAGCTTTGCGGGGGCAAAAGGGAGGTCATTGTACACACCGACACAGAGGCTCACAAATTTGACGACGAACTGTCGCAAATCCATGTCGCATTTGTGAAAGGTTTAAAGCTATACGCTGTGCTAGTCAAAACTTTTTTGGGTTCGACCGCTACGACTCAAACACTACTGTGACGCAGACACCACAAGGCGCGCGGCCTGAAAGGTCGCCCGCCCCTGCGGAATTTTTGAGGTTGCCGGGAGAGGCGGCCTGGGTAAGGCCGCCGAATCTTCAGCGAGTTGCTGCCAGTTCCTGTTGGACGCTGGCGACAGTGCGAGGCCAAGGTTTACCAGCCTGAACCTTCGCTGGCAAGGCCTTGATGGCGGAAACGGCGGCATCACGATTGGCAAAGCTGCCGTAGGTGACGACATACAACGGCTTGCCGTTGAGCAATTTCTTGAAATAGCGGTACTCGCCGCCCTGCTCCTTGACGAAGTTCTGTGCCGAGGCCTCGGAACTGGTGCCGAGGATCTGCACCACGTAGTTGCTCGGTGCCTGGCCGGCGTACCAGCTACCGCCCGAGGCCTTGGCAGGAGCAGGGGCAGGCTTGGCGGCTGGCGCTGGCGCCGGGGCAGGCTTGGCAGTGGCGACCTGGGTGGGCGCCGGGGTCGGCTTGGCGGCCGGGGCAGGCGTCGGGGCAGGACCTGCCGGCACGCCCTCAGGCGGTGCGGTGGTGGTCACGGTCGGCGGCGTGTCGCTGCTGTCGTCGATCGGTGGCGCTGCGCCGTCGTCGCCCTCGTTGATGCCACCGGCTGCTTCAGCCAGCGGGCTGCGCATGACCGGCTGCGACTGGCCGACCAGCGGCAACGGCATCGGCTGGGTGTTGCCGGCGAATTCCACTGCCGGCGCACTACCGCTGGGTTGCGAGGTCCCTTGACCGAGGGGCAGTTGCGCTTGTTCGTTGGCAGGGGCACCCGTGGTGGGTGCCTTGGTGCGACCCGGCATCAGCCAGGCGGCGGCAACCGCGACCACGACGACGGCGGAAATTGCCAATACGTGTTTCTTCGGCATGTTGAACCCCATACTTGGACGCTTCACCGCTGAGCGGCTGGCAATCATGACTTCGATCAGAGCATCGCGGGCGACCTGGTTGATGTTGCCAGGCCATCCGTCGGAGCTTTCGTGAATCTCAGAGATCTGATCGGCGGTGAAAAGTTCGATACCCCGGCCCGCCCCCTCAAGACGCTGGGCCAGGTATTCACGCGTCTCTTCCTCGGTATAGGGCGCCAGCTCGATGACGTGGAAGCGCTCTTGATCAAGGTTCAATTGGTCCAGGTCGGCGATCAGCGACGACTCGCCGAACAGGAACACATGAGGGCGACCCTCCGGCGCACCGGCCGCCAGGGCCAGCAGGGCCTCGAGGGCCGACTCGTCGAGTTGCTCGGCATCGTCCACCAACAGATAGACTTCCTGCCCGGTCAGCGCGAGCTGCACGATCTGATCGAGAATTGCACCGATCTCAGCCTGCGCGACGTTCAGCGCCTGGGCCACCTGACGCAATACACCGCCTGCATCGCCAGCGCCACGGGCCGACACCACCACGCTTTGCACGGACTGTTTGTTGGTGCTGGCCACCAGGGCCTGGCGCAGCAAGGTCTTGCCGCTGCCCTGGGGACCGGTGACCACCAGCAGCAACTGGCTGTAGCGCGCCAGGTGATGCAACTGGCCCAGCACCGGCTTGCGCTGGGCAGGGAAGAATTTGAAGCCCGGGACCCGTGGGGCAAAAGGGTCATGACTCAATTGGAAATGGCCGAGGAAAGCCTCGTCGGCATGCAAACTAGTCATCGGATCTTATTAACCTTTAAGCTGAGCCAGGGCGCGGTAGTCCGCTCCCAGCGTGGCCTGTAGAACTTCTTTCGGATAATCGTCGGTCACCACCGCTTCGCCCATGTGGCGCAGCAGCACCAGACGCAGACGACCGTCGATCACTTTTTTGTCGATTGCCATGTGTTCAAGAAAATCCGCCTCGCTCATTTCCTCGGGCGGAACCACCGGCAGCCCGGCGCGCTGGAACAGACGAATACCGCGATCACGCTCCTGTTCGCTGATCCAGCCCAGGCGCGAAGACATCTCCAGGGCCATGACCGTACCGGCCGCAACCGCTTCACCGTGCAGCCAGACACCATAGCCCATGTGGGTTTCGATGGCATGGCCAAAGGTGTGACCCAGGTTGAGGGTGGCGCGCACTCCCGACTCACGCTCATCGGCACCCACCACGGCAGCCTTGGCGGCGCAGGAACGTTCGATAGCGTAGGTCAGCGCCACTTGATCCAGCGCACGCAGACGGTCGACATTCTCTTCGAGCCAGCCCAGGAACGGTTCGTCGCAGATCAGCCCGTACTTGATGACTTCCGCCAGCCCCGCAGACAGTTCGCGGGCCGGCAAGGTATTGAGGGTGGCGGTGTCGATCAGCACCACGTTGGGCTGATAGAAAGCACCGACCATGTTCTTGCCCAGCGGATGGTTGATCCCGGTCTTGCCGCCCACCGATGAGTCGACCTGGGACAGCAGCGTGGTAGGAATCTGGATGAAATCGACGCCGCGCTGATAGCAGGCGGCTGCAAAACCGGCCATGTCGCCGATCACACCGCCACCCAGGGCAACCACCGTGGTGCGGCGATCATGGCGCGCGGTCAGCAGGCCGTCGAAGATAAGTTGCAGGGTTTCCCAGTTCTTGAAGGCTTCGCCGTCGGGCAACACCACGGAAATGACCGAGAAGGCCGACAGGCTGCGGGTCAGACGTTCCAGATACAGGGGCGCGACGGTCTCATTGGAAATGATCGCCACCTGCCGTCCGGCGATATGCGGCGCCAGCAGTTCGGGCTGGTCCAGCAAGCCTTCGCCAATATGAATCGGGTAGCTGCGCTCGCCCAGGTCGACCTTAAGTGTCTGCATGTGTCCCCACAGTGAAGATGGAATCAGGCGTCCTGCCTGCAATTAACGAAAGTCCACGGTGCTTGTTCTGGGGCCAGTTAATGGCCATCCGCCACGCCCCAGGCGGGCCATGACGGGACGTCGAGGATAGCGCATTTCGCCATGCGCATTAACGGGGAGGCAGTTGCTGAAGGCGATCGAGAATGTCCAGCACCACCATCCGCGGCGGCCGCTCATCGGTTTCCACCACCAGGTCGGCGATTTCCCGATACAGCGGGTCACGCAGCTCCAGGAGGTCGCGCAGGGTCTTGGCCGGGTCGGCGGTGCGCAACAGCGGCCGGTTGCGATCCCGGGCGGTGCGACCGACCTGCTGCTCGACAGAAGCATGCAGATAGACCACTCGTCCGCCGGCATGCAGCGCCCGACGATTGGCTTCGCGCATCACCGCGCCGCCACCGGTGGCGAGCACCACGCCATCGAACGCGCACAGCTCGGCGATCATCGCCTGCTCACGGTCACGAAAGCCCGGTTCGCCTTCCTTGTCGAAAATCCATGGGATATTGGCGCCCGTGCGCAATTCAATTTCCTTGTCGGAATCTTTGAATGGCAGGCGCAGCTCTTTGGCCAGCAAACGGCCGATGGTGCTTTTTCCAGCGCCCATCGGCCCAACAAGAATCAAATTTCGCACAGAATCAACGACTCACAGCAATCGCCTGGTTATTCATGATACGCGGAGTGAGGAACACCAGCAGCTCGGATTTGCTATCCGAAACCACATCACGCCGGAAAAGGCGGCCAAGATACGGCACATCGCCAAGAAATGGCACCTTATCTACAACCTTGCTCTGAGTATTTGAGAAAACCCCGCCAATCACAATGGTCTCGCCATCATTGACCAGGACCTTGGCATTGACCTCGTTTTTCTTGATCGGCGGCACATCATTCACCTTGTTCAGGTAGTCCGGCTCATCCTTGGTGACCTTGACCTCCATGATGATCCGGTTGTCTGGGGTGATCTGCGGGGTCACCTCCAGCGATAGCGAAGCCTCCTTGAACGATACCGACGTAGCGCCGCTGGAGCTGGCTTCCTGATAAGGAATTTCCGTGCCCTTGAGGATCTTTGCGGTCTCCTTGTCGGATGTCACCACCTTGGGCTGGGAGACAATCTCCCCATTACCGGTTTTCTCCATGGCCGTCAGCTCAAGGTCCAGCAATACGTTGTCGGTGATGAAGGCGATGCCGATGCCCGAGGTGTTGCCCGAGGCGCCCAGGTCGACGAACGGCTGGTTGGTGCTGGTGCTGCCCGGCGTGCCGATAGTGGTGGAGTCGCCCGTGGTGACCCCCGAGGAGCTCCAGTTGCCCTTGTTTTGAACCGAACCGCCCCAGCGTACGCCCAGGCTTTTGTCGTAGTCGACGTTGGCCTCGACAATCCGCGCCTCGATCATCACCTGGCGCACTGGAATATCCAGCTGCGCCACGATCCGGCGCAGTTCGTCGAGGCGGTCCTGGGTCTGGTAGGCAATGATGTTGTTGGTGCGCTCATCGACCGTGATCGTGCCGCGCTCATCGGCTTTCGCCTCGGCACTGGTCACCGATTGGAACAACTTGGCGATGTCCGCCGCCTTCGCATAGTTGACCTGCAACAGTTCACGCCGCAGCGGTGCCAGGTCGGCGATCTGCTTCTGCGACTCCAGTTCCTGACGCTCACGGGCGGCAATTTCATCGGCCGGCGCCACCAACAGCACGTTGCCGACCTTGCGCTTGTCCAACCCCTTGGTCTTGAGCACCAGGTCGAGCGCCTGGTCCCAGGGCACATTCTGCAACCGCAGGGTGATGCCTCCTTGCACTGTGTCGCTGGCCACGAGGTTGAGGTTGGTAAAATCGGCAATCAGTTGCAGGACCGACCGCACCTCGATGTCCTGGAAGTTGAGCGAGAGCTTCTCGCCAGTGTAGGCCGCGCGGTCGGCGTTGCGTTTTTGCAGGTCGTCGACGGTCATGGGCCGGACGCTGACGGTGAGCTTATTGTCGGTCTGGTAGGTCGAGTAGTCGAAGGTGCCGCTGGGTTCGATGCTGATGGTCGCCCGCTCACTGCCGGCACTGGCATTGACGAATTGCACCGGGGTGGCGAAGTCCTTGACGTCCAGGCGCACCCGCAGTGGCTCGGGCAATTGGGTCCTGGCGAAATTGAGGATGATCTTGCCTTCGCGCTCCTGGATGTCCGGGGTGATGGACGGGTCAGACAGATCGATCACCACGTTACCTTCGCCCTGGGTCCCGCGCTGGAAGTCCACTCCACGGATCGCCTTGCCCACCGGCGCACTGGCCCTCGCAGGCGCAGCGCTGGCAACCGCCGGGCGCGAGGCTTGGGCCGCGCTCTTCGGTGCAGTGCCCGTCGAGGTGGCGCCCTTGCCAACCACCACGAACAGGTTGTTACCTTCGACCCGGGTGTCATACGGCGCCAGCTGGGTAAGACCGATGATCAACCGGGTGCGATCCCCAGCCTCGACCACGGTAGCGCTACGTGCATTGCCCCCGCCCAGGTCGTGGCGCTTGCTGGCCAGTTGATTGGTCACGCCCGGCAGATCCAGTGCAATCCGCGCCGGTTGTTCGGTGGTGTAGCCCCGGGGCGTCGGCGGCGGCCCATCGAAGGTCAGCTTCAACTCGACACGGTCCCCCGGCAACGCCGCCACATCCAGCGTCTTCAGGCTGGCCCCATGAACCATCGGCGACAACAGCGCTATCCATAGCGAAATACCGAGGGCTGGAAAAATCCTGTTCATTGTTCGAGTTCCACTAATGAGTGCTCTTTCAAAGGAATGGTCTTTGGTCGCTCCAGCCAGGCACCCTCGCCATCGGGAACGAGCTCGATCACATCGACCTGGGTGGCACTGATGTTGACGATCCGCCCGTCGTTGCGCCCCAGATAGTCACCGACCTTGAGCCGATGCACCCCGCCCGCGCCTCGCAGAAGCGCGAAGGAACCACCGGCGTTGGAGATCGTACCGACCATTTCAAACTGCTCGATGTTGAAGCCTTCCAGGTACTGCTTGACCCGGTTCGGGTCGGGCCGGACGTTGCGTGAACCCCGCTGCCGGTCGGCCTGGTCCACGCGGATCTGCCGGGAAAACGGGCTGCGCAGGTTGGCGGCACTGTAGGTAAAGGTCTCGTGGGGCCTGAACGTCGGCGTCGGCTCGATCTTGCCGGGTGGCCGCAGGCGCACTTCGTTCATGTAGGCGTCCAGGTCGCTGAAACCGTCGTCGTTGTTGCACCCCGCCAGCGCGACCAGGCCTGCCAGCAGACAGATGCGACACACCGACCTCATGGTTGCGCCTCCTGCTCGTTGTATCGGTAGGTCTTGGCCTGGATGCTCATGCGCAGCTTCGCGCCTGCCTCGGGTTCCGTCGGTGCAATCTCGAAATCGTGCAGCGTGACAATCCGGGGCAGCCCGGCCACCCCACTGACGAATGTCGCCAGGTCGTGATAGCCGCCGGTCACGGTGATCTGGATCGGCAACTCGATGTAGAACGGTTGGGTGACCTCCGGCAGCAGCTTGATTTCCTCGAACTCCAGGCCGCTGCCCAGGCCAGTGCGGGTAATGTCCTCCAGCAGGCCCGGCACTTCGGTATCGCTGGGCAATTGCCGCAACAGCACACCAAAGGATGTTTCCATCTGCTTCATCTGCTCGGTGTAGCGCTCCAGGTTCGCGGCCATGTGGGCCTTGCCCGCGAATTGCGCCTTGAGGGTGTTTTCTTCTTCGCGCACCTGCTGCAACTGGTTCTCCAGGTCACTCAAGGCAAAGTTATAGCCCAGCCCCAGCACCAGGACCACCAGCAGGATACCGGCCAGCCATTTGATGGGTGCCGGCCAGGAACCGATGTTGTTGGTGTCCAGGTCACTGAGGTCGATCTTGCGCAGCGCGTCGAACCACTCCCCAGGTTTCATTGGGCGTCCTCCGCATCGGCAGGGCGGGTCTGGCGAACCGTCAGTTGGAAAACGTTGGCCTGGTCGAGCTGCCCGGCGGTGGTGGCCTTGACCTCCGTCAGGCTGGGCGTGTCGAACAGGTCCGACGAGTCCAGGTTGCGCATCAGGTCCGAGACCCGGTTGTTCGATTGCGCGGCCCCCTTGATCGAGAGCGTCCGGTCTTCCATCTTCACTTCAGTGAAATACACCCCATCCGGCAAGGTCCGCACCAACTGGTCGAAGATGCGCCCGCTCACCGGCCGGTTCCCTTGCAGATCCTGGATGATGCGCATGCGCTCCAGCAACTGCTGGCGACGAGCCTTCAATTCGCTGATCTGCTTGATGCGCTCGTCCAGTACGGCGATCTGCTCGGAGAGATGGCTATTGCGAGCGACCTGGTGGTCGATGGCGTTGTCGATGTACCGGATCGCAACCAGGACCACGCCGACCGCACCGACCAGCGCCCCCACCAGGGCCAGCAAAAAGCGTTTGCGCCGCTCTTCGCGCAACTCTTCGCGCCACGGAAGCAGATTGATCCGTGCCATCAGTCGAAACTCCTGAGGGCCAGCCCACAGGCAATCATCAGTGCGGGCGCATCACCAGCCAGGGCGCCGGCATTGACCTTGCTGCTCAGGGCCATGTTGGTAAACGGGTTGGCCACCTGGGTCGGCGTGCCCAAGCGCTGCTCGATCAGCCGATCCAGGCCGGCGACCGAAGCCGTGCCCCCGGCCAGCAGAATGTGGTCCACCGCACTGTACTGGCCCGAGGCGAAGAAGAACTGCAGGGACCGCGAGACCTGCTGTACCAGGGCCTCACGAAAAGGTTGCAGCACTTCGCTGAGATAATCGTCCGGCAGGCCACCCTGCTTCTTTGCCAGGCCGGCCTGCTCGGGAGTCAGGCCATAGCGGCGCTGGATTTCCTCGGTCAGCTGGCGGCCACCGAACAATTGTTCGCGGGTATAGATGATGCGTCCGTTGTGCAGCACGCTGAGGGTGGTCATGGTGGCGCCGATGTCGACAACCGCCACGGTCAGCCGCTCCTGGGACGCGGCCAGTTGCGTGGCGAGCATGCCAAAAGCCCGCTCCAACGCATAAGCCTCCACATCGACCACCCGCGCCGTCAGCCCGGCGAGCGCCAACGCGGCCTCGCGGACCTCGACGTTTTCCTTGCGGCACGCCGCCAGCAGCACTTCGACGCGCTCGGTACTGCGCGGCGAAACACCCACCACTTCGAAATCGATGGCCACCTCATCCAGGGGATAAGGGATGTACTGATCGGCCTCGATCTTGAGCTGGTTTTCCATGTCATCGTCGGACAGACCGGCGTCCATCTCGATGGTCTTGGTGATCACCGCCGAACCCGCCACGGCCACCGCCACGCTACGCAAGGGCGTCTTGGCCTTGGCCAACAGCCGCGACAACGCCTGGCCCACCCCTTCGAGCTCGGCGATGTTCTTCTCGACCACGGCGTTGACTGGCAGCGGTTCGACCGCGTAGGACTCGACGCGGTATCGCTCGCCCTGGCGGCTCAACTCCAGCAGCTTCACCGACGTCGAACTGATGTCGATCCCCAGAAGCGCATGGGCTTTTTTATTGAAGAGTCGTAGCACTACCAATTCCCTATGACTATCCGTGAGTTACGGACTCTCTAATACGCATTGCGTTCAATCACTCCAGCCCGACGGACGTCCGGATGGCATTCCCGACGAAAAAAAATGCTTATAATGCCCAGCGTTTTTTTTCGCTTTGTTGCAAGCACGGGTCCATCCCTGCACCTGGCGCCTTTTCATTCTTTGCCTGGATATCCAAAAGCCTTGATTCGTCTGCTGAAATTTTTCGGATGGTCCATCGTCGCCGTTTTCTGCGGACTGCTTTTGGGCCTGAGCGGTGCCTTTCTTTACCTTAGTCCGGGATTGCCGTCCGTGGAGGCGCTGAGAAGCATTCAGTTGCAGATTCCCCTGAGGGTGTACAGCAGCGACGACAAGTTGATCGCCGAATTTGGCGAAATGCGCCGCACACCGATCCGTTTCGCCGACATTCCCCCCAATTTCATCAATGCGTTACTAAGTGCTGAAGACGATAACTTCGCCAACCACTATGGCGTCGATCCAGGCAGCCTGATGCGCGCCGCCAGCCAGTTGATCAAGAGCGGACACATCCAGTCCGGCGGCAGCACCATCACCATGCAGGTGGCCAAGAACTTCTTCCTGACCAGCGAACGCAGCTTCTCGCGCAAGACCACCGAGATTCTCCTGGCCCTGCAAATCGAGCGGCAGCTGACCAAGGATGAAATCCTCGAGCTGTACGTGAACAAGATTTACCTGGGTAACCGCGCCTACGGCATCGAGGCGGCGGCGCAGGTGTATTACGGCAAGTCGATCCGCGATGTGAGCCTGGCACAGATGGCGATGATTGCCGGCCTGCCCAAGGCACCCTCGCGCTTCAACCCGTTGGCCAACCCGGCGCGCAGCAAGGAGCGTCGCGACTGGATCCTGGGGCGCATGTACAAGCTCGGCAAGATCAGCGAGGCCGACTACACCGCCGCGATCAATGAGCCACTGAACGCCAGCTATCACGTACCTACCCCGGAAGTGAATGCCCCGTATATCGCCGAGATGGCCCGTGCCGAGATGGTCGGGCGCTATGGCAGCGAGGCTTACACCGAAGGTTTCCGCGTGATCACCACGGTGCCGAGCAACTTGCAGGAAATGGCCACCACCGCGTTGCACGAGGGCCTGATGACCTACGATCAGCGCCACGGCTACCGCGGCCCCGAATCGCGCCTGCCGGGCAAGACCAGGGAAGCCTGGGCCCTGGAGTTGTCCAAGCAGCGCACCATCAGCAGCCTGGAGCCGGCGATTGTCACGTCGGTGGACAAGGACGGCATCAAGGTGCTGACCCGTAACGGCGAACAGGAGGAACACGTGGCCTGGGACACCATGAAATGGGCCCGTCCGTTCCTCAATACCAACAGCATGGGTGCCAACCCACGACAACCGTCGGACGTCGCCCAGGTCGGCGACCTGATCCGCGTCCAGCGCCAGGCGAACAACACGCTCAAATTCAGCCAGATCCCGGCCGCCCAAGGCGCACTGGTGTCCCTCGACCCGCAGAACGGTGCCATCCGTTCGTTGGTGGGTGGCTTCGCCTTCGAGCAAAGCAACTACAACCGGGCATTGCAGGCCAAGCGCCAGCCAGGCTCGAGCTTCAAGCCGTTCGTCTACAGCGCTGCCCTGGATAACGGCTACACCCCCGCCAGCCTGGTGAACGACGCGCCGATCGTGTTCGTCGATGAGTACCTGGACAAAGTCTGGCGACCAAAGAACGACACCAATACGTTCCTCGGCCCGATTCGCTTGCGTGAGGCGCTGTACAAATCCCGCAACCTGGTCTCGATCCGCCTGTTGCAGGCACTGGGCGTAGACCGCACCATCGACTACATCACCAAGTTCGGCTTCAACAAGCAGGACCTGCCGCGCAACCTGTCCCTGGCCCTGGGCACCGCAACCTTGACGCCGATGGAAATCGCCACGGGCTGGAGTACGTTTGCCAACGGCGGGTACAAGATCACCCCCTACCTCATAGACAAGATTGAAAGCCGCAACGGCGAGACGCTGTTCGTCGCCAACCCGCCACGCGTTCCCACGGGTGAGCAGGCCAGCGATGGCGTCGCCGCACCGGCCACCGAGTCGTTCACGGTCAATGCGACAGCGGGTGAAGCCACTACGGCCCCGGGCCTGCCGCAGGCACCCGCCATCGCCGAGCGCATTGTCGATGGCCGCACCACCTACATCCTCAACAGCATGCTGCAAGACGTGATCAAGCTCGGCACCGGCCGCCGCGCCCTGGCCCTGGGTCGCACCGACCTGGCGGGCAAGACCGGCACCACCAACGAATCCAAGGACGCTTGGTTCTCCGGCTACAACGCCGATTACGTGACCACTGTCTGGACCGGTTTCGACCAGCCTGAAAGCCTGGGTCGCCACGAGTTCGGCGGCACCGTGGCGCTGCCGATCTGGATGAGCTACATGGGCGCCGCCCTCAAGGACAAACCACCTCACACCCAGCCGGAACCGGAAGGCATCCTCAGCCTGCGGGTCGACCCGGTCAGTGGCCGCGCTGCGACACCAAGTACTCCGGGTGCGTACTTCGAACTGTTCAAGAGCGAAGACACGCCACCGTCGGTCAACGAACTGGGCAACGGCGTCGCACCGGGCAGCCCGCTGCCGGCGGACGAAGCAGCGCCGATCGACCTGTTCTGACCGGACACCATCCAAAAGCCCCGCCTTCGGAAGAAGTGCGGGGCTTTTTTCAACCCCTCAAAATACCCCCCCTGTGAGCCGAGCTTGCTCGCGATGGCGGCGGGTCAGCTTGCATCCATGTTGAATGCCAGACCGCAATCGCGAGCAAGCTCGGCTCCCACAGGGATTTGCGGTGGTCACACAAGATCGGCATGCACAAAAAAGCCCCGGCTCACAGGAGCCGGGGCTTTTTGTTGAAGCGCTACAACGGCTTAGCCGTTGAACACATCATCCACGCTCTTGAGCGGGTAGTTCTTCGGATACGGCAGGGTGGCCACACCAGTCTCGATCGCGGCCTTGGCCACGGCGTCGGAGATCAGGGTGATCAGACGGGCGTCCATTGGTTTCGGAATGATGTACTCACGACCGAATTCCAGCTTGATGCCGCCGTAGGCGTCGCACACTTCCTGAGGCACCGGCAGCTTGGCCAGTTCGCGCAGGGCGTTGGCGGCCGCGACTTTCATTTCTTCGTTGATGCGCTTGGCGCGAACATCCAGGGCACCGCGGAAGATGAACGGGAAGCCCAGTACGTTGTTGACCTGGTTCGGGTAGTCCGAACGGCCGGTGGCCATGATCACGTCGTTACGAGTCGCGTGAGCCAGTTCCGGGGCGATTTCCGGGTCCGGGTTCGAGCACGCGAACACGATTGGGTTCGGCGCCATGCGCAGCAGGTTTTCCGCGCTCAGCAGGTTCGGACCCGACAGGCCCACGAACACGTCGGCACCGTCCAGCGCGTCCGCCAGGGAGCGCTTCTCGGTTGCGTGGGCAAACACAGCCTTGTACTGGTTCAGGTCGTCACGGCCGGAGTGGATCACGCCGGTACGGTCAACCATGAAGATGTTTTCGATCTTGGCGCCCATGCTCACCAGCAACTTCATGCAGGAGATGGCCGCAGCGCCGGCGCCCAGGCAGACGATCTTGGCTTCCGGCAGGGTCTTGCCGGCGATTTCCAGGGCGTTGATCATGCCGGCCGCGGTCACGATCGCGGTGCCGTGCTGGTCATCGTGGAATACCGGAATGTCGCACTGCTCGATCAGGGCGCGCTCGATCTCGAAGCACTCAGGTGCCTTGATGTCTTCCAGGTTGATGCCGCCGAAGGTGATGGAGATGCGCTTGACGGTGTCGATGAAGGCTTGCGGGCTCTCGGAATCGACTTCGATGTCGAATACGTCGATACCGGCGAAGCGCTTGAACAGCACGCCCTTGCCTTCCATGACTGGCTTGGAAGCCAATGGGCCGAGGTTACCCAGGCCGAGAATCGCGGTGCCATCGGAAATGACTGCAACCAGGTTGCCTTTACCGGTGTATTTGTAGGCCAGTTCAGGGTCGCGAGCGATTTCGCGGACTGGTTCGGCTACGCCGGGGCTGTAGGCCAGCGACAAGTCGCGAGCAGTAGCGGTGGCCTTGGTGAGCTCGACACTCAGCTTCCCTGGACGAGGATTAGCGTGATATTCGAGAGCGGCAGTTTTCAGATCAGACATGTGGGCATTCCGCTTTTTACTGTGTTGGACAGACGGACCGCCGAGGATACGCGCCTCGCAAAGTCCCCACAAGACTGACCAGTCACTGCTGTCAAGCGCCCTGCCCTACGACTTTGGGCCAAGAGCCGCGAAACACAAGGGCTACATGCATACAATCCAGCAAGTAAATGTCTACAATTTTCTATCGAGGCGTTGCGCCCAACATGGCCGGATCCGTCAACGGCAGCAGCCAGCGCGCCTGGCCTTGCTTAAGCCCACCACGCCGTGAACGATCAACCAGCCAGCCACGGGCTTCAATCTGCCGACCTTTGAACCCCTCAAGCGAAGCCTTATCGAAACGACTCACGAGATTGGGCGCAACATGCAATACAACCGAATCCGGCAATTGGAGCCATATACCGCCCCGATTACGCCTGACTTCACTCACGCGCCCGCTGAGCACGGCGAAACCCGATGCCTTGATTTGCCATGTGTTGAGCACAGGCGAGCGTTTCCACAGCCCTAGCCCCGCTGCACGCGCCTGACGTTCGGCAGCACGTTGGCAGGCCACCAGGTCGACATTCGGTGCCACCGCCACATGAAAACCCAAACCCTCGGCGAGCAATTGCGCTTCGAGATTCGCGCCCTGGCTACTGTAGACATGGGCCAGGGTTCGACCGTAGCGGTCCTTGCCTTCCTTGCCAGGCAGCAATCCCACGCGCCCCTCGCTGTCAGCCACCAGCGCCTGGAGCCGACGGCGAGCCGCAACAGCGAAGGGTTCATCGGAACGCCCTTGCCGCCCCAGCTCAGGGCTATTGAGGCCGATCATGCGCACGCTGCGGCCATCCGTCAGGCGTAACGTATCGCCATCCACCACCCGCTGTACCGTCACCGGGACAAGACCCGCCGGCGCCGGGCAAAAGGCCTGGGCATCCGCCAGCCAAATCGCAGACACAAAAAAGGCGCCCACAAGGGACGCCTTTTTCATCAGTCTGGAGCGGTCGAGACGACCATCCAAAATGATCAGCCTCAGGCTTTTGGAGTAACTTTGCCGAAAGCACCGAAACGATCGGCGAACTTCTGAACACGGCCGCCGGTATCCAGAGTCTTTTGCTTGCCGGTGTAGAACGGGTGGCATTCGTTGCAAACGTCGATCGCCATGGCTTTGCCGTAGGTCGAACGCGTTTCGAACTTGTTGCCGCAGCTGCAGGTTACGGCAATTACTGGGTATTCCGGATGGATATCGGTTTTCATGCTGTTTTCCTCAGGCTAGCGTGCCGCCACCCAACACTATTGTTGAATACCGCACGTAATTAGGCCGCGGATTCTACCAGACAACATCAATCACGCAAGCTATGACTTGTACCAACCGTCTGCTAGGCTCCCGGCCTCATGCGCGATCCCTGTGGGAGCGGGCTTGCTCGCGAAGGCGGCGTGTCAGGCACGTCATTTCTGCCTGATACTGCGCCTTCGCGAGCAAGCCCGCTCCCCCATTCAGCGCCAGCCTCACCAAATGCCTGTTTATTGAGATTGCCCCGCGTGCCCGACGCCATCCTGCGCCTCGCCCTGCCTTCGCCCCTGCGCCGCCTGTTCGACTATCGCGCCCCGGCCGGGGTCCTGCGCGCCCAGTTGCATCCGGGCATGCGCCTGCGGGTGCCGTTCGGCCGGCGGGAGATGATCGGCATCCTGGTGGAGGTCACCGACCACAGCGAGGTCCCGGTCGACAAGCTCAAACCGGCCCTGGCTCTGCTCGATGCCACGCCACCGCTGCCCGCCGCGCTGTTCAAGTTGTGCCTGTGGACGTCCCAGTATTATCAGCACAGCCTCGGCGACACCCTGAGCTGGGCGCTGCCGGTGCTGCTGCGCCAGGGCGAACCGGCCGAGGCGCGCCAGGAGCGGTTCTGGTCGGTGGCACCCGGCGCCTCGCTGGACGATCCACGCATCGCCCGCGCGCCACGCCAGCGTGAGGCCTTGGCGACCCTGGCCCAACACCCCCACGGCGTGGCTCATCAATTGCTGAGCAAACTGATGCTCAGCAAGGACAGCCTCGACCTGTTGCTGGCCAAGGACCTGGTCCAGGTGGAAGTGCGCAGGCACGCCCCCGGCGCCCGCCATGAACATTGGCTGGCCCAGCCGGAACTGCCGCTCAACGCCGAACAGCAGGCCGCTTGCGAAGCGATTCGCGCAGGTTTCGACAGTTATCACGCCTTTCTGCTGGCAGGTGTCACCGGCAGCGGCAAGACTGAGGTCTACCTGCAACTGATCCGCCAGGCCCTGGAGGCCGGCAAGCAGGCGCTGGTGCTGATTCCGGAAATCAACCTCGGCCCGCAAACCCTGGCGCGCTTCGAACAGCGCTTCAACGCCCGGATCGCCCTGGTGCACTCGGCGGTCAACGACCGCGAACGCCTGGAGGCCTGGCTCGCCGCCCGTGACGGCGAGGCCGATATCATCATCGGCACCCGTTCGGCCCTGTTCACGCCGATGAAGAACCCCGGCCTGATCATCATCGACGAAGAACACGACGGCTCTTATAAACAGCAAGAAGGCCTGCGCTATCACGCCCGCGACCTGGCGCTGGTGCGCGCCCGCCAGGAAAACATCCCGATCGTCCTCGGCTCGGCCACGCCATCGCTGGAAAGCCTGCACAACGCCTACACCGGCCGCTACGGCCTGCTACGCCTCAATGAGCGGGCCGGCGGCGCCAAGCAACCGCGCTTCCTGCGCCTGGACGTGAAAAGTCGCCCGCTGGACAGCGGTATTTCCGGGCCGATGCAGCAAGCCATCGGCCAGACCCTGGCCGCCGGGCAACAGGTCCTGGTGTTCCTCAATCGCCGCGGTTTTGCCCCGACCCTGTTATGCCACGACTGCGGCTGGATGTCCGGCTGCGAACGCTGCGACGCGCGGATGACCGTGCATCAACGCCATGGCGAGTTGCGTTGCCACCATTGCGGCCACGTCGAGCGCGTGCCAAGGCACTGCCCCCAGTGCGGCAAAGTGGACTTGCGCCCGGTCGGCGCCGGCACCGAGCGTGCCGAAGAACGGCTGGGCATTCTGTTTCCCGATTACCCGGTCTTGCGGGTGGATCGCGACAGCACTTCGCGCAAGGATGCGATGAACCAGTTGTTCGCCACGATCCAGAAGGGCCAGCCGTGCATCCTGGTGGGCACGCAGATGCTCGCCAAGGGGCATCACTTCCCACGGGTTACGCTGGTGTCGATCCTCGACGCCGATGGCGGACTGTTTTCCGGTGACTTCCGCGCCAGCGAGCGCATGGCCCAGTTGATCGTCCAGGTCGCAGGCCGGGCCGGGCGGGCCGAGGAGCCGGGCAAAGTGATCATCCAGACCCACCTGGCCGATCATCCATTGCTGATCCAACTGACCGAGCAAGGTTATTTCGCCTTCGCCGAACAGGCCTTGAGCGAACGCCGCAGCGCCGGCCTGCCGCCGTTTGCCCACCTGGCGCTGTTGCGGGCCGAAGCCCACAAGCCGGGGCAGGCCGAAGGCTTTCTCGATGAGGCCTGCAGCGAGGCAGAGCGCTTGCTGGCGCAGCAGAACCTCACCGGCATCGAACTCTTGGGCCCGGTGCCGGCGCCGATGGAACGGCGGGCCGGGCGCTATCGCGCGCAGCTTTTATTACAGGCCAATGCCCGGGCACCGCTGCATCGACTGCTGAACGCCTGGCTGCTGGTGCTGGAACAGATGCCCAGCGGGCGTGCGGTGCGCTGGTCGCTGGATGTGGATCCGGTGGATTTGTATTGAATGGATTGCAAGCCTGGCCTCTGTGGGAGCGAGCTTGCTCGCGATAGCGGTCTGGCATTCAACATCAATGCAAGCTGACCCGCCGCCATCGCGAGCAAGCTCGCACACAGAGGATTGTGTACATCCAGGCCACCAAGAATAGTCACCACACATCCCCAACCAACCCGCTACAGTTGGCAAGCCCGTCTTCGCCACGGATAATGCTCAGTTTTTCCACCAGCGCATCGAAGCGCCGCCGCGCCTGCGGTTGAAAGAGAAGACCATGAAAGACACCATTCGCCAGCTCATCCAGCAAGCCATCGCCCAACTCGTCACTGAAGGTGTGCTGCCAGAAGGCCTGTCGCCGGCAATTCAGGTCGAAAACACTCGCGACAAGACCCACGGCGACTTCGCCAGCAACATCGCGATGATGCTCGCCAAACCGGCCGGCATGAAACCCCGCGACCTGGCGGAAAAAATCATCGCCGCGCTGCCTGCCGACGAGAACGTCACCAAGGCCGAGATCGCCGGGCCGGGGTTCATCAACTTCTTCCAGAACACCCAGGCCCTGGCCTCACGCCTCGACGCAGCCCTGGCCGACGAACGCCTCGGCGTACGCAAGGCGGGCCCGGTGCAGCGCACCGTGGTCGACCTCTCGGCCCCCAACCTGGCCAAGGAAATGCACGTCGGCCACCTGCGCTCGACCATCATTGGCGATGGCGTGGCCCGGGTCCTGGAGTTTCTCGGCGACACCGTGATCCGCCAGAACCACGTCGGCGACTGGGGCACCCAGTTCGGCATGCTGATGGCCTACCTGCAGGAAAACCCCATCACCAGCAATGAGCTGTCGGACCTGGAGAACTTCTACCGCGCCGCCAAGCAACGCTTCGACGAGTCGCCCGAATTCGCCGACCGCGCCCGTGGCCTGGTGGTCAAGCTGCAGGCCGGCGATGCCGAGTGCCTGGCGCTGTGGAGCAAGTTCAAGGACATCTCCCTGTCCCATTGCCAGAAAATCTACGAGCTGCTGAACGTCAAATTGACCATGGCCGACGTGATGGGTGAAAGCGCCTACAACGACGACCTGATCAACGTGGTCAACGATCTCAAGGCCAAGGGCATGCTGGTGGAAAGCAACGGCGCCCAGTGCGTGTTCCTCGACCAGTTCAAGACCGCCGATGGCGAGCCGCTGCCGGTGATCATCGTCAAGGCCGACGGGGGCTACCTCTATGCCACCACCGACCTGGCGGCCGTGCGCTACCGCAACCGCGTGCTCAAGGCCGATCGGGTGCTGTACTTCGTCGACCAGCGCCAGGCCCTGCACTTCCAGCAAGTGTTCGAAGTCGCGCGCCTGGCCGGTTTCGTCACCCATCCGATGGACATGGAGCACATGGGCTTCGGCACCATGAACGGCGCTGACGGCCGCCCGTTCAAGACGCGCGACGGCGGCACGGTGAAGCTGATCGACCTGCTGACCGAAGCCCAGGACCGCGCCTACACCCTGGTCAAGGGCAAGAACCCGGACCTGGCCGAGGACGAACTGCGCAAGATCGCCAAGGTCGTGGGCATCGACGCGGTGAAATACGCCGACCTGTCCAAGCACCGCACCAGCGACTACAGCTTCAACTTCGACCTGATGCTCAACTTCGAAGGCAACACCGCGCCGTACCTGCTGTACGCCTACACCCGCGTGGCGGGAGTGTTCCGCAAGCTCGGCAAAAGCTTCAACGAAGTGGACGGCCAGATTGTGCTCGAGGCCCCTCAGGAACAGGAGCTGGCGGCTAAGCTGGCGCAGTTCGGCGAGGTGCTGAACAACGTCGCCGACAAGGGCACGCCGCACACGCTGTGCGCCTACCTGTACGATGTCGCCGGCCTGTTCTCCAGCTTCTACGAGAACTGCCCGATCCTCAGCGCGCAAACCCCAGGGCAAATGCAGAGCCGCCTGCGCCTCGCCGCGCTGACCGGGCGTACGCTCAAGCAAGGCCTGGAACTGCTGGGCCTGGAAACCCTGGAGCGCATGTAAGTTGGCCGCCAAGAAAAAACCTGCACCCAAACGCGGCGCCAGTCGTTACCAGCCTCCAGCCAAAAAACCGATTCCGGGCTGGTTGTGGATGGCCATCGGCCTGACCGTCGGCGCTTTCATTGTGTTTCTGATGAAGCTGGAGCCGGGCCAGGGCGATGACGTCAAGCGCGTGCGGCAAGAGCAGCAGAAAGCCACGCGGATCGCCGAGGCCAACAAGACCCCGCCGAGCCCGACGCAACCGGTGAAGCCGAAGTACGACTTCTACACCTTGCTGCCGGAATCGGAAGTCATCGTGCCGCCCGAGGCCGTGCCGGAGAAAACCCTGCCGACACCGCAAGTACCGCAGGTACCCGCCACGCCAGTGACCCCGGCCGAAGCGGCGAAGATCGATACCGCTCGCGCCCAGGCAGCCCTGGCCGGCATCACGCCGCCACCGGCCCCGCCGGTGCAGAAAGCCGCGCCGGTGACGAAGTTCTTCCTGCAGGCCGGTTCGTTCCGCAAGGAAGCCGACGCCGACAAGGTCCGGGCGCAGATCATTCTGCTGGGCCAATCCGTGTCGGTGGAGTCCGGCACCGTGAAGGACGAAACCTGGTACCGAGTACTGGTCGGCCCGTTCAGCAACCGCGAGGAACTGACCAAGGCCCAGAAACAGCTGGCCGGCAGCGGGTTCAGCAATTTGTTGTTACAACAACGCCAGAGCCGCTGATTTCCGCCGAGGACAGGCTTTTGTGGCCGCTGGGTTTGTAGGCGCTGTCGAGCGCAGCGAGGCTGCGATCTTTTGATCTTTTGATCTTTTGATCTTTTGATCTTTCGCTTGGGACTCAATTGGCTGGGGAAAGATCGCAGCCTCGCTGCGCTCGACAGCTCCTACGTGACTCGCACCACTCGTCCCCCGCAGTTGAAAAACCCCACGCCACCCCCATATGAGTTCCATCCGGGCATTTTCGCCCCGCTGCGTGGAGACTCTCCCTTGACCACCATCGTTTCAGTCCGCCGTCATGGCAAAGTCGTCATGGGCGGCGACGGCCAGGTTTCACTGGGCAACACCGTGATGAAAGGCAACGCGAAGAAAGTCCGCCGCCTGTATCACGGCCAGGTCATCGCCGGCTTTGCCGGGGCCACTGCCGACGCCTTCACCTTGTTCGAACGTTTCGAAGGCCAGCTTGAGAAACACCAGGGCCACCTGGTCCGTGCCGCCGTGGAACTGGCCAAGGAATGGCGCACCGACCGCTCCCTGAGCCGCCTCGAAGCCATGCTCGCGGTCGCCAACAAGGACGCGTCCCTGATCATCACCGGCAACGGCGACGTCGTTGAGCCCGAAGACGGCCTGATCGCCATGGGTTCCGGCGGTGCCTATGCCCAGGCTGCGGCCAGCGCCCTGCTGAAAAAAACCGACCTGTCGGCCCGTGAGATCGTCGAGACTGCCTTGGGCATTGCCGGCGATATCTGTGTCTTCACCAACCACACCCAGACCATTGAGGAGCAGGACCTCGCGGAATAAGCCTGTCCAGGCGACCCACGCCACGGCCCGTTCCTGCTTGAGGACCACCTATTATTATGTCCATGACTCCCCGCGAAATCGTCCACGAACTCAACCGCCATATCATCGGCCAGGACGATGCCAAGCGCGCCGTCGCCATCGCCCTGCGTAACCGCTGGCGCCGGATGCAACTGCCCGAAGAACTGCGCGTCGAAGTGACCCCCAAGAACATCCTGATGATCGGCCCGACCGGCGTCGGTAAAACCGAGATCGCCCGTCGCCTGGCCAAACTCGCCAACGCGCCGTTCATCAAGGTCGAAGCCACCAAGTTCACCGAAGTCGGCTATGTCGGTCGCGACGTCGAGTCGATCATTCGTGACCTGGCCGATGCCGCCATCAAGTTGCTGCGCGAACAGGAAATCACCAAGGTCCGCCACCGCGCCGAAGACGCCGCCGAAGAGCGCATCCTCGACGCCCTGCTGCCACCGGCGCGCATGGGTTTCAACGCCGACGCCGCCGCGACCCAGGATTCCAACACCCGCCAGCTGTTCCGCAAGCGCCTGCGCGAAGGCCAGCTGGACGACAAGGAAATCGAGATCGAAGTGGCCGAAATGGCCGGTGTCGACATTTCCGCGCCGCCAGGCATGGAAGAGATGACCAACCAGTTGCAGAGCCTGTTCGCCAACATGGGCAAGGGCAAGAAGAAAAACCGCAAGCTCAAGGTCAAGGAAGCGCTGAAACTGGTGCGCGACGAAGAAGCCAGCCGCCTGGTCAACGAAGAAGAGTTGAAGGCCAAGGCGCTGGAGGCGGTCGAGCAACACGGCATCGTGTTCATCGACGAAATCGACAAGGTCGCCAAGCGCGGCAATGTCGGCGGTGCCGATGTGTCCCGCGAAGGTGTGCAACGCGACCTGCTGCCGCTGATCGAAGGCTGCACGGTCAACACCAAGCTGGGCATGGTCAAGACCGACCACATCCTGTTCATCGCCTCCGGTGCGTTCCACCTGAGCAAGCCGAGCGACCTGGTGCCGGAGTTGCAGGGTCGCCTGCCGATCCGTGTCGAACTCAAGGCACTGACGCCGGAAGACTTCGAACGCATCCTCAGCGAGCCCCACGCGTCCCTGACCGAACAGTATTGCGCGCTGCTCAAGACCGAAGGCCTGAGCATCGAGTTCACGCCAGAAGGCATCAAGCGCCTGGCCCAGATCGCTTGGCAGGTCAACGAGAAGACCGAGAACATCGGCGCCCGTCGCCTGCACACGCTGCTCGAACGCCTGCTCGAGGAAGTCTCGTTCAGCGCCGGCGACCTGGCCAGCGCCCACAACGAAACGCCGATCCTCATCGACGCCGAGTACGTCAACAGCCACCTGGGTGAGCTGGCGCAGAACGAAGACCTGTCGCGGTATATCCTGTAAGCCACACCCAATGTGAGCGAGCTTCTGTGGCGAGGGAGCTTGCTCCCGCTGGGCTCTGTAGGAGCTGTCGAGTGCAACGAGGCTGCGATCCTTCCACCGCCAATTGAGTCTGGCGTGAAGATCAAGATCAAAAGATCGCAGGCTTCGCCAGCTCCTACATCGTCCAGCGGGAGCAAGCTCCCTCGCCACATATCGTGCATGCAAGGCTTCAAGAGACTGACGACCCCATGACCAAACTCCCCACCGCCATCAACTTGCACAAAGCCTCCAGGACCCTGACGCTCAAATACGCGCCGGACGAGGAGTATCACCTGCCCGCCGAATTCCTGCGGGTGCACTCGCCTTCGGCCGAGGTCCAGGGCCATGGCAAACCCATCCTGCAATACGGCAAGCTCAACGTTGCCCTGACCAAGGTCGAACCGGCCGGCCAGTACGCACTGAAATTGACCTTCGACGACGGCCACGACAGCGGGCTGTTCACCTGGGACTATCTCTACCAGTTGGCGGTGCGCCAGGAAGACTTGTGGAACGATTATCTTGGCGAACTCAAGGCCGCCGGAAAAACCCGCGATCCGAACGAGTCCGTCGTCAAGCTGATGCTCTAATTCAAGGGCTGGCGCTTTAGGGCGAATTTTCTAGACTCATCTGCTTGAATGCCCGCGCGGCAACGTCAATGACTGGCCTGCTTGCGAAAAAAATTAAACTCGGGTAACCAATGGAGCTGGCAAGTTACCTGCAGAGGAACTGCCGAGTTCCTGGCACACGCTTCCTCATTGGCCCCTCGATGCGGAATTAATGGTCACCCGAGCAGCGTACCTGGTATTGGCTGTGTGGCTTCATGGCACGATCCGGGTACTCGTCTGAAGGACAATGGAGCGTCGTAGATGAGCAACAAGAACAACGATGACCTGAAGTATCAAGCCTCGGAAAATACCCTGGGGTTGAATCCCGTCGTCGGCTTGCGCAGAAAAGATCTGCTGGCCTCTGCCCGCATGGTGCTGACCCAGGCCATCAAGCAACCGCTGCACAGCGTCAAGCACGTCGCCCATTTCGGCGTCGAACTCAAGAATGTCCTGTTCGGCAGATCCGAACTGCAACCGGCCGGCGACGACCGTCGCTTCGCCGACCCGGCGTGGAGCCAGAACCCCCTCTACAAACGCTACCTGCAAACCTACCTGGCGTGGCGCAAGGAGCTGCACGCCTGGATCGACGACAGCAACCTCTCGCCCGCGGACATCAGCCGTGGCCATTTCGTGATCAATCTGATGACCGAAGCCATGGCCCCGACCAACTCGGCGGCCAACCCGGCGGCGGTCAAGCGCTTCTTCGAAACTGGCGGCAAGAGCCTGCTCGATGGCCTCTCCCACCTGGCCAAGGACCTGGTGCACAACGGCGGGATGCCGAGCCAGGTCAACATGGGCGCGTTCGAGGTCGGCAAGAGCCTGGGCGTGACCGAAGGTGCCGTGGTGTTTCGCAACGACGTGCTGGAGCTGATCCAGTACCGGCCCATCACCGAGCAGGTCCACGAGCGACCGCTGCTGGTGGTGCCGCCACAGATCAACAAGTTCTACGTATTCGACCTGAGCCCGGACAAGAGCCTGGCGCGCTTCTGCCTGCGCGGCAACGTGCAGACCTTCATCGTCAGTTGGCGCAACCCCACCAAGGAGCAGCGCGAGTGGGGCCTGTCGACCTACATCGAGGCGCTCAAGGAAGCGGTGGACGTGGTCACGGCCATCACCGGCAGCAAGGACGTGAACATGCTCGGCGCCTGCTCGGGCGGCATCACCTGCACCGCGCTGCTGGGCCATTACGCCGCCCTCGGCGAGAAAAAGGTCAATGCCCTGACCCTGCTGGTCAGCGTGCTCGACACCACCCTGGACACCGACGTGGCGTTGTTCGTCGACGAGCAGACCCTGGAAGCGGCCAAGCGCCACTCCTACCAGGCCGGTGTACTCGAAGGTCGCGACATGGCCAAGGTGTTCGCCTGGATGCGCCCCAACGACTTGATCTGGAACTACTGGGTCAACAACTACCTGTTGGGCAACGAGCCACCCGTGTTCGACATCCTGTTCTGGAACAACGACACCACGCGGCTACCGGCAGCGTTCCACGGCGACCTCATCGAAATGTTCAAGAACAACCCACTGATCCGCCCCAACGCACTGGAAGTGTGCGGCACGCCCATCGACCTCAAGCAGGTCACCGCCGACATCTTCTCCCTGGCCGGCACCAACGACCACATCACGCCGTGGAAGTCCTGCTACAAGTCGGCGCAGCTGTTCGGCGGCAAGGTCGAGTTCGTGCTCTCGAGCAGCGGCCATATCCAGAGCATCCTCAACCCGCCAGGCAACCCCAAGTCACGCTACATGACCAGTGACGACATGCCGGCCAAGGCCGAGGACTGGCAGGAGAACTCAACCAAGCACACCGACTCCTGGTGGTTGCATTGGCAGGCCTGGCAGGCCGAACGCTCGGGCAAACTGAAAAAAGCCCCGACCGTGCTGGGCAACAAGGCCTACCCGGCCGGTGAAGCGGCGCCCGGCACTTATGTGCATGAGCGGTAATGGATGCAACTCGTCTGCTGCGGGGGTGGGCTTGCTCACGAATACATCCCGCCAGCCGACACTGAATGCAAGGCCCACAGCGCTGGGGAACATACAACTCATGTTCACAGCAGATCCCATGTGGGAGCGAGCTTGTTCACGATGACGGCGGTACATTCAACACCTGTATGTGCTGACACATCGCAATCGCGAGCAAGCTCGCTCCCACAGGGGGTAGGGGAAAAATGAAAGACAGCGACCCAACCCACAGGGCTTGAAGCATGCCGCAACCGTACATCTTCCGTACCGTCGATCTGGATGGCCAGACCTTGCGCACCGCGGTACGTCCCGGCAAGCCTCACTTGACGCCGCTGCTGATTTTCAACGGCATCGGCGCCAACCTCGAGCTGGTGTTCCCGTTCATCCAGGCCCTGGACCCGGACTTGGAAGTCATCGCCTTTGACGTTCCCGGCGTCGGTGGTTCATCGACGCCCAACCGGCCGTATCGCTTTCCTGGCCTGGCCAAACTCACCGCGCGGATGCTCGATTACCTGGACTACGGGCAGGTCAACGTGATCGGCGTGTCCTGGGGGGGCGCCCTGGCCCAGCAGTTCGCCTATGACTACCCCGAGCGCTGCAAGAAGCTGGTACTGGCGGCCACGGCGGCCGGGGCGGTGATGGTGCCGGGCAAACCGAAGGTGCTGTGGATGATGGCCAGCCCCCGGCGCTACGTTCAACCGTCCCATGTGATGCGTATCGCCCCGCTGATCTACGGCGGTTCGTTCCGTCGCGATCCGAGCCTGGCGGCCAGCCATGCGGCCAAGGTTCGTTCGGCGGGCAAGCTCGGTTATTACTGGCAACTGTTCGCAGGCCTGGGCTGGACCAGCATCCATTGGCTGCACAAGATCCACCAGCCGACCCTGGTGCTGGCCGGCGACGACGACCCGCTGATCCCGCTGATCAACATGCGCATGCTGGCCTGGCGCATTCCCAACGCCCAATTGCACATCATCGATGACGGCCATCTGTTCCTGATCACCCGGGCCGAGGCAGTGGCGCCGATCATCATGAAATTCCTGGAGGAAGAACGTCAGCGTGCAGTGATGCATCCGCATCCCTCGCCGCTGGGCGGCGGCTGAAACCGCCCATTTGCGCCTGGCAGGACGCCGGACCGCGCAGCGACCCGAAACAGCGACTATGTTGTCTGGTTCGGTGTGTTTGTTTTTTGCCTGATGACGAAGGAGTTGACTCATGCGCGACAAACCGGCGAAGGGTTCCATGCCCGCCCCTGCCAGCTTCATCAACGTACAAAGTGCGGTCACCGGCCTGCGTGGCAGGGACCTGCTGTCCACCTTGCGCAGCGTTGCCGTACACGGCTTGCGCAACCCGGTGCACAGTGCCCGGCATGCGTTGAAGCTGGGCGGTCAACTGGGTCGCGTGCTGCTGGGCGAGACCCTGCACCCCACCAACCCCAACGACCAGCGTTTCGCCGACCCCACCTGGCAGCTCAATCCGTTCTACCGCCGCAGCCTGCAGGCCTACCTGAGCTGGCAGAAACAGGTGACGAGCTGGATCGACGAAAGCACCATGAGCCAGGATGACCGCGCCCGCGCCCACTTCGCCTTCGCCCTGCTCAACGACGCCGTTTCGCCGTCCAATACCTTGCTCAACCCGCTGGCGGTCAAGGAACTGTTCAACTCCGGCGGCACCAGCCTGGTTCGAGGCCTCAGCCACCTGGTGGACGACCTGCTGCACAACGACGGGTTGCCGCGACAAACCACACCCCATGCCTTTGAAGTCGGCAAGACCCTGGCGACCACCCCCGGCGCGGTGGTGTTTCGCAACGAATTGCTCGAGCTGATCCAGTACCGGTCCATGAGTGAAAAGCAATACGCCAAGCCGTTGCTGATCGTGCCGCCGCAGATCAACAAGTTCTACATTTTCGACCTGAGCCCTTCCAACAGCTTCGTCCAGTACGCCCTGAAAAACGGCTTGCAGGTCTTTATCATCAGCTGGCGCAACCCTGACATACGCCACCGCGAATGGGGCCTGTCCAGCTACGTCGAGGCCGTGGAAGAAGCCATGAACGTCTGCCGGGCGATCACCGGCGCCCGCGAGGTCAACCTGATGGGTGCCTGCGCCGGGGGCATGACCATCGCCGCCCTGCAAGGCCACCTGCAGGCCAAGCGCCAGCTACGCCGGGTCGCCAGTGCCACCTACCTGGTGAGCCTGCTGGACAGCCAGATCGATAGCCAGGCCACGCTGTTCATCGACGAGCAGACCCTCGAAGCCGCCAAGCGCCGCTCCTACCAGAAAGGCATCCTCGATGGCCGCGACCTGGCCCGGGTGTTCGCCTGGATGCGCCCCAACGATCTGATCTGGACCTACTTCATCAACAACTACCTGCTGGGCAAGGAGCCACCGGCCTTCGACATCCTCTACTGGAACAACGACTGCACCCGCCTGTCGGCTGCTTACCACGGCGACCTGCTGGACTTCTTCAAGCACAACCCACTGACCCATCCCGGCGGCCTGGAAGTGTGCGGCACACCCATCGACCTGCAGAAAGTGACAGTGGACAGTTTCAGTGTGGGCGGCATCAATGACCACATCACGCCGTGGGACGCGGTGTATCGCTCGACGCTGCTGCTCGGTGGCGAAAAACGCTTCGTGCTTTCCAACAGCGGCCATGTCCAGAGCATCCTCAACCCGCCGGGCAACCCCAAGGCCAACTACATCGAAAGCGCAAAAATGAGCAGCGACCCACGGGCCTGGTACCACGACGCCAAGCACGTCGATGGCAGTTGGTGGACCCAATGGCTGGGCTGGATCCAGGAACGTTCCGGCGCCCAGCACGAAACCCAGATGACCTTGGGCAACGCGAACTACCCGCCCCTGGACGCAGCTCCCGGCACCTATGTTCGCGTGCGCTGAAAGCCTTACCCCACGGCCAGGCGATTGGCCGTGGCACGACTTGATCATTAAGAAGACCGGATGAAAACCCGCGACCGCATCCTTGAATGTGCCCTGCAGTTGTTCAACGAAAAGGGCGAACCGAACGTCTCCACCATGGAAGTTGCCAACGAAATGGGCATCAGCCCGGGCAACCTCTATTACCACTTTCATGGCAAGGAACCGCTGATCCTCGGGCTGTTCGAGCGATTCCAGGGCGAACTGGCACCGCTGCTGGACCCTCCGTCAGACGTGCAGTTGGCGCCGGAAGACTACTGGCTGTTCCTGCACTTGATCGTCGAGCGCCTGGCCCAGTACCGCTTTCTCTTCCAGGACCTGTCGAACCTGGCCGGGCGCCTGCCGAAGCTCGCCAAGGGCATCCGCCAGTTGCTCAATGCCCTGAAGCGTACCCTCGCCTCACTGCTGGCGCAGCTCAAGGCCCAGGGGTTGCTGGTCAGCGACACCCAGGCCCTGGGTCAGTTGGTGGAGCAGATCACCATGACCTTGCTGTTCTCCCTGGACTACCAGCGGATCCTGGACCGCGAAGGCGAGGTGCGGCTGGTGGTCTACCAGATCATGATGCTGGTGGCCCCACACCTGCCGCCCGCGACCAAGGTAGCGACTGAGCAACTGGCGTTGCGCTACCTGGAAGAACACGAGTAACCACCGGCAGTGGCAGATCCATTGTGAGCGAGCCTTGCTCCCACAAGGCTCGCTCCCACAGGTTGACCTGCGTACAAACAAAAACGCCCGACCTTCACAGGCCGGGCGTTTTTGCATGTCCCGCAGAATCAGGACTGGGTGGTAGGCGTCGTTGGAGCCGACGCTGGAGTTGGCGTGGCGACCGGGGTCGGAGCAGCGGCAGAGTTCGCCGTGCTCATCGGGGCCGTTGGTTTGGCGGCCGCGGTCGGCGCCTTCGGTGCAGCGGCTTTCGGCGCGGCCGGTTTTTTCACGGCCGGTTTTTTCGCCGCAGCGGGTTTGGCCGCCGCTTTTACCGCAGGCTTGGCGGCGGGCTTGGCTGCCGGTTTGGCTGCCGCCTTAGCCGCGGGTTTGGCCGCAGGCTTGGCTGCCGCTTTGGCCGCAGGTTTAGCCGCTACCGGTTTGGCCGCCGCCTTGGCAGCAGGCTTGGCCGCAGCAGTTTTAGCCGCAGGCTTGGCCGCTGCTTTCGCCGCAGGTTTGGCAGCGGGTTTTGCCGCAGCCTTGACCAGTGGCTTGGCCGCCGTTTTAGCGGCCGGCTTGGCCGCTGCAGTCTTGGTCGCCACCGGTGCGACTTTGGCGCCGGTGAGTTTTTCGATCTGCTTGGTCAGGGTGTCGACCTTGCTGTGCAGTGCCTTGACTTCATTACGGCTCGGCACACCCAGGCGCGAGATCGCACTGTTCAGGCGCTTGTCGAAAGCCCCTTCCAGTTCGTCCCATTTGCCCAGTGCCCGATCCTTCACGCCGCCGATTCGCGACTTGGCGGACTCGGCAGAGTCCTTGGCTGCATCGACTTGTTTGCCGACTGCCGTCTTGGTGAGTTTTTCGGCCTTTTCGCCGTCCTTAACCAGGGACTCGAAGAGCTTGCTGCCGTCAGTGTCGATCTTCGAGTACACGCCTAAACCAGCAAGCCAGATTTTGCGGGAATACTTTTCAATCTTCCCGGCCCACGAGCTGCCCTCTTTTTCTGTGATTTTTTTGCCAGCCATCCCGTTCTCCTTAATGTTTACGCGCGACACGTTCGAGCAATGCTGTCAGCTCATCGAGCTTAGCAGAGAGTGTCTCAACGTCATGTTTAGACGGAATGCCGATACGATTCAAGGCACTTGCAACACGGGCATCGAATACCTTCTCGACTTTATCGAGTTGTACTTCAACCCGGGCCTTGAAAGTATTGACGTCGCTCTTGGCTTCAATCAATTCGCTGTTGGCCGCTTCAAGTTTCCCGGCAATTTTCTTTTTGCCTTTGGTTTCAATAACTTCACCAGCCTTTACCAGCTCCTGGAAGTACTCGCTGCCTTCCTGGCCAACCTTCGTGTAGGCGCCCAGGCCAGCCAGCCAGATCTTGCGCGCGTACGTTTTCACGTCGCCGAGCGTGGAAGATTCAACGTCGGTTTTTTTCTTCAGAATAACTTTGGCCATGGTGCACCTCACTCGAAAAAGGTTTGAGGAACTGCCCGCACATGGACGGGCTCAGGCACAAAGTAGTGACAATAATTAGAAAGGGCACCCTAACAACTGACACAAACTGGATAGCGAGTGGCCTCATGTGGGAGCGGGCTTGCTCGCGAATGCGGTGGGTCATTCACTATTGATGTTGACTGGTCCAACGCTTTCGCGAGCAAGCCCGCGCCCACAGAGTTTGGGGGTGAACTTGAGTGCTGCATCCTCCTTTCGATCAATCAGGCCAACGCCTTATCCAACGCCTTTTCGATTTCCGTCTTGATCGTGCCGCTCATGGCCGACATCAACATGCCCAGCTCCACGTCGACGCGGATCGAGTCATCGCCCACATGCACCTCGCCCTTGACCCCGGAACGCTTGAGTTTCAGGGTGTCGCCCACCCACTGCGGCTCCAGGCCATAGCTGTCGGACAACTTCTGCGCCAGCTTGTCGGCTTTCTCTCGTGCCGCTTCCTTGCCCAGGCCATGGGCACGCTCAACAGTTATACGGGCCATCGGGTAACTCCTGCTCTATCGGGACTTGCCTGAACGTTTCAGACCCTGGCTGCGTCAAAACGTCCCGGCGGTAGCCCATCTTACCTTCAGCCTTGCCAAGACAAAGCCCTCCACCGGGATTAGAATGTCCCGCATTCTTTTTTGGTGACCGCGATATGACTGATCAGCGCAAAGGCAGCGATGCCGAACCCACCACTCACTTCGGCTTCAAGAACGTGCCGGAAAGCCAGAAAGCGGAAAAAGTCGCTGAGGTTTTCCACTCCGTCGCCGCCAAGTATGACTTGATGAACGACCTGCTCTCGGGCGGCATGCACCGCCTGTGGAAGCGTTTCGCGATCGAACTGTCGGGCGTGCGCAGCGGCAATCGCGTGCTGGACATCGCCGGCGGCACGGGCGACCTGACGAAGAAGTTTTCCCACATCGTCGGGCCGACCGGCCAGGTGGTCCTGGCCGACATCAACGAATCCATGCTCAAGGTCGGTCGCGACCGCCTGCTGGACCTGGGTGTGGCCGGCAATGTCGAGTTCGTCCAGGCCGACGCTGAAAAGCTGCCGTTCCCCGACAACCATTTCGACTGCGTGACCATCGCCTTCGGCCTGCGCAACGTCACCCACAAGGAAGATGCCCTGCGCTCGATGCTGCGAGTGCTAAAGCCCGGTGGCCGCCTGCTGGTGCTGGAATTCTCCAAGCCGACCAACGCGCTGATGTCCAAGGCCTATGACGCCTACTCGTTCGCCTTCATGCCGCTGATGGGCAAGCTGATCACCAACGACTCGGAAAGCTATCGCTACCTGGCCGAATCGATCCGCATGCACCCGAACCAGGAAACCCTGAAGTCGATGATGGTCGAGGCCGGTTTCGACCGAGTGACCTACCACAACATGACCGCAGGCATCGTCGCCCTGCACCGCGGTATCAAGCCCTGATGCTGCTCACCGGCCTGCTCGCCAGCGTCGAACTCGGCCTCAACCGGATGCTGCGCCTGGACAGCACGGCGCTCGCGCGCCTGGCGCGCTTGAGCGGCCGCGTGATCGCCGTCGACTGCCGCAGCCCGGCGTTGCGGTTGTTCATCCTGCCCAGCGACGAAGGCCTGATGCTCGCCGCGCACTGGGAAGCCGAGGCCGACTGCACGCTGCGCGCCCCGGCGTCGAGCCTGCTGAACCTGGCCCTGGGCAAGGACAAGACCGCGGTGCTGCATAGCCCCGACGTGGAGCTGGACGGCGACAGCGGCGTACTGCTGGAGCTGGCGGCGATTCTCCAGGACCTGGAGCTGGACTGGGAATACGAAGTGTCCCGCTGGATCGGTCCGGTGGCGACCCAATTGCTCAGCGGCCATTTGCGCAGCCGCAGCCGCTGGTATCGCCAGGGGTTCGCCAGCCTGGGGCAGAATCTGAGTGAATACCTGGCCGAAGAATCGCGTACCCTCGTAGGCCAACGCGAAGCGCAAGCCCGTTTTGATGAACTGGACCGGGTCAAACTTGACCTGGAACGTCTCGAGGCGCGTTTCGAGCGCCTTTCCCGATCCCTTGAAACCAAGCGATAACGCATGAAGCTGCTTGCCGTCCGCCGTTTGTTGCGCATCCAGCGCGTCGTGATCCGCTACCGCCTCGATGACCTGCTGTTCGCCCTGCCGCTGCCCTGGTTTCTCCTGGCCCTGCGCTTCGTGCTGCCGTGGCGCTGGTTCCCCCGGCGCCCCCTGGACCTGAGTCGCGGTGCACGCCTGCGTCTGGCCTTGCAGGACCTGGGGCCGATCTTCATCAAGTTCGGGCAGATCCTTTCGACCCGTCGCGACCTGTTGCCCGAAGACATCGCCGATGAACTGATGCGGTTGCAAGACCGCGTGCCGCCGTTCGATTCCAAGGTATCGGTGGCGCTGATCGAGGAACAACTGGGCAAGAAGATCGGCGAAGTCTTCAGCCGTTTCGATGTCGAGCCCCTGGCTTCGGCCTCCGTCGCCCAGGTTCACGCCGCCCAGCTCAAGAGCGGCGAAGAAGTGGTGGTCAAGGTCATCCGCCCGGGCCTCAAGCCGATCATCGCCCAGGACCTGGCGTGGCTGTTCATCCTCGCTCGTGCCGCCGAGCGGTTGTCGGCCGATGCCCGCCTGCTGCACCCGGTGGACGTGGTCCAGGACTACGAAAAAACCATCTACGACGAACTCGACCTGCTGCGCGAGGCGGCCAACGCCAGCCAGTTGCGTCGCAACTTCGAAGGTTCGCCGCTGCTGTATGTACCGCAAGTCTATTGGGACTGGTGCCGGCCGAAAGTATTGGTGATGGAGCGCATCTACGGCATCCAGGTCACCGACCTGGCGACCCTGGCCGACCAGCGTACCGACATGAAGATGCTCGCTGAACGCGGCGTGGAAATCTTCTTCACCCAGGTGTTTCGCGACAGCTTCTTCCACGCCGACATGCACCCGGGCAACATCTTCGTCAGCACGGTGCAGCCGTGGAGCCCGCAATACATTGCCATCGACTGCGGCATCGTCGGCAGCCTGACCCCCGAAGACCAGGACTACCTGGCGCGCAACCTGTTCGCCTTTTTCAAGCGTGACTACCGTCGCGTCGCCCAGTTGCACATCGATTCGGGCTGGGTGCCGGCCGAGACCAAGCTCAACGAATTCGAAGCGGCGATCCGTACCGTGTGCGAACCGATCTTCGAAAAACCATTAAAAGATATTTCCTTCGGCCAGGTGCTGATGCGCCTGTTCCAGACTGCACGACGCTTCAACATGGAAGTCCAGCCACAGTTGGTGCTGTTGCAGAAAACACTGTTGAACATCGAAGGTCTCGGCCGCCAGTTGTACCCGGACCTCGACCTGTGGAACACCGCCCAGCCGTTCCTCGAACGCTGGATGCGCGAGCGTGTCAGCCCCAAAACCTTGCTGGGCAACGTGCAGAGCCAGTTCGAGCAGCTCCCGCACCTGGCCAACATGACCCGCGACCTGCTCGAACGCATGTCCCAACCCCACGCCCACGACCCGGCGCCCCCATGGCACCGCCGCAAGGACGACTGGCTGTTGCGCCTGCTGGGCGCCGCTCACCTGGGAGGCGGCGCGGTGCTGGCGACCGGTGGGCCGCTGAGCCAAATGGGTCACTGGCCCGCCGGTATCATGATGGTGGTCGGTCTGTATCTGGTCGTTCGCCGATAGCCAGCACCGGTTCACGCTGGCACACTGTTTCAACGCTGGGCCCGCCGTCCTCAGGTGCGCGGCCCATGGTCGGAGTCAAAGATGAAAAACTGGCAGGACGAGATCAAATGGGACGCTGACGGCCTGGTGCCGGCCATCGCCCAGGACCACAAGACCGGGCGCGTATTGATGATGGCCTGGATGAACCGCGAGGCGTTGGCCCTGACCGCCGCCGAGAACCGCGCCATTTATTGGTCACGTTCGCGTGGCAAGCTGTGGCGCAAAGGTGAAGAGTCCGGGCATGTCCAACACCTGCATGAGATGCGCCTGGACTGCGACGGCGACGTCATCATCCTGATGGTCGAGCAAGTCGGTGAGATTGCCTGCCACACCGGCCGTCAAAGCTGCTTCTATCGCGTCTTCGAGAACGGCGACTGGAAAACCGTCGACCCGGTGCTCAAGGACCCGCATGCCATTTATTCAGGACATACCCATGAGTGACACCCTGACCCGCCTGGCCCAGGTGCTGGAAGAGCGCAAGGGCGCCGCGGCCGACAGTTCCTATGTCGCCAGCCTGTACCACAAGGGCTTGAACAAGATTCTGGAGAAAGTCGGCGAAGAGTCGGTCGAGACCATCATCGCCGCCAAGGACGCCGCCATCAGCGGCGATTGCAGCGACGTGATCTACGAGACCGCCGACCTGTGGTTCCACAGCCTGGTCATGCTGGCCCAACTGGGGCAGCATCCGCAGGCCGTACTGGATGAACTGGACCGTCGCTTCGGTCTGTCCGGGCACGTCGAGAAAGCCTCGCGCCCGTCTGCCTGATCAACTTTTGAGAGGAATAGTCCCATGGGTATTTTTGACTGGAAACACTGGATCGTCATCCTGGTCGTCGTGGTGTTGGTATTCGGTACCAAGAAACTGAAAAACCTTGGCACCGATGTTGGCGAATCGATCAAGGGCTTTCGCAAAGCCATGAACGATGACGAAAAACCGACCGATCCGACGGCGGCTCCTGGCCAACCGGCGCAGCCGACCCAACCGGTACACCCCCAGGCCGCCCAGCCTGTGAATGCGCCGCACACCATCGACGTGCAGGCCCAGAAAGTCGAAGAGCCCGCCCGCAAAGACTCGTGAGCACTGACTAATGTTTGGGATCAGCTTCACTGAACTGCTGCTCGTCGGCCTCGTCGCCCTGCTGGTACTGGGCCCCGAGCGTCTGCCGGGTGCTGCGCGCACCGCCGGTCTGTGGATCGGGCGCCTGAAGCGCAGCTTCAATGCGATCAAACAGGAAGTTGAACGTGAAATCGGTGCCGACGACATCCGTCGGCAACTTCACAACGAACATATTCTGTCCCTGGAGCAAGAAGCGCGGAAAATCTTCACGCCGACCCAACAGGAACCGACGCCGGTCCAACCTGCGGTCGAGCCGACGATTGCGCCACAGGTGCCGGTGGATGACCCGGCGCCCGTGGTGGCCGAGCCTGCCAAACCGGTGGAACCCGCCCCGACGGCGACAACGCCAGAAGTGCCCAACGACCCTACATTGCCGTCGCGAGCCCCATGAGCAATATCCCAGAGAACGACCAGCCGATGCCGCTGGTATCGCACCTTACCGAGTTGCGCACCCGCCTGCTGCGTTGCGTCGCGGCGATTTTCATCATCTTCGCCGGGTTGTTTGCCTTCACCCAGCAGATCTACACCTTCGTCTCCACACCGCTGCGCCAGTACCTGCCGGAAGGCGCAACGATGATCGCCACAGACGTGTCGTCACCGTTCCTGACGCCGCTCAAGCTGACGATGATGGTCTCGCTGTTCCTGGCGATCCCGGTGATCCTGCACCAGATCTGGGGCTTCATCGCGCCAGGCCTGTACAAGCATGAAAAACGCATCGCCGTGCCGCTGCTGATGTCCAGCATCCTGCTGTTCTACACCGGCATGGCCTTCGCCTATTACCTGGTGTTCCCGCTGATCTTCAAGTTCTTCGCCGCCGCAACCCCGGCGGGCGTAGAGATGATGACCGACATCACCAGTTACCTGGATTTCGTCATGACGCTGTTCTTCGCCTTCGGCGTGGCGTTCGAAATCCCCGTGGCGGTGGTGCTGCTGGTGTGGATCGGCGTGGTTGACGTGAGCTACCTGAAGAAGGTCCGCCCCTACGTGATCATCGGCTGCTTCGTGGTCGGCATGATCCTGACCCCGCCGGACATCTTCTCCCAGACCCTGCTGGCCGTGCCGATGTGGTTGCTGTTCGAGATCGGCATCCTGTTCGGTGGCCTGGTGCGCAAGCGCCGGGAAGAAGAGCCCGAGGAACAGCCAGCCGATGACCACAACGACCAGCCGCCAGCGACCCAAGCGTGAACCTGCTGCTGCTCGAAGAGGCCGACTTCATCGGGCCTGACCGCGTGATCCTGGGTGATCGCCGGTTGACCCACATGCAGGAAGTCCATCGCTGCGCGGTCGGTGACAGCCTGCGGGTCGGGCGCATCGGTGGGTTGATGGGCACGGCCCAGGTGCTGCGCCTGGAAGCCCGCGAGGCCGAACTGCAAGTGACTCTCGACCAGCCGGCACCGGCCAAGTTGCCGCTGACGCTGGTGTTGGCACTGCCGCGTCCGAAAATGCTCCGAAGGGTGTTCCAGACCATTGCCACCATGGGCGTGCCACGCGTGGTGCTGGTCAACAGTTATCGCGTGGAAAAGAGCTTTTGGCAGACGCCATTCCTTGAGCCCGAGGCCATCCGCGAGCAACTGATCCTGGGCCTGGAACAAGCCCGGGACAGCGTACTGCCAGAAATCATCATCGAAAAACGCTTCAAACCCTTCGTCGAAGACCGCCTGCCGGCCATGACCGACGGCACCTTGGGCCTGGTCGGTCACCCCGGCAACTACCCGCCCTGCCCTCGCGCACTGACCGAACCGGTGACATTGGCCATCGGCCCGGAAGGCGGCTGGATTCCATACGAGATCGACCTGCTGGCCAAGGCCGGCCTGCAACCGGTGCAGCTGGGCGAGCGGATCCTGCGGGTCGAGACGGCGGTTGCAGCGCTGCTTTCGCGGTTGTTCTGAGAGGTATCGCTGCTTTCCCCTCGCCACAAACAACCCACTTCGAGATTCCTGAGCTCATTTCTACAGATCCCGCCCAAGCCGCCGATATAGTCCCCATAAAACCAATACAACGCTCCAAAGGAGTATCAGCATGGTCCGGTGGCTTGCCCAAGGCTTGGGAAACGTAAGCGTTAATCGCAAACTCGGCGCAGGCTTCGGCCTGGTGCTATTCCTCACCTTGATGATTGCATTCACCGGTTGGTCCGGCCTGGGCAATGTCATCAGTCGGGGTGACAAACTGGGGTTCATTGCCAGTCTCAACGACTTGAGCAAAGACTTGAACCTGGCCAGCATCGACTACAGCACCACGCGGGGCGAGAAAGGGCCACAACAGGTCAACGACCTGCTGGCCAAGCTCGAAGAGGGCCTGCAGACTGCTCGCCAATTGATCGAACAACCGGCCGATGTGGCGCTGATCGATGCGCAACTGGCCGCCGTCGCCGAATACAAAAGCGCCTTCGCCCTGATGACCAGCGCCACCGTCAGCCGCGAAGACGCCCGCAGCAAGCTCGGCGCCAGCGCCGACAACGCCGTGGCCCACGTCGCCAAGGTGGAAAAAGCCTCGCTGCAAAGCGGTGATATAACCCAGTTCAACAGTGTGGTGGCCCTGAGCAAGGCGATCCAACAGGCGCGCTATCAGGTTCGCGGCTACACCTACAGCGGAAAAAGCGAGGCCCAGCAGCCGGCCATCGATGCTATCACCGATGTCCTGAAGCTACTGGCACGCTTGCCGGCCCAGCTACCCGAGGAACACGCCGATACCCTCCAACAAGCCAGCGACTCGATGAACGTCTATCGCGCGGCGGTCAGCCAGTTCCGCGACTCCCAGTTGGATAACGGTGCAGCACTGCAACGAATGAGTGAGCAAGGCAAGGTACTGATCGACTCCAGCCAGAAGCTCACCGTATCCCAGACGGCCGTGCGTGACCATGATACCGGCCAGGCCAAGTCTGTCCTGATCGCCGCCGCCGCCCTGGCGCTGCTGTTTGGCGTGATCGCTGCCCTGTTCATCACCCGGCAGATCGTCGGTCCACTCGGCGAAACCTTGAAGGTCGCCGAGCGCGTGGCCGCCGGCGACCTGACCCACAATCTCACCTCAGAACGCCGCGACGAACTCGGCCAATTGCAACGCGCCATGCAAAGCATGACCGTGGGCCTGCGGCAATTGATCGGTGGCATAGGCGAAGGTGTTACCCAGATCGCCAGCGCCGCCGAACAACTCTCGGCCGTGACCGAGCAGACCAGCGCCGGGGTCAACAGCCAAAAAGTGGAAACCGATCAGGTGGCCACCGCCATGCATGAAATGACCGCTACGGTGCAAGAAGTCGCCCGCAACGCCGAGGAAGCCTCCGAAGCCGCCGTCGCCGCCGATCAGCAGGCGCGCGAAGGTGAAAAAGTGGTCGGCGAAGCCATCGCCCAGATCGAACGCCTGGCCCTCGAAGTGGGCAACTCCACCGCCGCGATGGGCGACCTGAAGCGTGAAAGCGACAAGATCGGCAGCGTGCTCGACGTGATCAAGTCCGTGGCCCAGCAAACCAACCTGCTGGCCCTCAACGCCGCCATCGAAGCGGCCCGCGCAGGGGAAGCCGGACGTGGCTTTGCGGTCGTGGCCGATGAGGTTCGCAGCCTGGCGCAGCGCACCCAGAAGTCCACTGAAGAAATCGAAGAGCTGATCGTCGGCCTGCAATCGGGCACCCAGCAGGTCGCGACCATCATGGACAATAGTCGCAACCTGACCGACAACAGCGTCGAGCTGACCCGCCGCGCCGGGGGCTCGTTGGAGAACATCACCCGTACGGTTTCGGCGATCCAGTCGATGAACCAGCAGATCGCGGCGGCAGCCGAGCAGCAGAGCGCAGTGGCTGAGGAGATCAACCGTAGTGTGCTGAATGTGCGTGATGTGTCGGAGCAGACGGCGTCGTCCAGTGAAGAGACTGCGGCCTCCAGTGCTGAGCTGGCGCGGTTGGGGGTGCATTTGCAGACGTTGGTGGGGCGGTTTCGGGTTTGATTTGGGTATTGGTTTCGTGGGTATATCCGTTATTTAGGTAACGGCTACTTAGGGTTCCGCTCTTACAGCGGCTCACTTTTGAGAAGCGCAAAAGTAAGCAAAACGCTTCTGCCCCACCACTTGGTGCCTCGCCTAGGCTCGGCATGCCCTCACTCCGGTATTGCTCCGTGGGCCGCCGCGAAGGGCCATCCATGGCCCAGCGCGGCTAACCCGGCATCCATGCCGGGTTGCCCACTGCGCAATGCCTGCGTTCGGCCATCGTGGTTAACGGGGCGCCCGAGATCAACGTCCACCACGAGGCGGCCTAGTAGCCGACCTGGTTCTTGATGGGGACCGCGTTCCTCCTGTGGGAGCGGGCTTGCTCGCGAAAGCGGTGGGTCAGTTTGCATCAGTATTGGATGTGCCGCCGTCTTCGCGAGCAAGCCCGCTCCCACATTAATTGGCTCGGAGTACGACCGGGAGAACCAAGCCGGCTGTCAGGCCGCCTCGCGAGCGAGCTTTGCTCCCACAGATCTGACGGGTGTATGACCGGGAGAGCCAGGTCGGCTACCAGGCCGCCTCGTCGTGGATGTTGATCTTGGCGCCCCGTTAACCACGCTGGCCGAACGCAGGCATTGTGGAGTGGGCATCCCGGCATGGATGCCGGGATAGCCGCGCTGGGCCATGGATGGCCCTTCGCGGCGGGCCCACGGAGCAATGCCGGAGTGAGGGCACACCGAGCCTAGGCGAGGTGCCAAGTGGTGGGGCATAAAGCGTTTTGCTTACTTTTGCGCTTCTCAAAAGTGAGCCGCTGTAAGAGCGGAACCGTCAGCAGCCGTGACCTAAATAACGGATATACATACAAAAATACCTGCGTCCCACAATCCGTCATCCCAAGGCTACGGAGCCTTGCGCCATTGCCTACAACTACGCCAGAATCCGCCGGCTTGTGCGCCTTGGCCCTGGGCTCTAACGTTTGCGGGTCGCTGTCAGTTCAGCGATCGGGTTTAGCAGCCTGGACAATCCTAGACGTACACTCTCCACATGCGTGAGCAGGCTTCAGCGCCTGCGCATCTTTGTCATGGCGGTTGTGCGTGGGAGACCTTAGGGTCTGCCGGGTTCTAGGGTCCCGGTCTGCTAACCCGCGTACAGTCGCCACCATTCTCGTTTAGCAGCGATATCTGGCGGCTCCATTACCCTAGGAGCGTCACTATGTACAAAGTCACACCCAACCCTCCAGAACCAGAAACCGACCCCAAGAAAATCCAAGAAGCCATCGATCGCACGCTCGATGACTACCTGAATCCCAAACAGGCCAAATCCGGGAAGAAAGCGTCGCCAGGCCAACTCTTCACCGTCATCGACGACATCGACACCGAAAGCCTGCTGGCCAACCTCAGTGAAAACCTGGCCTCAGCCGATGCCATGGTCAGCGACCTCGCGTTCGACCTGAAAGGCTCGCGGCGCCACGTTGCCTTCGGCATTCAGCAACTGATCGAACTGAGCAGGTTATTGGCAAACCGGATGTTGGATAGCATCAATCCACAACATTGACCGACATCGCCACAATAAATAGCCCCGCACTCTTTCAGAAGCGGGGCTATTTTGATTTATCTGGGAGACGCAACCAGCACAATTGGCGAGTGCATTAACGTACCGTCAAATCCATTCTGTACCCTGCTCCCGGAGCGCCCTCGTGCAACGCCGACTGAATCCTTTCATACAAAGCATTGGCCTCCGCAGTCGTGATTGACCGAGAACAATCACGCAGTACGACGCGCAGTAGAACATTCTCCTGATCGGCCAGAAGGCCGAGCCGCTCAATAGCTTGGGGGGGCAATTCAGACGAGACCCAACGTCCTTTGATCTGCATTTCCTCGATCCAGCCAGAACAGTCCCCGGCCGCCTGCAGCATCCTTTCAGTCAGCACCTCCTCACTCAATCCAGGAGACACCGCCACCGAAATATCCCTAGAAATCGAAGGCAAGCGCGAAACGGCGTTCCACGGCCGCAGATCTTGCATTTGGGCCTGCACCCGCTCGTTAGAGTCACGCAACAAACGGATATCTGGAATGCCCTTGCGTAGCATCGTCAGCCGATCCAGGCCCATTCCCAACGCCAGTCCACCATGGCGCCGAGGATCAATTTCTAATCGCCGCAGCAGCGAAGTGGCGATAAGGCCACATTCGAGTACTTCAACATGGGCGCCGTCGTTCAATACATTCACTTCGATTCCGCCCTCGGTGTAGTGATGCGGGCTGTCGCTGTAGACCCAAGGTTTATCGGGTACCGCGGCGCCGAGAATATCGCCGACCAGACGCAACAGATGCTCGCGATCCGAAAGTTCTGGATCGCCCAGAACCCAAATATCCATTTGATGCGGTTCAGCGCAATGCCATCTATCCCGACTGTCGCGGCGAAAGGTGATGCCCGGAGCGGCCAGCAGGATCATCGCCCCCTTCTTGCGCTCTTGAGCAGCCCGTTGAAGGGCGGCGGGAATCTGGCTGGTGGTTTGCGTGCGCAGTAGCGAATGTTCGCTCACCCAGCGAGTGTGTTCACTGCCCAAGGTGATCTCTGCCGGGTCGTAGCCTAGCAGTCCATAGTTTTCTTCAGCAGATACGATACGCGGGCCAGTCTGAATACGTGCCCGAGGCCAGCCTCTACGGATCAATCCCTCGACAATTTCATTAACCATCAGCCGAACCGCATGGACGGGTGTTTCCGTCAGGTCTGTTACGGACAGCGCCTGCTGGAGAGCTGCATCAGACAAATATTTTTTTGTACCTGCCATTTCCGACCCCTCAGTTTAAAACCTCAAACGGATAGCAATAAAACCTATCAACACTAGACCACCAAAACAATGTCAGAGAGTCATTTACTTAAATTTCAGAAATCCGCTACAGACACTTCCCACACAAATAACCTATTCACAGACGACCGACAAAAAACAGCACGATTCATTCTAATAACCCTCCAACAAATCCATTCCAAATTTTAGAAAAACTTGAATTAATAGACCTCCCCTGTTCGACAAAGGGGTTCCCAACAAAAAGGAGGGTACATATGGAACAGCAAATAGATACATCAGAGAAACTGAGTCGCCTGAGCTCGGGCCCGGAAAACTTTGGATGGGCTCCATTGGCTTGGGCCTACACGGAGGACTGACTTCCGCTAACCAGCGGACGGCATGTACATGCCGTCCGCCTATCCAGGAGCACCCCATGTCATCCATGACCAATATCCACACACTTTTTGGAGAAGAAGAATTCTGGGTTATCGCAGACTCACAAGAATTCCTTGATGAGTGCAGTCATCAAGGATTGAACACAGCGCACATTCACGAGCTCAGCACTCTTCCTCGAAATAGCATAATTTTCTCGTTCAGCAATACCGCGGCCAAGCTCACATTGGAGATTGCCAAGGCCACCCCAGTCAAGAAAAGCGTTTTCTGCGCAGCACAGGTCTTTGATCCGTCTTTCAGAAGCGCGAACTACAGTTTGCATTTACTGCTTAACAGCGATTTCAAAAAATCATTAGAAAGACAGCGTTTCTTTTTAAACATGCTTAACTCCCATGGCTCATTCTTCCTATCAGGCGAAGGCACTTCCGGAATAGTCACACTCCGCTGCCAAGCAGAACCCTACGCGTTGATAGAGGAAGACGTTTCAGAGAATTTCATACACTCAGCAGCCGAGTTCTTCGAAGTGCACTATGCCCACATGAATATCCATGAAAGCTGTCCGTTTTGCTTGAACGGAAAACTTAAGATTTCTGGAATCTTAACGGTATTAAGAAAAGCCAATCCACAACTACCTGATAACATTCGAGTCATGCTCGAACAGTTATCAGATTCGATAGCCAAGGCGGGGGGGTGGCTGACAGTCGTGGAAAACAAGGTCACGTCCCTACAAGCCGACAACGAGGAACATATCGAAACCTTGAAATCAGCTGCCGGGGTTCGAGGACTCGGACTGACCGAATTCGCCATCGGCGTCAACGAAGAAATAGCAGCCTTCATAGATTACAAGGTGAACTCTCAAATGAATGAGGGTATCAACGGTGTCCATTTAGCTATCGGAGATGGCTCCAGCGGTTTTCACATTGACTTCCTCAGTCCAGACGTCAATGTCACCCCAGTTGTTTAACAACGCTGGTCGCTCGAAATCCGGAAGTCCCAGGCACAAACCCTCAAGCCAACAAAAAGCCCCGCTTCCTTCCAGAAGCGGGGCTTTTTGCGTATCAGGCCACCTGAGGCTGTGCGCTCACCGGCTGTAGCGGCAACAGCGGTGCATGGGGATCGGCCTTGACCGACTCACGCCACGCCGCCAGCCACTCCGGATGAGCCTCGCTCCAGACCTGCTCATGCAGGCGGGACAGGGCGACCGGGTCGCTCAGCAGGGCCAGTCGCTCGGCGTTGCTGAGACCGGCCGGGCCGACCTTCAGGGCGTGACGAACACGTTCGACCCGCAGCCATTCGATCGGCTCGGCCTTGCCGTGACGCGAGGTTGCCAACGCATACGCCAAGGCATTCTGTTGCGGATCGACCACCGCCCGGATGAAACCGTCTTTGAGCGCATGCCAACGGTTTTCATGGGTGTACTGGTCTGTCGACAGCAGCTCCTGTGGCGGTGCGTATTCCTCAGGGATCAGGAACAGGCTTTCATCACGGGACTTCAAGCCCAGGCCCACGCGGCTGGAAATCACCGATACCGGGATCGACAGCATCAGCGACCCGACGATCGGCACCAGCCACCACAGGAAGCTTGGGTTCAGCCAGATCACCAGCAAGGCCCAGAAGAAGCCCAGCAAGGTTTGCGGACCGTGGCGCTTGACCGCTTCGCTCCATGGCGTGGAGTCGTCGTCACGCTGCGGCGAGTTCCAGGTTGCGGCCCAGCCCAGGAATGCGGCGAGCACGAAGCGGGTGTGGAAAATCATCCGCACCGGCGCCAGCAGCATGGAGAACAGCATCTCCAGCAGCATCGACAGCGTCACCTTGAACTTGCCGCCGAACTCCTTCGCACCCTTGGCCCAGATCAGCACAATGCTCAGCAGCTTGGGCAGGAACAGCAGCACGATAGTGGTGGAGAACAGGGCGATGGCCTTTTCCGGGTGCCATTGTGGCCACAACGGATAGAGCTGGCGCGGCTCAAGGAAGTACTGAGGCTCCATCAGCGTGTTCACTGCCAACAACGCAGTGGACAGCACCAGGAAGAAGAACCACAGCGGCGCCGACAGGTAGGACATCACGCCGGTCAGGAATACCGCACGGTGCACCGGGTGCATGCCCTTGACCAGGAACAGCCGGAAGTTCATCAGGTTGCCGTGGCACCAGCGACGGTCACGCTTGAGTTCGTCCAGCAGGTTCGGCGGCAGCTCTTCGTAGCTGCCCGGCAAGTCATAGGCAATCCACACGCCCCAGCCGGCGCGGCGCATCAGCGCAGCTTCGACGAAGTCGTGGGACAGGATGGCACCGGCGAACGCGCCTTTACCGGGCAGCGGCGCCAGGGCGCAGTGCTCGATGAACGGTTTCATGCGGATGATCGCGTTGTGGCCCCAGTAGTGGGATTCACCCAACTGCCAGAAGTGCAGGCCGGCAGTAAACAGCGGACCGTACACCCGGGTGGCGAACTGCTGCATGCGCGCATACAGCGTGTCCATGCCCGAGGCGCGTGGCGCGGTCTGGATGATGCCGGCGTCCGGCGTGGCTTCCATCAGGCGCACCAGGCTGGTCAGGCACGTACCGCTCATGACGCTGTCGGCGTCGAGCACGACCATGTACTTGTAGTCGCTGCCCCAACGACGGCAGAAGTCGTCGAGGTTGCCGCTCTTGCGCTTCACGCGACGGCGACGGCGGCGATAGAAGATCTTGCCGAAGCCACCGGCTTCACGGCAGACGTCCAGCCAGGCCTGTTGTTCGGCGACGCAGATATCGGTTTCGTTACTGTCGCTGAGCACGAAGAAGTCGAAGCGATCCAGGTCACCGGTGGCGGCCACAGACTCGAACGTGGCGCGCAAACCGGCGAATACCCGTGGCACGTCTTCGTTGCAGATCGGCATCACCAGGGCGGTGCGGGCGTCCTTGGGAATCGGTTCGTTGCCGGCGCTGGCACCGGAAATACGGTATTTGTCATGGCCGGTGAGCAATTCGAGAAAGCCCATCAGCGCCGTCCAGAAACCTGCCGAGACCCAGCAGAACAGGATCCCGAACAGAATCAGGATGCTGGTTTGCAGCGCATAGGGCAGCACCTGCGTGGCGGTCTGCAACAGCGGTTGATGCAGGACTTCTTCCAGGTCCACGAACGACCAGCCCTGGTACGGCATGATGCCTTTCATGTACCAGCCGGCGACGATGGTCTGGCCAAGCATCAATATCAGCAGGATGTAGCGGCGGGTCGAGCCCACGGTACGCCAGCGTGCATGGGGCAGCACGCGCTCATCCTTGGGCGGCTTCGGCGGGTTGGTACGACCGGTCAGGCGCCGCCAGGCGCGCACCAGGATATTGGTGCGCCACGGCTCCGGCACGACCTTGGTCCGACGAATGGGCGGCGTGGCTTTCAGGCACACCCGACCACTGGTGTCGAGCCCCAGCATTTCGGCGTCCTCGAGCTCTTCGGCAGTGCTCAGGGTCAGCCGGCGGCCCACCGAAGCTTGCGCCGCCTCGGCAGGCGCGTCAAAGGTCGAGGAGGACAGGCGTTCGTGCAATTCGCTGAAGGACTTGCAGCCCGCCAGTTCGGCGCGCTGCTCGTCGGTCATGGGTAAATGGGCCAGGTACTCGCTGAGCGTCTCTGGCTGTACTGGAGTATTACTCATCGGCTGGCAACTGATAGCTCCAGGTCTCGGTCAGGACTTGTTCAGTCGGTTCCGGTTCCTGCTGGGTTGGGGTCGGTTCAACAGCAGCGTCCGCCGTCTTGACGGCCTTGGCTTCGTCTTTCGCTTTTTCTTGGGCGAGTTCTCTTTCGGTCTGCTGCCGGGCAACCTTATCGGCCTTGGCCAGGGTCGTGGTCACGGAGTGCGAGGCGGCCGGGGCTTCGACAGGCGTCAATGGACGAACCAGCGCCGCGCGCATTTCGGTGGCCTGTTTCGAATCCTTGATCTTCAACCGCAGGGTCAAGCGCCAGCCCTTGGTTTCAGGGTTGTAGCGCACGCTATTCTCGACGATCTCGCCGTTTTCGCCGACGCTCACCTGGCTACGCACATCGGCGTCTTCCGGCAGCGCTTGCAGGGACGGACCTTCGAAATCCACCAGGTAGGCCACGCTGCCATCCGGCTGACGAATCAGGTTGGACTGCTTCACGTCACCGGTGGAGCGCAGGGTCTGCTTGACCCAGGCGCTGTCAGGCGAGTGCAGGCTGGCTTCGTCGAGGGTCCAGTGCAGGCGGTAGCTGAAGTCCAGCGGCTGGCCTGGCTCCGGCAGTTTTTCCGGGCTCCAGAAAGCAACGATATTGTCGTTGGTTTCGTCGGCGGTCGGAATTTCTACCAGGTCGACCGACCCCTTGCCCCAATCGCCTTTAGGTTCGATCCAGGCACTTGGACGCTTGTCGTAGCGGTCATCCAGGTCTTCGTAATGGCTGAAGTCACGCCCCCGTTGCAGCAGGCCGAAACCACGCGGGTTTTCTACCGAGAAGTTGCTCACGGCCAGGTGTTTCGGGTTGTTCAGCGGGCGCCAGATCCACTCGCCGTTACCGGCATGGATCGACAGGCCACTGGAATCGTGCAGTTCGCGACGGTAGTTCAGCACCTTGGACGGTTGGTTGGCGCCAAACAGGAACATGCTGGTCAACGGGGCGATGCCAAGCTTGTTGACGCGATCACGCAGGAACACGCGCGACTTCACGTCAACGATAGTGTCGGTGCCCGGGCGCAAGATCAGCCGATAGGCGCCAGTGGCCCGCGGCGAATCCAGCAGGGCGAAGATCACCAGGTGCTTGTCGGTCGGTCTCGGACGCTGGATCCAGAATTCGCGAAAGCGTGGGAACTCTTCACCTGATGGCAACGCGGTGTCGATGGCCATGCCACGAGCCGACAAGCCATAGACCTGGCCCTTGCCGATGACGCGGAAGTAGCTCGCGCCCAGCATGGTCATGATTTCGTCTTGCTTGTCTGCCTTGTTGATCGGGTACAACACGCGAAAACCGGCGTAGCCCAGTTGCTCGGTAGCCTTGGGATCGAATTTCACGTCGCCGAAATCGAAGCGCGACGGGTCGTACTTGATCTCATCGACGGTGGTCGCGGTGATTTCGTTGATTTTCACCGGCGTGTCGAAATGCATGCCCTGGTGATAGAAGGACAGCCTGAACGGCGTCTTCTGGTCGGCCCATTCGGCCTTTTCGGTGCGGAAACGGATTTTTTGATAGTCAGCGAATTTCATATCGCGGAATTCATTCGGCAGATTGCTGCGCGGGGCTTCGAATTTTTGCCCGGCCAGTTCTTGAGCCTTCGCCGATACATCATCGAGGCTGAATGCCCACAGTTGGCCTGCGCCGAACAGGCAAAGCAGGGCCGAGCCCGCTACCAAAGCGCGTCTAAACCGTTTGGCAGTCATTTTTGGTGCATTACAGGGACTAACAATCACGAGCAACCCTCGCCGAAAACTGATCAAAAAACCAACGGCCAGATAAAGTATCTGCACGGTAACGGCGCTGAAAAACCGTTCCTGCTGACCACTCTTGCCAAGTTGGCGAGCATTGTTCCGACTCCGATGGGACAAAATGATTCCCCAAACGGTTCAGGACAAGTCTCTACCTAAAGTCAAATGGACCAGCGAGCGCTGATCCCCCGTAGCGCGCGATTATCTAGTAGCCCGCGTGACAACGCATCAGGGGCCGCAAAGTATTTATCGAGAAAACACCCTGTTTTGCCCCGAAACAGGACCGAAAAGATGTTTCAAACGCTTTCAGGCCTGTAACAGGAAGGTTACCGGGCCATCATTGACCAAATGCACCTGCATGTCGGCGCCGAATCTACCTGATGCCACAGTGCCATGCACCTGTTTCGCCTGGCTCAGCAGATAGTTGAACAACTCTTCTCCCAGGGCCGGTGGCGCGGCGGTCGAAAAGCTCGGGCGCAAACCACTTTTGGTGTCTGCCGCCAAGGTGAACTGCGACACCAGCAACAAGCCACCACCGACATCCACCAGGGACAGGTTCATCTTGCCGTCGGCGTCACTGAACACTCGATAGTTAAGCAGTTTATGCAAGAGCTTGTCGGCACTGGCCCGGGTATCCCCGGGCTCGACGGCCACCAACACCAGCAAGCCTTGATCCACCGCCCCGACGATCTCGCCTGATACTTCGACCCGCGCGCCGCGAACTCGTTGCAACAGCCCCTTCATGCTTCTTCAGGCGGCAGGTCGAGCAGGCGCCGGGCCATTTGCGCAGCGGCGCGCACCAGTGCGTCGGTGATCCCAGGCTCCGAAGCGGCGTGACCTGCGTCGCGAATCACCTGCAGTTCGCTGTTGGGCCAGTTCTGGTGCAGCTCCCAGGCATTGTCCAGTGGGCAGATGACGTCGTAGCGGCCATGCACGATGACGCCCGGCAAATGGGCGATCTTGCCCATGTCGCGAATCAACTGGTTGGGTTCGAGGAAGGCGTTGTTGGTGAAGTAGTGGCATTCGATCCGGGCGATCGACAGCGCCCGCTGCGGCTCGGAGAAGCGATCGACCACCAGCGGGTTCGGACGCAGGGTCGCGGTGCGCCCTTCCCAGGTGGACCAGGCCTTGGCCGCGTGCATCTGGGCGATCTGGTCATTACCGGTCAGGCGCTTGTGGAAGGCGCTGAGCAGGTCATCGCGCTCGTCCAACGGGATCGGGGCGATGTAGTCCTGCCAATAGTCGGGAAACAGACGACTGGCGCCGGCCTGGTAGAACCACTCGATTTCCTGCGGCCGGCAGAGAAAGATCCCACGCAGGATCAGGCCATGTACCCGCTCCGGATGAGTCTGGGCGTAGGCCAGGGCCAGGGTCGAGCCCCAGGAGCCGCCAAACAGCACCCACTTCTCGATACCCAGGTGCTTGCGGATGCGCTCCAGGTCTTCGACCAGATCCCAGGTGGTGTTGTTTTCAAGGCTGGCATGAGGGGTGGACCGACCGCAGCCGCGCTGGTCGAAAGTGACGATGCGGTACAGGTTCGGATCGAAGTAGCGGCGGCTCTGCGCATCGCAGCCAGCACCCGGGCCGCCGTGAATGAACACCACCGGCAGGCCTTCGGGGGAGCCGCTTTCATCGACATAGAGCGTGTGGGTGTCATCGACAGCCAGATCGTGCCGGGCATGGGGTTTGATCTGCGGGTACAAAGTCTGCATTGCGCGCTCCGTAAGGGGTCGAGTCATCCCTGTGGGGACGTCTATTTAGTCTGCCGTCCGGCATCATAAACCCGAATTACCTTAATGAGCATGTCCCCTGCGCAGTCAAAGCATGTCAGCCAGGTACGCCAGCAGCGTGCGATACATCTGATCGACCTCCGGCACCTGGCCCCGACCGCGCAGGCAACCGTGGACCAACCCTTCGCCGACAGACAGCGCAGCCGCTACCCCTGCGGCGTTCAGCCGCTCGCTATAAAGGACACCATCGTCGCGCAGCGGGTCCCATTGCGCCACGAGGATCAGTGCCGGCGGCAGGCCGCCCAGGTGATCTGCAAGCAACGGCATGGCATAGGGCGAGGGCCGAACGCCCCCCAGGTACAGCGCCTCATAGCACACCAATTCGCGGCTACTCAGGAGTGGCGCATCGAAACATTCGTGACGCGAGGGCAGGTCCGCGGGGCCACCGAGCGCCGGGTAAATCAAGACCTGAGCCCGGGGCACCGGTTGCCCCGCATCGCGCAAGGCCAGGCACAACGCGGCGGCGAGATTGCCGCCGGCACTGTCGCCGACCACCAGCCGGCGACATGGGTCAATGGCCAAGGGCGCGGCTGCCAGATGACGCCACACGGCGAGGCAATCGTCCAACCCGGCTGGAAACGGATGCTCTGGTGCCAGCCGATAATCCACCGCCAACACCAGCACACCCAGGGCAGCCGCCAGCTCCATGCAGATGAAGTCATGGGAGTCCAGGTCCCCCACTACCCAACCACCACCGTGCAGATAGAGGATGCACGGCCAGCCGGCGGGTGGCGCGGCGCCCCGTGGGTGATAGGCGCGCACGGCCACACCGGCCAGTTCGAAATCCTCGATGGCCAGTGTTGGCGGGCATGCCGGGGTGAACGCCCGGCACATTTGGCTGTAGGCCTGGCGCAGACCGGCGAGGCTGTCGTCCGGGCTGGTGAAGCTCAGGGTTTTGTCGATGAAGGCTGACATCTGTTCTGAGAGTGGATATGAGGCCATGAAGAACACCACCTATTGAAATGTGGGAGCAAGGCTTGCCCGCGATGGCGGTGTGTCAGTCGACATAATGTTTGGCTGTACCACCGCCATCGCGGGCAAGCCTTGCTCCCACAGATAGCTCACTCCACCACAGATAGATCGCCCGCCACGATATGCAAGGTCACTTCTTGAGACTGGCCTGCACCGCCGCCACGCCATCCTTGCCATCGAAGCTGGTCACGCCAGCCAGCCAGCGCTGCAAATCTTCGGGATGCTCGCGCAGCCATTGCCGGGCGACGTCCTGGGGCGTCTTGCGCGCCATGATCGGCACCATCAACTGACTCTCCTGGGCGGCGGTGAAGGTGAGGTTTTCCAACAAGCGGTTCACATTCGGGCACCGTTGGGCGTAGTCCGGCGCGGTGACGGTGGAGACGGTCGCGGCGCCTTCGTTCGGGCCATAGACGTCCTCGCTGCCGGTCAGGTAGGTGATGTTCATGTTGATGTTCATCGGGTGCGGGGTCCAGCCGACGAAGACCACGAACTCCTTGCGATTCACCGCCCGCTGCACCGCGGCCAGCATGCCCGCTTCACCGGATTCGATCAGCTTGAAGTCCTTGAGGCCGAAGTGGTTGGTTTCGATCATGGTCTTGATGGTGGTGTTGGCCCCACTGCCCGGCTCGATCCCGTAGATCTTGCCACCGAGCTGGTCCTTGAACCGGGCGATGTCGGCAAAGGTCTTGAGCCCCGCCGCCGCCACGTAGTCTGGAACAGCCAGGGTGGCCTGGGCGTCGGCCAGGCTCGGCTGGTCCAATACCTTCACTTGGTTGGCCGCCAGGAACGGCGCGATGTTCTTGTCCATCGCCGGCTTCCAGTAACCCAGGAAGATGTCGAGGCGCTTGTCGCGGATGCCGGCGAAGATGATCTGCTGCACGGCGCTGGTCTGCTTGCTGTCGTAGCCCAGCCCGGTGAGCAACACATCGGCCATGCCGCTGGTGGCGATCACGTCGGTCCAGTTGACCACGCCCATGCGCACGGTCTGGCACGACGCAGGCTCGGCGGCCATCGCCCCGACGCTCAAGAGGGTGGTACCGCAGAGGATCGACAGACAGCGTTTGAACAGTCTTTTCATCGGGAAGGTCTCGTGCGGCAGCGGATTATTGTAGGTCGGTGTCTTGCTGCACCGTGCCCAGAACATTACGCAGCGCCGAGGGGCTGAAGATGAACTGTGGCGACTCGGTTTTGCACGGTGGCGACAGTTCCCATTCCAAGGAATCAGGACACATACACTTGTGGCGAGGGAGCCTGTGGGAGCAAGGCTTGCCCGCGATGAAAACAACGCGATCGCTCTGAAACCGCGGCGCCTGTATCGCGAGCAAGCTTTGCTCCCACAGATAAATCCCCTCGCCACAGGATATTGGGTAGGCGTTTATTTTTTGTAGGTTCGTTGTCCCCACGCCAGGAAGCCTTCCAGCAACTCCCTGAGCACCACCTGAGTCGGTGCCGCCAAATCAGCGCGGTAGTTGAACGGTTCGAACTCTTCCATGTAAGTGCTCTGGCACAGTTCCAGTTGCACCGCGTGGATGTCTTCGGCCGGGTTGCCGTACTGCCGGGTGATGTGTCCGCCCTTGAACCGCCCATTGAGCACGTGAGTGAACTGACCGTGACGGGCGCAGATGGCTTCGAGCTGGCTGGCCACGATCGGGTCGCAACTGGCACCGTTGAACGTGCCGAGGTTGAAGTCCGGCAGCTTGCCGTCGAACAGGTGCGGGATCACCGAACGGATCGAATGGGCATCGAACAGCAAGGCATAGCCGAACTCGGCCTTGAGCCGCGCCAGTTCCTGCTGCAGCGCCTGGTGGTAAGGCATCCAGACCTGTTGCAGATACGTCGCCCGCTCCTCGGCCGACGGTTCCAGCCCTTCGCGAAACAGCGGCACGCCATCGAACAGCGTCGCCGGGTACAAACCGGTGGTGGCGCCGACGTACATCGGCTTGTCATCGGAGGGGCGGTTGAGGTCGACGACGAACCGCGAGTACTCCGCGGCCAGGGTGCTGGCGCCCAGTTCGGCGGCGAACTCGTAGAGCCTTGGGATGTGCCAGTCGGTGTCTGGCAGGCTCTGGGCCTCGGGGATCAACCCGGCCTGTACCGCCGGGGTCAGGCGCAGGCCGGCGTGAGGCATGCTGATCAACAGCGGCACGCGCCCTTGCTTGAAATTCAGGACCTTCTCCACAACCATTCTCCTCAATCGATTTCCACGCCGTGGCGCACGACGCGTTTTTCCAGATCGCCACCGAGCCAGTACGCCAGGTCGGCCGGGCGGTCGATGTGCCAGGCGACAAAGTCCGCGACCTTGCCGGCTTCCAGCGAACCGTGGGTGTCAGCCATGCCCAAGGCCTGGGCGGCATGAATCGTCGCCCCGGCCAGGGCTTCTTCCGGAGTCATCCGGAAACAGGTGCAGGCCATGTTCAACATCAGGCGCAACGACAACGCCGGCGAGGTGCCAGGGTTGAGATCGCTGGCCACGGCGATTTTTACGCCATGCTTGCGCAGGGCTTCCATGGGCGGCAGTTGGGTTTCGCGCAGGAAATAAAACGCGCCCGGCAACAGCACTGCCACGGTGCCTGATTCGGCCATGGCCTTGGCATCGTCCTCGGTCATGAACTCCAGGTGATCGGCCGACAGCGCCTGGTAACGCGCCGCCAGGCTTGAACCGTGCAGGGATGACAACTGCTCGGCGTGCAGCTTCACTGGCAGCCCCAGTTGTTGCGCGGTGATAAACACCCGCTCGACCTGCGCCGGGGAAAACGCCAGGTATTCGCAAAAGGCATCCACCGCATCCACCAGCCCTTCGGCCGCCAGGGCCGGAAGCATCTCGGTGCAGATGTGCTCGATGTAGTCGTCGGCGCGATCCTTGTACTCCGGTGGCAAGGCGTGGGCCGCCAGGCAAGTGCTGCGTACGCTGACTGGCAGTTCGGCGCCGAGGCGTCGGATGACCCGCAGGATCTTGCGCTCGCTGGCCAGGTCCAGGCCGTAGCCTGATTTGATTTCCACTGTGGTCACACCGTCGCGCATCAGGCTTTTCAGGCGTTTGGCGGCGCTGGCGAACAGTTCGTCTTCACTGGCGGCGCGGGTGGCGCGCACGGTGCTGGCGATGCCGCCACCGGCGGCGGCGATCTCGGCGTAGCTGACGCCTTGCAGGCGCTGCTCGAACTCACCGCTGCGGTTGCCGCCGAACACTGTATGGGTGTGGCAGTCGATCAGCCCCGGCGTGACCCAGGCGCCCTTGAGGTCGTTGACCGCCGGGTAGTCACCCGTCGGCAATTCGGCACGCGGGCCGATCCACTGAATGTGCTCGCCTTGGGTGACGATCGCGGCGTCTTCGATGATCGAGTAGACGCCCTGGGCCATGGTGGCGGCGTGGCAGTTTTGCCAGAGGGTTTTCATCCCGATGCCTCCGTATGATTAATGACAAGCGCACACGTAGGAGCTGCCGAGTACAACGAGGCTGCGATCTTTCCCCAGACAATTGAGTCGTGAGCGAACGCACAACAGATCAAGATCAAAAGATCGCAGCCTTCGGCAGCTCCTACAGGATGCACGCTCTTGAGCAGTTAAAGGCTCGGCAACAACTGCGCCGTGACCAATTCGTTCAGGCACCGACTCGCCAGCAATTCAGTGGCCGCATTGATGTCCGGCGCAAAGAAGCGGTCCTTCTCATAAAACGGCACTTCTGCACGCAGGAGTGCCCGGGCTTGCTCCAGCTTGGCCGAGGTCTTCAAACCGCCGCGCAAATCCAGCCCCTGGCATGCTGCGAGCCATTCCACCGCGAGGATCCCACGGGTGTTCTCGGCCATTTCCCACAAGCGCTTGCCAGCGGCCGGGGCCATGGAAACGTGGTCCTCCTGGTTGGCCGAGGTCGGCAGGCTGTCCACCGAATGGGGATGGGACAGCGCCTTGTTTTCACTGGCCAGGGCGGCAGCGGTGACCTGGGCGATCATGAAACCGGAGTTCACCCCGCCATTGGCCACCAGGAACGGCGGCAGTTGCGACATGTGCTTGTCCATCATCAACGAAATACGGCGCTCGCTCAGGGAGCCAATCTCGGCAATCGCCAAGGCCATGTTGTCGGCCGCCATCGCCACCGGTTCGGCGTGGAAGTTGCCGCCGGAAATCACGTCGCCCTCGGCGGCGAACACCAGCGGGTTATCCGACACCGCGTTGGCCTCGATCACCAACACTTCGGCGGCCTGGCGGAACTGGGTCAGGCAGGCGCCCATCACTTGCGGCTGGCAGCGCAAGGAGTACGGGTCCTGGACCTTGTCGCAGTTCTGGTGCGAATCCGACACTTCGCTGCGCTCGCCCAGCAGATCGCGGTAGGCAGCGGCGGCGTCGATCTGGCCCTTCTGGCCACGGGCGGCATGGATGCGCGCATCGAATGGCGAACGCGAGCCGAGCACCGCTTCCACCGTGAGGCTGCCCAGGGCCAGGGCCCCGGCGAACAGGTCTTCACCTTCGAACAGACCACGCAGGGCAAACGCGGTGGACACCTGGGTGCCGTTGAGCAGCGCCAGGCCTTCCTTGGCGGCCAGGGTCAGCGGCGCGAGGCCCGCCACTTTCAGCGCGTCGACGGCCGGCAGCCATTCGCCTTTGTAGCGAGCCTTGCCTTCTCCCAACAACACCAGGGACATGTGGGCCAGCGGCGCCAGGTCACCGGACGCACCCACCGAACCCTTGAGCGGAATGTGCGGGTAGACCTCGGCATTGATCAGCGCAATCAGCGCATCGATCACCTTGCGGCGGATGCCGGAAAAACCTCGGCTCAGGCTGTTGACCTTGAGCACCATGACCAGCCGTACCAGCGCATCGCTGATTGGCTCGCCCACCCCGGCGGCATGGGACAGCACCAGGGAGCGCTGCAGGTTTTCCAAGTCTTCGCTGGCGATGCGGGTCGAGGCCAGCAGGCCGAAACCGGTGTTGATGCCGTAGGCGGTGCGGTTCTCGGCAAGAATCTGTTCAACGCAGGCAACGCTGGCTTCGATCTGTGCCGAGGCGCTGGCGTCGAGACTCAAGGTAACCGGCTGCTGATAGATGTCACGCAATTGAGCCAGGCTCAGTTGGCCGGGAATCAGGTTTAAGGCAGTCATGTATTGCTCCTTTTGAGAGTTTTGTTTTCACCCGCCAGTCGCTCCGGAATGTTCCGTTATCCGTCACCTTCGCTTTGTGGGCGATGCCTTGTGGGCAAGAGGTGCCTTGGCACGCTGGCGCTTTTTTGATCAATTCAAATTCGGTAATACGCTGTGCAGCACGTTCGGGTCTTTGAGCAGACCGGCGGCACTGGCGATGTCCGGCGCCAGCCAGCGGTCCTGGTCGTAGGCCGGGACGCGCTCGCGCAGCAGTTTCCAGGCAATGCCGGTGCCGGCGCCGAAGCGCTGGGTCTTGAGAAACTCAAAGGCCTGGGCCGCCAGCAGGTATTCGATGGCGAGGATCTGCGTGCAGTTTTCCAGCGCCTGGTGCAGCTTCAGGGCCGCGTTGGTGCCCATGCTCAGGTGGTCTTCCTGCAACCCGGAGGTGACGAAATTATCGAGCACCGCCGGTTGCGCCAGTTGTTTGTTCTGCGCGCACAACGACGCGGCGACGTATTGCACGATCATCATCCCCGAGTTCACCCCGGGGTTGGCCACCAGGAAGGCCGGCAGGCCGCTGACGTGGGGGTTGATCAAGCGGTCGAGGCGGCGCTCGGCGATGGAGCCGATCTCAGCCATGGCAATCGCCAGCAGGTCCGCCGCCAGCGCCACCGACTGGCCGTGGGGATTGGCCTGGGACATGACCCGGAAGTTCTCCGGCGTACCCAGCAACAGCGGGTTATCGGTCACCGCGTTGAGTTCGGTTTCGATCTGTTGCCGAGCGTGGGCCAACTGATCGCGCGCCGCGCCGTGCACCTGGGGAATCGAGCGGATACTCAAGGCGTCCTGGGTGCGAATGCCCAGGCTCGCGGCGATGACTTCGCTGCCGTCGAGCAACGCGCGCAAATTGCTCCCGACCTGCTGCATGCCCGGGTGTGGCTTGAGGGCGATGACGTCGGCATCGAACGCGGCAATCTGTCCGCGCAGGGCCTCGAAGCTCATGGCACCGATCACGTCGGCCCATTGCACCAGCCGCGTTGCATCGGCCAGGGCCAGGCAGCTGAGGCCGGTCATGCACGGCGTGCCGTTGACCAGGCACAAACCGTCCTTGGCCCCCAGCTGCACCGGTTGCAAACCCTCTGCGGCCAGGGCCTGTTGCGCCGGGATTATTTGCCCGCGATAACTGACCTGGCCGACACCCAGCAGCGCAATGCCGATGTGGGCCATGTGGGTCAGGTAGCCCACCGAGCCCTGGGACGGCACTTGCGGCGTGATGCCGCGATTGAGCAGCGCCAACAGCGCTTCGACCACCCGGCGGTGAATGCCGGACTTGCCCTGGCTGTAATTGAAAATGGCGGCACAGAGAATCGCCCGGGTCTGCTCGTCAGAAAGCGGCGCGCCAACACCACAGGCATGGCTGAGCAGGGTGTTGCGCGACAGTTGGCTGAGTTGTTCGTCCTTGAGCGAAACATTGCACAAGGCTCCCAGGCCGGTGTTGACGCCGTAGGCGCGCTCGCCACTTTCGACGATGCGCTGGACGATGGCCTGGGCATTGTCGATCCGCGCCCAGGTCTGGGTCGACAGCTCGAGCACAGCGCCAAAGCGGGCAACGGCGACCACGTCCTGCCAACGCAATGGGGCGCCTGTGATTATGATTTTTTCAGCCTGGGACATCTAAAGCCTCATGCACATAAAGTTGCCAATAACATTTGTGGCGAGGAGCGGATATCTGTGGGAGCAAGGCTTGCCCGCGATAAAAACAACGCGATCTCTCTGGAACCGAGGCGCCTGTATCGCGAGCAAGCTTTGCTCCCACAGATAAATCCCCTCGCCACAACTGAGTCCTGCCTTACACCACCGCCGCCCTGCGCTGCACAAACCGATCGACATACTCATCCGCTGGCGAGTGCAGGATCTCCCGGGGCGTGCCGACCTGGATCAGCTTGCCATCCTTGAGAATCGCGATGCGGTTGCCGATGCGCACGGCCTCGTCGAGGTCGTGGGTGATGAAGACGATGGTCTTGTGCAGGGTCTTTTGCAGCTCCAACAACTGGTCCTGCATCTCCGCACGGATCAGCGGGTCGAGGGCGCTGAAGGCTTCGTCCATGAGGATGATGTCGGTGTCCGCCGCCAAGGCCCGGGCCAGGCCGACGCGCTGACGCATGCCACCGGAGAGCTGGTGCGGGTATTTGTTCTCGTAGCCTTTCAGACCCACGGTGTTGATCCAGTGCTGCGCCCGCTCGGAGCACACCTGCTTGCTCTCGCCACGCACTTTCAAGCCATAGGCGACGTTATCCAGCACGCTCTTGTGGGGCAGCAGGCCGAAGCTCTGGAACACCATGCTGATCTTGTGCCGGCGAAATTCGCGCAGGGCGTCCATGTCCAGTTGCAGGATGTCTTCGCCGTCCACCAGGATCGCGCCACTGGTAGGATCGATCAGCCGGTTGAAATGGCGCACCAACGTGGACTTGCCGGAACCGGACAAGCCCATGATCACGAAGATCTCACCGGTGCCGATACTCAGCGACAGGTCGTTGACGCCAACCACGCAACCGGTTTCGGCCAGCACCTGGTCCTTGGTCTTGTTCTGGCGGATCAGCTCCAGGGCGTCCTTGGAGCGATTGCCGAAAATCTTGAAGACGTTCTTGACTTCGATCTTGCTGATGGCTGCGTTGCTCATTTGCTCACCTCATGCCGAGGACGACCATAGGCCTGGGTAATGCGGTCGATGACCACGGCGAGAATCACGATGGCCAGGCCCGCTTCCAGGCCACGTCCAACGTTGAGGGTCTGGATGCCCACCAGTACGTCTTCACCCAGGCCACGGGCGCCGATCATCGAGGCGATGACGACCATCGACAGGGCCATCATGGTGGTCTGGTTGATCCCGGCCATGATGCTCGGCAGGGCCAGGGGCAGTTGCACGCCGAACAGTTGTTGCCAGCGGTTGGCGCCAAAGGCGTTGATAGCTTCCATCACTTCGCCGTCCACCTGGCGGATGCCCAGGTCGGTCAGGCGAATCAGTGGCGGCGCGGCGTAGATCACCGTGGCGAAAATCGCCGGGACCTTGCCCAGGCCGAACAGCATCAACACCGGAATCAGGTACACGAAGCTCGGCATGGTCTGCATGATGTCCAGCAGCGGCATCAGCACCGAACGCAGGCGATTGCTGCGCGCCGAGAGAATGCCCAGCGGAATGCCGATCAATACCGAAATGAATGTCGCCACCAGCATCAGGGCGAGGGTCTGCATCAGTTTGTCCCACAGGCCCACCGCGCCCACCAGGAACAGCAGGCCGACAATGATCGCCGTGGTTGCGACCTTGCGGGTGGCGTGCCAGGCGATGCCGCCGACGATGGCCAGCATCAGCCACCAGGGCGCCATGCGCAGCAGGCCTTCGAGGTTGACGATGGCCCACAGCAGGGTCTCGGAGATGTGCCGGAACACATCGCCATAGTTGGTCACCAGGGAGTCGACCCAACCGTTGACCCAATCGGCGATGGAGAAGGTAAAGCTTTCGGGAAACATAAGAGACTCTCGATCAAGTGGATGCGGTGAACGTCCCGGCCAGCCCCACGGTTGGCCGGGAAGTATTCGACCTACAGAGCCGCGTCGATTTTCTTGGCAGCGTCTTCGCTTACCCAGGCGTGCCAGACTTCAGGATGTTCCTTCAGGAAGATCTTCGCCAGTTTCGGCGACTCGATCCGCTCCTTGGCCATGCGCCCGAGGTTCTGGTTCAGGATATCGATCGGCAGGTTGACCTTTTCCAGCACCGCCACCAGTTCCGGGGCTTCGTCGTGGAAGGTCTTGGACAGGCCGACCTTGATGCTTACGCTCTTGTCCACGCCCGGTTTTTCTTCCAGCTTCACCAGGTCCACCTGGCCCATCAGCGGCGTGGGCGACCAGTAGTAGAACAGGATCGGCTCGCCACGCTTGTAGCTCGACAGCACCGCCGCATCCAGTGCCGGGCCGGTGCCTGGACGGAAGTTGGTGTAGGTTTTTTCCAGGCCGTAGCTTTTCAGCATTTCGCTGTTGTCCAGCTCGCAGGTCCAACCAGCCGGGCAGTTGTAGAAACGGCCCTTGGACGGTTCTTCCGGGTCCTTGAACACGGCGGCGTACTGGCCCAGGTCAGCGATGTTCTTCAGGCCCGGTGCCTTGGCTTCGAGCTTGCGCTTGGCGTCGCCTTCAACCACGTAGCGCGGCACGTACCAGCCTTCGATGGCGCCCACGACCGGGGCACCGACGCCGACTACCTTGCCGGCCTTCTCGGCCTTGTTCCAGACTTCACTGCGGCCGACCCATTCTTCGGCAAACACATGGATGTCGTTGCTGCCCAAGGCGTTTTCCATGGTGATGGAGTTGCCGGGCAGGCTGTCGGTCTTGCAGTCGTAGCCTTTTTCCAGCACCACTTGCATCACGTCGGTCAGCAGCATGCCGCTTTCCCAGTTCAGGCCGGCGAACTTCACCGGTTTACCCGACTCGCACCAACCCGCCGCTTGTGTGGCGCCGGCGCTGGCCAGCAGGCCCATGGCAAGCAATGTGGTCAGCAGGGTCTTGTTCGACTTCATTATGTGACGCTCCTAATCAGTTGGATTGGCTTACGGCAGTCAAGAGGCATCCAGCCCTGTCAACGTCCCATCAGACCGCTTGGATGCGGCCCGCCCTGCTCGGTTGTGCGTCAACCGCGTCCTGCTCGACCGGCAGGATCAATTGATCGGGTACTGCGCTGTGCCACTTCCTGGCGACGACGTAATACAACGCCGCCGGGACCACCAGGCCGATGATCCAGGAAATATCCACACCGCCCATGGCTTCCACCAGCGGACCGGTATAGAACTTGGTGGCGATGAACGGCAATTGAACCAGTACACCGAAGACATAAACGCTGATACCGAGGGCGTTCCAGCGACCGTAGCGACCGTTCGGGTCGGCCAGTGCCGGCACGTCATAGCGCTCACGAGTGATGCAGTAGTAGTCCACTAGGTTGATCGCGCTCCAAGGCGTGAAGAACGCCAGCAGGAACAGGATGAAAGACTTGAACGCACCGAGGAACGAGTGCTGGCCGAGCAGCGCGATCAGGGTCGCAGCGCCGACGATGACCAGCACGAAGACCAGACGCTGCAGGCGCGTTACGTTCAAGTGACCCCGAAAGCCGCTGATGATGGTCGCAATGCACATGAAACTGCCGTAGGAGTTCAGTGTGGAGATGGTGACCTTGCCGAACGCGATGCTGAAGTACAGCAGCGCGGCGGTGGCGCCGGTGCCCCCCAGGCCAACGATGTAGGCCACTTCGTGACCGGCAAACTGCCCGTTGGCCGAGGCCGCGGCAAACACGCCGAGGATCATCGCCACCTGTGCGCCGATGACTGAACCGGCGCCCGCGGCAAAAAAGGTTTTGACCGAGGACGTCTTGCTCGGCAGGTAACGCGAATAGTCCGCTACGTAGGGGCCGAAGGCGATCTGCCAGGAGGCCGCGAGCGACACCGCCAGCAGGAAACTGCTCCAGCTGAAATGGCGGATTTGCAGGAGTGCGCCAACGTCCGTCTGGCTCATCAGGCGAGCGAACAGGTAAACAAAGGCAATCACACCAAGGATGCTGGCGACACGGCCAATGAAGTGAATCACCCGATAACCGAGCACCGTGACCAGCACGATGACACTGGCAAAAATGAGGATGCCGACACTGTCGCTGACGCCAAACAACTGGCCCAGCGCCTGGCCGGAAAGCACGGTTCCCGTTGCGGTGAAACCCAGGTACATCAGGCACACCAGCACGATCGGGATGGCCGCGCCATACACACCGAACTGCACACGGCTGGAGATCATCTGCGGCAGGCCCAGCTTGGGCCCTTGCGCGGCATGCAACGCCATGACGCCACCGCCGAGCAGTTGGCCGATCAGCAAACCGATCAACGACCAGAACACATCACCGCCCAGCACCACCGCCAATGCGCCGGTGACAATGGCAGTGATTTGCAGGTTGGCCCCCATCCAGAGGGTGAACTGGCTCAACAATCGGCCGTGTCTCTCCGTTTCCGGGATGTAGTCGATCGAACGTTTCTCGATCAACGGCTTGCTGCTTGCGCGCGTGCTGGTGACAGCCATGGTTCAACCTCTGTGGATTGTTCTGGTCATTGGATAACGCCCCTGTAGGAGCTGCCGAGTGCAACGAGGCTGCGATCTTTCCCCTGACACTTGAATCTCAAGCGAAAGATCGAGACCAAGATCAAGATCAAAAGATCGCAGGCTTCGCCAGCTCCTACCCGGTAATCATCGGCAGGTTCAGCCCCTGTTCCTTGGCGCAATCAATGGCGATCTGGTAGCCGGCATCGGCATGGCGCATCACGCCCGTGGCCGGGTCGTTGTGCAGCACACGGGCAATGCGCTCGGCCGCTTCGTCGGTACCGTCGCAAACGATGACCATGCCCGAGTGCTGGGAGAAGCCCATGCCGACGCCGCCACCGTGGTGCAGCGACACCCAGGTCGCGCCGCTGGCGGTGTTGAGCAAGGCGTTGAGCAGCGGCCAGTCGGAGACGGCATCGGAACCGTCCTGCATGGATTCGGTTTCACGGTTGGGGCTGGCCACGGAACCGGAGTCCAAGTGGTCGCGACCGATGACGATCGGTGCCGACAATTCGCCGCTGCGCACCATCTCGTTGAACGCCAGGCCCAGCTTGGCGCGCTGGCCCAGGCCAACCCAGCAGATACGTGCCGGCAAGCCCTGGAAGCTGATGCGCTCGCGGGCCATGTCCAGCCAGTTGTGCAGGTGGGCGTCGTCGGGGATCAGTTCCTTGACCTTGGCGTCGGTCTTGTAGATGTCCTGCGGGTCACCCGACAGCGCAGCCCAGCGGAACGGGCCAATGCCACGGCAGAACAGCGGACGGATATACGCCGGGACGAAGCCTGGGAAATCGAAGGCATTTTCGACGCCCTCTTCCTGGGCCATCTGGCGGATGTTGTTGCCGTAGTCGAAGGTCGGCACGCCCATTTTCTGGAAGGCCAGCATGGCTTTGACGTGGACGGCCATCGATTGCTTGGCGGCCTTCACCACGGCGGCAGGCTCGGTCTTGGCACGGGCACGGTATTCGTCCCAGGTCCAGCCGGCCGGCAGGTAGCCGTTGAGGGGGTCGTGGGCGCTGGTCTGGTCGGTGACCATGTCCGGGCGTACACCACGGCGGACCATTTCCGGCAGGATCTCGGCAGCGTTCCCACACAGCGCGATGGAAATCGCCTTGCCTTCGGCGGTGTATTTCTCGATGCGCGCCAGGGCGTCGTCCAGGTCAGTGGCTTGCTCATCGACATAGCGGGTTTTCAGGCGGAAATCGATGCTCACCTGTTGGCATTCGATGTTCAGCGAACAAGCACCGGCCAGCGTCGCGGCCAACGGTTGCGCACCGCCCATGCCGCCCAGGCCGGCGGTCAGGACCCAACGGCCCTTGAGGTTGGAGTCGTAATGCTGGCGACCGGCCTCCACGAAGGTTTCATAAGTGCCTTGCACGATGCCCTGGCTGCCGATGTAGATCCAGCTGCCGGCGGTCATCTGGCCGTACATGGCCAGGCCCTTGGCGTCCAGTTCATTGAAGTGCTCCCAACTGGCCCAGTGCGGCACCAGGTTGGAGTTGGCGATCAATACGCGAGGGGCGTTGCTGTGGGTCTTGAACACCCCTACCGGCTTGCCGGATTGCACCAGCAGGGTTTCGTCGTCGTTCAGGTGGGTCAGGCTTTCGACGATCTTGTCGTAGCACTCCCAGTTGCGCGCCGCGCGGCCGATACCACCGTAGACCACCAGTTCCTTGGGGTTCTCGGCCACTTCCGGGTCGAGGTTGTTCATCAGCATGCGCAGCGGCGCTTCAGTCAGCCAGCTCTTGGCGGTCAGCGTGTTACCGCGAGGGGCGCGGATTTCAACGTCACGGTATTTTTCGGGTTTGCGGGTAGCGTCGGTCACAGCAAAAACTCCTCAGCGATCAATCCAGACCAGCCCGGGCAGTGGGCAGCGATTCAGTGAACGTTGCGTTGAATATCGGTGACTCATACGCATACGTCTTTACTTGTATGTACAAGCATATGCAATCAAGCGGCCAACTTGTTGGCGGCGGTGTTCAGAAATGGTTGGGGAATTGGCTGAAAGCCTTGTTATTTAAGGGTTGCTGAGCTGCATGAAATTTTTGAAGAGGGTTATCGAGGGGGAAATCGGAGGGGCACAGAAGCGTGGTATTGCGCCACGCTGGGGCATTCGGTAACAAGTTGGTGCGCACGGAAGGAACAATCAGGTGAGCTTTTGTGGCGAGGGGATTTATCCCCGCTGGGTCGCGAAGCGACCCCCTACGTTTTTCCTGATGTATCTAGGTGTCTGGATTCAGGGCTGCTTCGCAGCCCAACGGGGATAAATCCCCTCGCCACAAGGTGAGTGAAGCCGATTCAGCGGGCCGTCAGCTCGATCACGCAGCATTGGCCGTGGGTGGAAATGTTCACCAGCCCGGTGTTACCGCTCAGTTGTAAACAGTCGTAGAGGCCCAAGCCCACGGCGGACTCACCGATCTTGACGGCCAATCCCGGAGCCGCACTGAACACCAGCACCGTTTGCGCCTCGCTGAAAAACCGCTGCTGGCCACCCAGCCACTGCAACCGTGCGCGGTAACGCTGCGGCGCGTAGATCAGGTTGAAGTCGCGAATCGGTCCGCCCAGCAGCGTGCAATACACATGGCTCTGGCCGCTGAATGCAAAAGGGTCCAGCGGATGCAAAGCCCGCGTGGCCTGGCCATCGACATTCAGCGTCATGCCGTCTCCCTGCAAGACACTGATGACCCGCTCGTAACCGGCAAAAGTGGAAAACCCGCCCGACTCACCGATGTCGGCAATCGACAGCCGCCAGCCGAAACCTTCCAGGCCGGTGCCGGCATCACGGGTGATTTCTTCGGTGCTGCCGCCACCGTTTTTCCACGGCATGCGTGGGTAGTCTGCCGCGCGTAAAACCTTCAACTGGCTCATTTATGAAAGCGCCCTTCCAGACTGTGACGCGACCCCGGATGGATCAGGCGTGCGGCGGTCACCGGCTGGCGTCCGGACCAGGTACGGCGGCGGATCAACAGGCACGGCTCGCCCCTTTCGATCTGCAACAGCTTGCATTCGTTCGGCTCGGCCAGGATCGCCTCGACCACATGCTCGCCCTCGGTCAACGGCGCGACCTGATTCAGATAGGCATAGGGGGTTTGCACGGTGAAGTCCTGCTTGAGGTAGTCCGGCGCCACCAGTGCATTGACGAAACGGTCCTCGATTTGCACGGGGATGTCGTTCTCGAAATGCACGATCAGCGAATGGAACACCTTCTGGCCTTCGCGCATGTCCAGGGCCAGGGCCCGCTCGGAACCGGCCGCCTCTTCTTCCAGGGTGATGACCTTGCAAGTGTGGCGATGGCCACGGGAGGCGATTTCGTCGGCGATGTTATGCACTTCGAACAATGCGGACTGGCTCTTGGGCTCGGCCACGAAGGTGCCGACACCCTGCATGCGCACCAACAGGCCGTCGGCGGTCATTTCCCGCAGCGCACGGTTGATGGTCATGCGACTGAAGCCCAGTTGGCTGACCAGTTCGCTTTCCGACGGCACGCGGTAATGCGGCGGCCAGTTCCCACTGTCGATCTGCTGGGTAATCATCTGTTTGACGCGGGCGTACAGGGGTGCCGGACTGTCACCCATGTTTGCGGCCAGCGGCGGTTTGGCAGGCGGAGTCGGCACGGCGGTTCCCTGTTCTGCGGATAAGGTTGCTAGCTTGCCGGAGTTTACCGGCCAGGCAAACGTCTGTATATGTATATACAAATTACGCACGATGAGGTTGAACCATGTCCGCCTTCTTTGCCGAACGCGCGCTGCTGCCTAGTGGATGGGCCCATGATGTACGTCTCGAGGTCGATGCCAAAGGCGTCCTGACCCATATCCAGGCCGGTTCCCACGCAGACGGTGCCGAACGGCTGGGCGGTCCGCTGTTGCCGGGCATGCCGAACCTGCACTCCCACGCCTTCCAACGGGCCATGGCCGGGCTGGCAGAAGTGGCGGGCAATCCCAACGACAGTTTCTGGACCTGGCGCGACTTGATGTATCGCCTTGTCGGAAAAATCAGCCCCGACCAACTCGGCATCATCGCCCGCCAGCTGTACATCGAAATGCTCAAGGCCGGCTACACCTCGGTCGCCGAATTCCACTACGTACACCACGACACCGACGGCACGCCCTACGCCGACCCGGCGGAACTGGCCCTGCGCATCAGCCATGCCGCCAGCGCCGCCGGCATCGGCCTGACACTGCTGCCGGTGCTCTACAGCCATTCAGGTTTTGGCGGCCAGGCGCCCAATGACGGGCAGCGCCGGTTCATCAACAGCACCGAAAACTACTTGAAGCTTCAGTCCCGCTTGCAGCCAATCCTGGCCGGGCAACCGTCCCAGGCCCTGGGCTTGTGCTTCCACTCGTTGCGCGCCGTGACACCCGGGCAGATCCAGGACGTGCTGGCCGCCAGTGACCGTGATTGCCCGGTGCACATCCACATCGCCGAGCAGCAGAAGGAAGTCGACGACTGCCTGAGCTGGAGCGGCGCCCGTCCACTGCAATGGCTGTACGAAAACACCGAAGTCGACCCGCGCTGGTGCCTGGTCCACGCCACCCACGCCAACGCCCAGGAAGTCAGCCTCATGGCCAGGAGCCGGGCGATTGCCGGCCTGTGCCTGACCACCGAAGCCAACCTGGGGGACGGGATTTTCCCGGCCGTGGATTTCCTCGCCCAGGGTGGGCGCCTGGGGATCGGCTCCGACAGCCATGTATCGCTGAGCGTGGTCGAAGAATTGCGTTGGCTGGAATATGGCCAGCGGCTGCGGGATCAACGGCGCAACCGCGTGCATCGAGCGGATCAGCCGATGGTCGGCCGCACCTTGTTTGATGCCGCGCTGGAAGGCGGCGCCCAGGCCCTGGGGCAACCGATCGGCGCCCTCGAAATCGGCAAGCGCGCCGACTGGCTGGTGCTCGATGGCAGCGACCCGTACCTGGCCACGGCCCAGGGCGACGGGATCCTCAATCGCTGGCTGTTTGCCGGCGGCGATCGCCAGGTGCGCGATGTGATGGTCGGCGGACGGTGGGTGGTGCGCGATGGGCGGCATGCCGGGGAAGAGGAAAGTGCCCGGGCATTTACCCAGGTACTGCGCGAACTTTTAGGCTGACGCGGATAAAAAATGTGGGAGCGAGCTTGCTCGCGATGAGGCCTTCACATTCAACACTGAGGTTGATTGAAAGTCCGTCATCGCGAGCAAGCTCGCTCCCACATTGGTTCTCGGGAGGCAATCAGTCCGAGGTCTTGGCCATCTGTCGATCCGACGCGCGCCAGATCAGACGTGTCGTGTCGTAGCCCTGCTGGCGCGCCTTGCTCAGCAGTTCCTCGCGCACGATGCTATTGACGGTCGGTGTACGGGACAGCAGCCACATGTAGCGACGGCTTGGGTCGCCGACGATGGCGGTCTTGTAGTCATCGCTGACGTACAACACCCAGTATTGCCCTTTCGCCACGCCCGGCACGATCCGCGAAAACCAGTTGTCGAACTCGACCCACAGCTTGTCGGTCTTGCCCGGCACCTGCGGCGAGGCGGTGCCCCTGGCTTCTTCCCACTGCCAGTCCGAGGTCAGGCAGCGGTTGAACACATCCATATTGCCGTCAGGTTTGAGGGTGTAGTGCGCTTCGGATTGCGCGCAGTTGCGCTGGAAGTACATCGGTAGACGGGCCAACTCGTACCAGGTCCCTTGGTAACGCTTGAGGTTGACGCTGTTGACCGTCTTGGGCGCCAACGGATCTTCGCCAGAAGTGGCACAGCCAGCCAAAACCAGGCCGGCCAAAAGCACAAAAACTAACCGCATCATTATTTTTCTCCCGCAGGCCTCTGGCCTCGGTTTACTTCAGGCCTTGGCCGGAAAACATCAACACTTTGTCACCGGCGTACTGCACGCTGATAAAGCTTTTCTGGTCGCCCCAGGTGCAGCTGGACATGCCGAGCGCGCCTGAACAATCGGTCGGTTTCCCCAGCAACGATTCGACTTCGGACTTGGGCATGCCAGCCGACAGTTTCGAGTAGTTTTCCTGGTTGACCTTGCTGCATGCAGTCAATACGACGCACACAAACAACAAGGCGATAGATCGCAGCGACATGGTGTAACTCCTGGAACGGAAGGGGGGTGGCAGGTGCCAACCAGAAGCTTAGAAGAGAAAACCCCTATCTGGTTCCCTGACGGCCCCAGTATTTATTGGGCCTCGACAAGTGTTTCAACGATGAAACACCCGGTTTGTGACAGCGTCGTGCATTTCGTCGCAATGAATCGCTGATGATTGATGAGACGGGTTCCTGCGCCGATAAAAAGAAACAGCGCAATCGACTGCGTTATGGCAAATTGGCGCCCCGTCCTGACCCGTCCCTCCGCGGTAGTGTTATTAATGACCAGAAACATGAAATTCAGCCATAAAATCCTGTTGGCTGCCGCCCTCGTGGTGGCCGTTGCATTCGCCTGTTTCATCCTGTTCAACGACTATCGTCAACGTCAGAGCTTGAACACCAGCACCGAGACCTCCATGCAGGAGCTCGGCAGCCTGACCAGCCGCAACATCCAGACGTGGGTCGACGGCCGCATCCAGTTGCTGCAATCGCTGGCCCAACAGATCGCCGTGGACGGCAGCAGTGCCGACAGCCTCAAGCGCGCCGTGGGCCTGCCGGCCTACACCGGCAATTTCCAGCTCAGCTATTTTGGCGGCACCGACGGCGTGATGTTCTCGGTACCGGCCGGCAATCGCGCCGCCGATTACGACCCGCGCGCCCGTGGCTGGTACAAGGCCGCCAACAGCGCACAGCAAACCATCGTCACCGAACCCTACATTGCCGCCTCGTCGGGCAAGCTGGTGATCACCGTCGCCACCCCGGTGCAACACCAGAACCAGATGATCGGCGTGGCCGGTGCGGACATCGACCTGTCCAGCGTCAGCGCCATCATCAACTCGCTGAACTTCGGCGGCCACGGCCACGCGTTCATCGTCAGCGCCGACGGCAAGATCCTGATCCACCCCGACAGCAAGCGCGTGCTCAAGACCCTGGCCGAGGCCTACCCTAACGGCGCGCCTCAGATCAGCCCGGGCGTGAAAGAAGTCGATCTCGACGGCAAGACCCAATTCATCTCCTTCACCCACGTCAACGGCGTGCCGGGAGCCGACTGGTACGTGGCGCTGGTGCTCGACAAGGACACCGCGCTGGCGATGCTCAGCGAGTTCCGTACTTCGGCACTGATCGCCATGGTCATTGCCGTGGTGTTCATCATCGCCCTGCTCGGCCTGTTGATCCGTGTGCTGATGCAGCCGCTGCTGGCCATGGGCCGCGCCATGCATGACATCGCCGAAGGCGAAGGCGACCTGACCCGGCGCCTGGTCATCCATGGCCACGACGAGTTCGGTGCGCTGGGTACGTCGTTCAACCGGTTTGTCGAGCGCATTCATACCTCGATCCGTGAAGTGGCTTCGGCCACCGGGCAGGTCAACGAAGTCGCCCTGCGCGTGGTCAGCGCGTCCAACTCGTCGATGTTCAATTCCGACCAGCAGGCTTCGCGCACCAGCAGCGTGGCCGCGGCCATCAACCAGCTCGGCGCCGCCGCCCAGGAAATCGCCCAGAACGCCGCCCTCGCCTCACAGCATTCCAGCGAAGCCCGCAACCTGGCCGAAGATGGCCAGCACGTGGTGGATAAGACCATCGCGGCCATGCAACAGCTGTCGGCCAAGATCAGCGATTCGTGCGGCAACATCGAAACCTTGAACAGCAACACGGTGAACATCGGCCAGATTCTTGAGGTGATCACCAGCATTTCCCAGCAGACCAACCTGCTCGCCCTCAACGCCGCCATCGAAGCCGCCCGGGCGGGTGAAGCCGGACGCGGCTTCGCAGTAGTGGCCGATGAAGTGCGCAACCTGGCCCACCGCACCCAGGATTCGGCGCAGCAAGTGCAGAAAATGATCGAAGAGTTGCAAGTCGGCGCCCGGGAAGCGGTACTGACCATGACCGATAGCCAGCGCCAGAGCGAAGGCAGCGTCAGCATCGCCAACCAGGCCGGCGAACGCCTGGGCAGCGTGACCCAGCGTATTGGTGAAATCGATGGCATGAACCAGTCCGTGGCCACCGCCACCGAAGAACAGACCGCCGTGGTGGAGTCGATCAACGTCGACATCACCGAGATCAACACCCTGAACCAGGAAGGCGTGGAAAACCTGCAAGCCACCTTGCGGGCCTGTGCCGACCTGGAACAGCAGGCGGCGCGGTTGAAGCAGTTGGTGGGTAGTTTCCGGATCTAGTCTGGAAGGCCCCATCGCGAGCGAGCTCGCTCCCACAGGACTTTCAGCGAATGGAAATCCAGTGTGTGCGAGCTTGCTCGCGATAGCGGCATCAGCCTCACAGCAAAATCAGAACCTGGACCCAGGCCTGTTCAAAAACTCGATTTCCTCAGCCGTGGACTCCCGCCCCAACACCGCATTGCGATGAGGAAAGCGCCCAAACCGGGCAATGATCTTCTGATGCCGCTCGGCATAATCCAGGTTGTCTTCAAACACCGCCCGCTGCGCCTCCGGTTGTTCTCGCACCAGGTCGATAAACCGCGACACGGCTTCGTTCTGCACCGCCAGGTTTTCGCAGTGCTCGAGCACCAGGTAGATGAATACGCGCTGGATCGGTGTGAGTTGCCGGTCGAAACCCGCTGCCATGCCCTGGGCCACCAGCGCTTGGGCACGCAGGTCACCGGAGAAGGCCTTGGGGGTATCGCGAAAGATCATTCGCGGGAGTTGGTCCAGTAGCAGCACCAGGGCCAGCCAACCTTGCGGGCGTTGCGCCCAGTCGGTCAATCCGCCGGCCAGTGCCAGCTCGACCTGATCGCCAAAGCGCTCCTGCGCCTGGCGATCATGGCCTTTGCCAAACCACAGCTTGCCCTTGTCAGCGGATATTTCGTCTGGTGTCTTGGCTGAACCAAACCACCAATCGAGCAACGGCTGCCAGGGCTCGGCCATGATTCACTCCTTGTGGTAAGCCGTGGCGCGCGCCACTTCTTCTTTCGAGCCGAGGAACACCGCCACGCGCTGGTGCAGGCCTTCGGGCTTGATATCGAGGATGCGCTGATGGCCGTCGGTGGAGGCACCGCCAGCCTGTTCCACCAGGAACGACATCGGGTTGGCTTCGTACATCAGGCGCAGTTTGCCCGGCTTGGACGGCTCACGGCTGTCGCGCGGGTACATGAACAGACCGCCACGGGTCAGGATGCGGTGCACATCGGCAACCATCGCGGCGACCCAACGCATGTTGTAGTTCTTTTTCAACGGGCCTTCTTCACCCGCCAGCAACTCTGCAACGTAGCGTTGCACCGGGGCTTCCCAGTGACGCTGGTTGGACATGTTGATCGCGAATTCCTGGGTGCTCTCAGGAATGGTGATGTCTTCGTGGGTCAGGACGAAGCTGCCCATCTCGCGGTCCAGGGTAAAGCCCTTGACGCCGTCGCCCAGGGTCAGCACCAGCATGGTCTGAGGGCCGTAGATGGCATAACCGGCAGCGACCTGCTCGGTGCCTGGCTGCAGGAAGGCCTTTTCATTCAAGGCTTCGTTCTGGCTCAGGTACTCGTTCGGGCAGCGCAGTACCGAGAAGATGGTGCCAACCGGTGCGTTGATGTCGATGTTCGACGAACCGTCCAGTGGGTCGAACACCAGCAGGTAGGCACCCTTGGGGTATTTGCCCGGGATCTGGTAGGCATTGTCCATTTCTTCGGACGCCATGCCGGCCAGGTGGCCGCCCCATTCGTTGGCTTCGAGCAGGATTTCGTTGGACAGCACGTCGAGCTTCTTCTGCACTTCGCCCTGCACGTTCTCGGTGCCCATGCTGCCCAGGACACCACCCAGCGCGCCTTTGGAGACGGCGTGGCTGATTTCCTTGCACGCACGCGCCACCACTTCGATCAAAAAGCGCAGATCGGCAGGGGTGTTGTTGCTGCGGGTCTGCTCAATCAAATAGCGACTCAAGGTAACGCGGGACATGGACGGCTCCGAAGAATAGGGGGCGGAAAAACCAGCGCAGTTTAGCGCGAGTCGGGACTTAATTCCTCCTATGAGACGGGGAATGGTGGATTGAGTTCATATCCGGGCCTGCCAACCCGTGTAGGAGCTGTCGAGCGAAGCGAGGCTGCGATCTTTTGATCTTGATCCTTTCACTCAAGATTCAATTGTCTGGGACAAGATCGCAGCCTCGCTTCGCTCGACAGCTCCTACGCAGCTCCTACGGGGATCTGGCCGGTGGCTTGCGCAACAGGCTGAACGCCATCGCCGCGAGGAACAGCACGCTGAGCAGCAGCACCGCCCACAAACCGATTTTCTTCCAGTTGGTATCGACCGTCGCCGGCGCGGTTGCCGGGGCCGATGTCGACGGGGCCGCGCCGTTCACGGTCGCGGCACCCAGCGTCGCCAGGCGCGATGGCTTGTAGTCGGGCACCAGCGTGGTCAAGGGCAAGCTGGCCGCTTTCACTGTCGCACTGCCCAGGGCCAGGCTGTAGGGCCCTTCGCCGCGCGCCAGGAACACCACCTGGGTCGTACGCACGGCAAAGCGCAGGGCCGGGGCTTCGTTGCCCAGGCCGCCGCCACGCTCGTCCACGGTCAGTTTCAATTGCTGCACGGTCTGGCCAGACAGTTGCAATTGGTTTTGCAGCACATCCTGGCCATTCTGCGTCAGGCGATAGAGCAAGCCGCTGCCCAGCGGTTGCCACGGATGGCTGCTTTCACGGCGACCGCTCAGGGTCACCGGCGCCAGGCTGTTGGCCTGGCTCAACTCGATCTGCACCTGCTCGATGTTCAGCCCCATGGGCAACTGCCAGGTGTATTCGCCGGCCTTCACGGTGCTGCCGGCCAACGGCGGCGACCAGGCCAGCGGCAACGGCAGGCTTTCGCGGCTGGCGCTTTGCAGTTGGACCGAGGTCAGGATCGGCGCGGAGGACGGCGAATCCCACAACAACCGCAGGTAACGCGCCGATTGCCCCGGCAAGCTCACTTCATGCTGCTCGACCCGCTCATCGGCAAAGATCAAGCGCGCCACCTGGCCTTCACCCCACGACTGCCAGTGCTGCAAATCATCACTGGCTTCGATGGTGAACCGCTGGAAACCGTCGCGCTCACTGGTCCAGTCGAGGACCAACTGCTGCAACGGTGCCTTGATCGCGCTGGCATCCAACAACCAGCCACGCAACTCCTCCTCCCCTGCTTCGAGCCGGCTGGAGGGCTGGACTTGCACCAGGGTGCCGTTGGCGTTCGATTGCACCCGCACACTGGGCGCGCGCTCGTTGTCATCGGCAGCGTTGTACAACGGGAACCACTTCACGTCGGTGAGGCTGCGGTTTTCCCGGCTCTGGGCCGATTCGCGCACCAAAGCGTAGGCCTGGGCCTGGCCAGCCGCGTTGAAGACCCGCAGGTCGCTCAGGTCGGTCTGCCGCGCCTGCAACTGCACGTCCAGGGGCAATGGGAGGCGATACCACGGCCCTTCGCCGCTCAAGGCCAATGGCACCCGATGGGCAAAATCCGCCGGTTGCTCCTGGGCCATAGCCGACAATGCCACCCACAATCCGACCATACCCAGCCCGATCCGACTCAACTTGCGACTCAAGACGACACTCCCTCACTGACAGGCATCGGCGGCTCGTCCTGCGCGACCGTCTCCGGGCGCTTGGGCGGCAGCGGCGCAAAATAGCCCACTACCAGCAGCAACACGCCTACGCCGATAAACGACACGATCCGCGCCAGACCGCCACGGTTACTCAATTCGACAAAGAACAACTTGGCCACGACCACGGCGATCAACGCCGCGCCAATCAGCCACACTTCACGGCGATGGCGCAAATGCCCACCGATCATCAGGCCCAGGGCGATCAGGGTCCAGACAATGGACAGCCCAGCCTGTACGAACATCGACTCGAACAGCGCATCCAGTTCGAATGGCACGCCGATCCAATGGTGGGCACTGCGCATCACCAGGGCGGTGAAGAACGCGAACAGCGACACACCGGCGATCAACTGGGCAACGTGCTCGGCATGGGCCCAACGGATCGCCAGTTGCGCCAGCGCACTGCGTGCCCACACATAGACACCGAACAAGGCAAACAGCAGGCCCAGCTCCAACGGGTTGACCAGCGGCACATAAGGCAAGGGTTCGGCGCTACCGTCGCTGAAGGTATTGGCCAGCCAGAACCAACCGAGCATCAACAGCGCCAGGGGCGCCGCCGCGTAGATACGGTATTCGCGCGTTTGGGCCGATATCGGCCACGGCCAGGCGCGCGCAGCGGCCATCAGCACCAGGTAAAGGCTCGGCAGGATCGCCCAGCCCAGCCAGCGCCAGGCGTTGTACTGCTCGGACAACAACAGCAGGCTATAACGCAGTTCCAGCGCCAGCACGCCGATCAGCAACCAGCAACCGAGCACATGGGCTGTGCTGCGCGCCTGGGCCGGCAGCGTCGCGGCCAGGCGCTTGAGCGATAGCAAATGCACGGCAAACACCACCGTCCAGGCCAGCCAGCCAAAGTCCGCCGCCGGGTGATAGCGGCTGTGCCCAGTCGCAACGAGCACGCAGCCCGCCGCCGGAATCAGCAAGGTGCACAGCAGCCCCAGCGCCGGCCATTTCAAGCGCAGCGCCAAGACCGCCCCCACCGCCACGCTGATCGCCGCAACCATCAGCAGCCAGCTGCCTTGCAGGTTCGCCGGGGCAAAGCGCAATACTTCGCTGGTCCACGCCAGCGCCCACCAACCGGCGCCCCAGATCAGCAGCAGCTCGGACAAGCGCTGCAAGCTCAAGGCCTCGAGCTCCTGCGCCGCGTGTGCCCGTTGCAGGCGCCATGCGCCCACCAGCGCTGCCAGCCCCAGCACCAGCGGCGTCCAGAAACCGCTATGGGCCAGGGGCCGCAGATCCTCGGCGTCGAGCGGCCCCAACAGCGCCGGCCCCGCCGTCAAGAACGCCGCACCACCAAGCAATTGCAGCAGTAGGCCGAAGACAAAGCTCACGCGTTGTTTCAGGTACAGGCTCAGCCAGATGATCAACAGGCCGCTGGCCGCCCATACACCGCTCGCCGTTTGCCACGGCAGGACGAACAGCACCGCAAGATTGATCAGCACCAGCCCCGCCAGCAACACCACCGACAAGCCGCGCAGCAACCGGACATCGCTGCGCACCATGTCGTCACGTGCCGCCAGCAACATGCCGCCAATCAGCGCCAGGCCGATCAGCGAGGCACTGAGCAAACCGTTCCAGCCGGCACTGAACACCGCCGTCGAATCCACCTCGGCGCCTTGCAAGCGCAACAGGAACAGCGCGCCGCCAAGCAATTGCACCGCAAATGCAGTGAACAGGAAACTGCGCGATTGCAAGCGCAGGCCCACAAACAGTGTCGCCAAACCGGCCAGGGCCCAGGCGATGGCGGTGCCGTAGGTGAAGAAGAACAGCGGTGCCAGAAGATAGAGAAAACTCAATCCCAGCACAGCCAGCACCGGCAGGCCTTGGCGCTCCCAACCTGAGGTATGTTCAGGCTCAGCCTTGCGCAGTTGGTAAAAGGTGAACAGCAAGGCGCCGCCGAGCATCAACGCACCCAGCGCTGAACCATCGAGCAGGCTGCCGTCGCCGGTACGCAATTGGCTGACGAACGCCAGTGCCGAGCCCAATTGCAGCAACAAGGCAAAGGCCCGGGCGAGTGGACGTTGCTGGCGCAGGCCCAACCAGAAGATCCCCGCGCCTTCCACGGCCCACGCCGCAGCGGTCCAACGGGCATCGAGCCCCAAAGGGATCGCCAGGCTGGCAAAAATCACTCCCAGGGCCAGGCAGGTTTCGGCCAGCAGCAAGGCGCGACCGCCCATCAATACCCGCGCCAGGCCCATGTAGATCATGCCCAGGGCCAGAGCGCTGAACGCAGCGGCGAACTCCAGATGCTGCACCAACGCGAACTGCAAGCCCAAGCCCACCAACGGCGGGCCGAACAGCATGGTGCCGTCCACATAATCGCCCTTGCGCGCCGACCAGTGCAGCAGCGCGTCGCGGCTGGCGTCTTCAGGGGCATCGCTCATTTCCAATAGTTTGCGACGGGTGAACAGCAAGCCAATCGCCAGGTACATCAGGAAGAACAGAATCAGGAATGGCTCGGTGCTCCAGAACAGTTCCGGCGCGTAAGAGCGCAGGCCCCAGGCGAAACCGATGCCGAAGGTGCCGACAAAGCCGATCAGGTTGAGCAGGCGCCAGGCCTTGAACCAGGCAATCGCGAGGATGCCGGCATTGAGCAGGATGAAATAGCTGAACAGCGCGACGTGGTTGCCACTGCCGGTGGAAGTCAGGATCGGCGCGGCAAACCCGCCCAGCGCCGCAGCCGCAGCCAGGCCCAGGGCGTTCTGGGTAATCGCCAGGATGGCCGAGAACACCGTCACCGCGACTAGCAAGCCCAGGGCCGCCTTGGAATCGAGCAACGGATGCAGGCGCATGGCCGCGAACACCGTCAGGTACAGCACCGCGATCCCCGTGCCCTGGAGCATCAGCGCATAACTGCTGTTGCGCTGGCGCAACCACCAGCCCAGGCCCAACAGGCCCAACGCACTGGCCGCGACGCCGGCGTAACGCAATTCGATCGGCACCACCATGCCTTCGGTGGCGTAGCGCAGCAAAAACGCCAGGCCGAGGAACAACAGCACCACGCCGACCCGCAGCACCGTATTGCCGCCGAACAGCCAGTTGCGCGCACCAATTACGGCGCGGTCGAACAAATTCGGGCCACGGGGAGACGCGGGTTTCGAAGCCATCGGTTCCAGGGGCAACGGCGCGAAGTCGCGATCGGCACGCCCACTGGACGTGGTTGGCGCGGGTTTCCAAACGTCATCGGGCAATGGCTGGCTGGCCTGGGTGGCCATCGCGGGAACGGGTTCGAGGTCGGGCGGCAACTCCCAGATGAGCTCAGACGTCGTGCGCGTCTCGGGCGTCGCGGCCTGGGGCACGACAACCTCGGGCGCTGGCGCTGGCTCACTCGGTGCGGCAACGGTCCCACGCTCGAGCACTGCCAGGCGCGCCTCCAGCGTGAGCAAGCTCTGTTGGGCTTCTTGCAATAAGATCTGTTGCTTGGCCGCCTGGACACCCAACCGGCCCAGCCGAAACGATTGGGCGATGCCAAGCCCCACCAACGCGCCTATCAGCGCATCGGCGAACGACTCGTCCACCACCCAGCCGAGTGCCAGGCCCAACAGCGTCAAGATCCATTGCATGGTCGATATCCCTAAGCGGCCCGTTGCGGGCATAACCGGGGTGATGCGATGCCTGGATCAGTCTAGTGGAAACCCCCAAACCCTGTGGGAGCGGGCTGTGTGGGAGCAAAGCTTGCTCGCGATCCAGGCGCTGCGGCCCTCAAGAGACCGCGGCGTTTTCATCGCGGGCAAGCCTTGCTCCCACACAGCCCGCTCCCACATTGGAATATCGGCGCTGCCAATAATTGAGTCCGGCCACATCACAGCCCGGCGAAACTGGCGCCTAGTATATCGACGAAGCCCAACCGCCGTTGGGCTTCGCTCACATTTCTTGCAGCAAACGCTACTCCAAGGCCTTCCAGATGTCGGTCGCGTATTCACGGATGGTCCGGTCCGAGGAGAACCAGCCCATGCGCGCAGTGTTGAGCACCGCCGAACGCCACCATTGCTTGGAGTCATGCCAACGCTCTTCGACCTTGGCCTGGGCGTTCCAGTAGGAGTCGAAGTCGGCGCAGACCAGGAAGCGGTCATAGTCCACCAGCGAGTCCACGAGCCCGGCGTAGCGCATCGGATCATCCGGCGAGAACACCCCGCCGCGAATCGCCTGCAATACGTCGTTGAGTCGATGGGACGCGGCAATGTCCGGCGCGGCGCTGAATTCACCGTTTTGCTTGCGCGCTTCCACCTGCTCGGAAGTCAGGCCGAAGATGAACATATGTTCACCACCAATGCGCTCATGCATCTCCACGTTGGCGCCGTCCATGGTACCGATGGTCAGCGCACCGTTGAGGCCGAACTTCATGTTGCTGGTGCCTGACGCTTCGAAACCGGCCGTGGAGATCTGCTCCGACAGGTCCGCCGCCGGAATGATGCTTTCGGCCAGGCTGACGTTGTAGTTGGGCAGGAACACCACTTTGAGCAGGCCGCGCACGGTCGGGTCGTTGTTCACCACCCGGGCGATGTCGTTGGTCAGTTTAATGATCAGCTTGGCCTGGTGGTAACTGGCGGCGGCCTTGCCGGCGAAGATCTTCACCCGCGGCACCCAGTCCACTTCCGGCTCGGCGCGGATCGCCTGGTACAGCGCCACGGTGTGCATCAGGTTGAGCAACTGGCGCTTGTATTCATGGATCCGCTTGACCTGCACGTCGAACATCGCCGCCGGGTTCACGGCAATCCCCAGCCGCTCGTGGATCAAGTAGGCCAGGGCCTTCTTGCTGTGCAAGCGCTGCTCGGCAAACTGTTTGCGAAACGCTGGCTTGTCGGCGAACGGTTCCAGCTCGATCAAGCGTTCCTCGGGGTTGTCGAGCACGCTCGGGCCGAGGGCGTCGACCATCATCGAGGTCAATTCGGAGTTGGCCTGGAACAACCAGCGGCGGAAGGTGATGCCGTTGGTCTTGTTGTTGATTCGCTCCGGATAGAGCTTGTGCAACTCGGAAAACACCGTGCTGCGCATCAACTGGGTATGCAGCCCGGACACGCCGTTGACACTGTGGGAACCGAGGAATGCCAGGTTACCCATGCGCACCCGGCGGCCATTGTCCTCTTCGATCAGCGAAACCGAGCGCAGCACATCGAAATCGTGCACGCCCTTGGCCCGCAGCGAATCGATGTGCTGGGCGTTGATCAGGTAGATGATCTGCATGTGCCGGGGCAGCATGCGCTCCATCAACCCCACCGACCAGGTTTCCAGGGCTTCGGGCAGCAGCGTGTGGTTGGTGTAGGACAGCGTGTCCTGAGTGATCTGCCAGGCCGCGTCCCAAGCCACGTCGTAGACATCCACCAATTGCCGCATCAACTCGGCCACGGCAATGGACGGGTGCGTGTCGTTGAGCTGGATCGCGGCGTGGTCGCCCAGGGTCAGCACCGAGGTGTGCATGTTGCGATGACGGCGCAGCAAGTCCTGCAGCGAGGCGGCCACGAAGAAGTATTCCTGGCGCAAGCGCAGTTCCTGGCCCGCCTCGGTGCTGTCGGCCGGGTACAGCACGCGGGAAATACTTTCGGCCCGGGCCACTTCCGCCACCGCGCCCAAGTGATCGCCGGCATTGAAGCGTTCCAGGTGCAGCTCTTCCATGGCCCGGGCACGCCACAGGCGCAGGGTGTTGACGCTGGCACCGCGCCAGCCCACCACCGGCGTGTCATAGGCAATGGCCCGCACGGTTTCGCCCGGCGTCCAGACTTGCCGAGTCTTGCCCGCGTCATCGGTCACGGTCTCGACGCTGCCGCCAAAGCCGATCGGGTAAACCACCTCCGGCCGTTCGAACTCCCAGGGGTTGCCGAAATCCAGCCAGTGTTCGGTCTGCTCCTGCTGCCAGCCGTCAACGATGGCTTGGCGGAACAGGCCGTGTTCATAACGAATACCGTAGCCGTGGCCGGCAATGCCCAGGGTCGACATGCTTTCCATGAAACACGCGGCCAAGCGACCAAGGCCACCGTTGCCCAACGCCGCATCCGGCTCGAGCAGGCGGATACGCTCCAGGTCCACGCCCAGTTCGGTCAGGGCCTCGCGCGCCGTGTCCAGCAAGCCGAGGTTGCTCAGGCTGTCGTAGAGCAAGCGGCCGATGAGAAATTCCAGGGAGAGGTAATAGACGCGCTTCTGACCCTTGCGGTAGATCTGTCGCGTGTGGTCCATCCAGTGTTCGACCATGTGGTCGCGCGCAGCAAGGGCGATGGCTTCGAACCAGTCGTGATCAAACGCATGATCCGGGTCCTTGCCGACGGCATAAGTGAGTTTGGTCAACACGGCGTCGCGAAATGCCGCAACTTCGGCTTCGCGAACAAGTGGTTCTTGAGTCATTGATAAGACCTCGAACGAGCATGGAATTGTCTGAGCCTAGACGGTCTGACAGACGGTTCAGGCTCTTGGTTCGGTGGATTTCCCCGAGTGTCGGAGAATCGCCGCCAGGGAATTGCCGGATGGTCGAATGAATGCAGGGGCCGTGCCGATCCGGGCGGATTTGGCCGCGATGAAAAAAACTGGCGGATGGTCGTTCAAAATTTCACCAGTCCCGGTATGATCGCGCGCCCTGATGCATGCTGGTAAACCGTGATGATGAAGCCCAACCTGATCGCCGCCGCGGAGATCGACCGACTCGATACCTGGGCCAAGTACTCCGCCCCGATGTGCGGCTCCTGTGTGTCGAGCTGCTGCACGCTGCCAGTGGAGGTCAAGATCAAGGACCTGATCCGCATCGGCATCGTCGATGAGTTCGAACTGGGCGACCCGCCGAAGAACATCGCCAAGCGCCTGCAAAAGGAAGGGATCGTCGAGCGCTACAACCAGAAGTCCGAGATCTTCACGCTCCAGCGCATGAGCAACAACGACTGCCTTTATCTGGATCGCAAGAGCCGGTTGTGCACCATTTACGAGAAACGCCCGGACACCTGCCGCAACCATCCGCGGGTTGGACCACGGCCAGGCTATTGCGCCTACAAGCCCAAGGAAGTGGAGCGCGAGCGCAATCCGCGGACGTTGGACAAATTTTGATCGACTGCTGGTTCTGCTGTGTCTGAACCACCGTTATCGCGAGCAAGCTCGCTCCCACACGAAGTCTGTATCCACTGAAGATCCACTGTGGAGCGAGCTTGCTCGCGATAGGGCCCCTGACAGCCGCCACATAACTTCCAGGCATAAAAAAACGCCCCCGATCTCACGACCGGGGGCGTTTTTTTAGCTGCTAGCTAAGTCGAAACTCAGTTGCCGCTTTTCTTGGCAGCGCGGGTACGCTCGCTTTCGCCAAGGATCTTCTTACGCAGGCGAATCGACTTAGGCGTCACTTCGCACAGTTCGTCTTCCTGCACGAACTCCAGCGCTTGCTCCAGGGTGAACTTGACCGGTGGAACCAGGGCGATGGTTTCGTCCTTGCCCGAAGCACGCATGTTGTCGAGCTTCTTGCCTTTGGTTGGGTTCACGCCCAGGTCGTTGTCGCGGCTGTTCAGGCCGACGATTTGACCTTCGTAGATATCCTGGCCGTGCTCGACGAACAGCTTGCCGCGCGCTTGCAGGGTTTCCAGCGAGTAGGTCAGGGCCTTGCCGGTCGCAACCGATACCAGGACACCGTTCTGACGGCCGGACATGTCGCCGGACTTCATCACGTCGTAACGATCGAAGATCGAAGTCAGGATGCCGCCACCGGAGGTCAGGGTCAGGAACTCGTTACGGAAACCGATCAGGCCACGGGCCGGGATGTTGTACTCAAGGCGCACACGGCCCTTGCCATCCGGAACCATGTTGGTCAGGTCGCCTTTGCGCAGGCCCATTTGCTCCATGATCGCGCCCTGGGATTCTTCCGGCAGGTCGATGGTCACGTTTTCGTACGGTTCGTGCTTGACGCCATCCACCATGCGGATGATCACTTCAGGACGGCCCACGCCCATTTCGAAGCCTTCGCGACGCATGGTTTCGATCAGTACCGAGAGGTGCAGCTCGCCACGGCCGGAGACCTTGAACTTGTCGGCCGAGTCGCCTTCTTCAACGCGCAGGGCAACGTTGTAGAGCAGCTCTTTGTCCAGGCGTTCCTTGATGTTGCGGCTGGTCACGAACTTGCCTTCTTTACCGCAGAATGGCGAGTCGTTGACCTGGAAGGTCATGGAAACGGTTGGCTCGTCGACGGTCAACGGCTTCATCGCTTCGACGTTCAGTGGGTCGCACAGGGTGTCGGAGATGAACAGTTGCTCGAAGCCGCTGATGCAGACGATGTCGCCGGCCGCAGCTTCTTCAACGTCGATGCGGTGCAGGCCGTGGTGACCCATCAGCTTGAGGATACGACCGTTGCGCTTCTTGCCGTCGGCGTCGATGGCAACCACCGGGGTGTTCGGCTTGACGCGACCACGGGCGATACGGCCAACACCGATAACACCCAGGAAGCTGTTGTAGTCCAGTGCCGAGATTTGCATCTGGAACGGGCCGTCACGGTCGACTTTCGGCGCCGGTACGTCGTCGACGATCGACTGGTACAGCGGGGTCATGTCTTCAGCCATGTTGGTGTGGTCCAGACCGGCAATACCGTTCAGGGCCGAAGCGTAGACGACTTTGAAGTCCAGCTGTTCTTCGGTGGCACCCAGGTTGTCGAACAGGTCGAATATCTGGTCCAGGACCCAGTCCGGACGCGCGCCTGGACGGTCAACCTTGTTGATGACCACGATCGGACGCAGGCCGGCTTCGAAAGCCTTCTTGGTCACGAAACGGGTTTGCGGCATAGGGCCGTCCTGGGCATCGACCAGCAGCAGCACGGAGTCGACCATCGACATCACGCGCTCTACTTCACCACCGAAGTCGGCGTGGCCCGGGGTGTCCACGATATTGATGTGGTAGCCATTCCAGTTGATGGCGGTGTTTTTCGCCAGGATGGTAATACCGCGCTCTTTTTCCTGGTCGTTGGAGTCCATCACGCGCTCGTCGTTGAGCTCGTTGCGCTCCAGGGTGCCGGATTGACGCAAGAGTTTGTCTACCAGGGTGGTCTTACCATGGTCAACGTGAGCAATGATGGCGATGTTGCGTAGATTTTCGATCACTTGTGTATCTCGATCAGAGGATTCGGTGTGCTGACAGGTCGTGGCAGCGATTTACGTTGAGTCCGACAAAGCCGTTACAGCCTGTCGGCGGCGTCGGGGGGCCGGTGACGCAGGCCACAGGCAAACAGCCCCGGGCACTTAGCTCGGTCGATAAACGCGCACATTGGCATGCCCCTCACTGAGCAAATGGTGGGCATGCAGGCGACTCATCACGCCTTTGTCGCAATACAGCAGGTACTGGCGAGTAGGGTCCAGTTCCTTGAAACGCGCGTTCACTGCATAGAACGGCATCGTTTTTACCTCGATGCCGGCGATGCTCAGCGGGTCGTCTTCAGCGTCGTCCGGGTGACGGATGTCGATGATGATCTGACCGGCCAGCGCTTCGCCGACTTCTTCAATTTGTATGTCCTGGCCCAACTCATCGATGACTCGATCGATTGGCACCAGCCTGGCGTTTTCGAGCGCACGCTCGAGCACCGCCATGTCGAATTCTTTCTCTTCGTGCTCCACCCGCCCGCGCTTGGCCGCCGTCTTCGGATTGACCGAGATGACGCCGCAGTACTCCGGCATGTGCCGGGCAAATTCGGCGGTGCCGATTTCATTGGCCTGGTCGATGATGTCCTGCTTGTGGCTGGCAATCAGCGGCCGCAAGACCAGTTTCTCGGTCACGCAATCGATCACCGACAGGTTCGGCAGCGTCTGGCTCGACACCTGGGAGATCGCCTCGCCGGTCACCAGCGCGTCGATTTGCAGGCGGTCGGCAATTCGTGAAGCGGCGCGCAACATCATACGCTTCAAAATGACGCCCATATGACTGTTATCGACTTTGCCGAGAATCTCGCCCAGAACTTCCTCGAACGGCACACTCACAAATAACACGCGCTGGGAGCTGCCGTACTTCTTCCAGATGAAGTGCGCCACTTCCATCACGCCCAGTTCATGGGCACGCCCACCGAGGTTGAAGAAGCAGAAATGGCTCATCAACCCGCGACGCATGATCTGGTAGGCGGCCACCGTGGAGTCGAAACCGCCGGACATCAGCACCAGGGTCTGCTCCAGCGAACCCAGCGGATAACCGCCGATGCTGTTGTGCTGGCTGTGGATCACGAACAGCCGCTGGTCGCGAATTTCGATGCGCACTTCGATCTGCGGGTCTTTCAAGGAAATACCGGCCGCGCCGCACTGCCGGCGCAACTGGCTGCCGACGTACTTCTCCACATCCATCGAACTGAATGGGTGCTTGCCGGCACGCTTGCAGCGCACCGAAAAAATCTTGCCGGCCAGCGCATCACCATAATGGAGCATGCATTTGGCGAGGATGTCGTCGAAGTCCCCCAGCGGGTATTCATCGACTTGCAGGAAATGCGCGATGCCCGGCATGCAGCTCAGGCGCTCGGTCATTTCCTTCAGGGCCTTGGGTTCGCTGACACGGGTTTCCAGCTCGAGGTTGTCCCACACGCCGTTCACCACCACGGCCGGGTCCAGGTCTCGGAGCACGGCACGGATGTTCTTGGCCAACTGGCGGATGAAACGCATCCGTACCGGGCGGCTCTTGATGGTGATCTCGGGGAAGACTTTTACGATTAGTTTCATGAAAACAGCGCGCGAACGGCCAGCCGAAAAAGGGGGGCGCGGATTATAGCGGAAATTGCTCAAGGTTTAACCAGTTTATGTGCAGATGGTTTTGCATGCACCAAAACAGGTCATTATCCATTGACGACGCCACATTGCAGTGCGTTATTGTCTGACAATCTTTGATTGATGCCTTTAAAAGCGTGGATTTGGTGCAAAAAACCCATGCTGGGGCACTGGCATGCAATTTGCTCCCTTGTGAGGCAGGTTGCCTTGGCAGAGTATTCGCGCCGGCATCACCCATATCTAAGGGCACTCCACTACCCGCCCGAAGCCACCCGGAGGACATATGTCGAAGTCGGTTCAACTCATCAAAGATCATGACGTCAAGTGGATTGATCTGCGCTTCACTGACACCAAAGGTACTCAACATCACGTGACCATGCCGGCCCGTGATGCGCTGGACGACGAATTCTTTGAAATCGGGAAAATGTTCGACGGCTCCTCCATCTCCGGCTGGAAAGGCATCGAAGCCTCCGACATGATCCTGATGCCGGACGACGAAACGGCCGTCCTGGACCCGTTCACCGAAGAGCCGACCCTGATCCTGGTCTGCGACATCATCGAACCTTCGACCATGCAAGGCTATGACCGCGACCCACGCGCCATCGCCCACCGCGCCGAGGAATACCTGAAGTCCACCGGTATCGGCGATACCGCTTTCTTCGGTCCTGAGCCTGAGTTCTTCATCTTCGACTCGGTCAAGTTCAAGTCCGATATCTCCGGCTCCATGTTCAAGATCTTCTCCGAACAAGGTTCGTGGATGTCCGACCAGGACGTGGAAGGCGGCAACAAAGGCCACCGCCCAGGTATCAAGGGCGGCTACTTCCCGGTTCCACCGTTCGATTTCGACCACGAAATCCGTACCTCCATGTGCAACGCACTGGAAGAAATGGGCCAGACCGTCGAAGTTCACCACCACGAAGTGGCAACTGCCGGCCAGAACGAAATCGGCGTGAAATTCAACACGCTGGTCAAGAAGGCTGACGAAGTCCAGACCCTGAAGTACTGCGTACACAACGTTGCCGATGCCTTCGGCCGCACCGCGACCTTCATGCCCAAGCCTCTGTATGGCGACAACGGTTCGGGCATGCACGTTCACATGTCGATCTCCAAAGACGGCAAGAACACCTTCGCAGGCGAAGGCTATGCCGGCCTGTCGGACACCGCCCTGTACTTCATCGGCGGTATCATCAAGCACGGTAAGGCCCTGAACGGCTTCACCAACCCGTCGACCAACTCCTACAAGCGTCTGGTACCTGGCTTCGAAGCCCCGGTCATGCTGGCCTACTCGGCTCGCAACCGTTCCGCCTCGATCCGTATTCCTTACGTGAACAGCCCTAAAGCCCGCCGTATCGAAGCGCGTTTCCCGGATCCGGCTGCCAACCCGTACCTGGCCTTCGCCGCACTGATGATGGCCGGTCTGGACGGTATCCAGAACAAGATCCACCCTGGCGATGCCGCTGACAAAAACCTGTATGACCTGCCGCCTGAAGAGGCCAAGGAAATCCCACAGGTGTGCGGCAGCCTGAAAGAAGCCCTGGAAGAGCTGGACAAGGGCCGCGCCTTCCTGACCAAGGGCGGCGTATTCAGCGATGACTTCATCGACGCTTACATCGCACTGAAAAGCGAAGAAGAAATCAAGGTTCGCACCTTCGTTCACCCACTGGAATACGAGCTGTACTACAGCTGCTGATCCAGTAAACGCCGCCACGCACGGCGTGAATAAAAAGAGGCCTCCTTCGGGAGGCCTTTTTTATGCGCGCAGGTTACGTGCATGATGCCTCGTTGCTCCTCCACTGAAGACGAGACTGCCCATGACTTCACGCTTCAAGCTCTGCCTTGCCCTGTCCGCCGCGCTGCTGGCCCCCACCGCCGAAGCCGCCTCGACGCCCGCCCCTGAGGCCCTTACCCCGCTGCTTAACGCCATTGGCGAACGCCTGGCCCTCGCCGATCAAGTGGCGCTGAGCAAATGGGACAGCCATAAAGCGGTAGAAGACCGTCAGCGCGAGCGAGAAGTCATTGCCGCCGCCGTTGCCCAGGCGCCGACCTACAAGCTCAGTGGCGAAACCGTGGAAGCTTTTTTCGCCGCCCAAATTGAAGCCAACAAAATGGTGCAGTACATCAACCTGTCCGACTGGGCCCTGGACGGCAAGGCCCCGGACCTCCCACGCCCGGACCTGGTGGGACAGATCCGCCCGCAACTCGATCGACTGCAAAAACGCCTGCTGCAACAACTGGCCGACTTCGCCCCCTACCGCACCGACCCGCAGTGCCCGCAATGGCTGGCCCAGGCAACCCACCACAACAAGCAGCACCCGGTGCACCGGCTCGCCCTGATCCGGGCGACCGGAGAGCTGTGCATCTCCACAAAATCCTGAGGCCCCCTGTGGGCGAGCTTGCTCGCGATGAGGCCAGCACATTCAACACCTCAGCGACTGGCACCCCGCCTTCTCGAGCAAGCCCGCTCCCACAGGAGGCGCATGCAACACAACAACTGGGCCAACCCTCCGCCCTGGCCTATGCTGCAACCCATCACTTTTCGTTTTCGGTCGATTTTCCATGGGTCGTGGTTTTTCAATCATTCTGTTGCTGCTGCTGGCACTGCCAGCCGCCGCGCAGATCTACAAGTACACCGACGCTGACGGCAACACCGCCTACAGCAACCAGCCACCCCAAGGCGTACCGGCCCAGACGGTGGAGTTGCCGCCACTCAACAGCATCGAACGCCAATCCCCCGCCAGCCCGGACACACCACCAGCCCCCGCGAACAGCGACGAGCCGCGCGATGCCTACGAGATACTCGAACTGACGGACATCCCCACTGAGCAAGCCCTGCGTGCCAACAATGGCACCTTCACCGTCGGCGTGCGGGCTCAACCGCGCCTGCGCAGCCCGCATCTGTTCCGGCTGCTGCTGGATGGCCAACCCTACGGCCAGCCGTCCAACGTGCCGCGCCTGCAATTGGTGAACATCGATCGGGGCGAGCACAGCCTGGCGGTTCAAGTCATCGACGGGGACACGCTCGTGCAACAGAGCGAAACCGTGACCTTCACCGTGCAGCGGGTGCACCAGCCATGATCCGCTGGTTGCTCGCGCTTAGCCTGACGCTGGCGGCGCTGCCTGGGGTGGCGCAGGTCTACACCTACATCGATGCCCAGGGTAATCGCGTCTTCACCGATCAACCGCGCCCCGGCAATGCGAAGAAAGTCCAACTGCCGCCCAGCAACCGGATGCCGGCGCCGCCCCTGGACACAACCTCGGCGCCCACGACCGAAACCCGGCCCGAGCCCCTGTTTCATTACGAAATGCTCCGACTGTTGATACCCGAGCCGGACGCCACGATTCGCAGCACCGCAGGCGAACTGATCGTCAGCGTCACCAGCGAACCCGGCCTGAAAAAAGGCCACCGCTACCGCCTGCTGCTCGACGGCCAGCCGACGGGCGAGGCGGGGCCGAGCCCGGTGTTTGCCTTGAACAACATTGATCGAGGCACCCATCACCTGGCGGCAGAAATCCTCGATGAGCAGGACCGGATCGTCGAACGCACCGCCAACCAGCCCTTCCATATGCAACGCATGTCCCTGGCGCAAAAGCGCCGCATCAAACCCTGCGCCACGGCCGATTACGGTCAACGCCCCGAGTGCCCCCTCGCCGAAAAGCCTGAAGAAGAAAAAAGCAGCATCTTGCCGTTCTTCTGATGTCGCTCAGGCTGGCGCACTATATTGGTGCAAAGCCTTGCACGCTACTCAGTTTCCAAACCCATTTTGGTTCGAAAGTACCCGAAAAAGCTGGCAGAACGCCACGCGACAGGGCGAAAAACACCCTTTTGAGGCTCTAAACGCTTCTTTTCGGAGCCTTGGTTTGGTTTTTGCATTTTCCTAGCAACAGCGCATCAATCGCGCGCGCAATTTGGGACCGATCCCCAGTTGCTACGCTCCAAAAGAGGTCCTGATGACCATTAGCGACGCACTACACCGCTTGCTGCTCGACAACCTCACCACCGCGACCATCCTGCTCGATGCCGAACTGCGCCTCGAGTACATGAACCCGGCGGCAGAGATGCTCCTGGCCGTCAGTGGCCAGCGCAGCCACGGGCAGTTCATCAGCGAGTTGTTCACCGAATCCGCTGAAGCGCTCAACTCCTTGCGCCAGGCGGTGGAACAAGCCCATCCGTTCACCAAGCGCGAAGCGATGCTCACCGCGCTGACCGGCCAGACCCTGACCGTGGATTACGCGGTTACACCGATCCTGAACAACGGCGCCACCCTGCTGCTGCTGGAAGTCCACCCGCGTGATCGCCTGCTGAGGATCACCAAGGAAGAAGCGCAATTGTCCAAGCAGGAAACCAGCAAGATGCTGGTGCGCGGCCTGGCCCACGAGATCAAGAACCCCCTCGGCGGGATTCGTGGCGCGGCGCAATTGCTGGCCCGCGAACTGCCGGAAGAAAGCCTCAAGGACTACACCAACGTCATCATCGAAGAAGCCGACCGCCTACGGAACCTGGTGGACCGCATGCTCGGCTCGAACAAGCTGCCATCGCTGGCGATGTGCAACGTCCACGAAGTGCTGGAGCGTGTCGGCAGCCTCGTGGAAGCCGAAAGCCAGGGTTGCATCTCGTTGGTGCGCGACTATGACCCGAGCATTCCCGATGTCTTGATCGACCGCGAACAGATGATCCAGGCCGTGCTGAACATCGTGCGCAACGCGATGCAAGCCATCAGCAGCCAGAACGAGCTGCGCCTGGGCCGCATCAGCCTGCGCACCCGCGCCATGCGCCAGTTCACCATCGGCCATGTTCGCCATCGCCTGGTGACCAAGATCGAAATCATCGACAACGGCCCGGGCATCCCTGCCGAACTGCAGGAAACCATTTTCTTTCCCATGGTCAGCGGCCGCCCGGACGGTACCGGGCTGGGCCTGGCCATTACCCAGAACATCATTAGTCAGCATCAGGGCTTGATCGAATGTGAAAGCCACCCCGGCCACACCACTTTCTCGATCTTCCTGCCACTGGAACAAGGAGCCACATCGACATGAGCCGTAGTGAAACCGTGTGGATCGTCGATGACGACCGTTCTATCCGTTGGGTCCTGGAAAAAGCCTTGCAACAGGAAGGCATGACCACCCAGAGCTTCGACAGCGCCGATGGGGTGATGAGTCGCCTGGCGCGTCAGCAACCGGACGTCATCATCTCCGACATCCGCATGCCTGGCGCCAGCGGCCTGGACCTGCTGGCGCGGATTCGCGAACAGCATCCGCGGCTGCCGGTGATCATCATGACCGCCCATTCCGACCTGGACAGCGCCGTGGCGTCCTACCAGGGCGGCGCTTTCGAATACCTGCCCAAGCCCTTCGACGTCGATGAAGCGGTGTCGCTGGTCAAGCGCGCCAATCAACATGCCCAGGAACAACAGGGCATGGAAGAGGTGCCAGCCCTGGCCCGCACCCCGGAAATCATCGGTGAAGCGCCGGCGATGCAGGAAGTGTTTCGCGCCATCGGGCGCCTGAGCCACTCCAACATCACCGTGCTGATCAACGGCGAGTCGGGCACCGGTAAAGAACTGGTGGCCCACGCCCTGCACCGCCACAGCCCACGGGCGGCATCGCCGTTCATCGCGCTGAACATGGCGGCGATTCCCAAGGACCTGATGGAGTCCGAGCTGTTCGGCCACGAAAAAGGTGCGTTCACCGGCGCGGCCAACCTGCGGCGCGGGCGTTTCGAGCAAGCCGACGGCGGCACGTTGTTCCTCGACGAAATCGGCGACATGCCGGCGGACACCCAGACCCGCTTGCTGCGCGTGCTGGCCGATGGCGAGTTCTACCGGGTGGGCGGTCATACGCCGGTCAAAGTGGACGTGCGCATCATCGCCGCGACCCACCAGAACCTGGAAACCCTGGTCCACGCCGGCAAATTCCGTGAGGACTTGTTCCATCGCCTGAACGTGATCCGCATTCATATCCCACGCCTGGCGGACCGTCGCGAAGACATCCCGACCCTGGCCCGGCACTTCCTCAGCCGCGCGGCCCAGGAACTGGCGGTCGAGCCCAAGTTGCTCAAGAGCGAAACCGAGGAATACCTCAAGAACCTGCCGTGGCCGGGCAACGTGCGTCAGCTGGAGAACACCTGCCGCTGGATCACGGTGATGGCTTCGGGTCGCGAAGTGCACATCAGCGACCTGCCGCCAGAGCTGTTGAGCCTGCCGCAGGATTCGGCCCCGGTGACCAACTGGGAGCAAGCCCTGCGCCAGTGGGCCGACCAGGCCCTGTCCCGCGGCCAGTCGAGCCTTTTGGACAGCGCCGTGCCGGCCTTCGAGCGGATCATGATCGAAACCGCCCTCAAGCACACCGCCGGCCGCCGCCGCGACGCGGCGGTACTGCTGGGCTGGGGCCGCAATACCTTGACCCGCAAGATCAAGGAATTGGGGATGAAGGTCGACGGTGGGGATGATGATGACGGGGATGAGGGCTGATCGGCCTTTAGCCCTTGGCTGAATTTGAAGGCCCCATCGCGAGCAAGCTCCCACACAATGGATTTTCAGTGTTCGCGAGCGCGTGAACACCACTGAACCCTGTGGGAGCGAGCTTGCTCCGGGCGGCGGTCCGACGATGCTTTTAAAGGCTCCATGCACCGCTTCAATGCACGGCGAACCGCAATTGCTCATGCGCCCAAGTCCGGCCCCATCGGCCCGCCACGCAAAAACCAGCCCACATAAAAGCAAAAGCCCCGAAATACGGGGCTTTTCGCATAACCGGCAGATTATTTGTGACAAGCCATTTAAAACTGGCACGCCCCCTGCAATAACTCAATCACTACCCAGTTTCGGGGACCTTGGTACAGGCAGGCCGGGGATTCCCCTCTTTTATACCGGGCTCATCGAGCCCACTGTTTTGGGGGCCTTGATACAGGCAGGTCAAGGTTTCCCTTCTTTACACCAGGGCTGAACCTTCGCGGTGAGCCCTCCCGTTTTGGGGACCTTGGTACAGGCAGGCCGGGGATTCCCTCTTTTATTGCTCCTGGAGACGGACCTCCAGCCGCCAGCGGTCATCGACCTCGCTGCCGGTCCACTCTCCTCGCAACGGACGCGCCGCCACCAGCATCAACAACAACCCCTTGTCACTCAAGCGCACCCGCCAGTTCACGTCTTTGCCGTTGAGCTTGAGCTGGCCCTTCTGCGGCCGACCTTCTGCCTGGAACAGCAGCGCCACTGAGCCGTCGACGATTTCCCCATGGAGCTTGGGTTCATTGTTGAACCAAGCGACAAGCACGCCATCAGCCACCTCGACCTGCTGCAGCTCGCTCGGTTCAGGCGTGGTCAGGCGGCCGATCATCAAGCCAACCATCATCCCGAAGATCGCCAACGAGCCCATCACCCGAGGCATTAGCTTCGAACGCCGGTCGGTTTGCAGCGTAGAATGCCGCTCATCTTTATCTGCGGAGCCGTGCATGTTTCACGTCATCCTTTTTCAACCGGAAATTCCGCCGAATACCGGCAATGTCATCAGGTTGTGCGCCAACAGCGGCTGCCACCTGCATTTGATCGAACCGCTGGGCTTCGAAATGGACGACAAGCGCCTGCGCCGAGCTGGCCTCGACTACCACGAGTATGCCACCTTGCAGCGTCACGCCGACCTTGCTAGTTGTCTGGAAAGCCTCGGGCATCCGCGCCTGTTCGCGTTCACCACCAAGGGTTCGCGGCCGTTCCATGACGCCAGCTTCGTCGCTGGCGATGCGTTCCTGTTCGGCCCGGAAAGCCGTGGCCTGCCGGCCGAGGTGCTGGATGCCCTGCCCGCCGACCAGCGCTTGCGCCTGCCGATGCGCGAAGGCTGCCGCAGCCTGAACCTGTCCAACACCGTGGCGGTGGCGGTTTATGAAGCGTGGCGGCAGAACGGCTTCGCCTGAACCCTGCCTGTCAGCCAGAAACACCTGTGGGAGCGAGCCTGTGGGAGCAAAGCCTGCTCGCGATGAGGTCGACACGGTTCAACTGCAAAACCGCGTCATCGTTCATCGCGAGCAGGCTTTGCTCCCACAGGGCTCGCTCCCACAGTTTTGTGCCGGGCTGGCAGCGCCGTTTACTGAACGGTCGCGCCGCCTTCTTGCTGCATGCGCTGCAGTTCTTGCGCATACAGGGCATCGAAGTTCACCGGAGCCAGCATCAGGGCCGGGAACGAACCGCGGGTCACCAGGCTGTCCAGGGTTTCGCGGGCGTACGGGAACAGGATGTTCGGGCAGAACGCGCCGAGGGTGTGGCTCATCGAAGCGGCATCCAGGTTCTTGATCAGGAAGATCCCGGCCTGTTGCACTTCGGCGATGAACGCCACTTCGTCACCGTTCTTCACGGTAACAGACAGGGTCAGCACCACTTCGTGGAAGTCATCTTCCAGGGCTTTCTGGCGTGTGTTCAGGTCCAGGCCTACGCTCGGCTCCCACTGCTGACGAAAGATCGCCGGGCTTTTCGGGGCTTCGAAGGACAGGTCACGGACATAAATGCGCTGCAAGGAGAATTGCGGTGCGGCTTCTTCTTCAGTGGCAGCTGTGTTCTGTTGGTCAGTCATCGCAGATCCTTCTTACTTTCAGGTTCTATTAATAGGAAATTCAGGCCTTGAGCATCGCGTCGAGCTTGCCGGCGCGCTCCAGGGCGAACAGATCATCGCAACCGCCCACGTGGGTGCTGCCGATCCAGATCTGCGGCACGGACGTGCGCCCGGCCTTCTGGGTCATTTCGGCGCGCAGTTGCGGCTTGCCGTCGACCTTGATCTCTTCGAAAGCCACGCCTTTGTTCTGGAGCAGGAACTTGGCTCTGGAGCAATAGGGGCAGTAATCGCTGGAATAGACAACAACGTGGGGCATTTCACTTCACCAGGGGCAGGTTGTCGGCTTTCCAGCTCGCAACGCCGCCGGACAGCTTGGCGGCGGTGAAACCGGACTTCATCAGCTCGCGGGCGTGGGTGCCGGCGTGCTGGCCTTGGGCATCTACCAGGATCAGTGTCTTGGCCTTGTGCTTTTCCAGCTCGCCGATACGGGCGATCAGTTTGTCCTGGGGAATATTCACCGCCCCGACAATGTGGCCGGCGGCGTAATCCTTGTTTGGGCGGATGTCCACCACCAGGCCGGCATCCTTGTTGACCAGCGCCGTCAGCTCGCCGGTACTGAGGCTGCGGCCGCCGCCCTGCATCGTATGGACTACCAGCAACGCCAGCAGTACGACGAAGATACCGACGAGAATGTAGTGGTTAGTGGCAAATTCAATCAGGTGAGCAACCATCGAAGGAGGTTCCAGGGCGTTAAAATGTCGGCCAGTATACACAGCACACAAGGTGGGCCAAACCCCGCCCGGCGGTGACGCCGTCGGAACTTACCTTTAAACTGCCCGTCCCTTTTCCATCGTCTTCTTTTAACCAGCCACGAGTGGATTCCATGACTACCACGCCTAAACCTTTGGTCCTGATGATTCTCGACGGCTTCGGTCACAGTGACAGCCACGAATCCAACGCCGTGTATTCGGCCAAAAAGCCTGTGCTGGACCGCTTGTGGGCCACCGTGCCCAACGGCCTGATCTCCGGCAGCGGCATGGACGTCGGCCTGCCGGACGGGCAGATGGGCAACTCCGAAGTCGGCCACATGAACCTCGGCGCCGGCCGCGTGGTGTACCAGGACTTCACTCGCGTGACCAAATCGATCCGCGACGGTGAGTTCTTCGAAAACCCGACCATCTGCGCCGCCGTGGATAAAGCCGTGGCTGCCGGCAAGGCCGTGCACTTCATGGGCCTGCTGTCCGACGGTGGGGTGCACAGCCACCAGGATCACCTGATCGCCATGGCCGAACTGGCCGTCAAGCGCGGTGCCGAGAAGATCTATCTGCACGCGTTCCTCGATGGCCGCGACACCCCGCCGAAAAGCGCCACTTCGTCGATCGAACTGCTGGACGCCGCCTTCCAGGCACTCGGCAAGGGGCGCATCGCCAGCCTCATTGGTCGCTACTACGCCATGGACCGTGACAACCGTTGGGACCGCGTGTCCCAGGCCTACAACCTGATCGTCGACGGCAGCGCCGATTTCAACGCTGCCACCGCCCAGCAAGGCCTGCAAGCCGCCTACGAGCGCGGCGAAAGCGACGAATTCGTCAAGGCCACCACCATCGGTGAGCCGGTCAAGGTAGAAGACGGCGACGCCGTGGTCTTCATGAACTTCCGAGCCGACCGCGCCCGCGAACTGACCCGCGTGTTTGTCGAAGACGATTTCAAGGAGTTCGAACGCGCTCGCCAGCCAAAACTGGCCGGTTTCGTGATGTTGACGCAATACGCCGCCAGCATCCCCGCGCCATCGGCTTTCGCCGCCGGCAGCCTGGAAAACGTGCTGGGCGACTACCTGGCGAAGAATGGCAAGACCCAACTGCGCATCGCCGAGACCGAAAAATACGCCCACGTGACGTTCTTTTTCTCCGGCGGCCGTGAAGAGCCTTTCCCGGGCGAGGAACGCATCCTGATCCCTTCGCCGAAAGTCGCCACCTACGACCTGCAACCGGAGATGAGCGCCCCGGAAGTGACCGACCGCATCGTCGACGCCATTGAAAACCAGCGTTACGACGTGATCGTGGTCAACTACGCCAACGGCGACATGGTGGGCCACAGCGGCGTGTTCGAGGCAGCGGTCAAGGCTGTGGAATGCCTGGACACCTGCGTTGGCCGCATCGTCGAAGCCCTGGAAAAGGTCGGCGGCGAAGCACTGATCACGGCCGACCACGGCAACGTCGAGCAGATGTCCGACGAATCCACCGGCCAGGCCCACACCGCCCACACCACCGAGCCGGTGCCGTTCATCTATGTTGGCAAGCGCAACTTCAAGGTCCGCGACGGTGGCGTGCTGGCTGACGTGGCGCCGACCATGCTGATGTTGCTGGGCATGGAGAAGCCGGCGGAGATGACCGGGACGTCGATCCTGGTCTGATTGATCCATCAATCACCGTAAATCCTGTGGGAGCAAAGCTTGCTCGCGATAGCAATCTAACAATCTACATTTACGTTGGATGTGCTGACGTCATCGCGAGCAAGCTTTGCTCCCACAGGGGTTTGGCGGGAAATAAGTGCCCTGCACCCCTCCAGTTATCACACAGCCCCAAATGGGCGTTTTTTTTGCAGCGTGGGGCGGGCATACTAGGCCGTCCCTTTCCCTGGTGTCGCCCGCCTCTATGCTTCGCGTCCTGATAGCCCTCGCTCTGACCTGCCTGCTCCAACCGGCCTTTGCCGACGAGCGCGCGCAAACCCAACAACAGTTGGAAGCCACGCGCCAGGACATTGCCGAGCTGAAGAAACTGCTGGGCAAGTTGCAGGAAGAGAAATCCAGCGTGCAGAAAGACCTGCGCGGCACCGAGACCGAGATGGGCAAGCTGGAGAAGCAGGTCGACGCCCTGCAAAAAGAGCTGAAGAAAAGCGAATCCGAGCTGCAGCGACTCGATGGAGAGAAAAAAAAACTCCAGAGCGCGCGCACTGAACAGCAAAAACTGATCGCCATCCAGGCCCGGGCCGCCTACCAGAACGGTCGCCAGGAATATCTCAAGCTGCTGCTCAACCAGCAAAACCCCGAGAAATTCGCCCGCACCCTCACTTATTACGATTACCTGAGCCAGGCACGCCTGGAACAGCTCAAGAACTTCAACGAAACCCTGCGCCAACTGGCCAATGTCGAAAAAGACATCGAACTGCAGCAAGCCCAGTTGCTGGTGCAGAAAAGCAGCCTCGACAGCCAGCGCGAAGAACTCGAGAAGGTCCGCAAGGAACGCCAGGTGGCCCTGGCCAAGCTCAATGACGACGTGAAGGCTCGCGACAGCAAGCTCAAGGCCCGCGAGCAGGACCAGGCCGAACTGGCCAAGGTACTGAAAACCATTGAAGAAACCCTGGCCCGACAGGCCCGAGAGGCAGAAGAAGCGCGTCAGAAAGCGCTGATCGCCCAGCAGGAAGCCGAAAAAAAGCGCTTGCGTGAGGCCCAGGCCGACGCGGACGACGGCGCCGCGCCGCGCAAACCGGTGAAATCGAGCCCCGGCGCGCTGGTTTCCAGTGATGGCGAAACCTTCGGCGGCGCTTTTGCTTTGGCGCGGGGCAAACTTCCATGGCCGGTCAATGGTCGATTACTTGCGCGCTTCGGCCAAACCCGCGGCGACGACACCCGGGCCAAGTGGGACGGCGTGATGATCAGCGCTTCCGCCGGCAGCCAGGTACATGCCGTGCATGGCGGGCGTGTGGTCTTCGCCGACTGGTTGCGCGGCGCCGGCCTGCTGGTAATCCTGGATCACGGCAACGGCTACTTGAGCCTGTACGGCCACAACCAGACGCTGCTCAAGGCTGCGGGGGATGTGGTCAAGGCCGGTGAATCCATCTCCACGGTCGGTAACAGTGGCGGGCAGGACACGCCAGCACTGTATTTCGCTATTCGTCAGCAGGGTCGCCCCAGTGACCCGGCCCAATGGTGTCGTGCGCAAGGATAAGCGCGCCCATCCTATTAAGGAGTTCGTTCGACATGCTGCATTTGTCCCGCCTTACCTCGCTGGCCCTGACGATCGCCCTCGTGATCGGAGCGCCCCTGGCTTTCGCCGCCGAACCGGTCCCGTCGGCACCCGCCGCCACAGCCGCGACCACCAAGGCCCCGCTGCCGCTGGACGAACTGCGCACCTTTGCCGAGGTCATGGACCGGATCAAGGCCGCCTACGTGGAACCGGTGGATGACAAGATGCTGCTGGAGAATGCCATCAAAGGCATGCTCAGCAACCTTGACCCGCACTCGGCCTACCTGGGGCCGGACGACTTTGCCGAGCTGCAGGAAAGCACCAGCGGCGAATTCGGCGGCCTGGGCATTGAGGTCGGCAGCGAAGACGGTTTCGTCAAAGTGGTTTCGCCCATCGACGACACCCCTGCTTCCAAGGCCGGCATCCAGGCCGGTGATTTCATCGTCAAGATCAACGGTCAGCCGACGCGCGGCCAGAGCATGACCGAAGCCGTGGACAAGATGCGCGGCAAGATCGGCCAGAAGATCACCCTGACCCTGGTACGCGACGGTGGCACGCCGTTCGACGTGACCCTCACGCGGGCGATCATCCAGGTCAAGAGTGTGAAGAGCCAGTTGCTGGAGTCGGGCTACGGTTATATCCGTATTACCCAATTCCAGGTCAAGACTGGCGAAGAAGTCGCCAAGGCCCTGGCCAAGCTGCGCAAGGACAACGGCAAGAAGCTCAACGGCCTGGTCCTGGACATGCGCAACAACCCCGGCGGCGTGCTGCAATCGGCGGTGGAAGTGGTGGATCACTTCATCACCAAGGGCCTGATCGTCTACACCAAGGGGCGTATCGCCAATTCCGAGCTGCGCTTCTCGGCCACCGGCAACGACCTGAGCGAAGCCGTGCCATTGGTCGTGCTGATCAACGGCGGCAGCGCCTCGGCATCGGAAATCGTCGCCGGCGCCCTGCAGGACCAAAAGCGTGGCGTGGTCATGGGCACCACCAGTTTCGGCAAGGGCTCGGTGCAAACCGTATTGCCACTGAACAACGACCGCGCCCTGAAAATCACCACCGCGCTGTACTTCACGCCCAACGGTCGCTCCATCCAGGCCCAGGGCATCGTCCCGGACATCGAGGTGCGCAAGGCCAAGATCACCAGCGAGCAGGACAGCGAGTACTTCAAGGAAGCCGACCTGCAAGGTCACCTGGGCAATGGCAACGGCGGCGCCGACAAACCAACGGGCTCCGGCGCCAAGGCCAAGCCAATGCCACAGGATGACGACTACCAGTTGGCCCAGGCCCTGAGCCTGCTCAAAGGGTTGAACATCACGTCCGGCCGCTGAGATGGGCCTGCGTTTCATCTTCGTCCTGCTGTGCCTGCTGGCGGGAGCCGTTAACGCAGCGCCCGCCACACCCTCTTCGCCGCACAAGGCCTACCTGAGCCTGATCATCGACGACCTGGGGCAAAACCTGCCTCGGGATCGCCGGGTTCTGGCCCTCCCCGGCCCGGTCACCGCCGCGATCATGCCTGACACCCCCCACGCCGCCGAATTCGCCCGTGAGGCTCATCGCGCTGGCAAGCTGGTCATGCTGCACATGCCCATGGACCCGGCCACCGGGCCATTCGCCTGGCACCCCGAACTGCCCATCGAAGAGCTGGGCAAGCGCCTCGACGCCGCATTCGCTGCCGTGCCCTATACCAGCGGGATCAACAACCACATGGGCAGCCGTATGACCGCCCAGCCCCAGGCCATGGCATGGCTGATGGCGAACTTGCAGCAGCGACACAAGTTTTTCGTCGACAGCCGCACCAGCGCCCAGACCGTCGCCGCCGCCGAGGCGCAAAAGATCGGCCTCGCCAGTGTGTCGCGGGACGTGTTCCTGGACGACGAGCGCACCGAAGCCGCCATCACCCACCAGCTCCAGATCGCCATCGACCTGGCCCGCCGGCAAGGCTCGGCCGTGATGATCGGCCATCCCTACCCACAGACCCTGGCAGTGCTCGAACGCGAGCTACCGCGGCTCAAGGCCCAGGGCATCGAATGGATCGACATCAAGTTGATGATCAGCCTGCGCAGCAATCGGGCGATGCTCGGGCATGGGAAAGATGGGGTTTATCGGTAGCGGGAAACGCGTTGCCTTCATCGCGAGCTTGCTCCGGGCGGCGATCCGACGATGGCGGCGGCACAGTCCTGCACAGCGGTCAGAGATACCGCGCCATGATCGCGTCCACTTCACCTTCCTTGCGCAATTCATCCAGGGCCTTTTGAAGCCGGGCGACCACATCGTCAGGCACGTCCTTGTTCAACGCCAGGTACAACTCGGCGCTGTTGAAACGCAGCACGGTCTTGAGATCGGTCACCCCTTCCTGACGCGCCAGGTAACGCCCGGCAGGATCGCCGGTGGCCCATAGATCAATCTGGCCGTTAACCAGTTTTCGGGCGTTATCCTGATCACGCAACGCGACGATCGGGTTCAACCCTTGTCTGGCCAAGGTCTCGGCAATCGCGTCGCCCTTGTAGGCACCGATCTTGTATTGGCGCGCCTGCTCCAGCGAACCGAGGGCGATCTTGCTATCGGTCTTGGCGAGCATGATCCAGTCATCCGGGCCGATCGGGCCAACCCATTTGAAAAGCTTTTCACGCTCCGGCAACCGCGCCATGACAAACACACCGTAGCCTGGGTTTTCCAGCGCGAGCTTGTAGATCCGCTCCCAGGGGAAACGCAGCGTCAGGCTGTAGGAGATATCGGCACGCTTGAATATTTCGCGGACAATGTCCACGGCAATGCCATGGATGTTCTCGTCCTGGGCAAAGTTCTTGCCGTTCTTGGCCATGTTGTACGGCGGGAAATTTTCCGTCAGCAACACCAGCGATGTATCAGCGGCGCGGACGGTGCCTGCGAGCAGCAGTGTGGCACCGGCAAAGGCAAGAACGAGGCGTTTGAGCATGTCGGGCTACCGCAATCCATGGTGTGCCCAAGAGTGCCTTGGGCCCGCCATGGTGTCCAGCGGTCAGCGAACGCAGATACCGCGATGCGCCATGTAGGCCTTGGCTTCCGGCACGGTGTATTCGCCAAAGTGGAAGATGCTCGCCGCCAGCACCGCGCTGGCATGGCCCTCGATAATCCCGTCGGCCAGGTGTTGCAGGTTGCCGACGCCGCCGGAAGCGATCACCGGAATGCCCAGGGCATCGCTGATGGCGCGGGTCACACCGAGGTCGAAGCCGTTTTTCATGCCGTCCTGGTCCATGCTGGTCAGCAGGATTTCACCGGCGCCCAGGCCCTCCATCTTCTTCGCCCACTCGACGGCGTCGAGGCCCGTGGGTTTGCGACCGCCGTGGGTGAAGATCTCCCAGCGCGGGGTTTCGCCAGGGCCGGAGACCTTCTTCGCGTCAATGGCCACGACGATGCACTGCGAACCGAAGTGCTGGGCCGCTTCGCCGACGAATTCCGGGTTGAACACCGCTGCGGTGTTGATCGACACCTTGTCGGCACCGGCATTGAGCAGGTTGCGGATGTCCTGCACGGTGCGCACGCCGCCGCCCACGGTCAGTGGGATGAACACCTGGCTGGCCATGCGCTCGACGGTATGGAGCGTGGTATCGCGGCCATCGACGCTGGCCGTGATGTCGAGGAAGGTAATCTCGTCCGCACCCTGTTCGTCGTAGCGACGGGCGATTTCCACCGGGTCGCCGGCATCACGGATGTTCTCGAACTTGACGCCCTTGACCACCCGGCCGTTGTCCACGTCCAGGCAAGGGATGATGCGTTTGGCCAGCGCCATGGTGAGTCCTCAGCCGTTGTAGGCGTCGCAGAAGGCCTGGGCCTCGGCGACGTCCAGGGTGCCTTCATAGATCGCGCGACCGGTGATCGCACCAATAATGCCCGGCGCCTTGGCGTCGAGCAGTGCCTTGATGTCACCCAGGTTGTGGATACCGCCGGAGGCGATCACCGGGATCTTCGTCGCGGCAGCCAGGGCAGCGGTGAACGGGACGTTGCAGCCCTGCATCATGCCGTCTTTGGCGATGTCGGTGTAGACGATGGCTGATACGCCGTCGGCTTCGAAACGCTTGGCCAGGTCGATCACCTGCACGGTGCTGACTTCAGCCCAACCGTCGGTGGCGACGAACCCATCCTTTGCGTCCAGGCCAACGATGACCTTGCCCGGGAAGGCGCGGCAGGCTTGAGCCACGAACTCAGGCTCCTTCACGGCCTTGGTGCCGATGATCACGTAGCTCACGCCAGCCTTGACGTAGTGCTCGATGGTTTCCAGCGAGCGAATGCCGCCGCCGATCTGGATCGGCAGGTTCGGGTAGCGCTTGGCGATGGCCGTGACCACCTCACCGTTGACTGGCTGCCCTTCGAAAGCGCCGTTCAGGTCGACCAGATGCAGGCGACGGCAGCCGCCCTCCACCCACTTGGCGGCCATGCTCACCGGGTCATCGGAAAACACCGTGGAGTCTTCCATGCGGCCCTGGCGCAGACGTACGCAAGCGCCGTCCTTGAGATCGATAGCGGGGATAATCAGCATCTGGCAAACCTTCAAATACGAATATTCAGCTTGGCTCGAAAATCAGTTTTTCTCGAGCGCCCACAAGTCGCTTTCTATGCTTTCGAACCTTTCTTTAAGGTGCGTCTGCACATCGAAAATCGCCCTGTTGTAATAATGCGGAGCAATTTCGCGGGTAAACAGGTCAAGAATTTCCGCCGCTTCGAACGAACCCAGGTCCAGCTCGAAACGTTCCTCCATGAACCGCTGGATCTTGCGGTTCGCTTCACTCTCCTGCTCGGATGTGAGGGTGAGGATCGGCGGTTTCTTGCGGGCCATTACCAGCGCCCGTCCCACGCTGCGAAGTTCTGCAACAGTTGCAGGCCATGGGTATGGCTCTTCTCGGGGTGGAACTGCACGGCGAAGCGCGAACCATCGGCCAGGGCCGCAGCGAAATCGACACCATAGTGCCCGCTGCCCACCACCTGCCGCGCATTGCCGGCGGCGATGTAGTAGCTGTGCACGAAGTAGAAGCGCGCCAGGTCCGGGATGTTGTGCCACAGCGGGTGATCCACCGTCTGCTTCACTTCGTTCCAGCCCATGTGCGGAACCTTCAGGTGCTCGCCGTCTTCATGCAGGCCCTTGCCGAAGAACTTTACCTGGCCTGGGAACATGGCAATGCAATCGACGCCTTCGTTCTCCTCGCTGCGTTCGAGCAAGGCTTGCATGCCCACGCAGATGCCGAGGAACGGACGATCCTGGCTGACTTCGAGCACCAGCTTGTCGAAGCCCAGGCGACGAATCTCGGCCATGCAATCGCGAATCGCACCGACACCGGGGAACACCACTCGGTCGGCTTCGCGAATCACGTCGGCATCGCTGGTGATCAGCACCTTGCCAGCGCCCACGTGCTCGAGCGCCTTGGCCACCGAGTGCAGGTTGCCCATGCCATAGTCGATAACAGCGACCGTCTGCATTACAGGACGCCCTTGGTCGAAGGCATCTGCCCGGCCATGCGGTCATCGAGCTCGACGGCCATGCGCAGGGCGCGGCCGAAAGCCTTGAACACGGTTTCGATCTGGTGGTGGGTGTTGTGCCCGCGCAGGTTGTCGATGTGCAGGGTCACGTTGGCGTGGTTGACGAAGCCCTGGAAGAATTCCTGGAACAGGTCAACGTCGAAGCCGCCGACGGTGGCACGGGTGTACGGCACATGCATCTGCAGGCCCGGACGGCCGGAGAAATCGATGACCACGCGCGACAGCGCTTCATCGAGCGGCACGTAGGCATGGCCGTAGCGACGGATGCCCTTCTTGTCGCCGATGGCTTTGGTAAACGCCTGGCCCAAGGTGATACCGACGTCTTCCACCGTGTGGTGGTCGTCGATGTGCAGGTCGCCCTTGCTGACGATGTCCAGGTCGATCAGCCCGTGACGGGCGATCTGGTCCAGCATGTGCTCAAGAAAAGGTACACCGATATCAAACCGGGCCTTTCCGGTGCCATCCAGGTTGATCGAGGCTTTGATCTGGGTTTCCAGAGTGTCGCGCTCGACAGACGCCTTACGTTCGGCCATCACCAGCTCCGCAAAATCATTGGGCGAAAAAGGCAGCCATTATAGGGGCGCGAGCGGCAAACAGAAACACGAGAGGTGATATCCCTGACGGGTTGTCTCCCGCGCTGTCGGCGATAGACATGTCCATACAAGTCTTTGCCATCGCCCAAAACAACTGTGGGAGCGGGCTTGCTCGCGAAGAGGGAGTGTCAGCTGACATATATGCCTGCTGACCCACCGCATTCGCGAGCAAGCCCGCCCCCACAAATTTGCCCTTACCCTGATGGGTTCGGGCTACTCCTTAGTGGAACAACACCGCCGTCTTCTGCAGGGTCACCCACACACCCCACGCCAACGGAATGCCTACCACCAGCCAGGCGGCGATCGCCAGGGGCTTGGTGCCCGGCGCGGCTTTCCACTCCAGCGAAGTGCTGCCGTCGGCGCCTTTGTCATGGCCCAGCGCCTGTTCGGCGGCCAGTTCGGCGTCGGTCATGAAGTACTTGTCGGCAACCGGACGGACCAGCAGGTTGCACAGCAAGCCCAGCACCAGCAGGCCGGCGAGGATGTACAAGGTGATGTCATAGGCCGCGGCACGTTCAACGCCGATGCTCAATTGATACTCACGCAGGTAGTTCACCAGTACCGGACCCAGCACGCCTGCCGCTGCCCAGGCGGTCAGCAGGCGACCGTGGATTGCACCGACCATTTGCGTACCGAACAGGTCCGCCAGGTAGGCCGGCACCGTGGCGAAACCGCCGCCGTACATCGACAGGATGATGCAGAACGCCGCTACGAACAGCGCGACGCTGCCCAGGTGACCCAGGTTCGGGATCAGCGCGTACAAGGCAATGCCCAGGGCGAAGAACACGAAATAGGTGTTCTTGCGACCCAGGTAATCCGAGCAGGATGCCCAGAAGAACCGCCCACCGATGTTGAACAGGCTCAGCAGACCAGTGAAACCGGCCGCAATGGCCGCGATCTGACCCAGTTGCGCAGCATCCAACTGACCGAAAGGCAAGTCATTGCCGAGCAACTTGCCGCCGAACACTTCCTGCAACAGTGGCGATGCCATGCCGATGATGCCGATACCGGCGGATACGTTCAGGCACAGCACCAGCCATACCAGACGGAACTGCGGGGTTTTCCAGGCCACATTCACGTGAACGTGACGATGGGTGATCATCGCGTTCGCGGCTTTCTTCGGTGCCGGGGTCCAGCCTTCAGGCTTCCAGCCGGTCGGCGGGACGCGGTACGCCAAGGCGCCACCGATCATGAACACGAAGTAGATCGCAGCCATGACCAGGAAGCTCTGCCATACGCCCACGCTGGTTGGCGAAGCGAAATGGCTCATCAGCGCCGCGGCCAGCGGAGCACCGACCATCGCACCACCGCCGAAGCCCATGATCGCCATGCCGGTCGCCATGCCGCGCTTGTCCGGGAACCACTTGATCAAGGTCGACACCGGGGAAATGTAGCCCAACCCCAGGCCGATACCGCCGATCACGCCGGAACCGAGCCACATCAGCCAGATCTGGTGGGTATAGATACCCAGCGCAGAAATCACCAGGCCACCGCACCAGCACAATGCCGATACAACACCGGCCTTGCGCGGCCCGGCGTGTTCCAGCCAGCCGCCCCAGATGGCTGCCGAGCAACCCAGGAAGATGAAGAACAGGGTGTAGATCCAGCCGAGCATCGAGATCGGCCAGTCACATTGGGACGAAAAGACTTGCGAGATGAAGCTCATATCCGGTGCACAGGCCACAGGCTTGGTGATACCCAAGGCTTTGGACAGTGGCAACCAGAACACCGAGAAGCCGTAGGCCATGCCGATGCATAGGTGAATGGCCAGTGCGGCCGGTGGAACCAGCCACCGGTTGAAACCGGGTTTGGCGATGATACGTTCCTTGGAGAGGAACGCTGGCTGGTCGGCGATGCCGCCTGCCGTGATGCTCGTGCTCATTGTGTATCCCCCAATTATTGGAATGGTCCGTCAGCCACGCATCACCCTCAGCCTTCATCGCACGCAGGCATGGCTGTATTTTCTGGTGAAGCTCCATAGTGTGCGACATCAAGTCGCAGAAGGACGGACGAACGGGCAAAGGTTACCATTTGCTCGTGACAGAAAAACCAAAGTGATATCACCTTTTTCGTGCCATCTGTCTTATCGCACGCTTGCTCGCTTTCTGTAGGGGGCTAACGATTTATTTTTTCAGGAATTTTCATGCCCATCGTTGTCCAGCTCATTTGCGACGCCAACTGTCAGGACCAACAGGACCTGCAGAAAATCTACCAGGATGCCCCGGGCTGGCTGTTCGCCCCCTTTGGCGATGCCACGCAACTGATCGCGCAATGCCTTGAGGAAGGTGCATTGATCGCGGCACGGTTCAATGACCGCCTGCTCGGTGCAGCACGCCTGCAACGGCACCAGAACGCTTGGCGCTTGTCCCACCTGTGCGTACGAAACGTTACCCGCCGCCGTGGCGTGGCTGAACGGCTGGTGAGCGAGGCCCGGCGAATGGCTGCGCAGAACGGTGCCGAGCTGCACTTGTTGGCCCCGGCCGGGCAACTGCAAGCCCAGGCCCTGGCGGCCAAGCTGAAGATGCCGCTTAATGAAAGCTAATCGATGGCTGCAGACAAATCCCGTGGTGAGGAGGCTTGCACTGTAGGAGCTGCTGAAGGCTGCGATCTTTTGATCTTTTGATCTTTTGATCTTTTGATCTTTTGATCTTTTGATCTTTTGATCTTTCGCTTGAGACTCAAGGGTTGGAGGAAAGATCGCAGCCTCGTTGCACTCGACAGCTCCTACACAGCTCCTACACAGCTCCTACACGGTTGCTACACGGTTGCTACACGGCATTTACGGCGCTGCGAGTGCAAGCTCCCTCGCCACGGGGGGACAGCGCGGCGGCGAATCGAGAAACGATCCCCCAACGCGCCGCCAACTCAGGACGTTATACTCCCGGCTAAATTTTGAACTCAACCTACAAGGATTCGCCCATGAAAGCGTTCGGCAAAATCCTGGGTCTGGTACTTCTCGGGCTGTTGCTGATCATTGTGGCCCTGGGCTTTGCCCTGACCCACCTGTTCGACCCCAACGACTACAAAGAAGAGATCCGCCAGATAGCCCGCGACAAGGCCCACATCGAGCTGACCCTCAATGGCGACATCGGCTGGAGCCTGTTTCCATGGCTGGGTCTTGAGTTGCACGACGCCAGCGTCGCGACCCTGGCCAGCCCGACCCAGCCTTTCGCCGACCTGCAGATGCTCGGCCTTTCGGTCCGGGTAATACCCCTGCTGCGCCGGGAAGTACAAATGAGCGATGTGCGGGTCGAAGGCCTGAACCTGCGGCTCAACCGTGACAAGAACGGGCACGGTAACTGGGAAGACATCGGCAAGGTGCCGGCCTCTGCGTCGACGGCGAACGCGCCAGCCCCCGTGCCGGCCGAACAACCGACCCCGCCCGTCGGCACCCCGGCAGAAAAACCTGCCCAGCCGACCCGCCTGGATATCGACAGCCTGACCGTGAACAACGCGCGGGTCCAATACACCGACGAGCAGACCGGCAAGCTGTTCACGGCCGAGAGCATCCAACTGAGCACCGGCCCGGTCCACGACTCCACCAACATCCCGGTCACCCTGACCGCCTTCCTGTCCAGCAACCAGCCAGCCGTACGCGTACGCACCGAAGTGACGGGTGAACTGCGCTTCGAACGTGCCCTGCAACGCTACAAGTTCGAAGACCTGAAATTGTCCGGCGAAGCCACGGGCGACCCCTTGCAGGGCAAGACCCTGAACTTCGCCGCCCAAGGCCAACTGTTCCTGGACAAGGCGGCAAACGTCGCCGAATGGACCGGCATCAAGCTGTCGCTCAATCAACTGCGCGCCCTGGGTGAACTGAAGGTCAACGACCTCGACAAGACCCCGCAATTGAATGGCGGGGTGTCGATCGCTCAGTTCGATCTGGCGAAGTTCGTCGACAGCGTCGGCCAGCAACTCCCGGCCATGGCCGAAGGCAGCCTGAGCAAGGTCGAACTGGTCAGCCGCATTGCCGGCACGCCGAGCAGCGTCGAATTCAACAACATCAACCTGAAGGTCGACGACAGCAATTTCAGCGGTCGCATCGCCGTGGAAGACTTTGCCAAACAGTCCCTGCGCGTACAGCTCAAGGCCGACACGTTCAACGTCGACCGTTACCTGCCGCCAAAGTCCGCCGAAGCCGACAGCTCCAAGGCAGCCCGCGAGGCCGAAGTCAGTAACACCGAAGCCAGCGCGATGGCCGGTGCCGGCAGTACACCGCTGCCGAGTGCTCCGACCCAGGGCGCCTGGAGTAGCGACCGGCTGTTTCCGGTGGAACGCCTGAGCAAGCTGGACGTCGATGCCGACCTGACCTTCGGGCAACTGACCCTCGATAAACTGCCGATCCAGAACGCTGCGCTCAAGGCCACCGGCCTGGGCGGCCTGCTGACCCTGGAGAACCTGCGAGGCGACCTGTACAGCGGCAACTTCGAAACCAAGGGCACCTTGGACGTGCGCCAGGCTACGCCACGCCTGAGCCTGCAAACGCGCATCAACCGGGTCCCTGCCGAGAAAATCATCGAAAGCCAAGGCAAGAATCCGCCGGTCAAAGGCCTGGTCACGCTCAACAGCGCGATCACCGCCAGCGGCAATAGCCAGAAAGCCCTGATCGACAGCCTCAACGGCACCGCCGGGTTCGTCATCAACGATGGCGTGCTGCTCAATGCCAACCTCGAACAGCAATTGTGCAAAGGCATCGCCACCCTCAATCGCAAGACCCTCAGCGGCGAACCCCGGGGCAAGGACACGCCATTCCAACAACTCAACGGCAATCTCACCTTCAACAATGGCGTCGCCAACAACCCGGACCTGAAAGTGCGCATTCCCGGTATGACCGTCAACGGCAACGGTGATATCGACCTGCGGGTGCTGGGCATGGACTACCGTGTCGGCATCATCGTCGAAGGTGACAAGAGCGACATGCCCGACCCCGCCTGCCAGGTCAACGAACGCTACGTCGGCATCGAATGGCCGTTGCGCTGCCGCGGCCCGCTGGAGCTGGGCGCCAAGGCCTGCCGCCTGGACAACGAAGGGATGGGCAAGGTCGCGGCAAAACTGGCCGGCGATCGCCTCAGCGACAAGATCGATGAGAAGCTGGGCGACAAGGTCAGCCCCGAACTCAAAGACGCGCTCAAGGGGCTGTTCAAGCGATGAGAGCCGAGCAGTTTTCCACCGCTGTCCTGGACTGGTTCGACCGCCACGGGCGCCACGATTTGCCCTGGCAACAAGCCATCTCACCCTATCGGGTGTGGGTCTCGGAAATCATGTTGCAGCAGACCCAGGTCAGCACCGTGCTCAACTACTTCGACCGGTTCATGGCCTCGCTGCCCACCGTTCAAGCCCTGGCCGCCGCGCCGGAGGACGAAGTGCTGCACCTGTGGACCGGGCTGGGCTATTACACCCGCGCGCGCAACTTGCAGAAAACCGCGAAAATCGTCGTTGAACAGTACGGCGGCGAATTTCCCCGGGACGTGGAAAAACTCACCGAGTTGCCGGGGATCGGCCTGTCCACCGCCGGCGCCATCGCCAGCATCAGCATGGGCCTGCGGGCGCCGATTCTCGATGGCAACGTCAAGCGGGTGCTGGCGCGCTTCACCGCCCAGGAAGGTTACCCGGGCGAACCCAAGGTCGCCAAACAGCTGTGGGCCACCGCCGAGCGCTTCACGCCCCAGGACCGCGTCAACGCCTACACCCAGGCAATGATGGACCTGGGCGCCACACTCTGCACCCGCAGCAAACCCAGCTGCCTGCTCTGCCCGCTGAAAAACGGTTGCGAGGCGCACATGCTGGGCCTGGAAACCCGCTACCCGATTCCCAAGCCTCGCAAGGAAGTGCCCAAAAAGCGCACCTTGATGCCGATGCTGGCCAACCACGAAGGCGCAATCCTGCTTTACCGTCGCCCTTCCACGGGGCTGTGGGGCGGTCTGTGGAGCCTGCCGGAACTCGGCGACCTCGACGACCTGCAACACCTGGCCCTGCAACACTCGCTGGAATTGGGCAGCCAACAGGAAATGCCAAGCCTGGTGCACACCTTCAGCCACTTCCAGTTGGCGATCGAACCCTGGCTGGTCCGGGTCCGGGAAACCGGCCATCACGTGGCCGAGGCCGACTGGCTCTGGTATAACCTCGCCACCCCGCCGCGCCTGGGCCTTGCCGCCCCGGTCAAAACCTTGCTCGAACGCGCGGCCGCCGTAATGAACGCAGGAGAGTTGCAATGACCCGCACCATCATGTGCCGCAAGTACAAAGAAGAACTCGAAGGCCTGGAACGTGCACCGTTCCCGGGCGCCAAGGGCCAGGACATCTACGACCACGTCTCGGCCAAGGCCTGGGCCGACTGGCAGAAACACCAGACCCTGCTGATCAACGAAAAACGCCTGAACATGATGAACGCCGAAGATCGCAAATACCTTCAGGGCGAGATGGACAAGTACTTTTCCGGCGAAGATTACGCCAAGGCCGAAGGCTACGTACCGCCGTCCGAATAAGCTGTTCAGCGCGGGGGCGGATCGTAAGCGACGGTAATAATTAAATATTTTTTGAAAACGTGCTTGACGCCCCCCTGAAAAACCCGTTTAATGCGCCCCGTTGCCCAGATAGCTCAGTCGGTAGAGCAGGGGATTGAAAATCCCCGTGTCGGCGGTTCGATTCCGTCTCTGGGCACCAAATACCGAAAACCCCGATCAAGAAATTGATCGGGGTTTTTTATTGCCCGGGATTTTCTTCCTCCGCCTTATCGACTCGGCTACATTCTTGCGCTCCCCTCTAGCAAGCGAGTCGACATGGACATCACCGGCATCCCCTTTGGCACCACCGACTGGTCAACCATCGAACCCACCGAGCACAAAGGCGTCACCGGAACCGCTTATTGGCGCACCCAACAGTTCGGGAACATTCGCGTGCGGATGGTGGAATATACGCCCGGGTACCTGGCCGACCATTGGTGCACCAAGGGCCACATCCTGTTTTGCCTCAAGGGCGAGCTCAATACTGAACTCGAAGATGGCCGGCAATTTTTGCTCAAGCCCGGCATGAGCTATCAGGTAGCCGACCAGGCCGAGCCCCATCGTTCCTCCACTTCATCGGGGGCTACGCTCTTCATAGTCGATTGAGATTCGAAGCGCCCCCACTGAAGCTGTAGGATAGATGGCCTTATCCATCAGGAATCCGACCATGTCATCGGCGAACAAACAGCACAAGCGCAGCCAGCGCGCCAAGGCGAAAGCCAAGCAGAACCGTACTAAGCGTGCTGCTGCACCGAACGACTTCCTCGACCCGAACGACGAGCGCATCGACCTGGAAACCGTGGACCTATCGGACATGTTCCGACTCATGGGCGCGGCCGAAAAGATCAGCCAACAGGCCATGTGCACGGTCTTCCTCGGGCATCCACTGCTGGAGTTGGTGCTGGAGCAGGAAGGTGAGGAAGAAGCCACTGACTTCATCATTACGGCCCTGATCGAATATCGCCGCCTGACCACGGGTGTCGATGAGCAGACCGCGCTGGATTGGGTGGAAAGCGAGCAGTTCCAGGCCGATTATGTGGCCGCATCCCAGGCTCTGGCGCAAGTTAAGGCCTGACTTTCGCCCGCCAAGCGCTTTGTGCCGAAGGGGTTCGCGGTGGCTGACAGGCTGTGGAGATAGCTCCTACAACCCAAGGTCAACCAACGGGGGGCGGCGTCATACCCGTCCTGCATAAATCCGTTATTTTTCCGCCCAAGCAATCAGCCCCGTCCGGCATCATCGAAACGTCGCCTGGAGCATCCTTGCGGTCCGCCCCTCTCAATGGCTGGACACTGCGATGACGCCACTGCTGCCCCAAGACGACCCAAAGCTCGCCCCCTTGATCAACGAACTCGGCGAGCTGATTCGCCAGGCTCGCCAGGAGGCCATCACCCATATCAGGGAGATGATCCTCGGCACCGGGGACATCGTCGGGGACCCGGCTGTCCTGAAACTCCTCGGGCTGCCCAACGCCGGCACGCTACAGGAAACGGACCTGGAACAGGCCTTGATCGACCAGCTACAAGGCTTCCTTCTCGAACTGGGCAAGGGCTTCGCCTTTATCGCCCGTCAGCAGCGCATCAGCACCGAAAGCAAAGACTTCTACATCGACCTGGTCTTCTACAACTACCTGCTCAAGTGCTTTGTGATCGTCGATCTCAAGCGTGGCGAGCTCAGCCACCAGGACATCGGCCAGATGGATATGTATGTGCGTCTCTACGATGATCTCAAGCGCGGCCCTGACGACAAACCCACCGTCGGCATCATTCTCTGCGCTCAAAAGGATGAGTCGGTGGTGCGTTATTCCGTGCTGCAGGGCAATGAACAGCTATTCGCCAGCCAGTATCAGTTGGTGCTCCCCACCGAAGAAGAGCTGCGCAACGCGCTGGATCGCGAACAGGCGCGCCTCGAGGAAGGGGCAATCAGGCGCAGCGACTTGAAGGAATAAAAGCCGATACCCGATGAATGCGCACTCAAAAAACCCATGTAAGATTGGCGCGCTTTTTTTCCAGCAATGCTTCAGTCAACGAGCTTCATCCTGCATGTCACCGGTCGCGCCCCACCCTTCCCTGATCCAGGCATTGCGGACCGAAACCGCTGAACTGCACGTCGCCCTGGAAAAGCGCCTGCCGTTTTTCTCACAACGGCTGGACCTGGATCTGTACCGACGCCTGATGGCGGCCTACTACGGTTTTTATCAACCGCTGGAACAACGGCTGCATGTGCTGGCGCTGATTCCGGCCGGGTTGGACCAGTCACTGCGCATCAAACTTCCGGTATTGCGGGCCGACCTCACGGCACTGGGCCTGGATGAAGCCGCTATCGAGGCGTTGCCCACCTGCCAGGCGCTGCCGCGGATCGACTCCCGAGCCGCCGCCCTCGGCGTTTCCTATGTGTTGGAAGGTGCGACTCTCGGCGGGCAGATCCTGCGGCGCAGGGTGGCCGAGCAGCTCGGTCTTGATGCTTGCAGCGGCGCTGCCTTCCTCAATGTGTATGGCGAACTCACCGGCCGACGCTGGAAGGATTTCCTCCAATACCTGGACGACAGGAACCTTGGCCAGGCCCAGACGCTCGAAGTCACACGCGCCGCCAAAGCGACGTTCACTCATTTCGAACACTGGCTGGACAGCCAAAAGGTACTGCTATGACCCCGGAAAACCAGGAAGCCTTCGAAGAGCTGCTGGCCAATTGCGCAGATGAACCGATTCGCTTCCCCGGGGCCATCCAGCCTCATGGCGTGCTGTTGATGCTGTCCGAACCCGACTTCGTGATCCGTCAGGTCAGTGCCAACGCATTGCAATTGATGGGGCAGGATCCTCACAGACTGTTGGGCCAGACGCTGGACACATTGTTGGGGCTGGAACAGGCCGAGGCGATCCTGGTCGCCTGTCGCGCCGCCCCGCAAAGCGACAACGCGCCCGTGGCCATTGTCGTGAACCAGCAGCGCTTTGACGCCTTGGTGCATCGCCATCAGGGCGCCCTGATCGTCGAACTGGAACAGCACCTGAGCGACTATCGCCCCGAAGGCGTCAGCGGCGAGGCCAACCTGGGCCGCATGCTGCAACGCCTGCAAAGTGCGAAAACCCTCCAGGCCCTGTACGAAATCAGCGTGCGGGAGATCCAGGCCATGACCGGCTACGACCGGGTGCTGATCTACCGCTTCGAGGAAGAAGGCCACGGCCAAGTGATCGCCGAGGCCAGCGCGCCGTCGATGGAACTCTACAAGGGCCTGTTTTTCCCGGCGTCGGATATTCCCGAACAGGCCCGCGAGCTGTATCGCACCAACTGGCTGCGGATCATCCCTAACGCCGACTACGCGCCGGTACCGCTTGTCCCGCAACTGCGCCCCGACACCCAGGCGCCCCTAGACCTGAGTTTTGCCACACTGCGCAGCGTCTCGCCGATCCACCGCCAGTACATGAAAAACATGGGCGTGCTGTCCTCCATGAGCATCTCGTTGATGGAAGGCGAGCGCTTGTGGGGGCTGATCAGTTGCGGCAATCGCCAGCCGCTGCTGGTCCCCCATGAAATGCGCATGGCCTGCCAGACCATCGGCCAGGTGCTGTCGTTGCAGATCAGCGCCATGCAAGCCCTGGAACTGACCCGGCAACGGGACGCCAAGCTCGAAGACCTCAAAATCCTCGCCACCGTCATGGCCGAGTCCAGCGAAAACGTCTTCGATGGCCTGTCCCATGAGCCACAACGGCTCATGGACCTGACCGGCGCCAGCGGCGTGGCGATTTTCGAAGACAACAAGCTGCATCGCCACGGCCAATGCCCGGAGCCCGAGCAGATCCGCGAACTGCACAAATGGATCCTGGAAACCTGCAAACCGGTGTTCTCCCAGCACAACCTGAGCAGCGTTTTCGCGCCTGCCCAGGCTTATCAGGACGTGGCGAGCGGCGTGCTGGCGATCCACTTGCCCAAGCCAGTGGAAAACGGCGTGCTGTGGTTCCGTCCCGAGGTGAAGCAAACCCTCCAATGGAGCGGCGACCCGCAAAAGCCCCTGGACCTGGAAAACAGCGAGACCGGCCTGCGCCTGCGGCCCCGGACGTCTTTCGATATCTGGAAAGTCGAAATGGCCGGCATCAGCACCAAATGGACCCATGGCGACCTGTTCGCCGCCAACGACCTGCGGCGCTCGGCCCTGGAAAACGACCTGGCGCGCCAGGTGCGCAAGGAGCGCCAGGCCGTACAGGCCCGCGATGAACTGGTGGCCGTGGTGTCCCATGACCTGCGCAGCCCGATGACGGTCATTTCCATGCTCTGCGGCATGATGCAAAAGGCCTTCAGCTCCGACGGCTCCCACAGTTCCAAGCGAATCGCTTCAGCCATCGACACCATGCAACAGGCCACCAGCCGCATGAACTCGCTGCTCGAAGACCTGCTCGACACCTCGCGCATCGATGCCGGGCGCTACACCATCAATCCCCAGCCGATGGACGTCAGCCAGATCTTCGAAGACGCCTGCTCGCTGCTGACGCCGCTGGCCACTGCCAAGGCCATCGACATGTCCTTCCACGCCGAACCCAACCTGAAGATCAACGCCGACCCCGAGCGGCTGTTCCAAGTGCTGTCGAACCTGATTGGCAACGCCATCAAGTTCACACCGCAACAAGGCTCCGTAGGCATCAGTGCGATGTCCGTCGGCGATGAGATCGTGTTCAGCGTCCGCGACACTGGCGAAGGGATTGCGCCAGAGCAGTTGCCTCATGTTTTCGAGCGCTACTGGACGACCAAGGAAGGCAACCCGAACGGCACCGGGTTGGGGTTGTACATTTCCAAGGGGATTGTCCAGGCCCATGGCGGTAAACTGCACGCCGAAAGCCAGCCAGGCCAGGGCAGCGAATTCCGCTTTAGCGTGCCGAAAATCGACTGAGCCGGGCACCGTCCCCTAACGAATTGGAAACCGAAGCCCAATGGCCTCACTGAACAAACAGCAAAAACGCGCCAAGCGCGCCAAAGACAAAGCCAAGCAGATCCGCATGACCGGGCGCAAATCGATCCCGATGTATGGCGACCCGGCCCACGCCACCGCCCAACCACCGGTCTACGTGCTGGAACTGTTCGCCAAGCTGCGCGAAGCCGAGGCCGTCAGCCGCAATCAAATGCTCGATACGCTGCTCGCATCCCTGAGCGTCATGATCAGTGAACGCCCAGGCCTGCTCGACCTGAAAAACGCCGAAAACGAAAGCATGGCGGCGACCAACCTGGCCGCCGACATGCTGGTGGACTACCGCATGTGGATCGATGACATGGACCGCGAGACCGCCCAACGCTGGCTCAGCACACCGGAGTTCATCAAGGACTTCAGCGAAGCGCTGGACCGTTATCGCCAGTCGATGGAAGAGCCCGCCAGCGAATAAACCGGCCGGCTATTCGTCACCGTTCCAATGGAACACCAGGTTGCGCGCGGCCCCGCTGCCTACCTCAGCAGTGTCGCGCCGCGCCTCACCGTTGCGCGTCGCCACCACGCTGTACTTGCCCGGCGGCAGTTGCACATAAACCAGCGGCCCCGCATCGCTGAGCGTCAGCAGCGTTTGCCCCGACGCGTTCTGGACGGTGACCTCCACATCCGGGATGTATTTGTTTTCCGGGCCAACCGCGAATGTCATGTGCAGGCCGTAACCCTGGGCCTGCCCGATGGCCCGGGCTTCATCCTCACCGATACCGCCCGACAGATAAGTGATGCCGTTCTGCTGCATGGGTTGGACCTGGACGCCGGTGTTGTCGATGGGCGCGAGGTTGGTGGCGTTGAGAGCGATGGGGAACAGCAGGATGCTGATGGCGATGAAGGGCAACACAAAGTAATGAATAAGCTTCATGGCGAGGACTCCAGGTTCTGGAAATAACTCACATGCGTTCTTTTTTTGATCACAGTTGCTCGTTAAGGTTTAGATCGATTGGGAGTACCGATTAGGACGAGATCATTCTCGCAGCCGGTATATCCCATTGACATATCCCTGCATTGTCCTATGCTTCCAACTGCATTTAGTTGAGGACTTGCACATGGAACAAACCACCCTTTTCATGAGCAACCGCAGCCAAGCGGTCCGGCTACCCAAAGCAGTGGCGATGCCAAGCGACGTAAAGCGTGTAGACGTGATCGCCATAGGCAGAGCCCGCATCATCACGCCGGCGGGCGAAGCGTGGGATAGCTGGTTCGATGGCGATAGCGCGACAGCAGATTTTATGGCAGAGCGTGAGCAACCTGCCGATCAGGAGCGCGAGTCTTTCTGATGATCAAATTCATGCTCGATACCAACATCTGTATTTTCACCATCAAGAATAAACCCCAGATCGTTAGAGAGGCTTTCAACCTTCATCACGGCCAGCTTTGCATTAGTGCAGTCACGCTGATGGAACTGATCTATGGAGCAGAAAAGTCATCCGCCCCGGAGAAAAATCTCGGAGTCATCGAAGGATTCTGTGCCCGACTTGAGGTTTTACCTTTTGGTTATGACGCTGCAGCACATACCGGAATGATCCGGGCAGAACTGGCAAAGATAGGCAAGCCAATAGGCCCCTACGACCAGATGATTGCCGGCCATGCCCGTTCCCTCGGGCTGATCGTAGTCACTAATAACCTGAAAGAGTTCGAAAGAGTCCCCGGACTGCGCATTGAGGATTGGACCACTGTGACGACGACAGGGTTGTAACTTCGGTGGCTTGAAGTTAAAAAACAGCTCAATCGAGGCCCAATGCGGGAGTGAGCCTGCTCACGATGAGGCCATCAACCTCACATCTCCGTTGGCTTCTCTACCGCTATCGCGAGCAAGCTCGCTCCCACAGGTTTACGACTACTTTCTCGCTCAGGAAACTACGGAGTATTGCTTCACAGCCCTGAAGTACAGGCGGATTTCGAAACTGCATGGGCCAGCTTCAAAGAGGTTCTCAAAATACTGTGGGATCTCAAGGACGCGCCCGAATAATCCAACAGACTTTTGATTGCGGCAACGCTCATCCGGTTAACCCTTCCAACCCCCGCCCAAAGCTGGCACCATCGCGCCTTTTTTTACGCGACTCCCCGGACTTTTCACCGGTAAACAAGGTTCAAACAGCCGTTCGGTTGTTGATGGCGCGACAGTCTGCTGCGTCGATGCGACAAACTGCCGCACATCACCGGTTTACCGCCCGTAGCGCTGTTGGCTGCCATTCGGACGCATGCTAGCTTGGCCGCCTCGCCAAGGAAGGCAGCCAACAGCAAGGGAGCACATACCATGAGGACCGCACATGGCCCAGGCCACGCCCGCGCTTGAAATCCGCAACCTGCACAAACGCTACGGACAGTTGGAGGTGCTCAAAGGCGTCTCGCTGACCGCCCGCGACGGCGATGTGATCTCGATCCTCGGATCCTCCGGGTCCGGCAAGTCCACGTTCCTGCGTTGCATCAACCTGCTGGAAAACCCCAACCAGGGCCAGATCCTGGTGGCCGGCGAAGAGCTCAAGCTCAAGGCCGCAAAGAACGGTGAACTGGTGGCCGCCGACGGTAAACAGATCAACCGCATGCGCAGCGAGATCGGTTTTGTCTTCCAGAACTTCAACCTTTGGCCGCACATGAGCGTGCTCGATAACATCATCGAAGCGCCGCGCCGGGTGCTTGGCCAGAGCAAGGCCGAAGCCGTCGAAGTGGCCGAAGCCCTGCTGGCTAAAGTCGGTATCGCCGACAAGCGCCACGCCTACCCGGCCGAACTGTCCGGCGGCCAGCAACAACGCGCCGCCATCGCCCGCACACTGGCGATGCAACCCAAGGTGATTCTGTTCGACGAACCCACCTCCGCCCTTGACCCGGAAATGGTCCAGGAAGTACTTAGTGTGATCCGCGCCCTGGCCGAAGAAGGACGCACCATGCTGCTGGTCACCCACGAAATGGGATTCGCCCGTCAGGTTTCCAGCGAAGTCGTGTTCCTTCATCAAGGCCTGGTCGAGGAGCAAGGATCGCCACAGCAGGTCTTCGAGAACCCGCTTTCGGCGCGCTGTAAACAATTCATGTCCAGCAACCGCTAACGGAGCAGTACACATGCAGACCTACAAGAAATTCCTCCTGGCCGCAGCGGCCAGCCTGGTCTTCTCGGCCAGTGCCATGGCGGCCGACAAACTGAAGATGGGCATCGAAGCGGCGTATCCGCCATTCAATAACAAAGATGCCAGCGGCAACGTGGTCGGCTTCGACAAGGATATTGGCGACGCCCTGTGCGCCAAGATGAAAGTCGAATGCGAAGTGGTCACTTCCGACTGGGACGGCATCATTCCGGCCTTGAACGCCAAGAAGTTCGACTTCCTGATCTCCTCGCTGTCGATTACCGAGGAACGCAAGCAGGCCGTGGACTTCACCGAGCCGTACTATTCCAACAAGCTGCAATTCATCGCGCCGAAGACCACCACCGATTTCAAGACCGACAAGGCGTACCTGAGCGGCAAGACCATTGGCGCACAACGCGCGACGCTGGCTGGTACCTGGCTGGACGATCGCAACATGGAAGATGACTACAACGTAAAGGTCACGCTCTACGACACTCAGGAAAACGCCTACCTGGACCTACTCTCGGGCCGCGTTGACGCCATCCTGGCGGACAAATACGTGCAATACGAATGGCTCAAGAGCAAAGACGGCGGCGCCTACGAATTCAAAGGCGAGCCAGTGGTGGAAAGCGACAAGATCGGTATCGCCGTGCGCAAGGGTGACGACGATCTGCGCAACAAGCTGAACGCCGCGCTCAAGGAAATCGTTGCCGACGGCACCTATAAAAAGATCAACGACAAGTACTTCCCGTTCAGCATCTATTGATACTGACGTGCCTGGCCGGCACCGCTTTATTGCGGCGCCGGCCCTTAGCCAAGCCTGCCGCGATATGAACAAACACCCATGATGATCGATCTCTACGGATTCGGTCCGGCGCTCGCCGCCGGCGCGCTGATGACCGTCAAGCTGGCACTGTCGGCCCTGAGCCTGGGGCTGGTGCTCGGCCTGCTCGGCGCCTTGGCCAAGACCTCGCCGTACAAGCCGCTGCAATGGCTGGGCGGCACCTATTCGACACTGGTTCGCGGCATCCCGGAATTACTCTGGGTGCTGTTGATCTATTTCGGCACCGTCAACCTGATGCGTGCCCTGGGCGAGTATTTCGGCAAACCCGACCTCGCCCTCGACGCCTTCGCCGCCGGGGTCATTGCCCTGGGCCTGTGCTTTGGCGCCTACGCCACCGAAGTGTTTCGCGGCGCGATCCTGGCGATCCCCAAGGGCCACCGTGAGGCTGGCGTTGCCCTGGGCCTGTCGAAGTGGCGGATCTTCACCCGGCTGATCATGCCGCAGATGTGGCGCATCGCCCTGCCTGGCCTGGGCAACCTGTTCATGATCCTGATGAAGGACACCGCGCTGGTCTCGGTGATCGGCCTGGAAGAGATCATGCGCCATGCGCAAATCGGCGTGACCGTGTCCAAGCAACCGTTCACCTTCTATACGGTTGCAGCGTTCATGTACCTGGGCCTGACAGTGCTCGCCATGATCGGCATGCACCTGCTGGAACGACGCGCCGCCCGTGGATTTACCAGGAGCACCCAATGAACTGGGACGTCATCATCAAGTGGCTGCCGAAGCTGGCCCAAGGCGCGACACTGACCCTGGAGCTGGTGGCCATCGCCGTGATCGCCGGCCTGCTGCTGGCAATTCCACTGGGCATCGCCCGCTCTTCGCGCCTGTGGTACGTGCGGGCATTTCCCTACGCCTACATCTTCTTTTTCCGTGGCACACCGCTCCTGGTCCAGCTGTTCTTGGTTTACTACGGCCTGGCGCAGTTCGATGCCGTGCGCAGCAGTGCAATGTGGCCGTACCTGCGGGACCCGTTCTGGTGCGCCACGGCCACCATGACCCTGCACACCGCCGCCTATATCGCCGAAATCCTGCGCGGCGCAATCCAGGCCATCCCCCGGGGCGAGATCGAAGCCGCGCGGGCCCTGGGCATGTCCCGGCCAAAGGCGTTGCTCTACATCACGCTGCCCCGCGCCGCGCGCATTGGCCTGCCGGCCTACAGCAACGAAGTGATCCTGATGCTCAAGGCCAGCGCCCTGGCGAGCACCGTGACCTTGCTGGAACTCACCGGCATGGCCCGCACCATCATCGCCCGGACCTACTTGCCGGTGGAGATCTTCTTCGCGGCCGGCATGTTCTACCTGCTGATGTCCTTCCTGTTGGTGCAAGGCTTCAAGCAGCTGGAGCGCTGGTTGCGCGTCGATGCCTGCCAAGGGCGCTGACAGCGGCGTGCTGACGGGCGAGGCCCTGCTCGCCCGCTTTGCCGCGCTGGACGTTTTTCTCACGGCGCACCAGGCGCTGTGGAAACCGCGTCCGTTCACCCATCTGCAACTGCCCTGGGAAACGTCCCACCCGAAATTATCCCAATGGCTACGCCAGCGTTCGCTGGAAGCTGCAGAAAACGACCATCATCAGCCGTGGTTGATGGAAGACGCGCCAACGCCATTCCCGGAACTGGCCGCTATCTCCCGTGCATTGAGCGCTGTTGCACAATTGCCGGCCAGCACGCTCCAAGCACCAAGCCATCGCCTCAACGTCGACGTGCCCGGACGCAAATGGCAGCAGATCGAAGCCTTCGCCAGCCGCCTGCACTTCACCACCCAACCGACCCATTGGCTGGATTGGTGCGCCGGCAAAGGCCACCTCGGGCGACGCCTATTGCACGCTGAGCAGCAACTGACCTGCCTGGAGTACGACCCCGCACTGGTCGCCAACGGCCAACACCTGAGCCAGCGCCATCACCTGTCCGCCACGCACCTGCAACAAGACGTGCTGGCGGCGGACGCCGCCCAAGCGCTCCACCGCGAGCACACGCCTGTAGCCCTGCACGCCTGCGGCGACCTGCATGTGCGCTTGATGCACCTGGCCAGCGCCGCGGGTTGTGCACAACTGGCTATCGCGCCGTGCTGCTACAACCGCATCAGCAGCGAGCATTATCAAGCGCTGTCCGACGCGGCCAAGGGCTCTGCCCTACAGCTGTCGCTCGACGATCTCAGCCTGCCGCTGACCGAAACCGTCACCGCTGGCGCGCGCGTCAGAAGACAACGGGACCAATCCATGGCCCGGCGCCTGGGCTTCGACCTGCTGCAACGACAAATCAGAGGGCGCGACGACTACTTGCCCACCCCCTCGCTGCCCAGCGCCTGGTTGGAAAAATCCTTCGCCCAATACTGTACCGACCTGGCGGCCCTCAAAGACTTATCCACAGTCGGCGCGCCTGATTGGGTCGCCTTGGAAGCAGCAGGCCATCAGCGCCTGTCCGAGGTGCGCAACCTGGAGTTGCTGCGAGGCCTTTTCCGGCGCCCCCTGGAACTTTGGCTGGTACTGGACCGAGCGCTTTTCCTTTCTCAAAAAGGCTACGAGGTTCGCCTCGGCACCTTCTGCGAAACACCGCTGACGCCGCGCAATCTGCTGTTGCTGGCAGAACGTTGCTGAGACGAAACACCCTGTGGATAACTCTGTTGATGAAATAAACCTGGATCCAAGAAATTCGCCATTTCCTGACCCAATCAACGCTGGTCATTTTTTGTTCACATGGATAAAAAACCATGAAAACAGGGATTTGCGACGAAACGCGAAAGCGGTCACAAAATCGCAAGGTTCCACCGGCCCCATCCTGCCCGTTGTGCATAAGCGTCTAAGCAAAACGACATAACCGCCGAATTCAGTGCTGTGCCGCGCCAATAATTGCGTCCACCACGCCCGTGCTATACAACAGCCCCACGTATCGTGATTGACATAATGCCGACACACGCAAGGACTGGCCGTGACGTTCATTTCCTACGCACAGAACTTCGAAGACATACGCCTGTGGCGCGCCCTTCAATCGGTGGAAAACGGCTTTTACCTCGACGTCGGCGCCAACCATCCGACAGATGATTCGGTTACCCGAGCGTTCTACGACCGCGGCTGGCGCGGCATCAACATCGAACCGGTGCCGGCTTACTACGACGCCCTCTGCCAACAACGTCCTCACGACATCAACCTGCAATGCGTGGCCGGCGAAAACGCTGAAAGCCTGACCTTCTACACCATCGCCGACACGGGCCTTTCCACCGTAGAAGCCAGCGTCGCCCAACAACACCGCGACGCCGGCATGGACGTACGCAACCAGACCGTCCAATCCCGCACCCTGGTCTCCATCTGCGAGCAATACGCCCAGGACCGCCCCATCCACTTCCTGAAAATCGACGTCGAAGGCCACGAAGAAACCGTCCTGCGCGGCATGGACTTCAGCCGCTGGCGCCCCTGGATCATCCTCATCGAAACCCCATGGGCCCGCGACCAGAGCTGGGAAACCCTGGTGACCGGCGCCGGCTACCAGTCCATCCTGTTCGACGGCATCAACACCTACTACCTCGCCGAAGAACACCTGGCCCTCAAACCCGCCTTCGACATCCCCCCGTGCAACCTCGACGGCTTCCAACTCTGCAAAGGCCACAAATTCAGCCACCCCATCGACGACGCAGACCAACAGCTCAGCGCCGCCCTGCAACGGGCTGAACAGGCCGAAGCCCAACTCCAGGCCATGCAAAACAGCCGCACCTGGCGAGCCCTGAACAAACTGCGCAACCTGCTGCACCGCGCTTGAGTATGGGCAGTGCAAAAATAGTCAGAATTCAGGGGTTTACAGAACGCACCCAATCGCTATAATCGTCGCCCACACGCCGGTATAGCTCAGTTGGTAGAGCAACTGACTTGTAATCAGTAGGTCCCGGGTTCGACTCCTGGTGCCGGCACCATACAAAACGAAGCCCTCGCAGAAATGCGAGGGCTTTGTTGTTTCTGCTATACGTAATAAGCCACGTAACAACGATGGGTATCGATTGCACGGTCTGTAGCACAGATAACACGGAGATCCAATCATCAGCAGCCGACGGGGATAGGAATGAACTGGAAGGGCCTGGATTGGAAATTCTATGCAAGCATGATCGCGACGGTTGCGAGCATAGTGATCCCTGTATACGTATGGCAATCCGATCTCTCGGCGCATTCACTCGAATTGAAGCTGCGGTCAACCACCGCTCTGCAGCCGGCGTCAGATATTCAAGAATTGCAGATATTTCTGAACGGGGAAAAACTTGAATCCCCGTATCTGTCCTCCTTTGAACTAGTGAATACCGGCTCTAAGTCGATTTTAAGCTCAGACTTTGAGACGCCCATCCAGTTGACTGCGACGACTGGCCTGAAGGTCGTTAGCGCACAAATTACGAGCACGAACCCGAGAAGCATTCCGGTCAAGATAACTTTCGATGAACAACGGGCTGTGATCGCTCCATTCCTGTCGAATCCCAAAGACACCGTTACCTTCTCGATCATCACATCTGGTGATTGGCCGAGGTTTGAGCATCAAGCGCGTATTGCGGGCGTAAAAGAAGTCACGTTCCAGGATTCCTCAAACGGGGCATTACCATACTTTCCCGTGCTCCTTATTCTGTCGGGCCTCCTATTGGTTTCTGTGAACCTTATCTATACGCCAGCTGCGATTATGGGCATGGACATTTTAGTGACAAGGCGGCTTGCCACCTTCACTGGTGTGAGCAGCATGATTGGCTCATCAACTGCGATGTCTGCTGGGATTACTCAGTTGGACTCACTCTCCGAGGCTTGGCGAATTGGAATTGGCGCTATCGTTCTCGCGGTGGGCACTGCCATAGCCGTTAAAACGTTCCACAATATGCGCTAAAGACAGTCATCCTCACGCGCCCATTGTTTTCAAGGATTCCAGACGTATCAGCTTGAGTCTCAGCCTGGTTGATAACGGCTCCAGGACAGCGTGCACATAAGCGAGCAGCTGCGGGAGCGCAATCCTACCGCCACCCTCCCCGATAGCCATGCCCTTTTTATGTTGATCCACGGGAAACGGGTATTTCTAGTAAGATCTTTCCTGTTCACGCTAGAAGCTAGGAACCACGAGGCTTGTTGAGGATATGATGAGGTAACTTTAAAGTAACATTGAGTAAGGTCATTACTTTATACCTAAGTTAGAAATCACTAAAAAATATCATTATAATTCAACTAGTATAACAAAATCACTTTCCTCATTACTCAAAAAGCTAGTGCCAAGTAAGTGCTCACAAACCGCATCGCACGGGCTCCAGCTGATTCTTCACCTCTCTTATGCCTACATTACTTGCTTCCGTGGGTCACCTGAAAAAAGACCTTCACACATCTCTCTTGGGCGTTCATAACGCAGGAGGTGTGCGCAGGGTGCTGCGGTTTTTTTCAGCCCCTGCTTGCTCAGGAGAAGCCCGCCGGGCGCTACCGGGGAGTGGTTACAGGGCTGCAGAAATTAAGACCGGTTTGGACCGCAGACGTGGTGGGGGGATGACGGCGCGTGCCGCTCAAGAAACAGCCTTGTAGCACGTCGCTATCCCGAACAACCGAACGAATTTTGTGACTTCTCTGCTTCAGAAGTTAGGACCACCGTAAGCGCCAGCCGCCAGCCGCCAGCCGCCAGCCGCCAGCCGCCAGCTCACAATACTGTATGTACATACAGCAAAATTTGATGCAAACTGACGCGGTCGGTGCGAGATTACGCCGATCGATTTGTTGGGATCCAATCACCCACTGTGCGTTGACAATCCACTATCGAACGTAGACGGTAGCCGCCTGTCGAATAAAGTGTGGCTTAGATGCCTAGCGCCTTACAAAGGTATGTCATAAAGCCATAAATGATTGACAAGGGATTTGACTTGTTGATAATCGCCGTCCAGAGTTGTCCTAGGTTGTGGATAAGTTTCTTGACAACCTGTGCGTAACGTTCATGGATGATTGCTCCGCATGAACATGTCCGGAGAAAAAAATGGCCTTTAACGAAAGAAAAGCTGCCCAGATGGCTGCTTTTTTCCTTCATCAAGGTGGAGGAAAGCTCGAAGTATTGAAGCTGATGAAGCTTCTTTATCTTGCTGATCGCCAAGCGATGGATTGGTACGAGCAGCCAATTTCGGGGGATCGGATGGTTTCCATGCCCAATGGACCTGTCCTGTCCCGAACCTTGGATTTGATGAACGGTAGTCGCCCCACGGTCGAAGACGGCTGGCAATGCTGGGTCGCGGACCGAGAATCCTACGAGGTTGCCCTACAGCCTTGTCATTTAGAAAATGGCAAGCTGTATTTAGGTGCGCTCAGCCAAGCCGAAATTGAGGTTCTCAATGCGGTTTGGGCTGACTTCGGTGGGATGGGTAAATACGATTTGGTGGATTACACACATGATCGTTGTGCCGAATGGAAGGATCCTTGCGGATCATCACGCCCAATAAGCTACGCGGACGTGTTTTTGGCTCTTGGCCGTGATGGGGTGGAAGCAGAAGAAGCAGCTCAAACCCTGGAAGGCCAAGACACAGTGGATAGGATATTCGCGAGCCTTTAATGTTTATAGCTACCCGTAGAGCCACCGTTTTGGTTCCCAGTGGGACCCCTCAAAGGCCAGACCTGAAACACCTGTTTATCCTCCTCAACGACCCTTTTGGGGAGGATCAATTGGTTTTGATAGTAAGTATCTCTACTGTCAAGGCGGGTGGTAGGCACGATCAAACATGTCTCCTATATCCGGGAGATCATCCCTTTATACAAGTACCGAGCTTCGTTATGTACGGGATGAGTAGGCTTGAGCCAGCGAAAAAATTGATCAAAGCTGTTGACCAAGGCATTTTTGTCCCTAAAGACCCGATAGATGGCGGTATTTTTGCCCGAATCTGCAACGGTGTTCTCGACTCAGCATTTACAGCAGCCGAATTCAAAGCTTTTTTCTCAAAGATTTGGACCCGATGAGAGAAGCCGAGCCCACTCGCTATGCTTTTCTTTCAGACTCCCAGTTCACGACGAACCTATGTTGACGCACCGGTTCGTTGCATCGTTTGCTGCGCGGGACTTTTACGCCTCCCCGCCCACCTCATAAGGTTTGAATCTCATAATCTCTTCATCCAACCATTCGTTTAGCTGGGTCATCCGCGTCTGAATGGGTTCCAGCTCATTGGCAGCATAGATCTGCGCCGCCTCCCTGATCGACCGAAACCCACCCGCATGCCCTGCACCTGGTAGAACTGCCCCACGCTGCCGACCACCAGGTAATGCACCTTTTTACTCACCCCGCCAACAATCAAACCGCCACGCTCCTCGACCAATGCCTGGCAATCTTTGCGTGGTCCAAAAGCCATGACGCCTGTAAATACAAACAATCGGCCATCCCACACCAAATCAGGGGCAGGGGCAGGGGAATTGAATGGAAGGTCCGTCTGAGCAAAGGCAACAGCTATGCCGTCCTTCGGTTTCTCAATACTCACTCCAGAAAAACCACGCAGGATGTTAAGCAGCTCAAGAGACTCGTCCGGGTCCAGAGCATCGTCCTGAAGCATGGACGCCAAACGCGAATAGAGCAGATTGATCACAGGGTCATTCAAATGCGCGAGGTTGTTTTCTAACCATTGCTTTAGAAAGATCGCTTCGTTGGTGCTCACGATACCGTCCGCCGTAAAGCCAGCAGCCAACCCAACTAAGGCATCAGCGGCGCGGCGATCGATGCGGGGGCGGTGCGGTGCGGTGGAAGAATTTACTGTTTTCGAATTCGTTGCGTAGGTCCATTCCGGGTTCCTTAGGATGGGCATCGGCTCAACGCTAAAGCATTATCGGTTGGGGAAATGTTGTGTTCAAACCGAGCACTCCTGCGTGCCCCCCTTTTTTTGATCGATAAATAAATCCGTCCCTTTTTACAGAGAGCCCTGCAGATCATATCAACCGCCACGCATAGGCGTAGCAAATCCTTCCATCGTGTAGTAGCATTTTGACATGCGGCGGAGTACCGCGCCCCGCCTCTTTGAAGATCTATAGTGGAAAGGAGAGAGCATGAAGGATCAAATTCTTGGCGGATATATCGAAAATTTTAAAAAAACCAATAGCCTTGAGAAATTAGACGAAGCAGTTCTATTTGAGCACTTCGTTAATTTTTGTATCGTCTCCAAACAGTATCCGAGGGACTTTGAGTATAGCTCGATCCATGTCGGCGGCTCAAATGATATCGGTTTAGATGGTGCCGCTTTTCTCGTCAATGGAAACATAATAAGAAACCAGGAAGACATTCCTTATTTCCTAGATAAAAATGGATATCTAGACGTATCCTTTACGTTCATACAAACGAAAAAATCACCAAAATTCAATGGCGATCAAATTGGCAACTTAATATTTGGAATAAAAAGTTTTTTTGACTCAACTCCCGCAATCCCAGAAAACGACGAAATAAAAAACCTTAGGTCAATTAAAGAAGAAATATATCGTAGTTCATTAAACTTCCAAGACGCGCCCGTTCTAGATCTATATTTTGTGACCACTGGCGAATGGAACAGTCCAGAACAGATAACTGGGCGCGTCAAAAGGGAGCTAAAAGAGCTTGAAAACAATAGTTTATTCTCTAACATAAAATTCAACTTCATTGACGCAACCATCTTAAAACAAATATACCGAGAAATAAATAGAAAAACCATCAAAGAAATAGAGTTTAGCAACCACGTATCACTACCGGAAATACCGGGTGCTCGGCAAGCTTGGATTGGCAGCATAAGGGCAAAAGATTACGTTAGCCTTATATCGGACTCAGAAGGAAAGCTTCAAAAATATTTATTCGAGGATAACGTTCGAGATTTTCAAGGAGGAAACAAAGTAAACGCTGGAATAAAGTCAACCATCTCAAACCAGGCTGACCAGGGCAATCTTCCGGTATTCAACAACGGAGTAACAATTATATCAAAAAAAGTCGACCTAATTAACAAAAAGGCAAAGCTCACCGACTTCCAAATAGTAAATGGATGCCAAACCAGTTATGTGCTACACGAAAACGCCAAGGCCTTACTAGACGACACGCATATCGTTATAAAGATCATCGAAACAACTGACTATGAATTTGCTAGCAAAGTAGTCAAAGCGACTAACCGTCAGACTGAAGTAAGGGACGAAGCTTTTGAATCACTTTCACAGTTCCACCGTGATCTCGAAGAGTTCTACAAAGCAAAGTCTCACACTACAAAAAACCCTATCTACTATGAGCGACGCTCTAAGCAATATGGCGGAGAACCGACTGTCCAGTCCAGCCAAATTGTAACCCTTCCCATACAGATAGCTGCTTATGTTGCTGCGCAGTTTGCACAACCACAAAGCACTCATCGTTATTACGGCGAACTTTTGAACAGCAACAGAACCAAAATGTTCAAGGCAAATGAAAAGTTTGAGCCATACTATATTTCTGCCTTAATACTAAAGAGAGCAGAAAATCTTTTCAAATTAGAGACACTGCATGGCGACTTACGCCAACTAAAGTATCATCTAGTATATTTAGTTTACCAATTTTACGAAAAAAAACGCAAACTCGTAAAAGGGTATGATTACTCCAACATGATTGAAGAACTAGACAACTCAGACATCTATATCCCCACACTCCAAGCTGCAGCAGAATCGATAAAAAGGACGATGAACTCCTTAAAAATGCAAGGGCATGAGGCTGCAAGGAGCAAAGTTTTTACTGATAGAATACGAGAAGATCTCGATACCATATAGACGCTTATTTTTCATCACGCGTTACGAGAATGAGCCGCAGCTACTTTTAGATCAGCACGTGCGGCTAATTCTTTTTAAGAATTAGCCGCCATCTTAAAACCATGAGTTTTAGCGTGCCCTCCCCCAGAGCAGCCTTAGTAATAACCCAGATTCGATTCCATTGAACGTCAGAACTAGCTGATTTACCTATAACTAGTGTTTGAGGTACACCAGATTTCCCACCCAATTCCGGACACGTGGAAAATCTGGCGCTGTTGACCGCGACCATTCGTCTGGGCCCCAAACAACCTCTTCACAGAAATAACATTATTACTTCAGGGGCGGTACTGCGCTTGATCCCGGTGCATTTCACGCTGTGCGCTCGCTCCGATCATATTCGTCCCCAGCGCCGGACACGGATCGCCACCGCCGAATCCTCGGAGGCAAATTTACCTTGATCGGCCTCGTCTACTGCAATTTCAATCTTTGCAGCCAACTCCTTCTAGTGCTCGGTGCAGGCGCGAAGGATGTCATCGTTAACTCCATTCGTCCTAGACAGGTCAGCGGGAGAGTTCGAAAGGTGTTCCGGCAGGTTTAGAGATATTTGCTCATAAACACCTGAATGATGAAGGTTTCGGGCCGGCCCGCTTTTCAACGTTTGATTAGAGAGTTGCGACGACATGAGCAAGCATTGTCCTCACCATTAATCATGGCAAGTATCCTTCGGGCTGCGCCATTTCGACCTGCCCACCAAACTCATGGCTATAGATCATCCATTGAAACTTTAACTCGTTGGGGAGCAGCAAGCCGCTCTCGCGCCTTATGGATCAAGACCACATCATCCTCGTCCATCAGGACTGCCATGGAGGGCAATTGGTTCTGGTTGGGCACAATCTGCGAGGTTTCTCCCGATGTCATTTGATGCGCGGACTCGAACACGTCCTGCTGAAATTGCTCACATTCATCATCCATTGGATATTTCCTCCAATCGCTTATCTTCGCGCGTCGATAGCCGGCTCTTACGACAGCAACGCAAATTATTGCCCATCCATAAAATTACCTAAACCTCACCCGCCAGCATCGCGCCATGATTGCAGCCTCTCCCATCGCCCGCTACTCTCTGACCGTCGCTGCCAATTCAGCGACCGGGCGTAGGAAACCCGAAGTAAATCAAGGCGCATCAGCTGCGCCTCGCTTACTATTGCAGGCGCTTTTTTTGTGTCTGCGATATGCGTTATGGCGGCTGTGCGCGGGACACCTTCGGGTGTGCCGGGTGCCTTGATTCCCGGTTTTCCTACCCCGTGCATGGCCGCCACCCAATCCCGTAGGAAAGGACGGTTGCGGCTCTCACAGTCAAGGAGCCAGACAATGCCAAATCCGCAAGACCTCAAAACCCCAGGCCTAACCCCCTTCTCCTACCACTCCGACCGCCCGCTATTCCGCGTCAACAGCGGCATACCCATCGGCGAAGCCCTGTCCCACGCTTCCGACCTGCTCCACGTTGCCAAGGTCCTGGCCGAGGACGCGGCGATGATTCGCAGCACGGATCGGTATGCCTGGGCGTCATGTTATTTGCAGGATATGAGCAAGGCCGTCATCGATGACGTGGTGAAGGTGCTGGAGGCGCCGGGGAGTAATCCGGCTTAAGAGCTGCAAGCCCAATGCTGCTCACGAGCGGGGCAGCATTGGATTTTATCTGCCGGAGCAGCTTAAAAAAGGGCTGCTTCGCACCCCAGCGGGAGCAAGCTCCCTCGCCACAGGCTCATCTAATTCCTCCCTGCGCCGATAGCCTCGAATAAGAACATGGCCTGTGCCAGGGCTCTGCTGGCACTCGACTACACTTTCCCAGAATCCCCCGCTCCAGGAGCAGTACGCGATGAAGATCCGCACCAAGGTCATAGGCTCGGGGTTGGTTAGTCTTTCTTTTGCGCTGTTGCTCGGCGGTATCGGGTTGTGGGGTTATCACTCCATGACCAAGGCCCTGGTGCAGAACGAGACCAGTATTTCGGCCATGCGCAAGCACATGGAGGCGGACATGATGCACGATGCCATTCGTGCCGATGTGCTCGCCGCTCTGCTGGTGAAGCCGGGGGATGCCCAGGGGGCGAAGGAAGTGCTGGAGGCGTTCGATGAGCATACGCAGCGGATGCGCAAGGTCATCGCCGAAAATGCCGAGGCCAAGTTGCCAGGGGATGTCGCCAAGGCGATTGTCGAGCTCAAGCCACAGGTTGAAACCTACATCGATAAAGCCAAGCAAATCATTGGCAAGGCACTGAGTGGTTCCCAGGATGGCCATGCGTTGCGCGCAGAGTTCGACACGGCGTTTTCAGCGCTGGAGGAACGCAACGAGGCCGTGAGCGAGTTGATCGAGAACCAGGCGCAGTCGTCTCGTGAGCATCAAGACAGCAGCATTCACACCTCGGAACGCTGGCTGATCGTGACGTTGCTGGCCACCTGCGTGGCGCTTGCGCTGTTGTCGTGGAGCCTGCTCAAGGCGGTGCTGACACCGCTGAACAAGATCATCCTCAATACCCAGGCGATTTCCCAAGGGGATTTGCAGCGCTCGATGGGGGCTCAAAGCAAGGATGAGCTGGGTCAGTTACAAGGTGTGATCGAGCAGATGCAGACCAATCTGCGGCAGATGATCGCGACGATCCGCGGCCAGAGCGATGAGTTGCATGGCACGTCCCGGAATTTGGGCGATACGGCGCGGCAAATTGTGTCCAGCGCCGATCAGCAAGCCCATAGCGCGACGAGCATGGCGGCCAGCATGGAACAGATGATGGCGAACATCAGCCAGATCCATCAGCACGCCGACAGCGCCCGCACGATCTCGGCGCAGTCCGAGCAGTTGGCGAGCAGCGGCGGCCAGGTGATTCTCGGGGTGGTGGAAGGCATGAACCGGATCGCCGAGGTGGTCAACCAGTCGTCCAGCAAGATCACGGCACTGGACGCGTCGTCTGAAGACATTCATTCCATCATCCAGGTGATCAAGAGCATCGCCGAACAGACCAACTTGCTGGCCCTCAACGCCGCCATCGAAGCCGCCCGTGCCGGTGAGGCGGGGCGTGGTTTTGCGGTGGTGGCCGATGAGGTGCGCAACCTGGCGGCGCGCACCACGCAGTCCACCCAGGAAATCACCGCGATGATCGAGCGCATCCAGTCCAGCGCGCGGGATGCGGTGGCGAACATGCAGGCGTGTGTCAGCCGCGTGGACGAAGGCGTCAACCTGGCCCAGCAGGCCGGGGTGTCCATCAGTGAAATTCGCACCGGTGCCCGGCATGCGGCCGAAGTGGTGGAGGAAATTTCCCAGACCATTGCCGAGCAATCCAAGGCCAGTGATGAAATGGCCCAGCGAGTGGAGTCGATTGCCGAGCAGTCCCGTGAGAACACCCGTTCGATTCACACCCTGACGCAAACCGCGGATCAATTGAACGATGCGGCGGGGTCGATGCAGGCTTCGGTGCAGCAGTTCAAGATTTGATCAGCCGGCACTTTTGTGGCGAGGGAGTCCCCGCCGCGTCGCCGACGCTGAGCTGTCGCGCAGGGAACCAGGCCCTGTGGCGAGGGGATTTATCCCCGCTGGGGCGCGAAGCGGCCCCCAACCCAGGCAACTCGGTGTGCCAGTAAGATCAAGGTCCTTGCTTTTGGGGCTGCTGCGCAGCCCAGCGGGGATAAATCCCCTCGCCACACGGGAATAGCGGTCCAACTGAGTCACATTGCAGCTTGTTGAAAAGTACTTTAAAAACATGGGGTTGCAATTTGCTCCATGAGAGCTTGCTCCCGCTGGGCTGCATAGCAGCCTCTGCTTTCAATACTCGCGAATTATTGAAAATTATGGCTGGGCAATAATTATTGCCCAGCCATAAAACACCGTAGAAACCTGACTCACACCTCGCTCACCTCAAACACAAACGAAATCTCCCGCTTCTGGGCACTCCAGACGTACCGAATGTGCTTGCCCTGCGCCGGAATCGAAACCGCCGGCGGGCGAAACGCGGCCACGCATTCATGGCCGGGCAGGCGGACGCTGTTGTACAGCAGCCCCCAGGACAAGGTTTCACGCAGCTGCCGGGCAAACACTTGGGACGGGCCGTAGGCGGTAGGGTCCGGGTTGTGGAGGTGGGGGTGGTCGTGGCGGATGTCGTGCAGCGGTTTGACGACCTTGTTGACGTAGGTGCGCATGGTCAACTCCAGGTCTGGCTCGTTGGTTGCGCCAAGGAATCGCGCCTGGTGGTAACAGGTCTCGGCAATGGCGGCTTCCTGGCTGCTGGCCGCGTAGTAGACGCCGAAGGTGCCGTCGCTGAAGCGGCTGCTTTTGCCGATGTGGGTGAACGCCGCCATTACCGGCGAAGAGCCGGGCCCGGAAATACGGTCTTCGGGGCGTACCCGGGACAGCACGCCGGCTTGCTCCATCAGCCGATCGTTAGTCAACGCTTCCAGGGCATAGGCCGTGGGCAAATCTTCAGGGTCGAGTACGTCTTCAAACAGCGAAATCGGTGGGAAGCTGCTGTTGACGATGCGATAGGCCCGTTTCCATTGCGGGTCCGCCAATGGTGGCACCATCAACCGCGTACTCCGTCGAGGTATCGCCGCACATCGGCGATGTCCACTACCCGTCCGGTCAGCATGTAGGACAGCGCCGACTGGCCATTGAACGGCGCCGCAGTGTTCGGGCTGCTGACCCATTGATACGCACGGTCCCGGCTATTGCTGAAAATAATGCTCAGCGCCTTGTGGATACCCATGAGGTAGGAAATGCGCTCCAGCGTATCGCGAGGCAGCTTCACGTTTTCCGGCAGCTGTTTGTATTTGTAGAAGGTCGTGTTTCCCACCTTGCCCAGCAATGTGCGCTGCTGCTCGACGCTGCAGCCCCAGAGCGCCATGAGATTGAAGAAAAATTTCAACGCGACTCGACCCGCATCCGGGGAATCCAATTGTTGCTGTGCGTTGAGGGTGATGGAGGAAGTCGCCATGGGTGAGGGCTCCTTTGTCGCGGGGTGGTGCTTAGAGGATAGTACAGATGTGGATTATTTTTAAGTTTTTATTCGCAAGTGGAATCCACAGACGTCCTATTTGAACAATTCGGCATGACTTCCCAAGTCAACAAACGTAACCAGGTTCGGGCGTGAATGCTCATAAATCAACAGAAAGTCACCGCCAATATGGCACTCTCGAAATCCAACCCAGTTACCCGTCAAGGCATGATCCATGTATTCGCTCGGTAGCTGCTCACCCAAAAAAAGCATGACCATCACGTGACGCACTTCATTCATATCGCGCCGCCCTGCCCGTTTGTAACGCTCCCAGGACTTTTTGAATTCAGACGTATATGCACATTGCTTCGGCAATTCAGCGCGTTTTTGCTTTTCTCCCGGTTTCGCCATCAGCCTCTCTCAGCATGTCGTCTATCGAGTTGAATCGTTGACGGATATCCCGTGCCTCAATCATGGCCCGGGCGGTCTTGTCCGAAGGCACTCGTATCTCGAATGGAAGCCCCTGAGTCTCAACAACCTGGCGCAGGAAAAGACGCATCGCGTCGCTAACACTCAATCCGCAGGCGTTCAAAACCTCGGTGGCACGAGCCTTCAAGTCCTCATCAATGCGGCAACGCACATCGGTGGTTTTTAATAATGCACCCATGAAATAAACCTCATCGCTAAATTTGTAGCTACATTGGCGCTACCTCAAAAACATTGTGGTGGGACTGCCGCCATGGGTCAACGTCAGGTGGATAAGCGGCCTTGCATGGATAACGGCAGGTTTGGCATCTCTTGTATTAAGGGGCGTATTTCAACCTGAGTTTCCAAGGACGGATATCAGAGCGATCAGCCATGATGTTGGGAGTGTTCCGAAACTCACGCAGGATTTTTCGCAAGACAGTCCACCTATGACCCTGCTAACTGATCCCGGCCAGCATTGACTGGGCAAAATCCCCAAATCCCGCATAAGCTCAACCATCGCCTCCCGGCGCTTTTCGGCACAAAATCGCGACAAGCGTGGCAAGGTGCATGATGATAGCCAGCATGCACTGCCTGGCACGGGCCAGGTGCACAAAAATAGCGAGCCCACTTAAGTAGAGGGCATTACCTCATGGATAGCAGAATCCTACGCAACCTCATGCGTATCGTGCAGACCGGCTCGTTGTCGGCAGCGGCCGAGCATTCGTGCCTCACGGTGCAGGCGTTGGCGGCGCAGTTGAACAAGGTCGAGGAACAGTTCGGTTTCCGGTTGTTCCGGCGCTCAAACAAGGGCCTGACGTTGACGAGCCAAGGTTCGGAACTGACGCCTTTCATGGATCAGGTGCTGGTGGCCACCCGCCAGTTGGAGGAGAAGGTGGCAGCGCTCAAGACGCCGCGACAGCGCACCCTCAGAGTGGCGCTCAATACCACCCTGCCGGCGGATTTCAACCGGCGGATGATCGACCGGTTGATTGCCGTGTTCCCTCAGTATCAGCTGGAATTCAGCTACGCCGAGTCGATGGAGAACCTGAGCAAGCTCAGGAATGAAGACTTTGACCTGGCGATCCTGATCGGGCAGCAACAGGGCGGCTTTACCAGCATCACCATGCCGGATGTGCAGGTGCGGGTGGTCGGCGCCCATTGTGGCGACGCAGACGATTCCCTTGGCTTGCTCGGTGACAAGTTTCAGGTGCGTCCGGCAGAAGAATGTCCGTATTCCCACAGCTTCCTGCGCTTTCTCGACGCCGGCCTGGGTGAATACGGGTCGAGCCAGCGCATGGTGTATTCCTGCAGTGAAACGCTGACGTTGTCGTTGATCACTCAGCTCGATGGCTTGGGGCTGGTGTCTCGGGAAGCCGCGCTGCGCAACGGCCTGGCGATTTTCCCGGACTTCGAGGATTTCCTTGAGGTCCGCCTGGCGGTGAACAATCCGGAGTTGCCCGGCCAGGCGCTGCACGATGTGGTGGACCTGACGCTACAGGAACGAGCCGAGCGCGATGTACGCCGCCGTGCCCACCGCCACACTGAGAAACAGGTTGCGGCTGAAATACGCACATAACAGCGTCGGAATCGCGGCATAAAGCTCAGGGCGATCGAGCTGTATCTGCTGGTCCTTGATCAGCAAGGGGGTCAGGCTGATGGCAGCGACGATCGCCACTGGCAGGTATTCCAGGGCGCGGGCGACGAAGGGCGGCCAATGGTCGGTATTGATCTGCAACGGCAGCGCGCGCGGCAGGAAGGTCACGGCCATCATCAGGGCCACGACCAGGATCAGGAACGTTTGGTCAGGCATACGCCCACCCCGCAGCCTACGAACGTGGCAATGAAGACATTGAATGGCGAGCTGCCCAGCAGGCTCAGCCCGCCCATGCAGACGACAGCCGCCAGGGCGGCGATCAGTTTGTTACGGGTATTGCACAATGAAACCAGCACATAGAGCATCATCGCCGTCAGGGCATAGTCGAGCTGGTATTTGATGAGGTGCGCCGCGTATTGCGCGCACACGGCGCCCAACAAGCCACCGAGTACCCAAGATGTGTGGCAGAACAGATTGAAACCGACCAGGTAGCGCACGCTCACCGGTGCCCCGCTGCCGAGCTTGACGCTGTGGAACGCGAACGACTCGTCTGTCAGCCCCGCCGCGTAGCACCAGCGCTCGAAACGACTGAGCCCCAGCGCGCGCAGGGCCTTGGCCATGTAGACCGACATCAGCATGTGCCGGGCATTGATCAGGAACGTGGTGAGCACGATGGTGGTCAGCGACGCGCCACTGGAAATCAACGCCAGCGCCGCGAATTGCGAAGCGCCCGCGTAGACGAACAGGCACATCGCCACCGGCAACCACAGGGGCAACCCGGCGTTGACCGCCATCAGACCGAACACAAACGAAACCGTGAAATAACCCGCTACCACCGGACTGGCTTCAGCAAAGGTACGCGAGGCTTGTGGTTCGACCGCCAGCGGCTGGCTGGAAGTCTTGTTCATAAATCTCTCTCGAAGGTGATTTCACCCCGGGGCTCACAGAACCCCTGGGCCGCCCAGAAGCGCTTGCCGGCCAGATTAGCATCGTCGACGAAAAGGAACATGCGCAGCACGCCGACCCGCTTCATGTCCGCCGATGCGGCTTCAACCAGGCGCTGGCCCAGGCCTTTGGTGCGATGCTGCGGGCTGACCGCCAAGTGATTGATCGTGCCACGGGTACCGAGCATGCCGCCGATCACGGCGCCCACCACGTCACCGCTCTCATCGATGGCCAGGTACGCGGTGGTGGTGTCCTGCAACAACACACCGCGCAAGAATCGGGCATCCTGCCATTCGCAGAACGACACTTCGTCGAAACCGCGAAAGAACCGCTCCAGTCGCTCGGCGTCCCGGACCATGGCCCGGCGCAACAGGACCTGCTGCGTCGGGTCGTCCATGGGTTCGAGCCGTTCAGCGAACAATGTCGAAAGCGGTCCCGGGCCGCGAGAAGGAAATGGCCAGGATCTGCCGATACGCCATGTCATGGCTATGGGTGTTGCGCGCCGGGGTCACGTAATGGCGCATGTCGCGATCCAGGAAAAACGTGGTGTCGAGGATGTCCTCGTAGGTCGTCGCCGCCAGTTGCTCTTCCTGGGCGCTGTACAAGCGACTTTCGGCACCTGCCACATTATGGCGACCCCAGAAATGCACGCCGCTGAACGGATAGCCGTCGCAGTGGATCCCTTCGGGGGTGATTTCCAACTGCTTGCCGGGCTTGATCTCGATGCGGATCTGATGAATCTGGCACTGCCAGATTTCATCGTGCAGCTCCTGCGGCAGGACGTTCTTGTAAACCTCGAAATCCGTGTCGATCAGGCTGCGCATCACCGGCGAATTGATCACTTCGTTGGAGAAGTCCTGGAAGTGCCGTTCCAGCCCGCCGACATAGCTGTTGTTGGCCTTGGACTGAATGTAGGCCCGGTGTTCGAGCTGGCTGAGCTCACGGGTCGTAGGGTTGTATTGGAAGTCGCTGTAGCGGCGAAAACGCATGCCTGACTCGGCCTGGCCGTAGTAACTGTCGGGCTCCATGTTTTCCCAGCTTTTGGTCAGCCGGACAAAATCGCCGAAATGACCGTAGAGGTTGAAGTCCCCACCGCGAACGTTGACGTATTTGTCACGTCTTAGCGCTTCGCCCACTTCCCTGTTCAGAACGATCATTTTTCATAGGTCTCCACTGCATTGAGCGGCCTAATCTAGTAGTTGCAGGATTTACGTCCATGAGAAAGTATTTGAGGCATTTCAAGCGGCGCTTGAAACGGTGGTTGAAGTTTCATTAGTAGGACTTTTTCCCGGGAAAACGGCCTTTGAATATGACTTTTTTGGCGCTCAACATCCAAAAAGGCATTGTTCCCTGAAGGCATCACCGCACTTCAAACAGGCGCGATACCTCCTACACATCAGTCGGCAAGACTTGCGCGCTGCTGATTGCAATCTTGTCGACCACCCCCTCTGAAAGCCTCTAACTGTGAGGCCTCCAGTCAAGTGCACAACAATTGGTGCTGAATTGTTGTATTTCTTGCGCGTTTTTTTGCCTAAAAGTCCAAAGCTCCTAGCCAAAGCAGTCCAAAAAGCGCTCGGAACCCCACCGTAAAGGGCGTTGAAAAAACCTGGCTCACTCCTTGATAGAAGTGCGGCACTCACCGGGGCGAGCAACCTCCCGGGCACTCGCACTTTTTGGCAAGGAGAGCCTGTATGGCAACACCGGCGCATATGCCCCTCAGTCCCAAGGCATGGCTGGCGCAACAGCCGCTGCAAAAACACGAGCGCCTGTACTTGGTCATCAGCGCGGCGAGCGATGCCGATGCGCTGAGAAACCTTCGTATGTCTGACCGCACCCACACTCTGATGCCGATCTGGAGCGACACCCCTTACGCCACTTGGCATCCGGTAATGCCCTATATCACCGAGCTCCAATCCAACTCGACGTTCCTGTCGTGGATTGCTGAAACCGAGGCCCTCGAATGGGGCTGGCTGGCCGTGTCGCGCTGCGAACCTAACGAGGTACTGGGGCATCTGCGCAGCCTCACCCAGGTAAAAATGCCGAGTGGAGGCAATGTATTTTTCCGATTTTGGGATGGACGACATATCCATCCGATCCTTGAAGGGCTTGGGGACGCGGCTGGAAATATGCTGCCGGTGTTCGAACGCTACCTGATCAATGGAAAGTGCTTGGAAGTCAGCCCCAGAAGGATACCAACGGTGAGGGATTGGCCATGGTGGGAAGTGCCCAAGGACCTGCTCGATAGCCTGGCCAGACAAGACCCGTCCACAATGATTGGCAGCCTGATGCAGTGGTTGGAAGAAGAACGCCTGGATATCTATACCGCTTGGCCCGAGAGCAATTTGAAGCTGAAGGTCGCCCGTTTCATAAGCCGCGCAAACGCGTCGGACAATCTTCATGAAGCGCTACTGAACGAACTGATGCTGGAGCAAGGTTGATGTCGACAAAGGATCGTATTGCCTTCGTCGATCAGGAACTGGCGACATTCAAGGACAGTTTGAAACGTTATCGGGAGCAAACCCAAGCCTGGTATGCACAACGCGCCGACGATTTCAGCCGACTCAACGATCTGCCTTCCTTCATAGGAATGGAGCGAGTCATCAAAGCAGGTGACACCCAAAAATCAGTGAGCATAACTGACGGCGATTTTCTCTCGAGTGTGACTCGATGTCCGCTAGAAGGGCCGTTGCTGATCGAGAGCAAATTCGAGTCGGTCTATGACATCCCGATCGGCGATATCGAAGTCGAAATCGTAGACGTTGAGAGTGGTGAGATCAGCACTGTCAAACTGGATGCCCAGGGAAAGGCCCGTTGGACGGCCGGTGTTGCGGGCAAGTATTACCAGATTCGTGTGCACAGCGAGGTGACACCGGCTCAGATCGACGAGCTATTCGGCACCTATGCCGGGCTGACAAGCGAGCTGGAACAATTCCTGCGCAATCAGTGGGACGGCCCGGCGGGTTACAGGCAGCAATGGTCGAGCCTTTCCCTTTCGGGCACTGCCCTGGCGATCGGTACCGGCATTCTTGAAGGTGGCTGGGAAGCCATCAAAGGTGTGTGGGACGGCATCAGCCTGGTACTCGACATTCTGAAAGACCCGGGAAAATTCAGCGAACAATTGGGTGAAGACACTGATCGACTCATCGACGTGGCCAGGCAAACGCCCAACGTCATGAAGAAGGCCATGCTGCTGGCCAGTGACGAGGCGGCGCTCTTTTTGATGATGCGTTGTGCATTGATCTGGCTGGCGAGCTTACCCCCGATGCAGATGGCCGGTGACACCGCGAAGATGACCACGGCCGCAGTCATGGGGATCGCGATTGATATCGTGATTGCGATCGTCCTGACGGTTGTCGCAGAAGGTACCGGGGTCATCTATCTCGCGGCACGGTTGAAAAAGTACGGCGAAATCATCCTCAAGGCCGTGATTGGCTTTGTGGAGTCTGTGTTCGCCATCATTAATGGCTTCATGGCATATGTTGCCAAATATATCCCCGTAGCGGTGCGTGGAACGGCAACGCCTATGAAAAGGGGTGAGGTCGAGTTACGTATCGACGGCCAGAGGAATGCCAGGCTGGTCAACGGCAAGACTGGCGATGACGCTTCACGGCAAGCGACGACACCCACCGGCAAGAGCACGGAACCCGCGGCCCGTACTTGCACCGACAAATGCCCGGTCTCGATGGTAACCGGCGAAGAGTTGTTGACGCTGAACGACGGCCAACTTGATGGCCTGCTGCCCTTTGAGTGGACCCGTTTGTACAGGACCAGCGCGGCAGAAATCGACTGTGGCCTGGGTTTCGGCTGGAGCCATGCGCTGGGCCATCGGCTCGAAATCAATGGCAATGAAGTCATCTGGACCGATCATGAAAATCGCTCGACGCCCTTTCCGCTTCCCAGCCAGCAACGCCCGGCAATCACTAACAGCCTCTCGCGGGCGGTCATTTACCTGGGTGACGACCCCAGCGAGTTGATTGTGGCTCAGGCGGGTGAGCGTCCATCCTTCTATCACTTTCGTTTCAACAACGAATTCGCAACGTTAATTGCCGTCAGCGACCACTACGGTAATCGGTTGCACATCACCCGCGACATCCTCGGGCAGATCAAGCGCTTGGACAACGGCGCGGGGCGTGCCCTGCTTTTGCGCTACCACGGCAAACACATTATCGGTGTCGACTACCAACAGTTTCGGCCGGCGGACACGTTGGAACAGGCCTGGAGCACCGTCCAGACACTGGTTACGTACGGCTATGACGACCAGCATCGTCTGGTTGAAGCTAAAAATGCCGCTGGGGAAACCGAACATTATCGCTACAACGAGCAGCACGTCATCGTTGAGCGACAGCTAGCCGGTGGCGCCAGTTTTTTCTGGGAATGGGAGAACGAAGGCAAACTGGCGCGCTGCATTCATCACTGGGCCAGTTTCTCGCAAATGCAAGCCCGTTACGCCTGGGACGACAAGGGCAGCGTCACTGTAATCAATGCTGACGGTAGCGAGGAGGTCTACACCCACGACGACAAAGCACGGCTGGTCAGCAAGACCGATCCGGACGGTGCGAAACATCGCAAGGCCTATAACGAAAAAGGCCAGTTGATCGCGGAAAAAGACCCGCTGGGCGCCGTGACCCAATACCGCTACGACGAAGATGGCTTGCTGATAGCCGTGATCCCGCCGGAAGAAGAAGCGACGACTTATGAGCACATCAACGGGTTCGTGAGCGATGTCCATCGCGGCAAAGCCAGTTGGAAATACCGCCGGAATCGACAAGGCGATATCACCCGGCAGATCGATCCCGATGGAAACATCACCTATTACCACTACAGCGATCAAGGTCGTCTGACGCGGATCACCCATCCCGACGGAAGTTTTCATTTGTTGGGCTGGAATCGCCTGGGCCAGTTGCTGGAAGAATGCCTGCCTGATGGTAGCCGTCTTCAATATACCTACGACGTGCTCGGCCGGCAGATCAGCCGCAAAGACGAAACCGGCGCCATCACCCAATATCAATGGGACGCCGTGGGTCGGTTGCTCCAGCTCACCTTGCCAACCGGCGCGACCCGCGCATGGAGCTACAACGCCTACGGCAAGGTCACGGCCGAGCGGGACGAACTGGGGCGTATAACCCGTTATGAATACGCCAACGGTTTGCACCTGGTCAGTCGACGGCTAAATCCCGATGGCAGCCAGTTGCGCTACCGCTACGACAACTCAAGCCTGCTGCTCACCCAGATAGAAAACGAACGCGGCGAGCACTACCACCTCGACTACTACTCGAACGGCCTCATCCGCGAGGAAGTCGGCTTCGACGGCCAGCGTACCGGTTATGCCTACGATCTCAACGGACACTTGCTGGAAAAAACCGAATTTGGCGACGATGGCAGCCAGCGGATCACCGCCTACCAACGCGACACCACCGGCCGTTTGCTACGTAAAACCCTGCCGGACGGCGAAACGGTTGATTACCGCTACGACGCCCTAGGGCGCCTGGTCAGCGTCGACGACGGTCATTGGCCGCTGGCCTACGAATACGATCACCAGGACCGCCTCGTCACTGAACACCAGGGCTGGGGCACCCTGCGCTATGAATACGACGCTGTCGGCCAGTTGAAGCACTGTCACCTTCCCGACCGCAGTACCCTCGACTATCACCACGCTGCGGGCGGTGCGCTGTTAGCCATCGACCTCAACGGCACCCGCCTGACAGAGCATAGGTTCAGTGGTGGGCGCGAACGGCAACGCCGGCAAGGCCGACTTCTCAGCGACTACGAGTACGACGAACAGGGCCGCCTCAAGGCCCAGACGGTGTGGCAGAACCAACAGCAACAACTGCTCTGGCGCGATTATGCCTACAGCGCCAACGGCAACCTGGAAACCCTTTCCGATAACCGAAACCGACGCCATTACCAGTACGACCCGCTGGATCGTCTGGTTCGCATCGACTTTTCCCACAGCGAGCCACCGGAACACTTCTGTCACGACCCGGCCGGCAACCTGATGATGCAGGACCGCCCCGGCCCGACCACCCTCAAGGGCAATCGCCTGCTGATGGAAGGTGATCGTCACTACGACCACGACGCCTTCGGCAACCTGATCCGCGAACGCCGCGTCACCGGGCAAAAACTCGTCAGCGAATACCGCTATGACTGCCAGCACCGCCTGATCGGCATCACCACGCCGGACGGACGCGAAGCGTCCTACCGCTACGACGCTTTTGGCCGCCGTATCAGCAAGACCGTGGACGGCCAAACCACTGAATTTATCTGGCAAGGCGATCGGGTCGTTGCCGAAAGCGGCGGCCAGCACTACCGCAGCTACCTCTACGAACCCGGCACCTTTCGCCCGCTCGCCATGCTCGACGGCGAAGGCCCGCTCAAGGCAGCGCCGTTCTACTACCACCTCGACCACCTCGGCACCCCGCAGGAACTGACCAGTTATAGCGGCAAAGTGGTCTGGTCCGCTCGCTACAACGGCTACGGTAAACTCACCGGGCTTGAGCACGGCGGCGGCGAGCAACTGGAACAACCGCTACGTTTCCAGGGGCAATACCATGACTTGGAAAGCGGCCTGCATTACAACCGCCATCGCTACTACAATCCAGAGACGGGTCGCTATCTGACACCGGATCCGATCAAGCTGGCGGGTGGGTTGAATGCCTACCAGTATGTGCCCAACCCTACGGGGTGGGTGGATCCGTTGGGGTTGAATGCTCGCTGTCCAGGGAGCAAAAATAAACCAGCTGAAGGCGAACAAAAAAGCGAGCCTCCACTACCCGAACTGTCTCGCCACGGCGCATTTAGGCAAGCAAAATTAGACGCTGGCGTACCAAAAACCCAGCAACCAGACCTTATTTATGACGCCACCACTGGAAAAACACATCAGTATAGCTATGCAAGAATGACGGATAAATCCGGCGAGAGCGTTTTAACCAGCGAAGGAAAACCAATCTTGGCTCGAGAATATCAATTTACACGCCCCGACGGTTCTAAAGTCATAGTCCAAGACCACTCTGCCGGACATCAATATAAACAGCCGGGAAACAGAGGCGACCAGAAAGCTCATTTTAATTTGCGTCCTATCGAAAACAAAAGAACAGGAAAAATTAACAACGCAAATGATCACTACTACTTCAAGGATTGAAAATGAATTTTTGGAACGACTTAGAAGGCAGCACGTTTTTCAATAAAATTTTTTCTTCTCCCGTACCCATTGGGACAATCGAACTGTTTTCGTTAGCCATAGACAACGACACGTCTACAATCGTATTTGAATTCGACATTGAGGAATACCCCGATGCGCCTCCACATAAATGGAAACAATCGGGCTTCAATACTTGCCGAATTGGACTGAACTGCAGCGCCCCCACAAACTTAACAATTACAAACATACCAACAAAAAACAAACTAGCCCTTCGAATATCTCAACAACAAAATACATTTACAGTTCACGCCTCAAACGATACATCGCTCATAAAGTTCGAGACCAAACACCTATTACTATGCGGCCCTTCAGCCTATCAAAACATAGCAGAGCAAATTTAGTATATTAACGACACCCCAAAAACACCCCATAAAAAAATGGGATACAAACGGCTCATCACGACGAGTTATTTGGAGAACGAAGTTAATATCGCAATCAAAAAAAACAACAACCCTAACAACCCCCAGTCCGAAGACCGGGGGCATTTATCAAGCGCTAGTTATTCCATCCACCCTCAAAAAACGTTAATCGGATAATCCACAAACACCCGCAGCTCATTGCCGCTGACGTTGTACTCGCTGGACTTCTGCGACACCCGCAACACGGAACTGCGCAACCTGACGCTCAAGTCCTTGGCCGGGCCGCTCTGGACCACGTACTTGAACTGGTTGAAGATCTCGCGCTCGGTGCCGCCTTCGCTGGTGGAGGTGGTGATGTTATCGCCACGCACATAAGCGACGTTATAGCTCAGGCCCGGTACGCCGAAGGTGGTGAAGTCCAGGCCATAGCCCAACTGCCAGCTGCGTTCGTCTTCAGCGTTGAAGTCGGACCAGTAGGAGTTGGCCAGGTAGATCGTGTTGCCGCCATCACCCACCCGATTCTGCCCGCGCTGATAGCCGCCATAGGCATAACCCAGGTTGCTGTCGCCGGTGCTGCGCTGGTGGGCGAGCGTGAAGCTGTGCGGGCCCGTGGCGAAGGTGGCTGCCAGGCTCCAGATTTTGTTGTCGTCGCCCGTGACGTTGTTTTCACGCACATAGCTGTTGTCCAACTTGGTGCGATAACCGTTGAAATCCAGGGTCAGGGACTGATCCTTGGCCAGCGGGAACACATAGTTGGCGTTCACGTATTGCTTCTTCAATACATCCTCGACATCCGAGGCGTAGAGCGAAGCCTTGAACTGCTCGGTGAACTGATAGCTGCCGCCCAAGACGTTGATCGACTTCAGGCCACCGCTGTCGCGGCCTTCGGCGCTCTTGCGCGATTCGGCGGTGAAACGGCCGGCATTGAGTTCCAGGCCCTTGATCTCCTTGGAGGTGATCAGCGTGCCGGTGTAGCTTTCCGGCAGCAGGCGCGAGTTGTCATAGCTGAGCACCGGCAAGGCCGGCATCTGGTCGCCGTAGGCCAGCACGGTGTTGGAGACGCGGAACTTGACCGCTGCCCCGAACTTGGACAGGTCATCGGCTGCGTTGCCGCTGTCGCCTTGCTTGAAGAAGTCGATGCCGCCCGCACCGCTGCGGCCTTTACCGCCGTCCAGTCGCAGCGCGTACAGGCCGAACGCATCCACACCTACACCCACGGTGCCCTGGGTGAAACCAGACGAAAAGGTAGCGATGGCCGCTTGGCCCCATTCGGCCTTGTCTTCGTTGCCATCTTTGTAGTCGCGGTTGATATAAGCGTTGCGCAACAGCACTTTCAAGCTGCTGTCTTCAACGAACCCCTTGGACTGCGCCTGGTCATTGGCCATGGCGTGTGTCGTGCTCAATATCCCCAGTGCGATCAAACTAATGCGCTTGTTCAACATGTTTATTTTCCTTGTACGGGTTGATACGCACTGCGGCGGGCAACCGAAATGGCGCTTTTCGCGCTCTTTTTTCGGACTCTTGCTCCTGAAAATAATGAAAAGGCCCGCCCACGAGTGATCGTGTCGGGCCTTTTTATTATTTAAGAGTCATGGCTGTTAGCCACAGGCGTAGGACGAATCCTAGTCGCGCCCTCAACAGTGTGTCAATTTCGTGAATCGTCTGTAATTAGGCGAAAAACATCTAAGAATCGTTCAAAACAAACAGCCATCCCGACCGCAGACCGCCGAGGGCGTAGAGACCTGCGCCGGCAGGGTTTGCGTCAGCCATTGGGCGAATGCCTCGGGTTTGTCGAGCCAGGGGCCGATATCGAGCAGCGTGAACTGGCCGTCCTGCTCCAGGGCCAAGGTCGGGAAACCCTGGCCGCCGACTTGGGCCAGCAAGGTACGACTGGCCTTGATATGCCCCTGTACATCAACCGCGCGCAACGCCGCCAGGAACGCCTGGGCCGGCACGCCAATGGATTGAGCGAGCTCCAGCAGGACGGCTTCGTCAGCGATGCGCCGGCCCTCGACGTAGTGCGCGGTTTGCAGGCGCCCGAGCAGTTCCAGGCCGTGGCCGCCGAGCTGTTCGGCAGCGAGGATGGCGGCGGTCGGCGGCGCCGAATCGAACACGGCGCTGTGGTCACGCAGCAAACCTTCGAAATAGGCCTCGCCAAATGGCTGCCCGGAATATTCAGCGATGCGCCGGTCGTGGGGCATCACATAATTGCGCAGTTGCGGCGAGACCTGCTGGCGATTGGCACCGGTCATCATGCCTCCGCCATGGGCAATGACCGGCAAAACGGCCCGGGCGGCCTGCACCAACGGCTTGGCGCCGTAGCACCAGCCGCACAGTGGGTCGTAGATATAATGAAGAGTGGCCATGAGGACTCCGCTAACCATGGGGATTGGATGGCAGCAGGGTAGCCTTGAGAGCGCTGCGCAAAAACGCTGGAACGGTTTTCAGTGTGTTTCGTGGATCGGTCGAATGCCTCACTGAATTAAACACCGCCCCCTGTGGGAGCGAGCTTGCTCGCGATGGCAGTGTGTCAGTCAACAGCAGTGTTATTGATCCACCGCTATCGCGAGCAAGCTCGCACACAGTGACTTGTGTGGATTCGAAAGCCAGCGGACATAAAAAAAGCGCTGCCATCCCGGCCAGCGCCTTTATCAATCCGTCGAATTCTATCCTTGCATCACATCCCACAGCGCTTCCAGCTCCGCCTCGCTGAACAGGCCAGCGGGGTAACGCTCAACGATCATCCGGCGCGGATCAGGTTCCCTGATCTGACGCGTTCCATTGGACTTCAACCACTGCGCCAAGGCTTGAAGCGACTCACCATTAATGGCCAAGGGATGGCATGTGCGCTCGCTTGTCATATTCATTCCAGCGCCCTCTCCTGGTTGATGAGCGGCCAATTTATCCAAGGTTTATGACAAAACAACGCAGTTGCGCTCCTGAAACTGCTGGGATGCTGATACAAGAGCTATGCCAATGTATCCATGACAGCCATAAACAGGCACAAAAAAAGCCCACGACCCAACTGGGCCGCGGGCTTGCCAGGGTGGATCCAAAAACGCCGACTTGGAGCCGGAGCCGTCGATATCACCCTGCTGTTACATCGCCACTCATTTTGCCCGCGGTGCGGGTTGCTGTTGAGTAAGGCAATGGATATTACCGCCTCCCAGTAACAGTTCGCGCCCTGGCACCATGACCACTTCGTGTTGCGGGAACAGGTTCTGCAGGATGTCCCTGGCCGGTGCGTCCAGCGGATCGTCAAAACGTGGGGCAATGATGCCGCCGTTGACGATCAGGAAATTCACATAGGACCCGGCCAGGCGCACGGTTGGGTTGCGCTCTTGGGAACCTTCTACCGCATCGACGCCAGCGCATTCTTCCTCGGTGGCGTACAACGGCCCCGGAATTGGCATTTTGTGCACTGTGAACGGGCGTCCCTTGGCGTCAGTGCTGTTTTGCAGCACGTTCATTGCCGCGTGGCAGCGGGTGTAGTTCGGGTCTTGCGGGTCGTCGGTCCATGCAAGCAGGACTTCGCCCGGCCGCACGTAGCAGCAAAAGTTATCCACGTGGCCGTCGGTTTCGTCATTGAACAGCCCATCAGGCAGCCAGATGATCTTGTCCACTGCCAACTGCGCGCTGAGCACTGCCTCGATCTCTTCACGGCTCAAGTGCGGGTTGCGATTGCGGTTGAGCAGGCACTCTTCGGTGGTGATCAGGGTGCCTTCGCCATCCACATGGATCGAGCCGCCCTCGAGCACAAAACCTTCGGTGCGATAACGCGGGCTGCGCTCGATCTCGAGGATTTTGCCGGCCACTTGCGCATCACGGTTCCACGGCGCATACAGGCCACCGTCGAAACCGCCCCAGGCGTTGAAATCCCAATCGACACCACGCACTTCACCACTGTCGTTGATCACGAACGTGGGGCCGGTGTCGCGAACCCAGGCGTCGTCGCTGGACATTTCCACCAGGCGGATATTCGGCACGTCGAGACGCGCCCGGGCATTTTCGTATTGGGCCGCAGACACCGCCACGGTCACCGGTTCAAAACGGGCGATGGCCTTGGCGACCGCGACGTGGGCGGCCTGCGCGGGCTTGCCGCCCAGGCGCCAGTTGTCCGGGCGCTCGGGCCAGATCATCCAGACCTGGGTCTGGGTCGCCCACTCGGCAGGCATATGGAAACCATCCGCGCGGGGAGTGCTGTGCAACGTTGTCATGGGTCATCTCCTGGGCGACGGGCAAGTGGCAACCTTATAAACGATAAATATCGACTAATAAAGTACAAAAAATCTCGATCAATCAAAAAGCATCTTAAAACACCGACAAAAATCGATCTTATGACGAAAAAACCTGTGGGGAACACAGCTTTACAGCCTGCATTCCAGATCGATTACAGCCCCTCGTCCAAGACCTTCACCAGCATATCGACGAAGAAATCCACGCTCTGGCGCGTGGTGACCATCGGCGGTTTGATCTTGAGGATGTTCAGGTAATCGCCGGTCGGCTGCATGAATATCCCCAACGCTCGCAGGCGATTGCACAGCGCCGTGGTTTCTTCGGTGGCCGGCTCCAACGTGTCGCGGTCGCGGATCAGTTCCACACCCAGGTAGAACCCCGAGCCATGCACCGCACCGACCAATGGATAGCGGTCGATCAAGGCCTCCAGCCGAGCCTTGAAATGCCCACCCACCACCCGGGCGTTTTCCCAGAGATTTTCTTCTTCCATGACATCCAGCACCGCCATGCCGATCTGGCAACTGACCGGGCTGCCTCCGGCCGACGAGAAGAAGTAGCCCTCGGCTTCCAGCGCCTCGGCGATTTCCCGGCGGGTGATGACCGCGCCCAACGGCTGGCCGTTACCCATGCCCTTGGCCATGGTGATGATGTCCGGCACCACGCCTTGCTCTTCGAAGCCCCAGAAAAACTCGCCCATGCGCCCGTAACCGACCTGTACTTCGTCGGCGATGCAGACCCCACCACGCTCGCGCACCATCGCGTAGACCCGTTTCAGGTAACCGGGCGGCAGCGCGATCCCCCCCGCGTTGCCGTACACCGGTTCGCAGATGAAACCGGCGAGCTGGCGCTTGTTCTTGGCGATTTTCGCCAGGTTATGTTCGACGCTGCGCACGTAGTCCGGCGCAGTGTGGAGGCCACGGAATTCGCCGCGATAGGTGTTTGGGGCGGTCACTGGATGCACCCAGTCCGGGCGACTGCTCAGGGCCTGGGGGTTGTCGGCAATGGACGTCGAGACCGCATCGGCCGCCACCGACCAGCCGTGATAGGCCTCCAATACACTGAGCATGTCCCGCCCGCCGCTGTAGGCCCAGGCCAGGCGGATCGCCAGGTCGTTGGCCTCGGTGCCGCTGTTGACCAGGAACACCCGGTCCATGTTGGACGGCGACAATGCCAGCAGACGTTCGGAGAATTCGGCAACCGCCGCATAGTGGAAACGCGAGTTGGTATTGAGCAGCGACCACTGCCGGGCAGCCACTGCCGCCATACGTGGATGGCCGTGGCCCAGCACGGCGACATTGTTGAGCATGTCCAGGTACGAGCGGCCCTGCATGTCGATCAGGTGGTTGCGCCAGCCACGCTCGATGCGCGGCGGGTCGACGTAGTAGTGCTTTTGCGAACGGGCAAAGCTCGCATCGCGACGGGCCAGCAGCACGTCGGGATCGATCTCCGGCTCGGCATCGCAAGCCAGCCCCAGCAGCACCGCCGGCGAAGGGCAAAGCACCTGCCAGGCCGGTGCCCTGGAGGGCGTGCAGAACAGCGGCGGATTCACCTGGGCGCCCCGGCACAATTGGACCCGCAACAGCCCTGACACTTCGCCCAGCACCTGCCCCTTGACCAGTGCCGCGCCGGAATGCAGCGGCGAGGTCACGCCCCACAGCCGCACGCTCAACTGGGTACTGTCCAGCTGCAATAAGCCCTCGGCGGTCTTGTGCACGACCCCAGCGAAAGGGGATTCGAGCGGCGTCCCCAGCGGAACGCTCAACTCCACGTGCAGTGGATAGGTATCGGGCTCGACGGCGCTGTCCGGCCGAGTGCGGGATAACCGGTACTGCCCGTAGCGGCTGGCGGCCAGGCCATGAATGCCGGCGGCCTCGCTCAGCAAGCGCTGGTCGATCCCCTGCTGCTCCCAATTGCCAGCCTCGAAATGCGGGCTCAGCACCCCCAGGTCAATCAGCGCGAACTCACGCCCCACCAGGGTCGGCAACAGCGGCGCAAAGCCTTCGCTGGCAATCGGCGGCAGGCTTTGGTCGACGACGCTAAGAATCGCCGCTTCCATCAGTTCGAGGGGCACCGAGTGGGCGACCCGGAAAATCTCCCATTCATGCGCCAGGTTGTCGCGGCTGTATTGGTTGTCCGGGTCGATGGAGACCTGCTGCTCACCGCTGAGCACCAGTACCGCGGCGCGCGCCACGATCAGTGGCCACAGCGCCAACAGTTCTTCGCGTTGCAAGGGGTTGACTGTGTGGCAGGCCTTGATCGCCGGCAAGATGAAGAATGGATCGCCGTCGGCGTGGTGCAGCAGGGCCGCGCACGTCACCGACAAGTCAGTGACGCGCCAGGTGCGGATCAGGTCGCCGAAATCGATGACGCCCTGCAATTGCCATTGGCGCTGGGCATCGCGCTGCCAGACCACGTTGTCGTCGGTGATGTCCATGTGGATCGCCTGCACCGGCAAGCTGGCCTTGAGCGGCTGCAAGCGCCGCTCGGCCTGTTGCGCGACCTCGGCGATCAGTTGCCGCCGCTGATCGTCGTCGATGACAGGCAACAGGTGATCGACCAGGGCGGGAGCGTGGCGCGCGTCCCATTGCAGGGTACGCTCCAGGCCTGGGTGGTCGAATGTCGCCAGGGCCAGGTCCATTTCCGCGCACAGGCGGCCCAGGCCGGTCACCAACTCAGGCGGCAGGTGTTTGAGCTGCGTGAGGGACTGGCCGTCGATGTACTCCAGCAGTCGCATGTGAACCGCTTGCCCGTCGACGTCCAATGTCAGCAGGTCCTGGCCGTTGTTGGCCGCAATCACCCGCGGCACTTTCACCGCGCCGTGCCCGGCCAACTGCTTGAGGGCAGCGTGTTGGGCCTGGAGCTCCTGGACAGCGTAGTCGCCATGGCAAATTTTCAGCACAAAGCGCCCGCGCTCGCTGTCGACGCGGTAGTTGAGGTCCTGGTGGCTGCCGAGGGGTCGCAGGTCACCGCTGAGTCCGTAATTCAAGCGCAACAGCACCAACGCCTGCTCGGCGCTGATCTGTGGGCTTGGCAAACTGGCACGGTGAACCAACGTAGTGAGTGGCATACAACGACCCCTGAGGTGGTTTTGTTCGGATGACTATCTCGCCACTGAGTCGTGGGATAAGCAACCCCTCTTACATACGCGCCCTGGTATTGGGGCCTGCGGTGAGGGGATTTACGTTCATTCCTGCGCGGGTCGCCTGTCGACGCAGCAATATCCCACTTGCGCCGCCCTCGCCATACCTACAAGCTATGCTCTTACCGCTCTACTCTCTGATCCAAAAGGCTTACCGGATGCGCATTCTCATCACTGGCGGTGCCGGCTTCATCGGCTCGGCCCTCATACGGCACTTGATTCTTGATACCGGGCACCAGGTCCTGAACCTCGATAAGCTGACCTATGCTGGCAATCTCGAATCGCTGAGCAGCATCGATCACGACAGCCGCTACGAATTCGTCCAGGCCGATATCGTCGATCAACCCACCGTCGGTGCAGTGCTGGCGCGATTCAAGCCTGACGCCATCATGCATCTGGCAGCCGAGTCCCATGTAGACCGTTCCATTGATGGCCCGGCGGATTTCATCCAGACCAATATCGTGGGCACCTACAGCCTGCTGGAAGCCACTCGAGCTTATTGGCAGGCCCTGCCCGAGCCACAGAAGCGCGCGTTTCGCTTCCACCACATTTCCACCGACGAAGTGTATGGCGACCTGCACGGCGTGGATGACTTGTTCACCGAAACCACCGCCTATGCCCCAAGCTCACCGTATTCGGCGAGCAAGGCGGCGTCCGACCACCTGGTCCGCGCCTGGCAACGCACCTATGGCTTGCCCGTGCTGTTGACTAACTGCTCGAACAACTACGGGCCGTTTCACTTCCCCGAGAAACTCATTCCACTGGTGATCCTCAACGCACTGGCCGGTAAGCCCTTGCCGGTCTACGGCAACGGCCAGCAAGTGCGCGACTGGCTGTTCGTCGAAGACCATGCCCGTGCGCTGCTCAAGGTCGTCACAGAAGGCGCGGTCGGCGAGACATACAACATTGGCGGCCACAACGAGCAGAAAAACATCGACGTGGTGCGCAGCATCTGCGCGCTGCTCGAGGAACTGGCGCCACGCAAACCCGAAGGGGTCGAGCACTATGCCGACCTGATCAGCTTCGTCCAGGACCGCCCCGGCCACGACCTGCGCTACGCCATCGACGCCAGCAAGATCGAACGGGAACTGGGCTGGACCCCCCGGGAAACCTTCGAGACCGGGCTGCGCAAGACCGTGCAGTGGTACCTCGAGAACCTGCTGTGGTGCCAGCGTGTCCAGGACGGCAGCTATCAGGGCGAGCGCCTCGGCTCGCTCGACAACAAGGATGCGATTGCATGATGAAGGGCATTGTTCTGGCCGGCGGTTCCGGCACACGCTTGCACCCGATTACCCTTGGGGTTTCCAAGCAACTCCTGCCGGTTTATGACAAGCCGATGATCTATTACCCGATCTCGGTGCTGATGCTCGCCGGCATCAAGGACATATTGGTAATTTCCACCCCGCAGGATCTGCCGCAATACCGCAGCCTGCTGGGCGACGGCCAACAGTTCGGCGTGCAGTTCAGCTACGCCGAGCAGCCGACGCCCGATGGCCTGGCCCAGGCGTTCCTGATCGGCGAACAGTTCATTGGCAGCGACTCGGTGTGCCTGATCCTGGGCGACAACATTTTCCACGGCCAGCATTTTGGCGAACAATTGCAGACCGCCGTCAACCGGCAGAGTGGCGCGACGGTGTTCGGCTACTGGGTCAAGGACCCTGAGCGTTTTGGCGTGATCGACTTCGATTCAGAAGGACGAGCGATGTCCATCGAAGAAAAACCCACCGCGCCCAAATCCAGCTACGCGGTGACCGGCCTGTATTTCTACGATAACGACGTGATCAAGATCGCCAAGGCTATCAAGCCCTCCAAGCGCGGCGAACTGGAAATCACCGACGTCAACAATGCCTACCTGCAACGCGGCGACCTGCATGTCGAGCGCTTCGGTCGTGGTTTCGCCTGGCTGGACACCGGCACTCACGACAGCCTGCTGGAAGCCTCGCAATACGTGCAGACCATCGAACATCGCCAAGGCCTGAAAGTGGCGTGCCTGGAAGAAATTGCCTACCAGCAAGGTTGGGTCAGCCGCGAGCACGTCCTTGAACGCGCCCAGTATTTTGGCAAGACCGGCTACGGCCAGTACTTGTTCACCATCGCCGGAGAAACACGATGAAGGTCATCGCCACTCGCCTGCCGGATGTGCTGGTCATCGAACCGAAAGTCTTTGGCGACGACCGCGGTTTTTTCTACGAAAGCTTCAATGCCCGGGCGTTTGCCGAAGCGACCGGCTGCACCCTGCAGTTCGTCCAGGACAACCATTCACGCTCCACCAGGGGCGTGCTGCGGGGCCTGCACTATCAGATCGAACAGGCCCAGGGAAAACTCGTGCGCGTCACGGCGGGGGAAGTGCTGGATGTCGCGGTGGACATCCGCCGCAGCTCGCCGACCTTCGGCCAATGGACCAGCGTACGCCTGTCGGCGCAGAACCACCGGCAGATGTGGGTCCCGCCAGGGTTTGCCCACGGTTTCGTCGTACTGAGCGAATCAGCGGACTTCCTTTACAAGACCACTGATTACTACGCCCCGTCGGCCGAACGCTGCATCCGCTGGGACGACCCGCAGTTGGCCATCGATTGGGAGCTCGAAGGCGCGCCGGTCCTCTCGGCCAAAGACCGGAATGGCAAGCCCCTGCATGAGGCAGACCTGTTCCCATGAGTACCCCGTTGCGCATCCTGATCATCGGCCAGAATGGCCAGGTTTCCCGGGCACTCCAATCACGCCTGAGCGGCCTGGGCGAGTTGATCGTACGCGGCAGCGACCAGCTCGATCTGGCACAACCGGATTCCCTGCGCGCCCCCATCGAGGCGTTGAGGCCCGGTCTGATCATCAATGCCGCCGCCCACACGGCCGTCGACCAGGCCGAAAGTGAACCGGAGCGGGCGTTCGCCATCAATGCCACGGCACCGGGCATCCTGGCCCAGGCAGCGGTTGCACTAGGCGTCCCGTTGATTCATTACTCCACCGACTACGTCTTCGATGGCCTCAAGCCCACCCCCTACACCGAGGACGACACGCCCAACCCGCTGAGTGTCTACGGACGCAGCAAACTGGCCGGCGAGAATGCCATCCGCCAGGCTGGCGGCCAGCACCTGATTCTGCGCACCAGCTGGGTGTACTCCACCGAGGGCCGTAACTTCCTGTTGACCATGCAGCGCCTGTTGCAGGAAAAACCGCAGCTGCGGGTGGTCGCCGACCAGATTGGCGCACCGACCTGGGCCGGCACCATTGCCGACAGCACCGCGCAACTGATCGAGCGCTGGCAGGCCGGCCAACCTGGCGCGTGGGGCACCTATCACCTGACAGCCCGGGGCGAGACGTCCTGGTTCGGTTTCGCCCAGGCCATCGGCGAAGACCTGCTCGTTCGACACAAGCCGTGCGCGCTGCTTGAGCCCATTGCATCCAGCGCCTATCCCACTCCGGCCCCTCGGCCGCTGAACTCGCGCCTGGATTGCAGCCGCCTGCTCAAGGCGTGGGGCGTGAGCCAACCGGACTGGCGAAGCGCGTTGCAGCAGTGCCTAGCCGGACAAATCTAGTACTGCCTTACAAATAGTATTTGTGAGGCGGCGCTGGGCATAATACGCCTGTCACCACAGGCGCCCCATGCTCATGAATTCCACCCTTCCTCGCAGACCCCGATGGCGCAGCCTGGCTTTGCTCGCGCTGTGCCTGGCGCCGTTGCTGTGGCCGTTGGAGCACCTGGCCGAACGTTATTACCGCAGCGAGCTGGCCGGGCAGAACCGCCAGACCCTGGACCTCTACGTCGCCAACCTGCTGGGCACGCTGCACCGCTATGAGGTGCTGCCACAGATTCTCGGCGACCTGCCGGCCTTGCGCGCCGCCTTGTCGGCCCCGGACGATGGCGTGACCCAAGGCAATGCCAACCGGCTGCTGAAAAACATCAGCGCCCAGACCGGCGCCGAAGTCATGTACCTGATGGACCCTTCCGGCAAGACCTTGGCCGCGTCGAACTGGGACAAACACGACAGTTTCGTCGGACGCAATTTCGCCTTCCGGCCGTACTTCATCGAAGCCATGGCCGGACGCCTGGGCCGCTTCTTCGGCCTGGGCACGACGTCGGCCAAGCGCGGTTATTTCTTTGCTGCCGCCGTGCACGAGCGCGAAAAAGTCATCGGCGTGCTGGTGGTCAAGGTCGACCTCGACCACACCGAAAGCTTGTGGGGCAAGACCCCGGAACAGTTGCTGGTGGCCGACCACAATGGCGTGGTCATTCTCACGTCGCGCCAGGAATGGCGATTTCGCGCAACCCGGCCGCTCAGTGACGACGAGCGCAAGGCCATCAGCGCGGTACAACCGTATCCGACCCGCGATCCCAAGCCGCTGAACCTGGACGCCAACGCCTGGCTGCCCCAGACCCAGTCAATCGAGGAAACCGGCTGGAGCGTGAGCATTCTCGCCCCGCGCACGCTGATTGATCGTCCGGTGCGCACCGTGGTCGCCATCGGCGGCGCGGCGTTACTGGTCTTGATGCTGTTGCTCGGGTTGATGATGCAACGCCGGCGCCATTACCTGGATCGGATCGCCTTCGAAGCCAAGGCCCGCCAAGAGCTGGAGGGCCGGGTGGCGGAGCGTACCAGTGACCTGCAAGGGCTGAACCGACGGTTGAAGCAGGAAGTACTGGAGCGTGAGCAGGCCCAGCAGGAGTTGGTCCGCGCCCAGGATGACCTGGTGCAGGCCGGCAAGCTGTCGGCCCTGGGCACCATGTCGGCGAGCATCAGCCACGAACTCAACCAACCGCTGGCAGCGATTCGCAGCTACGCGGAAAACGCCGAGATTCTACTCGACCACCAACGCACCGAAGACGCCCGGGGCAACCTCAAGCTGATCAGCGAATTGACCGGGCGCATGGCCTCGATCATCGCCCATCTGCGCGCCTTCGCCCGCCGCGACCGACATGCGCCGGAAAGCGTCGCTTTGCAGCCGGCGCTGGACGATGCCCTGGCGCTGCTCGCCAAGCGCCGGCGCAGCATGGAAGTGGAACTGATCCGCGATTTGCCGGCCGCCACACTGTGGGTCGAGGCCGGCGAAACCCGCTTGCGCCAAGTGCTCGGCAACCTGCTGGCCAATGCCCTCGATGCCCTCACCGAAAAAGGCCCGCCGCGCAAACTCTGGCTAAGTGCCCAGGCCACCGAAACCGGCGTCAACCTGTACATCCGCGATAACGGCCCGGGGTTTTGCATGGAAGCCCTGGGCCGCGCCGGCGAGCCCTTCTACACCACCAAGACCCGCACCCAAGGCCTTGGCCTGGGGCTGGCGATCTGCGACACCCTGATGCGCGCCTTTGGCGGTGAACTGTCATTCGCCAACCACAAGGAAGGCGGCGCCCTGATTACCCTGAAGCTACGTGCCGGCGCCCCTGGGGTGAGCCTGCAACCGTCCGAGGACCGAAGTGCATGACCATCGACAACCGGATTGAGGTGGTGCTGATCGACGACGATCCCCATTTGCGTCAGGCCTTGAGCCAGACCCTCGACCTGGCCGGCCTGAAAACGCTGACCCTGGCCGAAGCCAAGGGCGTGGCCGGGCAACTGCCCCGCGACTGGCCAGGGGTGGTGGTCAGTGATATTCGCATGCCAGGCATGGATGGCCTCGAACTGCTGGGCGAGCTCCACGCCCAGGACCCGGAGCTGCCGGTGCTGCTGATCACCGGCCACGGCGACGTGCCGCTGGCCGTGCAGGCGATGCGTGCCGGAGCCTATGACTTCCTGGAAAAGCCCTTCGCCAGCGATCATCTGCTCGACACCGTGCGCCGGGCCCTGGCCTTGCGCCGACTGGTGCTGGACAACCGCAGCCTGCGCCTGGCCCTGAGCGATCGCCATGAACTCAGCGCCCGCCTGGTCGGCCAATCGGCACCGATATTGCGCCTGCGCGAGCAAATCGGCGCACTGGCCGCCACCCGCGCCGACGTGCTGATCCTCGGTGAAACCGGTGCCGGCAAGGAAGTGGTCGCCCGCGCACTGCACGATCTTTCAGGCCGACGCAACGGCCCCTTCGTGGCGATCAACGCCGGAGCCCTGGCCGAATCCGTAGTGGAAAGCGAGCTGTTCGGCCACGAACCCGGCGCTTTTACCGGAGCGCAAAAACGCCGTATCGGCAAGTTCGAATTCGCTAACGGCGGCACTCTGTTTCTGGATGAAATCGAAAGCATGAGCCTGGATGTCCAGGTCAAGCTGCTGCGTCTGCTGCAAGAACGCATGGTGGAGCGGCTGGGGGGCAATCAACAGATCCCGCTGGATATCCGCGTGATCGCCGCCACCAAGGAAGACCTGCGCCAGGCCGCCGACCAGGGGCGCTTTCGCGCCGACCTGTATTACCGCCTGAACGTCGCGCCGCTGCGCATACCACCGTTGCGCGAACGGGGTGAGGATGCGCTGATGCTGTTCCAGCACTTCGCCGACGAAGCCAGCACTCGCCACGGCCTGCCGCCCCATGAATTGCAGCCGGCACAACGGGCGCTGCTGCTGCGCCACAGTTGGCCGGGCAATGTGCGGGAACTGCAGAACGCCGCTGAACGCTTTGCCCTGGGCCTGGAACTGGCCCTGGACAACAACGCGCCCGACGGCAGCCCCAGCGCACCGGTGGAATTGGTCAGCGGCGGCTTGAGCGAGCAGGTGGAAAACTTCGAGAAAACCCTGATCGCCGCCGAATTGGCCCGTCCCCACAGCTCGGTACGCAGCCTGGCCGAAGCCCTGGGCATCCCACGCAAGACCTTGCATGACAAGTTACGCAAGCATGGGCTGAACTTCGGCGACAGCAGCCATGGCTCGGCCGATGAGTCCGATTGAGTTATCGTCATTTCCCTTTCAAGCAGAAGGCCCCGCAATGAACCGCGATTGTCGTTACCTGGAATCGATCCTGCACCACGACATCCCCTTGACCCGGGACATGGGCCTCAAGGTGCTCGATTGGCAGGCCCGGCAACTGCGCCTGTCCTTGCCGCTTGCGGCCAACGTCAATCACAAGAGCACCATGTTCGGTGGCAGCTTGTATTGCGGCGCGGTGCTCGGCGGCTGGGGATGGCTGCACCTGGCCCTGCGCGAGGAAGGCATCGTAGACGGACATATCGTGATTCAGGAAGGGCAGATCAGCTATCCGCTGCCGGTAACCGGCGATGCGACCGTCGTCTGCGAAGCGCCGGACGAAAAGGTCTGGAAGCGCTTCCTGGCCACCTACCGGCGTTACGGACGGGCGCGGCTGGCGTTGCAGACGCAGGTCATGAATATCGGGAGCGAGGACGTGGCGGTGCAGTTTGAGGGGCAGTACGTGTTGCACCGCTAAAACACCGCCGGCCCCTGTGGCGAGGTAGCGCTGTGTGGGAGCAAGGCTTGCCCGCGATGGAAGCGCCGCGGTCTTTCAGCGATCGAGGCGCCTGTATCGCGAGCAAGCTTTGCTCCCACAATCACCTCGCCACAAAGGATCGAGCCGGTATCAAGAGCGAGCAAGCTCCAACAACTTTGCGCGCCACGCCGCTTTCGCCGGCAACGCCAGGAACGACGTATTCAACAGCGACTCGCGCGGTGGATAACAGAACGGCTCGCCCCTCAAGTCCAGTACCTCACCACCCGCGCCTTCCAAGACACCCTGTGCGGCAGCGGTGTCCCACTGGGAGGTCGGCGCCAGCCGTGGATAACAATCCGCCGCGCCTTCGGCCACCAGGCAAAACTTCAACGAACTGCCAATACTGGTCAGTTGCAGCTCACCCAGGCTCCCGCTCAAGCCATTGAGCAGGCGTTCCTGCTCCGGGCTGGTGTGTCGGCGACTGGCAACCACGGTGAAGGCTTCACCGGGCGCCAGTGTGTCACGAACCGCGATCGGCAAAGGCTCGCCCCCCTTGTCGCCACGCCAGGCGCCCAGTCCCGCTCCGCCGACATAAAAACGCCCATTGGTGGGCATCGACACCACGCCGAACACCACACGGCCCTGCTCCACCAACGCGATGTTGACGGTGAACTCCTCGCTGCCGGAAATGAATTCCTTGGTGCCATCCAGCGGGTCTACCAGCCACCAGCGTTGCCAGCCGGCACGCACGCTTTGGGCGATATCGGCGTCTTCTTCGGAGAGGATCGCAATATCCGGGGCCAGCGCCTTCAGCCCGGCCACGATCACATCATGGGCGGCCATGTCTGCGGCGGTCACCGGCGACTCGTCGGCCTTGTGGTTGACCTGCACGTTGGCGCGCCAGAACGGCAGGATCGCGTCACCAGCCTTGAGCGCCAGCTCGACTACAGGGGCCATCAACGGATGAGGGAAAGTCATGACAGGAACGCTCCACGCTGGGTCAGCAGGTCACGGGCCAGGTACAGCGCCGCCAAGGCCCGCCCCTCCGTGAACTGCGGGTTCTGTGCCAAGGCCGACAGCTCACGCAGGTTGACCTTGTCCACGCGCATCGGCTCGGGCTCGTCACCCTCCAGCCGTTCTTCATATAGATCGGTCGCCAATACCACCTGGATCTTCTGGCTCATGTAGCCGGGGGACAACGACAGTTCGGTCAGGTGTTCCAACTGACGCGCACCAAAACCGGCCTCTTCCTTGAGCTCCCGCTCGGCCGCCGCCAGCACGTCTTCACCTGGCTCGATCAAACCCTTGGGCAGGGACAGTTCGTAAGCGTCGGTGCCACCACAATACTCTTCCACCAACACCGCATGGTCGGCGTCGAGCATCGCCACGATCATCACCGCGCCGTAGCCCGCCCCCTTGCTCGCCAGACGTTCATAGGTGCGCTCCACACCGTTGGAAAACCGCAATTTCAGTTCTTCCACGCAAAACAGGCGGCTGGTAGCGACGATCTGGCGATCGAGTATGGTGGGTTTCTGGCGCATAAACGGCTCCCTGGGCGATAGCGGGCTACTATACCCGGCCTATTCTGATTGTTTGTGTCGGATATCCGATTACCGCTGGAGAAGTTTTATGGTTTTGCTGCCCTGGCATGAGATCGATACGGTTCTGCTGGACATGGACGGCACCCTGCTGGACCTGCATTACGACAACCATTTCTGGCTCGAACACCTGCCCCAGCGCTACGCCGAACTGCATGGCGTGAGCCGGGCGATGGCCGAGATGGAGCTGCAGCCGCTGTTTGAGCGCAACGCCGGCCAGTTGCAATGGTATTGCCTGGATTTCTGGAGCACCGAGCTGAAACTGCCGGTGCGCGAACTGAAGTTGGAAACCGCGCACCTGATCGCCTTGCGCCCGGACGCCGATACCTTCCTGGCGGCGATCCAGCGCGCTGGCAAGTGCGTGGTGATGATCACCAACGCTCACCGCGATTCATTGTCCCTGAAGCTTGAACGCATCGAACTGGCCCCATACTTCGACCGTTTGATCAGTTCCCACGACTACGGCTTCCCCAAGGAAAACCCGCAATTCTGGGACGCGCTGCAAGCCGACTTGAATTTCGACCCGGCCCGCAGCCTGTTCATCGACGACACCCTGGCGGTGCTGCGCAGCGCCCGGGACTTCGGCGTGGCGCACTTGCTGGCCGTGAGCGAGCCGGACAGCCGCAAGGGGCCGAAGGACACGGGGGAGTTTGAGGCGCTGGGGGATTATCGGGACTTGATTGCCGGGCTTTGACAGGACCAGTGTGGCGAGGGAGTCCGCGTCGCCGACGCTGCGCTGTCGCGCAGGGAACAGGTCTTGTGGCGAGGGAATTTATCCCCGTTGGGCTGCGCAGCGGCCCCCAACCAGACAACTCGGTGTGCCAGTAAGATCGAGGTCGTTGCTTTTGGGGCTGCTGCGCAGCCCAGCGGGGATAAATCCCCTCGCCACACGGGAATAGCGGTCCAACTGAGTCACATTGCAGCTTGTTGAAAAGTACTTTAAAAACATGGGGTTGCACTTTGTTCCATGAAAGCTTGCTCCCGCTCGGCTGCGCAGCAGACGCATTGGGGCCGCTTCGCAGCCCAGCGGGAGCAAGCTCCCTCGCCACAGGGATCGGATTACTCAGGAATACGCAACACCTGCCCCGGATAAATCTTGTCCGGGTGCGACAGCATCGGCTTGTTGGCCTCGAATATCTTGTTGTACTTGTTCGCGTCGCCGTACTCGGCCTTGGAGATGGCGCTGAGCGTGTCGCCCTTCTTCACGGTCACGAAACGCGCCGCCTGTGCCACAGGGCCCGTCACCGTGATCTGATCGTCGACACTGCCAACACCGGCGATATTACCCACCGCCAACAGGATCTTTTCCTTCTCTTCCTGACTGGCTACTTCACCGGTGACGATGACTTTGTCACCCTCGATGGTCGCCTGGACGTTCGGATTACCCAGGCCAACCTTTTTAATATGCGCTTTCAGTTGTTCGCTGGCATTGGCATTGCCGGGGGTCAGCAGGTCGATCAGCTTTTCACCGGCTTCCTTCACAAAACTAAAGATACTCATGGCACACGCTCCTTGATTTAAGTGTCCAGACGCAAAGACTAGACCAGGCGAGACGAACCCGGTTCCCAACCGACCAATGACCCCGCCACGCGCAAGCGCTAGAATCCCAACCTTCCTGCGCCCTGGAGCGAAGATGGACATCAAGCAGCTGAAATTTCTCATCGCGCTGGACGAAACCCGTCACTTCGGTCAGGCCGCCGCACGCTGCCATATCACCCAGCCGACCTTGTCGATGCGCCTGCGCAGCCTTGAAGAAGAACTCGACCTGCCGCTGGTCAACCGCGGCCAGCGCTTTGAAGGTTTCACCGCGCCGGGGGAACGGGTGCTGGCCTGGGCGCGCACGGTGCTGGCGGCCTATGACGGGCTGCAGGCCGAAGCGGCGGCCTGTCGTGGCAACCTGGTGGGTACGCTGCGCCTGGGCGTGGTGCCGTTGTCGGATTTCGACCCCCTGGCCATGATGCAGCGTTTACATGCCGAGCACCCCAGCCTGCGTTTCGAATTGTCGTCCCTGAGCTCCGAACGCATCCTTGAACAGCTGGCCAACAACCGTATCGACCTGGGTGTCTCCTACCTGGAACGCCTGGACAACGAACGCTTCGAAGCCCTGCCCTTCAGCCACACCCGCATGGGCCTGCTCTACGATCAGCGCTTTTTCTTTTTCGGTGAACAGCCGCTGAGCTGGGAAGCGCTGATCGAACTGCCCCTGGGCATGCTCACCAGCGGCATGCACTTTCGCCAATCCATCGACCACAACTTCCACAGCCGAGGCCTAACGCCTCAACCGCTGTTGCAAACCGACGCGGTGCATCAATTGTTACAAGCTGTGCACGGCGGGCTGTGTTGCGCGGTGATGCCCCTGGACAGCGGCCTGGATGTGCTGACCGAAGACTTGCGCATCCAGCCCATCGAAAGCGCGCAGACGTTGGTCCCGCTGGGCCTGATCATGCGGCGCGGCGCCCCACGTTCGGCCTTGGCAGAGGCCTGCTTTGCCCTTTACCAGAAATCATCGACGACTTCTTGATCGACGTCATCTATTGAGAGATCAGTAATAGCGATTAGACGTGGCAGATTGCCGCATTTAGTCTTAACACTATTCCTACTTTCAGTGATGCCTATGAACGACAAGCCTCCGGTCAGTCCAGCGCCAGCGATGGAAACATCCGCGCCGGCCGCCAGCCAGAGCTATCGCTACTGCAATCTGGACCACTCCCGATCGGACAGCACCGCGCTGGCCGAGGAAGTGGCGCTGGCGATTGCCTATAACGGCATCAGCCAGGCGGTCATGCTGGTCACCCCCAGCGATCTGGAAGACTTCATCGTCGGCTTCAGCCTCGGCAGCGGCATCATCGAAGATTCATCGGACATCTATGACCTGCAACTGAGCGGCACGGGAGCGGCGCACCATGCCGAGGTGACCATCGCCAATCGCGCCTTCTGGAACCTCAAGCAGCAACGTCGGCAATTGACGGGCACCAGTGGCTGCGGGTTGTGCGGCGTGGAAGCGGTGGAACAAGCACTGCCAAACCTCAAGGTGCTGCCCGGCGCACCGCTGCCACCGGCCCAATGGCTCGATGGCCTGCGTGACCGTATCAGCCAGTTCCAGCCCCTGGGCCAATACTGCGGCGCAGTCCACGCCGCGTTGTTCATGAACGCCCAAGGCGAATTGCTGCTGGGTCGCGAAGACATTGGCCGGCACAACGCCCTCGACAAGCTGATCGGCGCGTTGATCCGGCAGCAGATCCCGGTGGCCGGCGGCGTGGCGATCGTCACCAGCCGTTGCAGCCTCGAACTGATCCAGAAAGTCCTGCGGGCCGGCATCCAGACCCTGGTCAGCCTGTCGTCGCCCACGGGCCTCGCGGTGCAATGGGCCCGCCGACACAACCTCAACCTCATCCACCTGCCGCAAAAAAGTGCGCCGCGGGTCTACAGCCCTGCGATGGAGAAACAAGCGTGAGCAATCATCAACAAGCCGACCAGAAACCCGTACCGCGCTACAAGCCCTACAAGGGCCCGGCCGGTGGCTGGGGAGCACTGATCAGCGTCGCTCAGGCCTGGTTGACCAGCGACAATGCGCTGAAAAATATCCGCATGATGCTCAAGACCAACCAGAATGGCGGTTTTGACTGCCCAGGCTGTGCCTGGGGTGACTCGCCGGAAAGCGGCATGGTCAAGTTCTGCGAGAACGGCGCCAAAGCCGTGAACTGGGAAGCCACCAAGCGCCGCGTCGATGGTGCATTTTTCGCCAAGCACAGCGTGAGCTCGCTGCTGGAGCAGAGCGATTACTGGCTCGAGTACCAGGGTCGCCTGACCGAGCCCATGCGCTACGACGCCGAGACCGACCGCTACAAACCCATCAGTTGGGAAGCGGCGTTTGACCTGATCGGCAAGCACCTGCAAGGGCTGTCCAACCCGAACCAGGCCGAGTTCTACACCTCGGGCCGGGCCAGCAACGAAGCGGCCTACTTGTATCAACTGTTCGTGCGCGCCTATGGCACCAACAACTTCCCCGACTGCTCGAACATGTGCCACGAGGCCAGCGGCGTAGCGCTGTCCCAAAGCGTGGGTGTGGGCAAGGGCACGGTGACCTTCGACGATTTCGAACATGCCGACGCGATTTTCGTCTGGGGCCAGAACCCCGGGACCAACCATCCACGGATGCTCGAACCACTGCGCGAGGCGGTGAAACGCGGCGCCCAAGTGGTCTGCATCAACCCGCTCAAGGAGCGTGGCCTGGAGCGCTTCCAGCATCCGCAGAACCCGATCGAAATGCTCACCAACGGCAACAAGCCGACCAACACCGCCTATTTCCGCCCTGCCCTGGGTGGCGACATGGCGATATTGCGCGGTATGGCGAAGTTCCTGCTGCTGTGGGAGCGCGAAGCGCAGAACAGCGGCGCTGCGGCGGTGTTCGACCACGCATTCCTCAATGAGCACAGCACCAACGTGCTGGATTACCTGGCGGCGGTCGACGACACGCCGTGGGAACAGATCGTCGAGCAATCGGGCATGCCCCTGGTCGACATCGAACAAGCGGCGCGCATGTACGCCAAAAGCGAGAACGTGATCATGTGCTGGGCGATGGGGATCACCCAGCACCGTCATTCGGTGGCGACCATCCAGGAAATCGCCAACGTGATGATGCTGCGCGGCAACATCGGCCGGCCAGGCGCAGGCCTGTGCCCGGTACGCGGTCACAGCAACGTCCAGGGCGACCGGACCATGGGCATCAACGAGCGTCCGCCAGAGGCGTTCCTCGACTCGCTGGAGCGGCGTTTCCAATTCAAGGTACCGCGTGAAAACGGCCACAACGTGGTCGAGGCGATCCACGCCATGGCCGACGGTCAGGCGAAGGTATTCATCGCCCTGGGCGGCAACTTCGCCCAAGCCACGCCGGACAGCCATCGTACCTTCCAGGCCTTGGCCAATTGCGACCTGACGGTACAGATCAGCACCAAGCTCAACCGCAGCCATCTGGCCCACGGCAAGCAAGCGCTGATCCTGCCGTGCCTGGGCCGCACCGACATCGACCTGCAAACCGATGGAGCTCAAGCGGTGACCGTGGAAGACTCCTTCAGCATGGTGCATGCCTCCATGGGCCAGTTGCAGCCGCTGTCGAACCAGATGCGCTCCGAACCGTGGATCATCGCCGGCATCGCCGCCGCCACGCTGGGTAGCCGTCCGGTGGACTGGAACTGGCTGGTGGCCGACTACAGTCGCATCCGCGACCTGATCGCCGACACCGTACCCGGCTTCAAGGACTTCAACGAAAAGCTGAAGAACCCCGGCGGGTTCTATCTGGGCAATAGCGCCGGTTCGCGGCGCTGGAACACCCCGTCGGGCCGCGCCAACTTCAAGCCCAACCGGTTGCCGACCGACCTTGTGCATGAACGCACCCGGGCCACCGGCCAGTTGCCCGACCTGATCATGCAGTCCATGCGCTCCCACGATCAGTACAACACCACCATCTATGGCCTCGATGACCGCTATCGCGGTGTGAAGGGCCAGCGTGATGTGTTGTTTGTCAACGAAGCGGACATCATTCGCCTGGGCTTCAAGCCGGGGCAGAAAGCCGACATCGTCTCACTCTGGGATGACGGGCGCGAACGGCGGGTCAAGGGCTTTACCCTGCTGGCATTCGACATCCCTGCCGGGCAGGCTGCGGCCTATTACCCTGAAGTGAACCCGCTGGTGCCATTGGAAAGCACGGGCGACGGCAGCCACACTCCAACATCGAAGTTCGTCGCGATCCGTCTGGAAGCGGCGAGCGAGAATGGATTGATCCTGGCCAAATCGGCCTGACACAGCCTTTCGGATCATGATGGCCCTGTGGCGAGGGGATTTATCCCCGCTGGGGCGCGAAGCGGCCCCTAAAACAATCGACTTGGTTATGCTGGCATACCGAGTTATCAGGTTTAGGGCCGCTCCGCGCCCCAGCGGGGATAAATCCCCTCGCCACAAAGTACTTTCCAGCACGCACAAAAAAGGCCGTTTTCCATAGAAAACGGCCTGTCCGAAGTAGCTAAAGACCGGCCGTTTTGCCTTAAGTTCCCCGTCAAAAACAATAACTTAGCGAATTGTGCACAAGTCGTGTTACTCGTCGGATTTCGATTGTAACCAAGCGAAGCCAGCCTCAGGATCGCGCCGTCATCCCTTTGAGGCTCCTCTATGAAGTTCTCCTCCATTCTCTTGTTGTCCCTTAGCCTGGCCAGTGGCATCGCTTCTGCCGGTGGTACTGCCGAAGCAGGTGTGGGCGGCGCATTGGGCGGGGTTTTGGGTTCGGTCGTCGGCCAGTCCCTGGGCGGCAACACCGGTTCCACTATCGGCGCGGCGCTGGGCGGCGCAGGCGGCAGTGCAGTCGGCGCAGACAAACACAGCCGCGGCGAAGCGGCGATCGGCGGCGCGCTGGGCGCAGCCGGCGGTAACGTGGTCGGCCGTAGCGTCGGCGGCACCACTGGCAGCCTGATCGGTGCGGCAGCGGGCGGCGGCGCGGGTGGCGCCCTGGGTAACTACATGGGCAAGGATGATGACGATGATCGTCATTATGACGGCCGCCGTGGCGATCGCCGCTACTACCGTGACGGCCATCCAGGTCGTGGCCATGCCTACGGACATCGCAAAAAACATCATCGCTACTACCGCGATTAACGGCTGGCTGATAAACCGCCGTTGAAGATCGCAGCCCCCGGCAGCTTTAGAGCTGACAGGGGCTGCGATTTTTTGTTTCAGACCACCAACCGCTCCAAAGCCCCACGTAGCCGGTCCGGAATCGCTACCGGCCGATTCGATGCCCGGTCCACGAATACGTGAACAAAACGCCCCGCCGCGCAGGCCTCCTCCTCGCCCGCCTTGAACACCGCCAGTTCGTACTGCACCGAACTGCTGCCCAGCTTCCCGACCCGCAGGCCGATTTCAATCCGGTCTGGAAAGGCGATCGAGGCAAAGTAATCGCAGGCTGAACTCACCACGAACCCCACCACCTCTCCATCATGGATATCCAGGCCACCGACTTCGATCAGGTAGGTATTCACTGCGCTATCGAAAAAGCTGTAGTAGGTGACGTTATTGACGTGACCGTACACGTCGTTGTCGTGCCAGCGTGTGGTGATGGGTTGCAAGTGTGGGTATTCGTTGCGTTGGGGCATCAGGTGTCCTTTACGGTTGTTCAATGATCCTGGCGTTGCACGGCCTCAGGCCTGCGCGAACCCCTTGCCCTGTGTTGCCAGCTCGCCGATCAGGCGCGCGGGCTTCCACTGGTCGCCCTGCTTCGTTTCGAGCTCCAGCAGACGTGCGTGTATATCCTCCAGCCCCTGCCCGTCGGCCCAGGCCATCGGCCCGCCCTTGTCCACAGGGAAGCCGTAGCCGTTGAGGTAGACCAGGTCGATATCGTGGGCCGACTCGGCAATGCCTTCCTGCAGGATTTTCGCCCCCTCGTTGACCAGCGCCAGCAAGCACCGCTCGATAATTTCCTCCGGGCCGATCTCGCGTCGCTGGAAACCCAGCGCTTCACTGACCCGTAGCACCAGCGCATCGACCTCGACATCATGCTCGGCCTGGCGACTGCCCGGCTCGTAGTGATAGTACCCATTGCCGCTTTTCTGGCCGAACCGTCCCAGCTCGCACAACCGGTTGTCCACCTGCACCTCGGGCGCGTCCTGGCCCTTGCCCGCCAGCTCACGGGCGCGCCATTCCAGGTCGATGCCAACGACGTCGTACATACGGAACGGCCCCATGGCGAAGCCAAAGCCTTGCAACGCCGCATCCACCTGATGGGGGAATGCCCCCTCCAGCAACATCTTGCGCGCTTCCAGCACATAGGGATGAAGCATTCGGTTGCCGATGAATCCATGGCAATTGCCTGAGACAACGCTGACCTTGCCCATGCGCTTGCCCAGCACCAGCGCCGCGTCCAGCACTGCTTTGGAGGTATGCGCGCCGCGAACGATTTCCAGCAGTTTCATGATGTGCGCCGGGCTGAAGAAATGCAGGCCCAGGACCTGGGCTGGCCGGCGGGTGACAGCGGCGATGGCATCGATGTCCAGCGCCGACGTGTTGCTCGCCAGGATGGCCTCGGGCTTGAGCAGGCCGTCCAGCTCACGAAAGAGGGTCTGCTTGAGTTCGAGGTTTTCGTAAACCGCTTCGATCACCAGGTCCACATTGCGGATCGCCGCATAATCATCCGCCCGTGTTACCCGGGCGATCCGCGCGTCAGCCTCGACCTGGTCGATACGGCCCTGGCGCACGCCATGGGCATAGGTCTCGGCCACGGCCAGCAGTGCCTGCTCGAGCATCTGCGGATTGTTGTCGACCCACTGCACCGCCACGCCAGCGTTGGCCAGGCACATCACGATGCCCCGGCCCATGGTGCCCGCACCGACCACCGCGGCACGCTGAATATCGAAAGGTGTCTGGCTCATGTTAGCTCTCTTGTTGGCGATCCGAAGACAGCCTTCACCTTAGTCAGCCGCCGAATATTTTTGAAATTTATTCGTGTGATGAAGGGTATTCAGCGGATGGATGCAGCTCACAGGTGCGCTTGGGCCCACTGACGAACTTCAGCGTATGGATACGCTTCCAGTGCGGCATACCCACCGATCTTCCGTGCCTTCAATCGGGTGAACAGCGGCACGCTGATTGCGCAGAGGAAGCGGGTCAGGCGCTCGGCAGACGGCACGCTGCCGCTGTGCTGCTCATGCTTGTGGATAAAGTCGCCACACAACGCCTCGAAATTCTTATCCACAAGCGCTGGCAACGCAGGCGGCTCCGGCAGGCGAGCGACCTGCCCATGGCACACCGAACAATGACCACACTGGCGTGGCGCATTCTCGTCGCCGAAATATTGCGCCAAGCGATAACCCAGGCAACGGTCGGTGGCGAACAACTCGAGCATGGCGTGGATCCGTGCGATTTCACCTTGTTCGTGCCGGGTGAAATAGGCGTGTAGCTCAGCGCTCAAGACCTGCACATCCAGGTCCGTGTCCAATACGCTGTACACCTCGGTCATCTGTTTGCTTTCCAGCTCGATCCAGCCCTTTTCCTGGAAATAGTCCAGCGCCTTGACCACGCGACTACGCTCAGCGTGATAGTGCTGGTACATCCCGTCGAAGTTCACCGTGGCCCAGGCCCGGGCGCGACTGGAGGTCTGGATGATGGCCGAGACGAAGTCCCTTCGCTCGCCCTCGAAGCGCTCCAGCAATTCTTGTGGCTCAGTCAGGAACTTGAAGCGGTACTCCGCGAAATAGGCATAGCGCGGCGCGATCAGCCCGCGTAGCTCCAACTGGACCAGCAACGTCTTGAGTGGCAACTGCCGGATGTTGCTCTGGTCCGCCAGGGGTCCCAGCAAGAACTCCCATTGCCCATCGGGAGCGGCGGCCTTCAGTTCATCGAGCACGCAACGAATGCCCGCAAGCTCCGGCGTATCGCCATACACAAAGTTTTCCAGCACGTTGAGACTGTCGCGGTTGGCCAGCACCAGGCAATCGGAAGGCTGCCCGTCCCGACCGGCGCGGCCGATCTCCTGGCTGTAGTTTTCGATGGATTTGGGCAGGTCGAAATGCACGACGTTGCGAATGTCACTCTTGTCGATGCCCATGCCAAAAGCGATGGTCGCGACGATGCAATTGGATTGCCCGCCCATGAACCGCCGCTGGATATCTTCACGTTGTTCATGGGGCAAGCCGGCGTGATAGGCCTCGGCCTCGATCCCGTGCCGGCCCAGGTGTTCGGCGATCTGCTCGGCGGTTCGCTGCAAGGTCACGTAGACGATGCTCGGCTGCCCGGCACGTTCGCCCAGCCATTGCACCAGCCGTTCGCGCTTGTCGGCACCACTCACGGGCTCGACCAGCAGATTGAGGTTCGACCGGTAGAAACCGGTCGTCACCACATCAGGGGCGGCGATGGCGAATTTCGCCTGCATGTCGGTGATGACCTTGGGTGTCGCGGTGGCCGTCAGCAGCAATACTTGGGGAATGTTGAACTGGCGCTGGTAATCGGGAAGCTTGAGGTAGTCAGGTCGGAAGTTATGCCCCCATTCCGAAATACAGTGGGCTTCGTCCACCACCAGCAACGAGATTGGCACCTGCTGCAGGAAATTGCGAAAGCGCTCGTTCTTCAGGCGCTCTACGGAAATCATCAGGATCTTCAACTCACCCGAACGGGCTCGCGCCATGGCGTCGTTGGTTTCGTCACGGCCCTGGGCCGAATCGATACTCGCCGCCGCAATGCCGTGGCGCTTGAGAAACGCCAACTGGTCCTGCATCAGCGCCAGCAGTGGCGAGACCACCAGGGTCAGATGCGGCAATAACAGAGCCGGCAGTTGATAACACAGAGACTTGCCCGAGCCGGTGGGGAAAATGGCCGCCGCCGACCGACCGGCCAGCACGGCGCCGATGGCCGCCTCCTGACCGGGACGAAACTGTGGATAACCGAAAACCTGTTCCAGGGTGCTGTGCATGCGCGGTCGCTCCTTTGACTGCTGCGATGCCCAAAGCCTAGCGGGACAATGCGGCGAGTCGAGAAAAGGTCGGGGTCGAATCGATACAGGATGATACAGCCTGAATGGCCGTGACGCTGATCGACTCGGGAGTCAACGCAAGCGCGGAGACGTTTGAGCTTGGCGTTCAGTCATAAGACGTTAAATAAAGATCCAGTTCTTGAGGAAGAACCAACGATGCCAATCGCTCGATTTCAAGCACTTGCTTTGCTGAAAGCCTGAAGTCCGCACCAATATGATCATTACTACCTGCCCATTGCATCACGGGCTTCAAGTCCTCCACCGACAAGCTGATGCTCTGCTCAAATACCAGCTCATCCTTGCCAGGATAAAAACCCAACACCCAAAAACTCATGGCTCTACCTTCCTTGTCTTATCCGCTTTTTTGGTCTGTTCGCCCGTGATGTGATTGAACTCACCTAAATGGTTTCCACGCGGGTTGTACTTTTCAAGGGCACCATGCTGCCGGTCCCATTCATAAATATTGCCTTTGCGGTCGTGCCAACGTGGACGTAATCCTCCACCTCCTTGTACGGGAGTTTTTGACCGACCGCGAACAAGATCAGGAAAAGCAGGAATTACACCTTTCGGGGTCGGGTGATATTTGTGATCAGAAATGCTGAGCACGATATACAACGGCGAAACCCCAGAATCCGCCGGAAACACAAGAATGAAATCCTTGTACTCCGGCGGATAAATCGGGTTGACGATGATGCTGTCCGCCGCAGGTGTCGGCGGAAAAATCCAGATGTGCGGAGCCTGTGGCGCGGCCTCCAGCGCCGGGATGCCCAGCGTCGAGGACGGATCGACCGCCGGCGTCCAGATCAATTCGACCCCATCGCCAAAGTCCGCCACTTGCTGCGCGCCGCGAGCCTGGAACGTCACCACCGGGATCATTTCCCAGTCACCTCGCGCCTGGGTGTTGTAGCCGTATCCCTTGAGTGTTCCATCGGCCTGGGTTTCGACATGCAACCGCACCCGCGTACGTGCCTGTTCCAGGGAGCGCAATTGCTCTTCGGTGTACAACGAACCGTCACCCAGACCCGCTGATGCGCTTAAATTGAATGTGCTCTGAGTCGTCGGCCTGACGCCCACCCAACAACGTAAATTGGCCGTACTCCCTCAGGGCTTCAGTCGGGATGTAACCGGTGGGGTTGTGATAGTCGATAACCGAATCAGGCAGCTTGCAGGACTTTGCAAATACACGGCCCTTCACGTCGGAAGGTGATGCTTCTCGGACCTGGGCCAGACGCTCGCTCATGTAAGCCGCTTGCCTGGCCAGCATGCCCTCATAGGCCTGTTGATCGGCGTCTCTTTTCGCCAGTTCGCTGGGGGTCATGTCCCGCAGGATCCTGTAGCCCCGATCGCCGCCGTAATGCTCCCAGACCTGCGGAACACCGGCCTTTCCTTTCGTCATGCTTCGTCCCTGCTCGGTCGCCGTTACCCCCATTGAAAGGGCGCGGTGAACCTTACCGGGCGACTAAAGGTTTACTCAGCAGACGGTTCCGAGACTGCTGTGAGATATTTCTTCTTTTCCAACGGGCAACGATTTCCCCCTAAACTTTCCCTCCAGACGCACGCACGCCAAACTCCTGGAAACCTCGCCATGTACCTCGCCCCAGACTTCCCCGACGATCACGCCATGCGCCAGCTCATGGAACTGCTGCACGAAGAGATCGGCCTACCGGAACGCAAGACCATCCGCCTGGATACCGCGATCAATCTCGACTTGGGTTGCGATGGCGCGGATGCCCGGCATCTGATGGAGGCCTTGGAGGAGCGGTTCGCCATCGAGCTCATCGACTACGACGCTTACCGTTATTTTCAGCCGGAAGGATTTGATGTGTTTCAAAAGCGCAGGGCCAAGGGCCGTGGGAACAAGATGCCACTGACCATCGGCATGCTCTACAAGGCGATCAAGGCGCAACGATGGGATACGCGGGAAGTGGAAGAGGCCTAGCTGATCGGGGCGCCTCAAATAGTCGCCCATAAAAAAACCGCCCATGAAGGGCGGCTTTTTCATTCGCTAACCAAGCCTTACAGCTGCGGACCGGCAGCCTTGATCGCGTCGCTCACGTCGAACTTCTTGAAGTTCTCGGTGAACAGACCGGCCAATGCCTTGGCCGCTTCGTCGTAGGCAGCTTTGTCGGCCCAGGTGTTGCGTGGGTTCAACAGGCCAGTCTCGACGCCTGGAACAGCCAGCGGCACGTCCAGGTTGATGATGTCCAGGTGTTCGGTTTCTGCACCGATCAGCGCACCGCTCTGGATCGCCGCGATCACCGCACGGGTGGTCGGGATGTTGAAGCGCTTGCCGACGCCGTAGCCGCCGCCGGTCCAGCCGGTGTTGACCAGGTAGACCTTGGAGCCGAAACCACGGATGCGCTTGATCAGCAGCTCAGCGTATTCACCGGCCGGGCGCGGGAAGAACGGGGCGCCGAAGCAGGTGGAGAAGGTCGACTTGATGCCGCTGCCCGAACCCATTTCGGTCGAGCCCACCAGTGCGGTGTAGCCGGACAGGAAGTGGTAGGCGGCTTGTTCTTCGCTGAGGATCGACACTGGCGGCAGTACGCCGGTCAGGTCGCAGGTCAGGAAGATCACGGCGTTTGGCTCGCCACCGAGGTTTTTCGGTGCGCGTTTTTCGATCAGCTCACGCGGGTAGGCGGCGCGGCTGTTCTGGGTCAGGCTGTCGTCGGCGTAGTCGGCTTTCTTGGTGACCGGGTCGATGACGACGTTTTCCAGGACGGCGCCGTGCTGGATGGCTTTCCAGATGACCGGCTCGTTCTTCTCGGACAGGTCGATGCACTTGGCATAGCAGCCGCCTTCGATGTTGAACACCACGCCCACGCCCCAGCCGTGCTCGTCGTCACCGATCAGGTAACGGCTTTCGTCGGCGGACAGGGTGGTCTTGCCGGTGCCCGACAGGCCGAAGAACAGGGTCACATCGCCCTCTTCGCCCATGTTCGCGGCGCAGTGCATCGGCAGCACGTCAACGGCTGGCAGCAGGAAGTTCTGCACGGAGAACAGGGCTTTCTTCATTTCACCGGCGTAGCGCATGCCGGCGATCAGCACTTTCTTGGCCGCGAAGTTGATGATCACGGTGCCGTCGGAGTTGGTGCCGTCGCGCTCAGGCTCGCAGACGAAGTTCGGCGCGTTGAGGATCTGCCATTCATCCTTGCCGCCGGCGTTGTATTGCTCGGGGTTGATGAACAGGCAACGGCCAAACAGGTTGTGCCACGCGGTCTCGGTGGTCATCTTGACCGGCAGGTAGTGCGCAGGATCGGAGCCTACATGCACGTGGGAGACGAAACGCTCGCGCTCGCCCAGGTAGGCTTCGACGCGGTTCCACAGGGCATCGAACTTGTCGGCCGGGAACTTGCGGTTGATCGGGCCCCAGGCAATGGCGTGCTGGGTGGTTGGCTCTTCCACAATGAAACGGTCGACTGGCGAGCGACCGGTACGATGACCGGTACGAACAACCAGCGCGCCAGTATCGGCAAGCTCGCCTTCACCGCGATTCAGGGCTTCTTTGACCAGATCATCGACACTCAGATCGGTGTACACGGCGTTATTGGCTTGCGTCATGAGATTCCCCGTCGGCCCGTGGCCGAGTGCTCCAAACGTTTTGTAGTAGAAAGTCGCGCACTACTACCCGAAAAAAGTGGGCCGGATTATGCCAGAAAACCCCAAAAAGAGTAGGGCCCTCCCGTCAGTACGGCGTAAATCCGGCGTTTGCCAGGAGATTTACCTGCGCTGAAACGTTTTAGTGACGAGTATCTGACGGTGTGTCGACACCCGCACCGGCGAACAATTGCGCGATGTCCGCCGCGTCGAACAGGTAGCGCTCGTTGCAAAACTGGCAATCGATCTCGATGGCGCCGCCATGCTCGATCACCAGTTGCTGCGCATCTTCCAGACCCAGACTGACCAACGCATTGGCGGAACGTTCACGAGAGCAGCTGCACTGGAAGCGCAACGGCTGGCCGTCGAACAAGCGCACCTGCTCCTCGTGATAGAGGCGATGCAGCACGGTTTCGTTGTCCAGGCTCAACAGTTCATCGGCGCTCAGGGTGCTGGCCAGAGCGGTGATGTGCTGCCAACTGGCGTCACGTTCTTCCGGGTCGCGCAGGCGATCGGCAGGCAGTTGTTGCAACAGCAAACCGCGGGCACGCCGCCCGTCGGCGTAGAGCCAGAAGCGGGTATTGGTCTGCTGGGACATGACGAAGTAGTTGGTGAAGCACTCTGCCAGCGTCGCGCCGTCGAGATCGACGATGCCCTGGTAGCGCTTGCCATGGGTCGGGTCGACCGTCAGGGCCAACATGCCGTCGGGCATCATGTCGGCCAGGGTCGCGTCGGGCGCGATCTGCTCGACGTGATAACGGGCCAGGCCACGGATCTCACGTTCGCTGGAGCATTCGATCATCAGCAGCGGCACCGGGCCTTCGGAACGCGCCTGGAGAATCAGCAAGCCATCGAACTTCAAGGTGCCCACCAACAACGCCGCAGCCGCCATCAGCTCGCCGAGCAGTTGTGCGACCGGCTCCGGATAGGGGTGCTTGGCGAGGACTTCGGCGTAGCTACGCTCCAACGCTACCAGCTCGCCACGGGCGTCGCTGTCATCGAAGATGAAACGTTGGGTGTAGTCGGTATCCGGTAAATCAGTCATAGGGGTCTGGTATCTGAGGTGATGACAAATGATGGCGGGCATTTTATGGGCATTCAGGGTGGGTTCCAAGCAAGGCGTCGGCTGGCCTGACGGGAAGGAGAATCACCACCTATCTTCCAGAGAACCTGTGGCGAGGGGATTTATCCCCGCTGGGCTGCGTAGCAGCCCCCAAATAAACATGCGACAGAGCTGACACGGCGCGCAAAATTCAGGGCCTGCTGCGCAGTCCAGCGGGGATAAATCCCCTCGCCACAATCGCCGGCCTGCGTGTCTATTCGCTATTGCTGCCATGAAACTTGAACAGGTCCCGGCGCTGCTTCTTGCTCGGCTTGCCGTCGGTGCTGACCCCCAGGGCGCCGGCCTTGCGTTGCGCGGCGGCGGTTTCGCGCTTGGCGATGCTGGCTTCGGTCTCGCGATACAGCGCCTGCGCCTCAGGGGCGCCGCGACGTACGATCGACAACGCCTCGACCACCACGGTCTTTTCATCGAAGCCGGTGCGGATGACAAATTCATCGCCCACGCGCGGCTCCTTGCCCGGCTTGCAACGCTCTCCCCGGTGATGAACCTTGCCGCTTTCGATGGCGGTCTTGGCCAAGGCTCGCGTCTTGTAGAATCGCGCCGCCCACAACCATTTATCGAGACGGACCTTGTCGTCCTCTTCCTTTTTTTGCGCCACTGCCATTCCTCTTTTCTGCCAATAGCCAGAACTGTACTACCGTTTTTGTCGAGCGCACGAATCCGGCCCGACGGATAGAATGCCCGCCAAATCGCCGTCACGCGCATGGTGGGGGTCGGAATCGGTTACAAGCACAAACAAGTGCGTAGATAACTGTCGCCATTTTGTGATTATTCTGCGTGAATACCGCGATTCGCGGAGTCCACGATCCGATGTACTGATCGCAGGTTTTTTTATTGAAGACTTTTGACCATTTGACCGTTGTCGGTCTGCGCGAGTGGGTCGCGCTCCCGGACTTGGGAGTCGTGGGCCTGCGGGCAAAAATCGACACCGGCGCCAGTACTTCCAGCCTGCATGCCACTGACATCGAGCCGTTCGAGCGCGATGGCGAAAAGTGGGTACGTTTCACTGCGCACCTCGGCACCGTGGTGCAGTTGCGCCATCGCCGCTGCGAAGCGCCACTGGTGGCCCGCAAGACCATAAAGAGCTCCAACGGCCACGCTCAGGTCCGCTACGTGATCAGCACCACGCTAGCGCTGGGTGACCGGATCTGGCGGGTCGAATTCACCCTTGCCTGCCGCAAGTCCATGCGATACCGCCTGTTACTGGGTTCCAAAGCCTTGATCGACGGCCAATTGGTGGTCAATCCAGGTATCAAATACGTTCAAGACAAGCCGGCATTCCCGGCGTCCACTACCTCTGCCACAGGTGTTGCATGAAGATCGCTGTGCTGTCGCGTAATCCGCGTCTGTATTCCACTCGTCGCCTGGTTGAAGCCGGGACCGAACGAGGCCATGAAATGGTGGTGGTCGATACCCTGCGCGCCTACATGAACATTGCCAGCCACAAGCCGCAGATCCATTACCGTGGCAAGCCGCTGGAAGGGTTCGATGCGGTGATCCCGCGCATCGGCGCATCGGTGACGTTCTATGGCTGCGCCGTGTTGCGTCAGTTCGAAATGATGGGGGTGTTTCCCCTCAACGAGTCGGTGGCCATCGCTCGCTCGCGGGACAAGCTGCGCTCGCTGCAGTTGCTGTCACGGCGAGGGATCGGCCTGCCGGTAACCGGTTTTGCCCACTCCCCCGACGACATTCCCGACCTGATTGCGATGGTCAACGGCGCACCGCTGGTGATCAAGGTGCTGGAAGGCACCCAGGGCATCGGCGTGGTCTTGTGTGAAACCGCGACGGCGGCGGAATCGGTGATCGAGGCGTTCATGGGCCTGAAGCAGAACATCATGGTCCAGGAGTACATCAAGGAAGCCGGTGGCGCAGACATTCGCTGCTTCGTGGTCGGCGACAAAGTGATTGCCTCGATGAAACGCCAGGCCAAGCCCGGTGAGTTTCGCTCCAACCTGCATCGCGGTGGCAGTGCCAGCCTGATCAAGATCACGCCGCAAGAGCGCATGACCGCCCTGCGGGCCGCGAAAGTCATGGGCCTGGCCGTGGCGGGCGTGGACATCCTGCGCTCCAACCACGGACCGCTAGTGATGGAAGTCAATTCCTCGCCAGGCCTGGAAGGGATCGAGACCACCACGAGCAAGAACGTGGCGGGGATCATCATCGAGCATCTGGAAAAGAATGGCGGGCCGAACATGACCCGGACCAAGGGCAAGGGTTAACTCAACACAAAACCCTGCGGGAGCGGCGAGCCTTTGTGGGAGCTGAGCTTGCTCCCACAGGTTCTTTCCCTGTCTTACTTGAGAGATCGCTACACCGCATCCCGCGGCAGCATCAAGCCCAACGGCAAGCGCACCCGAGCCTCCAGCCCGCCACCGACACGGTTACGCAGTTCGACGTTGCCGCCGTGCATCGAGGCGATGCGCTTGACGATGGCCAGGCCCAGCCCGGTGCCCTTCCCACCCCGGGCGCGATCGCCGCGAGTGAAGGGGTTGAAAATGGCTTCCAGCTCAGAGGGATCGATGCCGGCGCCACGGTCCATGACACTCAGCACCACATAAGGCGCGCTGGTGTCACCGGAGACATAGGCTGCGACTTCGACACCCGTGCCAGCGTGATTCAGGGCATTGCCGATCAGGTTGTTCAGCAAACGCTTCATCGACACGCGGCGCAACGGGAATGGCTGGATCGGCTCCAGGCGCAGGTGCACTTTCTCATCGTTCTGGTTATAGGGCGCGACCACTTCCCGCACCAGTTCGCTGAGATCCACCTCTTCCACAGACTCATCACGACCGTCGCGAATGAACGCCAGGAACTGGTCAAGAATCGCGTCCATGTCCTCGATGTCGCGGACCATTTCGTCGGTCAGGTCAGTGTGCTCGCCCATCAACTCCAGCGACAACCGTAGCCGGGTCAGCGGCGTGCGCAGGTCATGGGAGACGCCAGCGAGCATCAACTCACGCTCGCGCCCGGCCTGTTCGACATCCTCGGCCATCTGGTTGAAGGCACGGTAGACCTCGGTCATCTCGCTGGGCGTATCGCTGATGGGCAGCCGCACGCTGCGCCCCTGGCCCAGTTGGCGGGCTGCATAGACCAGGCGTTTCAACGGTTGGTTGAGCTGGCTGACGAAGATCCACGCCGACGCCGTCGACAGCAGGCCGATGGCCAGGAACCAGCCGAGCACGTTCCAGATTTTCTGGCCGCGCAGCGGATGCGGGTACAACGGCACTTTCAGCCAGCCATCCCCCAGGCTCGGGGCCCGCACCCACAGCGCCGGTGGCGAGTGCATGCGCAACCGCACCTCGGTATCGGCACCCAGTTCGGCCTGCATCTGGCGTTGATAGATCTCGCTGTAGGGCCAGTGCTGCTCGCCCTCCGGTACGCCGGCACCGACGACGCGGATCAACGTCGCCGCCTCGGCAATTTTCGCGCGATTGGTTTCGTCCGCCGCCCAGTAAGCCCGCAGGGTCAAGGCAACGCCGTGGCTGTACTGCCGGTCCACGAGCACGTCTTCGTTCATCAGCAGGTACACCAGCGTCAGAGCCTTGGAGAAGAGCACGACGATCAGCACCAGCCAGAGGGTGCGGGAGAAGAAACTCTGGGGGAACCAAACGGGGGTTTTCATGAATAACCGCTACACACTTGCAGGAGCGAGCGATGCTCGCACAATGACAGACCGCGAGTCGCCTGGAAGAAGACACTTCAACCGGCCAGGCCACTCGCTCCTACAAATCGCCGATCACTTGCTGGCGGCGCCATCCGGTACGAACACGTAACCTACGCCCCAGACGGTCTGGATATATCGCGGCTTGGAAGGATCGGGTTCGATCATCCGGCGCAGACGGGAAATCTGCACGTCAATGGAGCGCTCCAGCGCATCCCATTCACGACCACGGGCCAGGTTCATCAGTTTGTCGCGGGTCAGCGGCTGGCGGGCGTTCATCACCAGGGCCTTGAGCACGGCGAACTCGCCGGTGGTGAGCATGTGGACCTCATCACCGCGCTTGAGCTCACGAGTGGCCAGGGACAGCTCATAGTCGCCGAAGCTCACGCTTTCATCTTCGCTACCTGGCGCGCCAGGTACCGGCGCCGACTGACGACGCAGCACCGCCTTGACGCGGGCCATCAGCTCGTCGGGGTTGAACGGCTTGGCCAGGTAATCGTCGGCGCCCAGTTCCAGGCCCTTGATACGGCTCAGCTCGTCGCCCTTGGCGGTGAGCATGATGATCGGGATCTGGTTGTTGGCGCCGCGCAGGCGGCGGCAGGCGGTCAGGCCATCTTCACCGGGCAGCATCAGGTCGAGCACCACCAGGTTGAAAACTTCACGGGCCAGCAGTCGATCCATTTGCTCGGTGTTCGGTACGGTGCGGGCGCGGTAGCCCTTGCTGACGAAAAAGCGTTCCAGCAAGCTGCTCAGCCCCGGATCGTCGTCAACAATAAGAATTTTTTCGCCTTCAGCAGTTTGTGCAGTGCTGCTCATAGGAAGCTCCTTTGATCTCGGCGCGCATTATGGCCTAGCTGCCGTTATACGCACCGTGTGCATTGTTAGCAGATTTTTCCTCTATCACCACAAATCCGGGGATCAAGCCGACAGACCATGTCCCCCCCTCGGGACGGAACGCTGGTTATAATGCGCGGCCTTTTGTGCCAGGGAATGCCGGCTCGTGATCCGGCGTGTCATTTTCTCTCCTTGGCCCGGCAGCACTTTTTGAATTTCACGGGTCAACAGACAGCCTTTTGACCCAGGCAGCGGCGCATGCCAGGCCGCTCAACCAGTCTCGCCGAGCCCGGCTTCTGCGGTGGCGAGCCTGATTTCACAATTTGTCAGGTGGTTTTATGGACAGCATCAACAGCCGCATCGCCGAGGAACTCGGTGTACGCCCACAACAGGTCGAAGCGGCCGTCGCGCTACTCGATGAAGGCTCCACGGTGCCTTTCATCGCTCGTTACCGCAAAGAAGTGACCGGCAGCCTCGATGACATCCAATTGCGGCATCTGGAAGAACGCCTGCGCTACCTGCGAGAACTCGACGAACGGCGTATAAGCATCCTGGCCAGCATCCAGGAGCAGGGCAAGCTGACCCCGCAACTTGAGCGCGATATCAAGCTGGCCGACACCAAGACCCGCCTTGAAGACTTGTACCTGCCCTACAAGCAAAAGCGCCGCACCAAGGGCCAGATCGCCCTGGAAGCCGGCCTCGGCGAGCTGGCCGACGGCTTGTTCAACGACCCGACCCTGACCCCTGAAACCGAAGCCGCGCGCTTCGTCGATGCCGAAAAAGGCGTGGCGGACGTAAAAGCGGCGCTGGAAGGTGCCAAGTACATCCTCATGGAGCGTTTCGCCGAAGACGCCAACCTGCTGGAAAAACTGCGTAACTACCTCAAGCAGGAAGCCACCCTCAGCGCCCGGGTGATCGCCGGCAAGGAAGAGGAAGGCGCGAAGTTTCGCGACTACTTCGAACACGACGAACCGCTCAAGAGCATGCCATCGCACCGCGCCCTGGCGATTTTCCGCGGCCGCAACGAAGGCATCCTCAGTTCCGCACTGAAAGTCGGTGAAGAGTTGCCCGGCACCATGCACCCGTGCGAAGGCATGATCGGCCAGCAGTTCGGCATCCAGAACCAGAACCGCGCCGCCGACAAATGGCTGGCCGAGGTGGTGCGCTGGACTTGGAAGGTCAAGCTCTACACCCACCTGGAAACCGACCTGCTGGGCGAGTTGCGCGATAACGCCGAGACCGAGGCGATCAACGTGTTCGCCCACAACCTGCACGACCTGCTGCTGGCCGCCCCGGCCGGCCCGCGCGCCACCCTGGGCCTGGACCCGGGCCTGCGCACCGGTTGCAAGGTGGCGGTGGTGGATTCCACCGGCAAGTTGCTGGACCACGCCACGGTCTACCCGCACGTGCCGCACAACAAGTGGGACCAGACCCTCGCCGTGCTCGCCGCCCTGTGCGCCAAGCATTCGGTGGACCTGATCGCCATCGGCAACGGCACCGCCAGCCGCGAGACCGACAAGCTGGCCGCCGAGTTGATCAAGAAATACCCAGCCATGAAGATGACCAAGGTCATGGTTTCCGAGGCCGGCGCTTCGGTTTACTCGGCGTCGGAACTGGCCTCCAAGGAGTTCCCGGACCTGGACGTGTCGATCCGTGGCGCGGTGTCCATCGCCCGTCGCTTGCAGGACCCACTGGCGGAACTGGTGAAGATCGACCCCAAATCCATCGGTGTCGGCCAGTACCAGCACGACGTTTCCCAGTTGAAACTGGCCCGTGGCCTGGACGCCGTGGTGGAGGATTGCGTGAACGCGGTGGGCGTGGACGTGAACACCGCTTCGGTGGCGCTGTTGGCGCGTATCTCCGGCCTGAACGCCACGCTGGCGCAGAACATCGTCACCCACCGCGACGAACACGGCGCGTTCAAGACCCGCGCCGCGTTGAAGAAAGTCCCGCGCCTGGGCGAAAAGACCTTCGAACAGGCCGCCGGCTTCCTGCGGGTCATGAACGGCGACAACCCGCTGGACTCCTCTGCGGTCCACCCTGAAGCCTACCCGCTGGTGCAACGCATCGCCGCCCAGACCGACCGCGACATCCGTTCGCTGATCGGTGACGCCGGGTTCCTCAAGCGCCTGGATCCGAAGAAATTCACCGACGAAACCTTCGGCCTGCCCACCGTCACCGACATCCTCCAGGAACTGGAGAAACCGGGCCGCGACCCGCGCCCCGAGTTCAAGACCGCCGAGTTCCAGGACGGCGTCGAAGACCTCAAGGACCTGCAACCGGGCATGATCCTCGAAGGCGTGGTGACCAACGTCACCAACTTCGGCGCCTTCGTCGACATCGGCGTGCATCAGGACGGCCTGGTGCACATCTCGGCCTTGTCCGAGAAGTTCATCAAGGACCCGCGCGAAGCGGTGAAGGCCGGTGATGTGGTGAAAGTGAAGGTCATGGAAGTCGACATTGCGCGCAAACGCGTCGGCCTGTCGATGCGCATGAGCGACACACCGGGCGAGAAAGTCGACGGTGCCCGCGGTGCGCGTCCAGGCTCGACGCCACGCCAGTCGCAAAACACCGCGCCGCGTAAGGAAACCGCTACCGCGGCGCCGGCGAACAACGCCATGGCCTCGTTGTTCGCCAACGCCAAGCAGTTGAAGAAACGCTGATGGACGTGCCAGCCGGGTTGGTGGAGAGCGCGTTTTTCAAGCTGCTCGGCTGTCGTCTGCACAGCCTTGGGGACGGGGTGGCGCAAGTCGCCCTGAGCCTTGAGCCGCCGCTGCGCAATCGCGGCGGCAAGCTGCACGGCGGCGCGCTGTTCAGCCTGGTGGACATCGCCATGGGACTGGCCTGCTCCAGTGTCCATGGCTTTGACCAGCAGAGCGCGACCATCGAATGCAAGATCAACTACATTCGCGCCGTGTCCGACGGCGATGTGTTGTGCACCGCCCGGGTCATCCACCCGGGCCGGCGCACGCTGGTGGTCGAGGCCGAGGTGATGCAAGGCGACAAACTGGTCGCAAAAGCGCAAGGCACGTTCGCTGTCCTATAGCTCCCTGTCATCGATTTGGGGTAATTTCGACGCCACGAATGCGGTGTCGAGCTTTCCTGTGGGAGCTTGCTCGCGATAGCGGTGGATCAGCAGCGTTGATGCTGACTGACCATCCGCCATCGCGAGCAAGCCCGCTCCCACAAGGGACAGCGGCGATTAGCCTTGAGGCCGCACAAAAACCAGGCGAAAACGCCAGTTTTAACTTCACCCTTGTAGACCGTCTTGCCCACCCCCATATTGGGGCGACTGACGCGTGAAGGAATTCAACTTGAGCGACCTTTTAAACCGCCGCCTGGCCCTGCTTGGCGAGCGCGCCAACCTCTCCCTGCTCGAACAGTGCCTGCACGGCATCGAGCGTGAATGCCTGCGCGTCACCGGCGATGGGCACCTGGCGCAGACCCCGCACCCCAAGGCCCTGGGTTCGGCGTTGACCAACGAACAGATCACTACCGACTATTCCGAGTCGCTGCTGGAGTTCATCACGCCGGCCCTGGCCAACCCGGCCGATACCCTGCGCAGCCTCGACAAGATCCACCGGTTTGCCTACAGCAAACTGGACGACGAGTACCTGTGGAGCCCTTCGATGCCGTGCCCACTGCCGGCGGAAGAGGACATCCCGATCGCGTATTACGGTACCTCGAACATCGGTCGGCTCAAGTACGTCTACCGCAAGGGCCTGGCCCTGCGCTACGGCAAGACCATGCAATGCATTGCCGGGATCCACTACAACTTTTCCCTGCCGGAAAAGCTCTGGCCCCTGCTCCGGCAGGCCGAAGGCGTCGAGGCCAGCGACCGCGACTTCCAGTCGTCGGCCTACATCGCGCTGATCCGTAATTTCCGCCGCTACAGCTGGTTGCTGATGTACCTGTTTGGCGCCTCGCCAGCCCTGGACGCCGGTTTCCTGCGGGGGCGCCCGCACCAGTTGGAGCAACTGGACCCGGACACCTTGTACCTGCCCTACGCCACCAGCCTGCGCATGAGCGACCTGGGTTACCAAAGCAACGCCCAGGCTGGCCTCACGCCTTGCTACAACGACCTGACCAGCTACACCGACAGCCTGCGCAAAGCGGTGGCGACGCCCTACGCGCCGTACGTCGAAGTCGGCACCCACCAGAACGGTGAGTGGGTGCAGCTCAACACCAACATTTTGCAGATCGAAAACGAGTACTACTCCAACATCCGCCCCAAACGCGTGACCTACACCGGCGAGCGGCCGATCCAGGCCTTGATGGCCCGGGGTATCCAGTACGTCGAAGTGCGTTGCCTGGACATCAACCCGTTCCTGCCGATGGGCATCGACCTCACCGAATCGCGGTTCCTCGATGCGTTCCTGCTGTATTGCGGCCTCAACGACAGCCCGCAGCTGGAAAACAACGAATGCAGCAACGCCACGAGCAACTTCCTGACGGTGGTCAAGGAAGGTCGCAAACCTGGCCTGCAGTTGCAGCGCCAAGGCCAAGCGGTGGACATGCAGGCCTGGGCCATCGAATTACTGGAAAAAATCGCGCCGCTGGCCTCGCTGCTCGACCAAAGCCAAGGTGGCGATGTCCACCGCCAGGCGCTGGATGCGCAATTGGCGAAGGTCCGCGATCCGTCCCTGACGCCCTCCGCCCAGGTACTGGCCGCCATGGCCGAGCATCAGGAAAGCTTCGCCCAGTTCTCCCTGCGCCAAAGCAAGGCCCACGCCGAATTCTTCCGCGCCGAACCTTTGCCTGCCGAGGAACAGACGGCCTTCGAGGAAAACGCTCGTGAATCGCTGGTCCAGCAAACTGAGCTGGAGCAGAACGAGGTGGGGGATTTCGATGTGTTCGTGGGTTCGTATCAGGCGAGCATTCTGGCGATCAGTAACTGACCCCGAGGACGCGTCGCTGGCTTGCACTGTAGGAGCTGCCGAAGGCTGCGATCTTTTGATCTTTTGATCTTTTGATCTTTTGATCTTTCGCTTGAGACTCAAGCGTTGGAGGAAAGATCGCAGCCTCGTTGCACTCGACAGCTCCTACACAGCTCCTACACAGCTCCTACAGGCCCAGCGGGAGCAAGCACCCTCGCCAGAGGGTGTCAGGCGTTACTCAGCCGACGAAGGCTTCTCCCAAAGATTGATCCCGCCCTCCAGGGCAAACCGATCGATCTGCGCCAGTTCTTCGGCACTGAAGCTCAGGTTCTGCAACGCCCCGACGTTCTCGATGATTTGCTCCGGCCGGCTGGCGCCGATCAGCGCGCTGGTCACGCGTGGATCGCGCAGGGTCCAGGCCAGGGCCATTTGCGCCAGGCTTTGGCCACGCCGCTGGGCAATCTCATTGAGCGCACGTACATGGGCGATGTTTTCCTCCGACAGGTGCGAAGCCTGCAACGAGCCGCCGCCCGGACGGTTCACCCGCGCATCGGCGGGAATGCCCTTGAGGTATTTGTCGGTCAGCAGGCCTTGGGCCAGTGGTGTGAAAGCAATCACACCGGTGCCCAGTTCGTCGGTGGCATCCAGCAGGTCTTTTTCCACCCAGCGGTTGAGCAGGTTGTAGGCCGGCTGGTGAATCAGCAGCGGGACTTTCCACTCTTTGAGCAGTGCCGCCATTTCCCGGGTCTTCACGCCGGAATACGAGGAAATACCGATGTACAACGCCTTGCCCTGCTGCACGGCAGTGGCCAGTGCGCTGGCCGTTTCTTCCAGTGGGGTGTCGGGGTCGAAACGGTGGGAATAAAAGATATCCACATAGTCCAGCTCCAGGCGTTGCAGGCTCTGGTCGAGACTGGCGAGCACGTATTTGCGCGAGCCACCGCCCTGGCCGTATGGGCCTGGCCACATGTCCCAACCGGCCTTGCTGGAGATGATCAACTCATCGCGGTACTGCTTGAAATCTTCGCGCAGCAATCGGCCGAAATTGATCTCGGCGCTACCGTAGGGAGGGCCGTAGTTGTTTGCCAGGTCGAAGTGGTTGATGCCCAGGTCGAACGCCGTGCGCAGCAAGGCGCGCTGGGTATCGATGGGCGTACTGTCGCCAAAGTTGTGCCACAACCCCAGCGACAGCGCCGGCAGTACCAGCCCGCTGCGACCGACGCGGCGATAAGGAATGGACTCGTAGCGGTTTTGCGCAGCGGTGTAGGTCATCGAAAGGCTCTCTGTTCGGACACTGGTGGCAGAAGCTAACACTTCACAGACGCATCGGTCAGGCTGAAAGTTCGCAGATCAGGTGTGGGAGCGCCAGGAAATCGGAGACCATATTAACGCGCCTGCGCAAACACCTCCCCCAACCAATCCACAAACACCCGCACCCGCGGCGACATGAGCCGGTTGTGCGGGTAGAGCACTGAGACCGGCATGGACGGTGGTGGGGTGGCGGTGAGGACTTCCTGGATCAGTCCCTGCTGGATCTGCTCCTCCATTCGGTAATGCGGGCACTGGATCAGGCCCAGGCCGGCGATAGTCGAGGCGGCATAGATTTCGGCGCCGGACACCGACAGCGAGCCCCCGATAGGCACCTCCTTGAGCTCGCCATCGACCATGAACTGAAACGGATACAGTTTGGCGGTGGTCCGCGAGACGTAATTCACCGCCTTGTGATGTTTCAAGTCATCGAGGCACTTCGGCTCGCCGTACTGGCGCAAGTAACCGGGACTGGCACAGGTGATCTGTCGAAGATTGGCGACACGCCGGCCGATCAGTGACGAATCCGCCAGCTCACCGGAGCGCAGCACGCAATCGACGCCTTCGGCAATCAGGTCGACGAAACGATCCGCCTCGCTGATGAACAGTTCTATGTCGGGATAGCGGGCCATGAACTGCGGCAACGCCGGAATCACGAAATACCGTGCCTGGGTTCCGTGCAAGTCCACCCTCAGCTTGCCTTTGGGCGCCACGCCGCGAAACGCCAGTTCGGCTTCTTCGAGCTCCGCCAGCAGTTGCACGCAGCGTGGGTAATAGGCTTCGCCATCGAGGGTCGGCCGTACCTTGCGGGTGCTGCGCTCCAACAAGCGAACGCCCAGCCAGGCTTCGAATTGATTGAGGGTGTGGGTCAGCGTGGCCCGTGGCATGGTCAAGTCTTCAGCGGCCAGGGTGAAGCTGCTGCGCTCGTATATTCGGACAAACACCCTCATCGCCTTGACCTGATCCATCTGAAATCCCGCGCCCTGATTGTTGAAGAATTTTGAACAGTAAAGGCAACTCTCCTGCATTTATCGCCGAGAGTAAACATGTGAACCTGCCTCCAACGAATCACAACGTTCCAAAGACAAGGAGCCCCTTCGCCATGACTGTCCAAACCTCCAAAGTAGCCATCGTGACCGGCGCCTCCCGCGGCATCGGTGCAGAAATTGCCAAGCAGTTGGCCAACGACGGTTTTGCCGTGGCCATCAATTTCGCCAGCAGCGCCACCGAAGCCTCGAAACTGGTGGTCCAGTTGCGCCAGGCCGGCCACCAGGCCATAGCGGTGAAGGCAGACGTGTCCTCGGCCGTCGATGTCCGTCGGATGTTCGATGAAGTCGAAGCGCAACTGGGCAAGGTCGACGTGTTGATCAACAACGCCGGCATCCTCCAGGTGATGCCACTGGCGCAGCACAGTGATGAACTGTTCGATCGCACGTTCGCTATCAATACGCGCGGCACCTTCAACACGCTTCGCGAAGCCGCGACCCGTTTGAATGACGCAGGCCGGATCGTGAATTTTTCCAGCAGCACCGTAGGCCTGAACCTGCCGGGCTACTCGGTGTACATCGCCAGCAAGGCCGCGGTGGAATCCCTGACCCAGGTGTTCGCCAAGGAACTGCGCGGTCGGCAGATCACCGTCAATGCCGTGGCCCCGGGGCCGGTCGCCACCGAACTGTTCATGCATGGCAAAAGCGAAGAGCAGGTCCAGCACTTCGCCAAGATGCCGCCCTTGGAGCGCCTCGGCCAGCCGCAAGACATCGCCAACATCGTCGCGTTCCTGGTGAGCCCGGCCGCTGGCTGGGTGAATGGGCAGATCCTGCGGGCCAACGGCGGACTGGTCTGAGGTTTTTTCTGCGTCGCCAGCTAAACCGCCATCGAGGCCAGCGCAGATGAAAAACAATCGGCGGTGTTTTGGCCTCGGTCAGCGCACCAAATGCAGGAACTGCAGGTGTCGCTCGTACTGGTCGAGGATGTCGTTGATGATTTGCTCTTTGGTGTAGCCCACCAGGTCGTAATCCTGGCTGCCTTCGCTCAAGTGCACCTCGGCGCGGTAGTAACGGCGGTTGTTGAGTTCCTTGGAGCCCATGCCGCCGCGGGCGAAGGACGGCGTGAAGTAGCCGCGCATCTGCACCTGATAGATAAACGGATGCTGCTCGCCGTGACCGATCTCCAGGCTGACACTGTCGTTGGCCGGGTCGGGCTGGGTCACCACCGTCAGGCCCTTTTCGACGAACACCGCCGTCACTTCTTCAATGGCCGGGCGCACCGTCGTGTCGAGGAAACGGTACACCTCATCACGGGACGGAAAATGCACCGCCTGGCTCAAGCGCTGGCGCCAGCCGCCCGTGCCCCGTCGTGAACCCGACACCGGCGCCAGGGAGTGCAATTGCGCGATCTGCTTCTGCGACTCCAAGTAGAACGCCTTGTGCAGGCCCCACATCATCAGCAGCAGAATCAACGAGAACGGCAAGGACGTCAGCACCACTGCCGATTTCAAGGCATCGATGCTGCCGGAGAACAGCAACGCACTGGTCACCAGGGCCGTCATCGCACCCCAGAACACCCGCAGCCATTTCGGCCCGTCCTCATCGGGGTTGCCGCCCTTGGCCGACAACGTCGACAGCACCACGGTGCCCGAGTCGGCGGACGTGACGAAGAACACGAAGCTGATGAACACGGTGACCGCGATGACGGTCTTGCTCCAGGGGTAGGTTTCCAGCAGCAGGTAAAGGCTCATCGATGGGTTTTCCAGGGCAGACATGCCCAGGGCGCTCATGCCGTGGTTCAGCACTTGGTCGATGGCGCTGTTGCCGAAGATCGACATCCACGCCAGGGTGAAACCCAGGGGAATCAGCAGCACGCCAAACACGAATTCACGAATGGTGCGGCCACGGGAAATCCGCGCGATGAACAGCCCCACGAACGGCGACCAGGCGATCCACCAGGCCCAGTAGAACACCGTCCAGCCGCCCAGCCAGTCGCTCGGTTCGTTGTAGGCGTACAGGTCGAAGCTCTTCATTGGCAGAGCGCCAAGGTAATCGCCGATGTTCTGGATCAAGGTGTTGAGCAAATGCTGGGTGGGCCCGGCGAACAGTACGAACAGCAGCAACGCACAGGCCAGCAGCATGTTGATGTCGGACATGACCCGCACGCCCTTGTCGACACCGGCCACCGCCACAATGATCGCCGCGCCCATCATCAGCACGATCAGGCCGACCTGAATCCACTGTGTGTGGGCGATGCCGAACAGATAGTCGAGCCCGGAATTGAGGTGCAGCACACCAAAGCCCATGTCCGCGCCGAGGCCGAACACCGTGGCGATAATGCCGAAGCCGTCCACGGCGTAGCCGATGGGGCCGTTGATGCGCTTGCCGATCAACGGATACAACGCTGAACGCAGGGCCAGTGGCAAATTGTGCCGGTAGGCGAAGTACGCCAGGGCCATGCCGACGAACGCAAAAACGCCCCAGCCATGCAGCCCCCAATGCAAGAACAGGATCTGCATGGCCTGGCGCGCCGCCTCGGCCGTCCCGGCTTCGCCCTGGGGCGGCTGGACCATGTGGGTCAGCGGCTCGGACACGCAGAAGAAAAACAGGGTGATGCTGATGCCGGCGGCGAACAGCATGCCGGCCCAGGACAGATAACTGAATTCTGGTTCGTCGTGGTCGGCACCGAGCTTGATCTTGCCGTAGCCGGACAAGGCGGTGACCACCACGAAGACCAGATACAACGTCATCGCCAGCATGTAGTACCAGCCGACCGTGTTGGCCGCCCAGTTCTGCGCAGCCAGCAGCCATGCGCCGGCCTGCGCGGGCATGGCAATCACCACCAGGCCGAACAGCAGGATAAAGGTCGCGGCGAAGTAAAAGACCGGCGGGTTCATGCGGACCAGGCCGCTGGGTGGAACGGACGAGGCACTCATGAAACGAGCACCTCGGGAAAAAGAATCGTGACGGTCGAAAACGGACTCGGCAAAGGCAAGCCTCCTGTTGTGAGCGGGCAGCAAACCGACGGTTTAACTTGAATGAGCGTTCAAGTTAAACATGAATAGCTAGCTAAGGACTAATCGCAGGGCTCAGCGGCATGTTTCCTACGCAAGCCTACGGGAGGGTATGACGTTGCCAGTAGAGCATTCGTTCACTGGCGCCAAGCCCGCTCCCACAGATCAGTGCGGGCCAAACCGACGACGTTGTCGCCAGATCCACGCTCGAATAAAAACATGCCGGTTGCCCATGAATATCGCCGTGCCTATAGTCCAGGCATCGCCTACAACCAGTACGGACCCATGATCAAAGAACAGCTGTCTCGCTTTAACCGTCTCGACCTGCTCGGCCATCCGACACCGCTGGAAAAACTCGACCGCCTCTCCACCTGGCTTGGCCGGGACATCTATGTCAAGCGTGACGACCTGACGCCCCTGGCCATGGGCGGCAACAAACTGCGCAAGCTTGAATACCTGGCCGCCGATGCGATCGCCCAGGGCGCCGATACCCTCATCACCGCCGGGGCGATCCAGTCCAACCATGTGCGCCAGACCGCCGCCCTGGCCGCGAAGCTGGGCCTGGGTTGCGTGGCCTTGCTGGAAAACCCCATTGGCACCGAAGACAGCAATTACCTGGGCAACGGCAACCGGCTGCTGCTGGAGCTGTTCGACGCCAAGATCGAACTGGTGGACAACCTGGACAACGCCGATGAGCAGCTACAGGCCCTGGCCGGTCGCCTGCGCAGCAACGGGAAAAAACCCTACCTGGTGCCGATTGGTGGTTCGAACGCCTTGGGCGCGCTGGGTTATGTGCGCGCCGGCCTGGAACTGGCCGAGCAGATCAAGGACACCGGGATTGAATTTGCCGCCGTGGTACTGGCCTCGGGCAGTGCCGGCACCCACAGCGGCCTGGCGCTGGCACTGAGTGAAGCCCTGCCGGCACTGCCTGTCATCGGCGTCACGGTTTCGCGCAGCGAGGAGGACCAGTTCCCGAAGGTCCAGGGCCTGGCCGAGCGCACGGCAGCGTTGCTCGAAGTCGCCCTTCCAGACGCGTTCAAAGTGAACCTGTGGGACGAATATTTCGCCCCCCGCTACGGTGAACCGAACGCCGGGACACTGGCGGCGGTCAAGCTGCTGGCCAGCCAGGAAGGGCTGCTGCTCGATCCGGTCTACACCGGCAAGGCCATGGCCGGCCTGCTCGACGGCCTGGGTCGCGACCGTTTCGACGAAGGCCCGATCATCTTCCTGCACACCGGCGGTGCACCGGCGTTGTTTGCCTACAGCGCGACGTTCCAGGCGTAGTGCAGACTTCGGAGGAAGGCTTTTGTGGGAGCGAGCTTGCTCGCGATACGGTGGGTCAGCCGAAATTTATGGGGCTGACATACCGCGATCGCGAGCAAGCTCGCTCCCACAGGGCCTCATTCCAAATAAACATAAATGCTTGATTTAATATTATTTTCCAATCTATAAAAGCCATCCTATAGTCTCGCCGCAAGTGCATTTGCCGCGAGACGCCCAAGCTGCTTTAAGGCAGGATGTGGCAATCTTTTCGGATCGCGGCTACGCCTTATCTCAGCCAAAATAACCTCTTCATAAGAAAACACAGGGGCTTGTCATGAATTTTTCCGCATTACGTCGCAACCTGTTGGTAGGTTCGCTGGGCCTGGCATTGAGTGCCGGGCTGTTGGGGCAAGCGGTTGCCGGTGAGCAGCTGCAAAAAATCAAGGACGCCGGCGAAATCAAGATCGGCTTGGAAGGCACTTATCCACCGTTCAGTTTCGTTGATGAAAGCGGCAAGCTGACCGGCTTCGAAGTGGAGTTCTCCGAAGCCCTGGCCAAGGAACTGGGTGTGAAGGTCAAGCTGCAGACGACCCCATGGGCCGGCATTCTCGCGGCCCTGGAATCCAAGCGCCTGGACGCAGTGGTCAACCAGGTGACCATTTCCGAAGAGCGCAAGAAAAAATATGACTTCTCCACGCCGTATACCGTTTCCGGGATTCAGGCGCTGGTACTGACCAAGAAAGCCGCCGAGCTGAACATCAAGAAGGCCGCCGACCTGGATGGTAAAAAAGTCGGCGTGGGCCTGGGCACCAACTACGAACAGTGGGTCAAGGCAGAAGTACCGGGCGCCCAAGTCAAAACCTACGATGACGACCCAACCAAGTTCCAGGACCTGCGCGTCGGTCGTATCGACACCATCCTGATCGACCGCCTGGCCGCACTGGAATACGCCAAGAAAGCCAAGGACACCACTGTCACCAGCGAAGCCTTTTCGCGCCTGGAGTCCGGTATTGCCCTGCGCAAAGGCGAGCCTGAGCTGTTGGCAGCCGTGAACAAGGCCATCGAAAAACTGCGCGCCGACGGTACGCTGAAAAAGCTTTCGGAAAAATACTTCAGCGCTGACGTTACCCAATAATGGAAGCAGCTCTTCAACTCGCACTGGACTCCGCGCCCTTCCTGCTCAAGGGCGCGTATTACACGGTCTTCCTCAGCCTGGGCGGCATGTTTTTCGGCTTGCTGCTGGGGTTCGGCCTGGCGCTGATGCGCCTGTCGCGCTTCAAACTGGTGAACTGGATCGCCCGCATCTACGTGTCGTTCTTTCGTGGCACGCCGTTGCTGGTGCAGCTGTTCGTGATCTATTACGGGTTGCCGCAACTGGGCATCGAGCTGGATCCGCTGCCGGCGGCCCTGATCGGTTTCTCGCTGAACATGGCCGCCTACGCGTGTGAAATCCTGCGGGCCGCCATCAGCTCCATCGAGCGCGGCCAGTGGGAAGCGGCGGCAAGCATTGGCATGACCCGCGCCCAGACCCTGCGCCGGGCCATCCTGCCGCAAGCAGCACGCACAGCCCTGCCACCGTTGGGCAACAGCTTCATTTCCCTGGTCAAGGACACCGCGCTGGCGGCGACCATCCAGGTACCGGAGCTGTTCCGCCAGGCGCAGTTGATCACCGCGCGAACCTTCGAAATCTTCACCATGTACCTTGCCGCCGCGCTGATCTATTGGGTTCTGGCCAGCGTGCTCTCGCACCTGCAGAACGTCCTGGAAGCCCGGGTCAATCGGCATGACCAGGAGTCCTGACCCATGATTGTCGTGGAAAAACTGACAAAGCAGTTCAAGGGCCAGGTGGTGCTCAATGGCATCGACCTGAAGATCGAAGAAGGCGAAGTGGTTGCGATCATCGGCCCCAGCGGCTCGGGCAAGACCACCTTCCTGCGCTGTTTGAACTTCCTCGAAGAACCTACCAGTGGCCGGATCAAGGTCGGCGACATCGAGATCGATGGCAGTCGTCCGCTGAACCAGCAACAGGGCCTGGTCCGCCGTTTGCGCCAGCAGGTGGGCTTCGTGTTCCAGAACTTCAACCTGTTTCCCCATCGCACCGCATTGGAAAACGTCACTGAAGGCCCGCAGGTGGTGAAGAAAGTGCCCCGCGCCGAAGCCGAAGCCCTGGGGCGCAAGCTCTTGGCCAAGGTCGGGCTGGCCGGCAAGGAGGACGCCTATCCACGGCGCCTTTCCGGCGGCCAGCAACAGCGCGTGGCGATTGCCCGAGCGTTGGCGATGGAACCGGCAGTGATCCTGTTCGACGAGCCGACCTCGGCCCTCGATCCGGAACTGGTGGGCGAGGTGCTGGCAACCATTCGCGGCTTGGCCGAAGAAAAACGCACCATGGTCATCGTGACCCACGAAATGGGCTTCGCCCGGGACGTGGCCAACCGCGTGGTGTTTTTCGACAAAGGCGTGATCGTCGAACAAGGCGAAGCCAAGGCCTTGTTTGCAGCACCCAAGGAAGAACGCACGCGACAGTTCCTCAGCAAGTTCCTCTCCGCCGGACACGGCGCCCAGTAAGTTATGGACAGCGTCATCACTTCCAGGGATGGAAGTGAGGCTGCGACAACACACTCAAGCCAACACCGCAGTCAACTTGGCGCCATGACGAAACAACTTGAAACTTAGGCTTACCCAACATCCTCGACCGCACCCTGTGCGGCATGGACATACCACTGGTAACACTTCCCTGCGGCCCAAGCGCTTCTTCCATTTAGTCTCAAGCCCTCCATTCGAGCCTTTTCCATAAACCGGCAGGCCTAGGAAAAGAGCTTGTGAGGCCGCGCATTATTAACATGAATGCGTAGGATGTTTCTGAAGCCCATCATAATTAATTATTAAGCAAGTGCCTCTATTGACACTGAAACTATTGAGCCCTTATCTAGTGACCAACAGGCGATGCACATTATTTATTTTCTGCACAGTGACTAGGCGCAGCCTAGCCTATATGGCTGCACACATAAGATATGTCGCGATTAGTCATCGCCGTTGATCTTCCCGAAACGGACTTAGTTTTCAAGTATCAAGGAGAACACCATGACATGTAAGTCGAAAAGTCCTGAGTTGGCTGCCCCCACCTTGGCCAATGCCCACCCTACCGGCATCAATATCGCCAGCGCCGCCCACTTGGAGGTTGCCATTGCGCCCTACCCCGGCATGGATGCGGGAGACCTGATCGAACTGTTCTGGGACAACTGCTACGTCGGCTCGCGCTTGCTGTCGCAGGCAGATGTACCAGGCGGCATCACGATGCGGGTCCCGGAAAGTTTCATCGTCAATGGAGCCTCGCGCATCCATTATCGGGTGATGCAGGTCGGGCGTGGACCGGCGCTGTCAGCCAAGCAGCGGGTACACGCCAAGCTCGATTGCCCCGGCGGGCAGCCGTCGGCCCTGAGCGGCGATGAAAACCAGGGGCTGGCGCCAGTGCGCATTCCCGGCACTATCCGACGCCAAGGGGTGAACCCCAACCAGATCAAGCGCGGGGTACCGCTGACCATCGAGCCCTACCTGAACATGGCCGCCGGCGATGCCGTGACCCTGCGCTGGGGCGATGTGCGCATGGACCTGCCTGCCGTCACCGCCAGCGAGGTCGGCCAGCCAATCAATATCTGGGTCCCGCCGCAGATCATCCTGGAGGCGGGAGAAGACCTGCGCCTGGAAGTGACCTACTGCATCCTCGACCGCGTGGGCAACAACTCCCACTGGGCACCGCCACGGACGTTGAAGATCGGGTGCGTCAATCCGTATCTGAAAAACCCGCCGAAAGAAGTCCTCATGGCGGCCGAGCCACGTCATCGAACATGAACACTCTGAAGAGGCTTTTGTGTCGAGCCGCAACATCCCCCGGCAAAAGCCCTCTATCCATCGCCCTGAAAGCCAAATTTATACGCATTCAGGGTATATACACCGGACCACCGGACATTCTTGATTTCGCTCGCCGCATTCAACGCGGCGTTTCTTTGAACAAGCGCTGACCTGTGGGAGCAAAGCTTGCTCCCACAGGCAGACCAGTGCGCTTGCGGTATAGTCGGCTGACGTTCCCCACCTAAGCCCGCAATCATGAAGCACACCAGCGAAGACCTGCACGCCATCACTGCCACGACCCTGGGCCATTACAACGCCGTGGCAGAAAGCTTTCGCGAAGGCACCCGCGATCACGATGTCAGCCAGAACATCGACGCCTTGCTGCGCCATATCCAAGGCCAGGCACCGCTGCACATCCTGGATTTGGGCTGCGGCCCGGGGCGCGACTTGCGCACGTTCACGGCCCTGGGCCATGTCGCGGTCGGCCTCGACGGTTCAGAAGAGTTTGCCCGGATGGCGCGCCAGGACAGCGGCTGTGAGGTGTGGCAACAGGACTTCCTGGAACTCGACCTGCCGGCCGAGCGTTTTGACGGGATTTTCGCCAACGCGGTGCTGTTTCATGTTCCCGTCCAGGAACTGCCTCGGGTGCTCAAGCAACTGCACGCCACGCTCAAGCCCGGCGGCGTGCTGTTCAGCTCAAACCCGCGGGGCGAAAACCAGGAGGGCTGGAACGGCCAGCGCTTCGGCGCCTACCACGACCTCGCGGCCTGGCGCACGCTGCTGGGCGATGCAGGCTTCGTGGAACTGGAGCATTACTACCGACCGGCGGGGCTGCCGCGCGAGCAACAGCCTTGGTTGGCGAGTGTCTGGCGTAAGGATTGAATACCCATCCCCCGTAGGAGCTGGCGAAGCCTGCGATCTTTTGATCTTTTGCTCTTTTGCTTGAGATTCAAGCGTCCTTGGAAAGATCGCAGCCTCGTTCCACTCGTCAGCTCCTACCGACCCAACCACTTCTGCGACAACTTCTCCAACCGCCCATCATCCTTGATACGTGCCAGGGCGTTGTCCAGGCTGGCTTTGAACGCCGGGTTGCCCTTCTGGAACGGGATCACCAGGCTCGGTGCCGGGTCGCTCTTTTTTTCTGGCTGGAACGACTGCGCCAAGACCAACGGGCGTGGCGTCTCATCCTTGCCCGCCAGCAGCTGTGCATCCGGATGGCTGTAAGCAGCACTGAGATCGAAACGTTCCGCCAGTTCCGGGGTCATTGCTATGTGGTTGATGGCGACGTCGTACTTGCCGCTCTCTACCCCGCTCAGCAGGTCCCCGGCATCGGTGACCACGAAGTCGGGGCGTACATCGAGCTCACTGGCAAGCATTTCGCCCAGTTCCACTTCGAAACCGGTGAGCTTGCCGTCTTCCTTGAAGTTGAAGGGCGCGGTGTTGGCCTCCAAGGCAATGCGCAGTTCGCCACGGTCATTGACGTCATCGATCAGTTCGGCATGAGCCAGGGGACTCAAAAGGGGTAGCAGGCAAATCAGGCCAGGCAGAAAGCGCATGGTCACTCCTAGGTATTTATACAAGCGACGCTCGTTTCAGGCTCGCTTTGCTATGGTTGTTGCAGGCTTCGACAACGATTGGTCATGAAGTTGTCATGGCCAGGCGGATTTCATGGAAAAACTGGAGAAAAAAATGAAAAGTTTTATGTCTCGTGCCGCGTTGACCGGCCTGTTACTGGGCGCTTCGATGCTGGCAACCGCCGCGACCCCGGCGCCCAAAGATGCAGAAGTGTTCATCGTTTCCCCGGCAGACGGCGCCACCGTCGCCCAGGAGTTCACGGTCAAGTTCGGCGTCAAGAATATCGCCCTGGCCCCGGCGGGCGATATGACCAAGAACACCGGCCATCACCATTTGCTGATCGATGTCGACAAACTGCCTGCCGCCGGCGCACCGATTCCAAACGACGCCAACCACATGCACTTCGGCAAGGCGCAAACCCAGGCCACCATCAAACTGGCCCCGGGCAAGCACACCTTGCAATTGATCCTGGGTGACAGCGGCCACATGCCGTTCGATCCGTCGATCGTGTCCGAGAAAATCAAAGTCAACGTGAAGTAACACGGTGTCAGGCAATAAAAAACGGGAGCCCTTTTGGGGCTCCCGTTTTTTATTGCAAGCCAGACCGGCTTAGAACAACACGCGGCAACGAATGGTGCCGTTGATGTGCTGCAGCTTTTCTTGCGCCAGGTCCGAGTATTCGGCGTCGACGTCGATCACGACGTAGCCGACTTTCTCGTTGGTCTGCAGGAACTGACCGGAAATGTTGATGCCGTTTTCGGCGAAGACCTTGTTGATCTCGCTCATCACACCCGGGATGTTTTCGTGGATGTGCAGCAAGCGGTGCTTGCCAGGGTGGGCCGGCAGGGCCACTTCCGGGAAGTTCACGGACGATACCGAAGTACCGTTGTCGCTGTACTTGACCAGTTTTTCCGCCACTTCCAGGCCGATGTTGGCCTGGGCTTCAGCGGTGGAGCCGCCGATGTGCGGAGTCAGGATCACGTTGTCCAGGCCACGCAGCGGGCTTTCGAAGATGTCGTCGTTGGAACGTGGCTCCACCGGGAACACGTCGATGGCGGCGCCGATCAGGTGCTTGTCCTTGATCGCGTCGGCCAGGGCGTCGAGCTCGACCACGGTGCCACGCGCGGCGTTGATCAGGATCCCGCCCTTCTTGATGGCACGGATTTCCTTCTCGCCGATCATCCACTGGGTGGCAGCGGTTTCCGGCACGTGCAGGGTCACGATGTCGGACATGCCCAGCAACTCATGCAGGTTGTTGACCTGGGTGGCGTTGCCCAGGGGCAGCTTGGTCACGGTGTCATAGAAGAACACCTGCATGCCAAGGCCTTCAGCCAGTACCGACAACTGGGTGCCGATCGAGCCGTAGCCAACGATACCCAGCTTCTTGCCACGGATTTCGAAGGAGTTGGCCGCACTCTTGATCCAGCCACCACGGTGGCAGGAAGCGTTCTTCTCAGGGATGCCGCGCAGCAGCAGGATCGCTTCGGCCAGCACCAGTTCGGCAACGGAACGGGTGTTGGAGTACGGCGCGTTGAACACCGCGATACCGCGCTCGCGCGCCGCGTTGAGGTCAACCTGGTTGGTGCCAATGCAGAAGCAGCCGACCGCCACCAGTTTCTTGGCGTGGTCGAAGATCTCTTCGGTCAGTTGGGTACGGGAGCGAATGCCGATGAAGTGAGCATCGGCGATCTTTTCCTTGAGCTGGTCTTGCGGCAGAGAACTGGTGATGTACTCGATGCTGGTGTAGCCCGCCGACTTGAGGACGTCGACAGCCGATTGGTGGACGCCTTCGAGAAGAAGGAACTTGATCTTGCTCTTATCGAGAGAAGTCTTGCTCATCTGCGTAAACCTGTGTCCCGGAGAAAAATGGCAGGGAATCGGACAGCGCATGCTGGCCCGACCGGCATGACAGCCGTCGCCGCAGAACAGCCGTTGGGCACTACGCTGCGGGGTCGGTATGCTAGCATATGCACCCCGCTAAACACTCATTCCTGCGACGTGAAGCGTTCTCAGGATGACCATGAATTGTTCGAGAGTTCTGTCGATGACCAATCCTGCCCTGATAGATGAGCTGAAGACCCTGGTTGAGCCTGGCAAGGTCCTGACCGATGCCGACTCCCTGAACGCTTACGGCAAGGATTGGACCAAGCACTTCGCCCCGGCGCCAAGCGCCATCGTCTTCCCCAAGACCACTGAGCAAGTCCAGGCCATCGTGCGCTGGGCCAACGCGCACAAAATCGCGCTGGTGCCATCGGGCGGGCGCACCGGGCTTTCCGCCGCAGCGGTCGCGGCCAACGGCGAAGTGGTCGTGTCGTTCGACTACATGAACCAGGTGCTCGACGTGAACCTCACCGACCGCACCGCCGTCTGCCAGCCGGGCGTGGTCACCGAACAGCTGCAGAACAAGGCCGAAGAACATGGCCTGTACTACCCGGTAGACTTCGCTTCGGCAGGCTCCAGCCAGATTGGTGGCAATATCGGCACCAATGCCGGCGGGATCAAGGTCATTCGCTACGGCATGACCCGCAACTGGGTGGCGGGCATGAAGGTCGTCACCGGCAAGGGCGATTTGCTGGAGCTGAACAAGGACCTGATCAAGAACGCCACCGGCTATGACTTGCGGCAGCTGTTCATCGGCGCCGAGGGCACCCTGGGCTTCGTGGTCGAGGCCACCATGCGCCTGGACCGTGCACCGAAAAACCTCACCGCCATGGTACTCGGCACGCCGGACTTCGATTCGATCATGCCGGTGCTGCACGCCTTCCAGGGCAAGCTCGACCTGACCGCCTTCGAATTTTTCTCCGACAAGGCCCTGGCCAAGGTCCTCGCTCGCGGCGACGTGCCGGCACCGTTCGAAACCGAGTGCCCGTTCTACGCCCTGCTGGAATTCGAAGCCACCACCGAAGAAGTCGCCAACCACGCCCTGGAAACCTTCGAGCATTGCGTGGAGCAAGGCTGGGTGCTGGACGGCGTGATGAGCCAGAGCGAAACCCAACTGCAAAACCTGTGGAAGCTGCGCGAATACATCTCCGAGACCATCTCCCACTGGACGCCGTACAAGAACGATATTTCGGTGACCGTCTCGAAAGTCCCGGCGTTTTTACAGGAAATCGACGCGATCGTCGGCGAACATTACCCGGACTTCGAAATCGTCTGGTTCGGCCACATCGGCGACGGCAACCTGCACCTGAACATCCTCAAGCCGGAAAACCTGAGCAAGGACGAGTTCTTCGCCAAGTGCGCGACCGTGAACAAATGGGTCTTTGAAACCGTCGAGAAGTACAACGGCTCGATTTCCGCCGAACACGGCGTGGGCATGACCAAGCGCGACTACCTGACCTATAGTCGTTCACCCGTGGAGATCGAATACATGAAAGCCGTGAAGGCGGTATTCGACCCGAACGGCATCATGAACCCGGGCAAGATTTTCGCGATTTGACGCCTAAAAACACCTGATGAATCCCAGAAGCAGGAGTCGGTAATGAGCTATCAGCACCAGTATGTCGACGGTACCCGTATTCATTTCCCGGTGGGGAAAGTGGTGTGCATTGGCCGTAACTACGCCGAACATGCAAAGGAACTGGATAACCCGGTGCCCACCGAACCCTTGCTGTTCATCAAGCCGGGCAGTTGCGTCGTGCCGCTGGAAGGCGGTTTCAGCATTCCTGCCGAGCGCGGCGCGGTGCACTACGAGGCGGAAATCGCGGTGCTGATCGGCAAGCCGCTATCGACCAAGCCCAGCGTTGAAGAAGTACTGGACGCGATCTCCGGCTTTGCACCGGCCCTGGACCTGACCTTGCGGGACAAACAGGCCGAGCTCAAGGCCAAGGGCCTGCCGTGGGAAGTGGCCAAGTCCTTCGACGGCGCGGCAGTGATCGCTCCATTTGTCTCGAAGGATACTTTTGCCGACCTGACCGACATCCCCGTGCGCCTGACCATCAACGGTGAAGTGCGCCAGGACGGCAACAGCAGCCTGATGCTCAACCCCATCGTGCCGATGATCCAGTACATGGCCGGCTGCTTCTCGCTGCAGGCCGGCGACGTGATCCTCACTGGCACCCCGGCGGGCGTCGGGCCGCTGAATGCAGGCGATGAACTGATCCTGGAACTGCCCGGGGCGAGCCGCTTCGAAAGCAGCGTTCGCTAAACGCTGAACCTGTGCGCCCTTGCTCGCGATGAGGCCATCACATCTGATGTTGGCTGACACACCGCTATCGCGAGCAAGCTCGCTCCCACAGCGTATACAGGGCGCATCTCCCACCATTTACCGTTTTTTTCACATGCCATCCGGATAATTCCGGGGAATGCGGCATCTGAGCCAGCCACTCCCCTAGCCGAATTTTCTGGAACGCATTCCCCGATGGCCAAAACCCAAGCACTGTCTGCCGCCAAACCTGCCCGCCGCTCCCGCTTTGCCCTGCCCTGGTACGCTTGGTCGCTGTTGGCGGTGGCCGCCGCCTATGGCTTGGCGTTCGCGATGCACTGGGACGACCGCGGCCTACTTTGGCTATCGGAACACTTCCAGAGCCCGGCCCAGCGCCAGGAGAGCGTCTGGCTGCCGGACTACCGCGCCGTGATCGACGCCAAGCCGCTACTGGGCATGGAGAAGGACGAAGCGTCCGATGTGACCTACAACCCGCAGACCAAGACCCTGTTCGCCGTCATGGGCAAACACCCATTCCTGGTGGAACTGACCCTGCAAGGCGACGTGCTGCGCAAGATGCCCTTGGTGGGCTGGAGCAACCCCGAGGGCGTGGCCTATATGGAAAACGGCCTGCTGGCCATCACTGACGAACGAAGTCACACGCTGACCATCGTTCACATTGATGCCGATACCCGCGAACTGAACAATGCCGACTTCCCCCACCATGATCTCGGTCCATCCAAGAACCAGAACAAAGGGTTCGAAGCGATCGTCTGGGACCCGCGCAACCAGCAACTGGTGCTCGGAGAGGAACGCCCGCCGGCGCTGTTCACCTGGAAAAGCGATGGCAGCCAGTCGCTCAAGGGCGACAAGCAGATCCATGTCAGCAATGAACTGGACCTGCGCAACCTCTCGGCACTGGCGGTCGATCCGCGCACAGGTCACATGCTGGTGCTTTCGGCCGACTCCCATCTGCTGCTGGAACTGGACGAAAAAGGCGAGCAGGTCAGCTTCATGACCTTGCTGGGCGGCTTCAACGGCTTGAAGGACACAATCCCTCGCGCCGAAGGCGTCACCGTCGATGAAGCCGGCAACCTGTACATGGTCAGCGAGCCGAATCTGTTCTATCGTTTCGAAAAACAGCGCTGACAGCACTAACTCTGTAGGATAAATCTTCCTTCGTTGTAGGGTGTGGCACACAGCCATTAAGCTTCAGTTCAGGCAGTCGTGATATTTCCACGGTCCTGTTCTTATCCGAGCCCACCCCAACATGCGTCGACTCGCCCATCCCAAGCCGGTGATCCTGATTCTCCTGACGCTGGCGCTGACTCTCCTGATCGCCGCCGGTCAGCACCTGCGCCTGTTCGAACGCGCCTGGTTCAACCTCAACACCCTCTGGAAAACCACCAGCGAGCAGGCCATTGCCCTGGACCAATACCGGGTCACGGTTGAGGCGCAGGTGATCGAAGGCCTGGACGATGACGTTTCAGCGCTGACGTTCGATCCGATCCGCAAGAGCCTGTTCACCGTCACCAATCAAAATGCCGAGCTGGTCGAGTTGTCGCTGGACGGCAAGATTTTGCGGCGCATCACCCTGATCGGCTTTGGCGATCCGGAGGCGGTGGAATTCATCAGCGAAGACATCTACGTCATCACCGACGAGCGCCAGCAGCGCCTGATCAAGATTCACCTGGACGACGACACCCAATTCCTCGACGCCGCCGAAGCCGAACAGATGACCCTGGGCGTGCACATGAGCGGCAACAAGGGGTTCGAAGGGCTGGCCTACGACTCAGTGGGCAAACGCCTGTTCGTGGCGAAGGAACGCGACCCGATGCTGATTTATGAAGTGCATGGGTTTCCCCACCACAATCCAGAAAAGTCCTACGCAGTCCATGTGATCAACAACCCCAAGCGCGATGCCGGGTTGTTCGTGCGCGACCTCTCAAGCCTGCAATACGACGAACGCAGCGGCCATTTGCTGGCGCTGTCCGAGGAGTCGCGGTTAATTATCGAATTGGATATCAACGGCCGGCCGTTGAGCACGCTGTCGTTGAGCAAGGGCCGCCAGGGCCTGCAAAAAACCGTGCCCCAGGCCGAAGGCCTGGCCATGGATGACGATGGCAACCTGTATCTGGTGAGCGAGCCGAATCTGTTCTACGTGTTCAAGAAGCCGCAGCCTTGATCCACTTACCCTGAACTACAAACCCTTGTGGGAGCGAGCAAGCTCGCTCCCACAAGGGTTACTCACTCAAAAGAGCAGGTTATTCCGCCCGCAGGGTCTTCACCCCTTCAGGGGTCCCCAGCAACAGCACATCCGCAGGACGTGCCGCGAACAAACCGTTGGTGACCACGCCCACGATGGCGTTGATCTGGCTTTCCAGTTCCACCGGGTTGGTGATCTGCAGGTTGTGCACGTCCAGGATGATGTTGCCGTTGTCGGTCAGCACGCCTTCGCGATACACCGGATCGCCGCCCAGCTTCACCAGTTGGCGGGCCACATGGCTGCGGGCCATGGGAATGACTTCCACCGGCAAGGGGAACGCGCCAAGCACAGGCACCAGCTTGCTGGCGTCGGCGATGCAGATGAAGGTCTTGGCCACGGCCGCGACGATCTTCTCGCGAGTCAGGGCCGCGCCGCCGCCCTTGATCAGGTTCAGGTGCGCGTCGCTTTCGTCGGCACCGTCGATGTAGAACTCCAGGTCGCTCACGGTGTTGAGCTCGTACACCGGGATCCCGTGGCCCTTGAGGCGCGCGGCGGTTGCTTCGGAGCTGGCCACCGCGCCGTCGAACGCGCCCTTGTGTTGCGCCAGCGCGTCGATGAAGCAATTGGCCGTAGAGCCGGTGCCAACCCCGACGACGCTCTTGTCATCCAGCTTCGGGAGGATGAGGTCGACGGCGGCCTGGGCCACGGCCTGTTTGAGTTGATCCTGGGTCATGCGAGCTCCGAAAGCGGGCAGGAAGTAAAGAGGGGCGTGAGTATAACCCAACAAAACCTTGGGATTCGTGTGGTCGCCCAGCTAAAAGCCGGGTTAGACTCCTTGGCCCTGCCCAACCCGCTCAGTGATGCTTTCCGATGCTTGAACAGTACGTCAAAAAGATCCTCACCTCGCGCGTTTACGACGTTGCCGTAGAAACCCCGCTGCAGGCCGCTCGCCAGCTCTCCGAGCGGCTGGGCAACAGCATCCTGCTCAAGCGCGAAGACTTGCAGCCGGTGTTCTCGTTCAAGATTCGCGGGGCCTACAACAAGCTGACCCAGCTCAGCGACGAAGAGCGCGCACGCGGCGTGGTCACGGCGTCGGCGGGCAACCATGCCCAGGGCCTGGCCCTGGCGGCCAAGGTGCTGGGCGTCAAGGCCACCATCGTGATGCCCAAGACCACCCCGGAAATCAAGGTCGAAGGCGTGCGCTCACGGGGCGGCAAAGTGGTGCTGCACGGTGATTCGTTCCCCGAAGCCCTGGCCTATTCGCTGAAACTGGTCGACGAAAAAGGCTACGTCTACATCCACCCGTATGACGATCCCCACACCATTGCCGGGCAGGGCACGGTGGCGATGGAAATCCTGCGCCAACACCCGGGGCGCCTGGATGCGATCTTCGTCCCGGTGGGCGGTGGCGGGCTGATTGCCGGAATCGCGGCCTACGTGAAATACCTGCGCCCGGACATCAAGGTCATCGGCGTCGAGCCGGACGACTCCAATTGCCTGCAAGCGGCCATGGCTGCTGGCGAGCGCGTGGTCCTGCCGACCGTGGGACTGTTCGCCGACGGCGTCGCCGTGGCGCAGATCGGCCAGCACACCTTCGATATCTGCAAACACTACGTGGACGAAGTGATCACCGTCAGCACCGACGAGATCTGCGCTGCGATCAAGGATATCTACGACGATACCCGCTCGATCACCGAACCTGCCGGCGCCTTGGGCGTGGCCGGGATCAAGAAATACGTCGAATCACGAGGCATCAGCGGCCAGACCCTGGTGGCCATCGATTCCGGTGCCAACGTCAACTTCGACCGCTTGCGCCACGTTGCCGAACGCGCCGAACTGGGCGAGGGCCGCGAAGCGATCATCGCCGTGACCATTCCCGAGAAACCGGGCAGCTTCAAGGCGTTCTGCGAAGCCGTCGGCAAGCGCCAGATCACCGAATTCAACTATCGCTACAACACCGGCAGCGAAGCGCACATCTTCGTTGGTGTGCAGACCCACCCGGAAAACGACCCGCGCAGCGCGCTGATCGCCAGCCTGACCGATCAAGGGTTCCCGGTGCTGGACCTGACCGACAACGAACTGGCCAAGTTGCACATTCGCCACATGGTCGGCGGGCATGCCGCCCATGTCATCGATGAAGTGGTGCTGCGCTTCGAATTCCCGGAACGCCCGGGGGCGCTGTTCAACTTCCTCAACAAGCTGGGCGGGCGCTGGAACATCTCGATGTTCCACTACCGCAACCATGGCGCGGCGGATGGCCGTGTGGTCGCCGGGCTACAGGTGCCTCACGATGAGCGCCACCTGGTGCCGGCCGCCCTCGAAGAAATCGGCTACCCGTACTGGGATGAAAGCGATAACCCGGCCTATCAACTGTTCCTGGGTTGATAAAGCCGGGCTAGGCTGTGAGCAAGACTTAAGGAAAATCCAACAATGGAAACATTGACCGCGCTGAAGATCGCTCACGCCATCGCCACCGTAGTGCTGCTGGCGGGCGCCCTGGGGCTGGCCGCCTGGGTCTGGCGTACGCGCCGCAACGGCGATGCCACGGCGGCTGCGCGCACGTTGCAACGTCCGCGCCTGTTCATCTGGCTGGTGATGATCCTGGCACTGGCGAGCCTGCCCTTCACAGGCTGGTGGATGGTGCATCAGGTTGGCTGGCCGCTGGGGCAGACCTGGCTGCTGGCCTCCAGCGTGCTCTACACCCTGGCGGCGCTGGCGGGGTTCTGGCTAATGGTGCGACTGAACAAATTGCGCAAGGCGCCGGGAAGTAGCGGGAAGTTTACCTTTGCCTTGGCACTGTTCAGTGTTGCCTGCTTTATCGCCATTGCGGGGTTGATGGGGGCCAAGCCGGTTTAAAACACAGTCTGTGGAAGCAAGGCTTGCCCGCGATTCTGTGGGAGCAAGGCTTGCCCGCGACTCTGTGGGAGCAAGGCTTGCCCGCGATTGGCTTTACGCGGATGCAAAGGTACAAATGCCAATCGCGGGCAAGCCTTGCTCCCACAGTCAATTGCGCAACGAAATCACCGGCCAACCCCGCTTCTGGGCCTCGGCCCGAAGATTCGGATCCGGATCCACCGCCACCGGGTGCGTCACCACCTCCAGCAGCGCCAGGTCATTCATCGAGTCGCTGTAAAAATAGCTGCCGTCGAGCGAATGTCCGGTCTCCTCCAGCCAACGGTTAAGCCGGGTCACCTTGCCCTCGCGAAAGCATGGGACATCCGTGCTGCGCCCGCTGTAGCGCCCGTCGATCATCTCGCACTCGGTGGCGATCAGGGTCTCGACGCCCAGGCGCTCGGCAATCGGCCCGGTGACAAAGCGGTTGGTGGCGGTGATGATCACCAGCTTGTCGCCGGCGTCACGGTGCTTTCCAAGCAACTCGATGGCCTGGGGCAACACGATCGGCTCGATGCAGTCGCGCATGTAGTCCAGGTGCCATTGGGCCAGCACGTGCATTTCGGTACGGCCGAGGATTTCCAGGCAAAAATTCAGGTACTCGGCATTGTCGAGCTTGCCGGCCAGGTAATCCTGGTAGAACTCGTCGTTGCGCGCCTTGTACGCGACAGCGTCGAGAAAACCACGCTCGCATAGGTAATCGCCCCACGCGTGATCACTGTCGCCGCCCAGCAATGTATTGTCCAAGTCGAATAAAGCCAGCCGCATTGCAGTTACTCGCTGAAAAATCTGAAGAAAGGCGTCCAGAATACGGACTTTTCACAAGAGTGCACATAAGCTAGGGACGCTCGTTGCTGCTTTCACAACCTTTGTGGAACAATGCGGCGACATGCGTTTGCGAGGTTGTTGCCGTGATCGACCCCGATGGTTTCCGTCCCAATGTGGGGATCATTCTTACGAATGATGCAGGGCAGGTGCTATGGGCTCGCCGTATCAATCAAGACGCCTGGCAGTTTCCCCAGGGCGGGATCAACCCCCAGGAGACGCCGGAAGAGGCCTTGTACCGCGAGTTGAACGAAGAAGTGGGGCTTGAGCGAGAAGATGTCGAAATACTCGCCTGCACCCGAGGCTGGTTGCGCTATCGTTTGCCGCAACGCCTGGTTCGCACGCACAGCCAACCGCTGTGCATCGGCCAGAAGCAGAAATGGTTTCTCCTGCGCCTGATCTCCAACGAGCAGCGGGTGCGGATGGATTTGACCGGTAAACCGGAGTTCGATGGCTGGCGCTGGGTCAGCTATTGGTATCCGTTGGGCCAGGTGGTGACATTCAAGCGCGAAGTGTACCGACGCGCTCTCAAAGAGCTTGCCCCGCGCCTGCTGACGCGCGACTGACGACGGAGTTCGACCCCGAGCCATGCTCAATACGCTGCGCAAGATCGTCCAGGAAGTTAACTCCGCCAAGGATCTCAAGGCGGCGTTGGGGATTATTGTATTGCGTGTCAAAGAGGCCATGGGCAGCCAGGTCTGCTCGGTCTACCTGCTGGACCCCGAGACCAACCGTTTCGTGCTGATGGCCACCGAGGGCTTGAACAAGCGCTCGATCGGCAAGGTCAGCATGGCCCCCAATGAAGGCCTGGTCGGCCTGGTCGGCACGCGCGAAGAACCCCTGAACCTCGAAAACGCCGCGGATCACCCGCGCTACCGCTACTTCGCCGAAACCGGCGAAGAACGCTACGCCTCGTTCCTCGGAGCACCGATCATCCACCACCGCCGCGTGGTCGGCGTGTTGGTCATCCAGCAAAAAGAACGTCGCCAGTTCGATGAGGGTGAAGAAGCCTTCCTCGTGACCATGAGCGCGCAACTGGCCGGGGTTATCGCCCACGCCGAGGCCACTGGCTCGATCAGCGGCCTGGGTCGCCAGGGCAAGGGCATCCAGGAAGCCAAGTTCGTCGGCGTACCGGGTTCACCGGGCGCGGCGGTGGGCACGGCGGTGGTCATGCTGCCGCCCGCCGACCTGGACGTGGTGCCAGACAAGACCATCACCGATATCGACGCCGAACTGGGGCTGTTCAAGACCGCCATTGAGGGCGTGCGCGCCGACATGCGTGCCCTGTCGGCCAAGCTGGCGACACAGCTGCGCCCTGAAGAGCGCGCGCTGTTCGACGTTTACCTGATGATGCTCGACGATGCCTCGCTGGGCAGCGAAGTGACCACCGTCATCAAGACCGGCCAGTGGGCCCAGGGCGCACTGCGCCAGGTGGTGACCGATCACGTCAACCGTTTCGAACTGATGGACGACGCCTACCTGCGCGAGCGGGCCTCGGACGTCAAGGACCTTGGCCGCCGGCTGCTGGCCTACTTGCAGCAAGAGCGCCAGCAGACCCTGGTCTACCCCGACAACACCATCCTGGTCAGCGAAGAACTGACTCCGGCCATGCTCGGCGAAGTGCCCGAAGGCAAGCTGGCGGGGCTGGTCTCGGTATTGGGTTCGGGCAACTCCCACGTGGCGATCCTGGCCCGGGCCATGGGCATCCCGACGGTGATGGGCCTGGTGGACCTGCCGTACTCCAAGGTCGACGGCATCCAGATGATCGTCGATGGCTACCACGGCGAGGTCTATACCAACCCCAGCGAAGTGCTGCGCAAGCAGTTTGCCGATGTGGTCGAGGAAGAAAAGCAACTGTCCCTGGGACTGGACGCGCTGCGGGACCTGCCGTGCGTGACGCTCGACGGCCACCGCATGCCGCTGTGGGTCAACACCGGCCTGCTGGCCGACGTGGCCCGGGCGCAGAAGCGTGGCGCCGAAGGTGTGGGCCTGTACCGCACCGAAGTGCCGTTCATGATCAACCAGCGCTTCCCCAGCGAAAAGGAACAACTGGCGATCTACCGCGAACAACTGGCCGCCTTCCACCCGCAACCGGTGACCATGCGCAGCCTGGACATCGGCGGCGACAAGTCCCTGTCCTACTTCCCGATCAAGGAAGACAACCCGTTCCTCGGCTGGCGCGGCATTCGCGTGACGCTCGACCACCCGGAAATCTTCCTGGTCCAGGCCCGCGCCATGCTCAAGGCCAGCGAAGGCCTGAACAACCTGCGCATCCTGTTGCCGATGATCTCCGGCACCCATGAACTGGAAGAGGCCCTGCACCTGATCCACCGGGCCTGGGGCGAAGTACGCGACGAAGGCACCGATGTGCCGATGCCGCCGGTCGGCGTGATGATCGAGATTCCGGCAGCGGTGTACCAGACCAAGGAACTGGCGCGGCAGGTGGACTTCCTGTCGGTGGGTTCCAACGACCTGACCCAGTACCTGCTGGCCGTGGACCGTAACAACCCACGGGTCGCGGACCTGTACGACTACCTGCACCCAGCCGTGCTGCAAGCCTTGCAGAACGTGGTGCGTGACGCCCATGCCGAAGGCAAGCCGGTGAGCATCTGCGGCGAAATGGCCGGCGACCCGGCCGCTGCTGTGCTGCTGATGGCGATGGGGTTCGACAGTTTGTCGATGAACGCCACCAACCTGCCGAAAGTGAAGTGGATGCTGCGCCAGATCAACCTCAGCAAGGCCCAGGAATTGCTCGCGGAAGTAATGACCATCGACAACCCGCAAGTGATCCACAGCTCCTTGCAACTGGCGCTGAAGAACCTGGGGTTGGCGCGGATGATCAATCCGGCTTCGAACAAGACCCTCTAGACCGTTCAACGAGCATTTGTGGCGAGGGAGCTTGCTCCCGCTGAGCTCTGTAGGAGCTGGCGAAGCCTGCGATCTTTTGATCTTTTGATCTTTTGATCTTTCGCTTGAGATTCAAGTGTCTGGGGAAAGATCGCAGCCTCGTTGCACTCGACAGCTCCTACGCTCCTACGCTCCTACACAGCTTCTACAGGGCTGGATCAAATGTGCAGCGCCACCTCCCCCAAATGCCCCCCATGTGGCCCGAAACTGCGCTCGACCATCTGCCGCGTCCCATCGGCATGGACAATCAACGCTGTACTGGCCCGCGTCCCGTAGGCCGGGCTGGTAATGAACACACTCGACAGCAGCATCTCAGTCGCCACGCCCACCCCCGTATCAGGCAGCTCAGCCACCGGAGCAGGTTGCGGGTCGTTCAGCAGCGTAAGCAGTGCCTCGGGCTGCGGATCGTCCAACACCTCGCCCAGCGCCGCGCGGGCCTTGAGCAACTTGGGCCAGGGCGTGTTCAGCCCAGCGTTCGACAAGCCATAGACCCCCTCGCCCAACCGCTGCGGCTGGGCATCGCGGGCGTTGTGGTGCCACAGCTCGACGCCATCGCCGAGCAGCAGGTTGAACCCGCCATACTCGCTGGCGCGGGGCACGACTTCACTCAGGTAGTCGGCAATCGACAGATTCCCAGCCAGGAACCGCGCCACCAGTTCGCCGCGCGACTTGAATGCTGGCAACTGGCCCGGGTCCCGGATGTTGGTCAGCGCCGCAAAGCGTCCCTCGGCGCCAATCCCGAGCCAGGTGCCGCCGGCCTCCAGATCGCGACCGGCATGCACATGGGGCGCATCAGGCCACTGGGCCAGGGGCAAGGTCGGCCGGGCGTAGAACTCGTCGCGGTTGGCCGCCACGATCAGCGGCCGGGCATGGCCGGGTCGCCAGGCAAATACGATCAGACACATCAGGTCGTCCTGTTAAAAATGCCAATCACCAAATAAGGCTCGCGCTGGGCTCTGTAGGAGCTGGCGAAGCCTGCGATCTTTTGATCTTTTGATCTTTTGATCTTTTGATCTTTTGATCTTTTGATCTTTTGATCTTTTGATCTTTCGCTTGAGATTCAGGTGTCTGGGGAAAGATCGCAGCCTCGTTGCACTCGACAGCTCCTACACAGCTCCTACACAGCTCCTTGGGCGCAGTCGAGCGAGCGCGAGCTTGCTCTCTCGCCACAACATCTGTTCGCCACTCTACCCACACATCGCCCTCGCATCCATCGTCTTCAGTGGAGCCAGGGGCCATGGATCCGTTACCATGCCGCTCTTATTTCGGGGATGGGCGGGGAGAGGCTGGTGGAATTTGTGCTCTATCTGCTGCTCGGTGCCTGCGCCGGCGTGCTGGCCGGGTTGTTCGGCGTGGGCGGCGGGATCATCATCGTCCCGGTGCTGGTGTTCAGTTTCACCCTGCAGGGCTTCGACCCGCAGGTGTTGACGCACTTGGCTGTCGGCACCTCGCTGGCATCGATCATCTTCACCTCGGTCAATGCCGTACGCGAGCATCAGCGCAAAGGCGCGGTGCGCTGGCCGGTGTTCGCCTGGATGACCGTCGGCATCCTGATCGGTGCCGGATTCGGCGCGATCACCGCCGAAGCGATTTCCGGCCCGCACTTGCAGAAGATCATTGGCGTGTTCGCCTTGATCGTTGCCATGCAACTGGCCGTGGACTTCAAGCCCAACGCCAGTCGCAGCGTACCGGGCAAGGCCGGACTGACCCTGGCCGGCACGGTGATCGGCTGGGCCTCGGCGATTTTCGGCATCGGTGGCGGTTCGCTGACCGTGCCGTTCCTGACCTGGCGCAGCGTACCGATGCAGCAAGCGGTCGCGACCTCATCGGCCTGCGGACTGCCCATCGCCTTGGTCAGTGCATTAAGTTTCATGATTCTGGGCTGGCACGATCCGCTGCTGCCGGCTCATAGTCTCGGTTTTGTGTATTTGCCGGCGCTGCTGGGCATCGCCCTGACCAGCATGGTCTTCGCCCGCTTCGGTGCGCGGCTGGCCCATCGCCTGTCACCGCGCTTGCTCAAGCGGTTGTTCGCCGCCCTGCTATTGTGCGTCGGCTTGAGTTTCCTGTTCTGACGCAATCCTGGCTTAATCCCGAGGTGGCAGCGTCGCCCGGGTATTTTTGACGTTTACGAGGAATATCAATGCTGCCTTACCCGCAGATCGATCCGGTGGCCCTGGCCATCGGCCCGCTGAAAATCCACTGGTACGGCCTGATGTACCTGGTCGGTATCGGCGGCGCCTGGTTGCTGGCGTCGCGTCGGCTCAACCGTTTCGACCCGACCTGGAACAAGGAAAAGCTCTCCGACCTGATATTCTGGCTGTCCATGGGCGTGATCGTCGGTGGGCGCCTGGGTTATGTATTGTTCTACGACCTGAGCGCGTACCTGGCCAACCCGACGCTGATCTTCGAAGTCTGGAAGGGCGGCATGTCGTTCCACGGCGGGTTCATCGGCGTGATGCTGGCAGCGCTGTGGTTCGGCAAGCGCAACAACAAGTCGTTTTTCCAACTGATGGACTTCGTCGCGCCGATGGTGCCGATCGGCCTGGGCGCCGGGCGCATCGGCAACTTCATCAATGCCGAATTGTGGGGCAAGCCGACCGACGTGCCATGGGCGATGATCTTCCCGCCGTTCAGCGACCCGGCGCAGTTGCCGCGCCACCCGTCGCAGTTGTACCAGTTCGCCCTCGAGGGCGTGGCACTGTTCCTGATCCTCTGGGTGTTCTCGCGCAAGCCGCGGCCAACCATGGCGGTGTCGGGCATGTTTGCGCTGTTCTACGGGATCTTCCGTTTCATCGTTGAATTCGTCCGCGTACCGGACGCCCAGCTCGGCTATCTGGCATGGAACTGGCTGACCATGGGCCAACTGCTGTGCCTGCCAATGATCGTCGGCGGCCTGGCGCTGATCTGGCTGGCTTATCATCGCGCGCCGGCTGCGGCGGCCAAGATTTAAAATTCGAACCCCGGGGCGCTGGCCCCGGGTTCAAGGACACAGGTAATCCATGAAGCAATATCTCGATCTGGTGGCCCACGTCATCAAGAACGGCACCAAGCAAGCCAACCGCACCGGTGTGAACACCATCAGCTTCCCCGGCGCCATGCTGCGCTATGACTTGAAAGACGGTTTCCCGGCCATCACCACCCGCAAAATGGCCTTCAAATCGGCCATCGGCGAGATGTGCGGTTTTCTCCGTGGTGTGAACAACGCCGCCGAATTCCGCGCCCTGGGCTGCAAGGTCTGGGACCAGAACGCCAACGAAAACGCCCAATGGTTGGCCAACCCGTTCCGCCAGGGCGAAGACGACCTGGGCGAGATCTACGGCGTGCAATGGCGCAAGTGGCCGGCCTACAAACAGATTCCCCTGAGCAACCCGGCGGCCATCGAGCAGACGCTGGCCCAGGGTTACCGGCAGATCGCCAAGGGCGAAGAAAACGGCCAGGCCTACGTGGTGCTGTACAAGGCCATCGACCAGGTTCGCCAGTGCGTCGACACCATCATCAAGGACCCGGGCAGCCGGCGCATCCTGTTCCACGGCTGGAACTGCGCCCAGCTCGATGAAATGGCCCTGCCGCCGTGCCACCTGCTCTACCAGTTCCACCCGAATGTCGAGACCAAGGAAATCTCCCTGACCCTCTATATCCGCTCCAACGACCTGGGTCTGGGCACGCCATTCAACCTCACCGAAGGCGCCGCGCTGCTGAGCCTGATCGGTCGCCTGACCGGCTACACGCCGCGCTGGTTCACCTATTTCATCGGTGATGCCCACGTCTACGAAAACCACTTGGACATGCTCAACGAACAGCTCACCCGCGAGCCGTTCCCGATGCCCAAGCTGGAGATTTCCGAGCGTGTGCCGGAGTTCGCCAAGACCGGTGTGTACCAGCCTGAATGGCTGGAGTTGGTGGAGCCGGGCGACTTCTCCCTCGAAGGCTACCAGCACCACGCGCCGATGACCGCGCCGATGGCGGTCTAAAAGAATCCCACCATCACCCCTGTGTGCGGGCCTGTGGGAGCAAAGCTTGCTCGCGATGGAAACGCCTCGATCCGTCAGAAGATCGCGTTATCGTTCGTCGCGAGCAAGCTTTGCTCCCACAGGCAGGTTCTCACAAGCTTTGCTCCCATAGGCTCGCCCATAGGCGGCTCTGTGTATTCGGATTGGCGGCAAGGGTTCAATGCCCATGACTGCGCCCCACATGCGAATGCTCCACCTCCGGCGCCACCGCCCCACTCACCTCCAACCGCTGCAAGATCCCGCATTGATCCGGGTCCGGCCCTTCGCCGCAGCGATGGCGCAGGTCGATCAGTTGCGTCTGCAAGGCCAGCAGGCCGTCGATGCGGGCCTTGACGTGTTGGATGTGTTCGTCGATCAGCGCGTTGACGCTTTCACACTGGTCCTGGGGGCTGTCGCGCAGGGCCAGGAGGCTGCGGATTTCTTCCAGGGTCATGTCCAGGATGCGGCAGTTGCGAATGAACGTCAGCCGCTCGGCATGGGCCTGGGTGTAGACGCGGTAATTGCCGTCGCTGCGGGCCGGTTCCGGCAGCAGGCCTTCGCGTTCGTAATAGCGGATGGTTTCGACCTGGCAGTCGGTGATTTTCGCCAGTTCTCCGATTTTCATGAGGCGGCCTCCCAAATAGGTGCTTGACCCTATAGTGGCTACAGGGTCTTTACTGCGCAACAGGCACTTTTCACGGACGTCACCCGATGAGCGATTCCCTTCACATCCACAAACCCGACCACGGCCATGACCACGGGCATTCCTGCTGCGCCTCGAAAGCAGCCCCGGCAGTGGTCAACCTTGGCAAAACGCCGACGGACGGTGCGCGACTGAGCAGTTTCCGTATCGAAGCCATGGACTGCCCCACCGAACAGACGCTGATCCAGAACAAGCTCGGCAAGCTCGAAGGCGTGCAGCAACTGGAGTTCAACCTGATCAACCGCGTGCTGGGCGTAACCCACGATTTGCCTAGCGACGCACCGATCATCAAGGCCATCGAATCACTGGGGATGCAGGCCGAGCCAATGACCCCGGGCCAAGAGAAGGCTGCCCCTCACTCGCCCGCCCCGGCCAAGCCCTGGTGGCCATTGGCACTGTCCGGCGTGACGGCCCTGGGCGCCGAGGTGATCCATTTCACCAACGCCGCGCCCAACTGGGTGGTTGCGCTGGTAGCGTTGGTGTCGATCCTCAGCGGTGGCCTGGGTACCTACAAGAAGGGCTGGATCGCCCTGAAGAACCGCAACCTGAACATCAACGCGTTGATGAGCATCGCCGTGACCGGCGCCGTGCTGATCGGCCAATGGCCGGAAGCGGCGATGGTGATGTTCCTGTTCACCGTGGCCGAGCTGATCGAAGCCAAATCCCTGGACCGAGCGCGCAACGCCATCAGCGGCCTGATGCAGATGGCCCCACAACAGGCCACCGTGCAACAGGCCGATGGCAGCTGGCAGGTGCAAGATGTAAAAGTCATCGCCCTCGGTGCGCGGGTACGGGTTCGCCCGGGCGAAAGGGTTGGCCTGGACGGCGACGTGGTCGCCGGTCGTTCGACCATTGACCAGGCACCGATCACGGGCGAGAGCCTGCCGGTGGAAAAAACCATCGGCGACAAGGTGTTTGCCGGCACCATCAACCAGGCCGGCGAATTGGAATACACCGTGACCGCGGCGGCCGATCACTCCACCCTGGCGCGGATCATCCATGCCGTGGAACAGGCCCAGGGCTCCCGCGCGCCGACCCAGCGCTTCGTCGACCAGTTCTCTAGAATCTACACCCCGGCGGTGTTTGTCCTGGCCCTGGCTGTAGCCATCATCCCACCGCTGTTCATGGGTGCGACGTGGTTCGACTGGATCTACCGGGCGCTGGTGCTGCTGGTGGTCGCTTGCCCGTGTGCGCTGGTGATTTCCACCCCCGTGACCATCGTCAGCGGCCTCGCTGCTGCTGCGCGCAAAGGCATCCTGGTCAAGGGCGGCGTGTACCTGGAGGGTGGCTACAAGCTCGACTACCTGGCTCTGGACAAGACCGGCACGATTACCCACGGCAAGCCGGTGCAAACCGACTATGTGGCGCTGGACCCGAGCCTGGAAACCACCGCTCCGGCACTGGCCGCCAGCCTCGCCGCCCGCTCCGACCACCCGGTTTCCCGGGCGATTGCCAACGCGGCTGTGGATAAGCAACTGACACAGCAGGTTGTGGATAACTTCGAGGCGCTCGCCGGGCGCGGCGTGCGCGGCGACATCGGCGGACAGACTTACCACCTGGGCAACCACCGCCTCGTGGAAGACCTCGGCCTGTGCTCCCCCGAACTGGAAGAGAAACTCTTCGCCCTGGAAAAACAAGGCAAGTCCGTGGTGCTGCTGCTCGGCGCTACAGGCCCCTTGGCGCTGTTTGCCGTGGCCGACACCGTGAAAGACTCCAGCCGTGAAGCCATCCGCCAACTGCATGACCTGGGCATCAAGACCTTGATGCTCACCGGCGACAACGCCCACACCGCCGATGCGATTGCCGCGCAGGTGGGCATGGACCAGGCTCGGGGCGACCTGTTGCCCGAAGACAAGCTGCAAGCCATCGAAGCGTTGTACGCCCAGGGTCACCGCGTCGGCATGGTCGGCGACGGCATCAACGACGCCCCGGCCCTGGCCCGTTCGGAAATCGGTTTCGCCATGGCCGCGGCCGGCACCGACACGGCCATCGAGACCGCCGATGTCGCCTTGATGGACGACGACCTGCGCAAGATCCCGGCCTTCATTCGCCTGTCGCGGCAGACTTCCAGCATCCTGAAACAGAACATTGCCTTGGCGTTGGTGATCAAGGCGATCTTTCTCGGGTTCACCTTCGCCGGGTTCGCCACCATGTGGATGGCGGTGTTTGCCGACATGGGGGTGAGTTTGCTGGTGGTGTTCAATGGGTTGCGGTTGTTGCGCAAGTAAAGTTTGCGGTGACCGGGAGGGCCTCATCGCGAGCAAGCTTTGCTCCCACAGCAGATCTGCAGTGAGTTCAAACTCTGTACTCGCAACGATCCACTGTGGGAGCAAAGCTTGCTCGCGATGGGCTGCACCGCAGCCCCAATGATTCAACGCCTATTCAGTCGCGCTGGGGCTCGCGAATCTTGTACCAGGCCACATACAGCGCCGGCAGGAACAGCAGCGTCAGCAGGGTGGCGACGATGATCCCGCCGATCATCGCGTAGGCCATCGGCCCCCAGAACACTTCCCGGGCAATCGGGATCATCCCCAGGCTCGCCGCGGCCGCGGTGAGCAGGATCGGTCGGCGCCGGTGCTCGGTGGCTTCCACCACCGCGTCCCAGGGCTCGTAGCCGTCACGTTCGTATTCATCGATCTGGGTCACCAGGATCACCGAGTTACGGATGATGATGCCAATCAACGCGAGGATCCCCAGGATCGCCACGAAGCCCATGGGCGTGCCCGTCGGCACCAGCGCCAGCACCACGCCGATCAACCCCAGGGGCGCGACGCTCGCCACCAGGAACAGTTTCTGCACGCTGTGCAGCTGGATCATCAGGAAGGTCGCCATCAAGAACAGCATCAACGGCACGACACTGGCGATCGGCCCTTGGGCCTTGCTGCTCTCCTCCACGGTACCGCCCGTAGCGACCTTGTAGCCCACTGGCAGGCCGGCGGCGAACTTGTCGATCTCCGGTTGCAGTTGCTTGACCAGGTCGGTGGGCTGGATCTCGTCGCGCACGGCAGCCTTGATGGTGATGGTCGGCTTACGGTCACGACGCCACACCAAGGGCTGCTCCAGTTCATAACGCACCGTGGCAAACGCCAGCAACGGAATCGAAGTGCCGCCCGGCGTGACGATCTGCAAGTTCTGCAGGGTTTCCGGCGAACCACGCTCGGCATCCTCGGCACGGCCGACCACGTCGATCAGGTAAATATCGTCGTTGACCTGGGTCACGGGCGTGCCGCTGACAATGCTGTTCATCAACCTGGCCACATCCTCGGAAGACAAGCCCAACTGTCGCGCCTTGTCCTGCGCGATGTCGATGCGCAGCACCTTGCCCGGTTCGTTCCAGTCGTAAATGATTTCGCCAATGTGCGAGTTCTTGTCCAGTTCGGTGGCCAGTTCGATCGCATGCTTGCGCACCTGGTCGATGTCTTTGCCGCTGACCCGGTACTGGATCGGCCTTCCCACCGGCGGACCCATTTCCAGGGCCTGCACGTAACTGCCAATCCCGACGAAATCCTCACGCAGACGCTTTTGCAGGCGCTCGGTGAGGGCCGTGCGCGACTCCAGGCCCTTGCTGACGATCACCAGTTGCGCGTAGTACGGATTCTGCAGTTGCTGGTCCAGCGGCAGGTAAAAGCGAATTGCGCCTTCGCCAATGTAGGTGCTCCAGCGCTCGATGTCCGGGTCGCCCTTGAGGGTCGCTTCCAGGCGATCGACAACCTTGCGGGTCTCGTCCATCGAGGCGTTTTGCGGCAGGTTGAGGTCCACCAGGATTTCCGGCCGGTCCGAAGACGGAAAGAACTGGTTCTGCACGAAGCGCATGCAAAACACCGACAGCACGAACAACAGCAAGGTGATGCCGATGGCCCACCAGCGATTGCGCATCGCCCACAGCAGGCCACCGTTGAATGCCCGGCCGATCCGCCCCGGCTCGGCGCTGTGGGGTTTGACGTTGGTGCTGAGGATGTGCACGCCGATCACCGGGGCAAACAACACCGCGACGATCCACGACACCAGCATCGCCACGGCGATGACCGCGAACAGGGTGAAGGTGTACTCACCGGCGGAACTGGCGTTCAGGCCGATGGGCACGAAACCGGCCACGGTCACCAGGGTCCCGGTCAGCATCGGGAACGCCGTCGAGGTGTAGGCGAAGGTCGCGGCCTGCTCCTTGCTGTCGCCTTTTTCCAGGCGCGTGACCATCATTTCCACGGTAATCATCGCGTCGTCCACCAGCAGGCCGAGGGCGATGATCAACGCGCCGAGGGAAATCCGCTGCATGGTGATGCCGCTGTATTCCATGAACAGGAAGACCATCGCCAGCACCAACGGAATCGAACAGGCCACCACCAGACCGGCCCTGACGCCGAGGCTGATGAAGCTGACGACCAGGACGATGATCACCGCCTCGAACAGGGCACTGGTGAAGCCGCCGACCGCCTCCTCCACTACTTCGGCCTGGTCCGACACCGTATGCACGCCAACGCCCACCGGCAGGTCGGCGGTCAGCTCGCTCATGCGCGCATGCAACGCCTTGCCGAAGTCCTGGATGTTGCCGCCCTTCTTCATGGCGATGGCAAGGCCGATGGCCGGTGTGCCGTTGAAACGGAACATCGGCGTGGCGGGGTCAACGTAACCGCGGCTGATATCGGCGATGTCGGCCAGTCGATAGAAGCGGTCATTGAGCCGCAGGTTGACGTTGGCCAGGTCTTTTTCCGACTGGAACTGCCCGGACGTGCGCACGGAAATCCGCTCTGGCCCGGCGTCGATGACCCCGGCCGGGGTCACGGCGTTCTGGGATTGCAGGCTTTGCACGACCTCGCGCTGGTCGATCCCCAGGGCGGCGAGTTTACGCGTGGAGAAGTTCAGGTACAGCACTTCGTCCTGCTCGCCCACCATCTCGACCTTGCCCAGGCCCGGTACGTCACGGATCTCGGCGCGCACCTGTTCCACGTAGTCGCGCAACTGGCGCATCGACAGGCCGTCGCCAGTGAAGGCGTACACCGAACCGTAGACATCGCCGAACTCGTCGTTGAACCCGGGCCCTTGCAGGCCGTCAGGAAAATCGCCGCGAATGTCGTTGATCTTCTTGCGCACCTGGTACCAGATCTCGGGGATTTCCTTGGCCCCGGTGGTGTCGAGCAAGTACACGAACACCGTCGATTCCCCCGGTCGGGTGTAGCTTTTGACGTAGTCGAGGGAATCGAGCTCTTCGAGTTTTTTCTCGATGCGGTCGGTGACCTGCTTGAGGGTTTCTTCCTGGGTCGCGCCGGGCCAGCGGGTCTGGATGACCATGGTCTTGATGGTGAACGACGGGTCTTCTTCGCGCCCCAGGTTCATGTAAGAAAACACGCCCATCAACAATGCAACGAACATCAGGTACCAGACGAACGATTGATGCCGCAGGGCCCACTCGGACAGGTTGAAGGGCCCTTTCATCGTGCTTCCTCGTCGAGTTTCACTTTCTGCCCCGGCTGGAGACTGTTCACCCCAGCGCTGACCACGCGGTCGCCGGCCTTGATGCCGTTGGCCACCAGCACCGAGTTGTCCGAACGTTCGAGAATCCGTACGTCACGGGGTGAAACGGTCTGGCTTTGTGGATCGACCAGCCAGATCCGCGCCTTGCCGTCGACCTCCTGCAATGCGCTGAGTGGCAGCTCGATGCGCGGTTCGATGCTCGAACTCAGGGTCACGCTGACAGCCGTGCCCAGGCGAAAACCTGGCGGTGTATCGGCCAATGTCAGGCGCGCGCGGCGGGTGCGGGTGGCGCTCTGGGCCTGGGGTTCGATCTCGCGCACGGTGGCGGTGGTGTGGATGCTCGGGTCCAATTGCGCGGCGACCTCGAACACTACGTCCGGGGGCAGGCGCTCGGCCAGCCCGGCCGGCAGGTCGATCACCGCCTCCTTGATGTCCGGGCGGGCCAGGGTCACCACTTGCTGGCCAGCGGTGACCACCTGCCCGGCTTCGGCATTCCAGGCCGTGACGATGGCATCGTGGTCGGTGTGCAGCTCGCTGTAGTTGAGCTGATCGCGGGCCTGCTCCACCGAGGCCCGGGCCTGTTCGAGAGAAGCGCCGGTGGTTTTCAGGTCGGTCTGGGCGAGGTCCAGTTGCGCCTGGGCACCGACGCCACGGTCGAACAATTGCTGCTGGCGACGGGCATTGGCCTGGGCATTGATGTACTGCGCCTCGATCCGCGCCAGATCGCCCTGGGCGGCGCGCAACTGGTTCTGCTGGTCGGTGGGATCGAGCGTGGCAAGCAGGTCGCCCTTCTTCACCTGCGCGCCGACGTCGACATTGCGGCTGGCGATCCGTCCTGGCACGCGGAAACCCAGGTTGCTCTCGTAACGGGCCTGGATATTCCCGGCGAACCGCCCAAGCGCCTGCTGGTCGAGGGCCCTGACCTCAACGGACAACACCGGGCGCACCGGTTCGGGCGGCGCTTCTTCCTTGGAGCAGGCGGCCAGCAACAGGCCGGCCGAGACCATCCACAGGCGCTTCATGGCTGGGCTCCCGGCGTGGTTTTTCCAGCGGTGTTTTCAGCGATCTCGACGCGTACGCCGGGGTGCAGCAATTGCCCGCCCGCGGTGATGATTTTCTCACCGCCCTTGAGGCCATCGCTGATGATGACCTTGCCGGTCAGGTAGCGGCCGACGGTCACCGTTTGCAACTGCGCCTTGCCCTCGCCGTCCACCAGCCACACGGCCGGGTCACTGAGGTTCTTGGTCAATGCCGACCAAGGCAGCTCGAAGGCGGTCTTGCCGGCAGACTTGGCCGTGGCGCTGACCACCGAGCCCAGGTGCATGCCTTCGGGTAAGTCATCGAGGGTGACCTTGACCTGCACGGTGCCGGTCTGGGCAGACACCACCGGGGTGATTTCACGCACCGTGCCGGTGGTCTTGATGGCGGGGTTATCCAACAAACTGATGGTGATTGCAGGGTCCGACGGCGGTTCGCGCAACAGCGATTCGTAGATGTTGAACACTGCGTCGCGTTCGCCATCCCGGGCCAGGCTGAAGATCGGCTCAGTGGCCTGCACCACCTGGCCGACTTCCGCCTGGCGCGCCGTGATGATGCCCGGTGCCTCGGCAACCAGTGCGGTGTAGCTCAGTTGTTCGCGAGCGTTGGCCAGTTGGGCCTGGGCGGCGGTCAACGCGCTTTGGCTGCTGCGCAGTTGGGCCTGGGCCGCGTCGTATTCGCTCTGGCTGGTGTAGCCCTTGGGCAAGAGTTTCTGCTGGCGCACGAACGCCGCCGCACTCTGCTTGACCCGCGCCTGCTCGGCGGCCACCTGGGCCTCGGCGGAGTCGACGTTGGTCTGCAGGTCCCGAGGATCGAGCCGGGCCAGCACTTGCCGGGCCGAGACGCGGTCGCCGACATCGACCTTGCGCTCGATGATCTTGCCACCCACGCGAAACGACAAGTCAGCCTGCACCCGCGCCTGGATATCGCCGGTCAGGGTCACCGAGGCGGCGTATTCGCTGGGCACGGCTTGTTGCACGAAAACCCGTGGCAGGGCTTTTTCTTCGATTTTTTTATCACCGCATCCCGTCAACAACGCATACACGCCCAAGACAACAATCAATTTGATTCCAGGACCAGACATGCGGACTCCTTTGCGCTGTACGGACGTACCAGTGACGATACGACTGTGAGCTTAGAACAGGGTTCAACGAATGCGTAGCAGTCAGGCAGACTGGTCTCTTTCCCGTAGGAGCTGTCGAGCGAAGCGAGGCTGCGATCTTCTGATCTTTTACTTGAGACCCAACGGGGGTTTGGAAAGATCGCAGCCTCGCTTCGCTCGACGGCGCCTACAACCCCGTGCAGAAGGAGTTTGCTGATGCTCAAGACATTGGCGGTGGCCAACTATCGATCGATCAATAAATTGGTCATTCCTCTGGGCCGGTTGAACCTGATCACCGGTCCCAACGGCAGTGGCAAATCCAATCTGTACCGCGCCCTGCGCCTGTTGGCAGAGACGGCCCAGGGCGGGGTGGTCAACGCCCTGGCCCGTGAAGGCGGACTGGACTCGACCTTCTGGGCCGGGCCGGAAGAAATCAGCCGACGCATGCGCAACGGCGAGGTGCCGGTCCAGGCGACGGCGTGGCAGCGTATCAAGCGCTTGCGCCTGGGTTTCGCCGGCGAGGACTTCAGCTACTCGATCTCCCTGGGCCTGCCGGAACCCAGCCTTTCAGCGTTTTCCCTGGACCCTGAAATCAAGCGCGAATGCATCTGGGCCGGCCCGGTGTTTCGGCCGGCCAGCCTGCTCGTGGACCGCAATGGGCCGATGATCCGTGCCCGCGAAGGCCGTTCCTGGGATGTGCTGGCCCAGCACACGCCGACCTTCGACAGCCTGTTCGACCAGGTCGGCAGCCTGCGCACTTCGCCGGAGGTCTTGCAGATGCGCGAGTTCATTCGTCGCTGGCGTTTCTATGACCATTTTCGCAGCGACGCCGACGCCCCGGTGCGCCAGCCGCAACTGGGCACCCGCACGCCGGTGTTGCACCACGACGGACGCGACCTGGCCGCCGCGCTGCAGACCATCCTTGAAATCGGCGACGTAGAGGCTTTGCATGCCGCCATCGGTGACGCGTTCCCCGGCGCCCACCTGCACATCGAGAAACTGCAAGGCGGTCGTTTCTCCATCGCGTTTCAGCAGCATGGCCTGCTGCGCCCACTGTCCGCCGCCGAACTGTCGGACGGGACCCTGCGCTATCTGTTGCTGGTGGCCGCCCTGCTCACCCCCAGGCCGCCCTCGCTGATGGTGCTCAACGAACCGGAAACAAGCCTGCACCCCGATCTGTTGCCGGCCTTGGCGCGGCTGATCATCCGCGCTTCAGTCAATTGCCAGGTCTGGGTGGTGTCCCACGCCACGCGCCTGATCGCCGCCCTGGAGCAGGATGAACATTGCAATTGCATCGTGCTGGAAAAAGAGCTGGGGCAGACCGGGATTGTCGGGCAGCGAGTGTTGGATGAGCCGGCGTGGCATTGGCCGGATTGAGTGGCGCCTGATAAACCGAATCGCGAGCAAGCTCCCACAACTTAAATCGCGCGCACAAAAAACGCCGACGCTGTATCAGCCGTCGGCGCTTGAAACCGTGAAAAGATTTAGCCCGCGAATCAGAACGCCGGCAGTACCGCGCCGCTGTATTTCTTCTCGATGAACGCCTTCACTTCAGGGCTGGTCAGGGCCTTGGCCAGTTTCTGGATGGCCGGGCTGTCCTTGTTGTCTGGACGGGCCACCAGGAAGTTGACGTAAGGCGAATCCGAACCTTCGATCACCAGTGCATCCTTGGCCGGGTTAAGGCCCGCTTCCAGGGCATAGTTGGTGTTGATCAGGTCCAGGTCGACCTGGTCCAGCACGCGCGGCAGCATGGCCGATTCCAGTTCCTTGAACTTGAAATTGTGCGGGTTCTTGGCGATATCTTTCGGGGTCGCCAATGCGTTTTTCGGGTCTTTCAACTCGATCAGGCCAGCCTTCTGCAGCAGGATCAGCGCACGACCGCTGTTGCTGCCTTCGTTAGGCAACGCGATGGTCGCGCCGTCTGGCAGATCAGCCAGCTTTTTGTACTTTTTCGAGTAGCCGCCGAACGGTTCGACGTGAACGCCGATCACGGTCACCAGATGGGTGCCTTTGCCTTCGTTGAAGTTCGTCAGGTACGGCAGGGTCTGGAAGTAGTTGGCGTCCAGGCGCTTCTGATCGACCTGTACGTTGGGTTGGACGTAGTCGGTGAAGACCTTGATTTCCAGGTCCACGCCTTCTTTGGCCAGGGCCGGCTTGATCAGCTCGAGGATTTCAGCGTGGGGCACCGGCGTGGCAGCCACCACCAGTTTCTCCGCGGCCTGGGCCAGGCCCGAGGCCAGGGCTGCCGCCAATGCGGTGAACAACAGAACCTTTTTCATGCAGTGTCCTTATCGAAAATCACTGTCGTCATGGACGACGGCCAACTATGAGAGTGCCAGTGAAGTGCTATCGCTGGCGTGATGTGGACGATACCGATATTTTTTATTCCTTAACAATATCTTTTATTCAAGTTCATATTCATTTTACTCATATAGAAAACACTATTTTTGTGGCGGGGGAGCTTGCTCCCGCTTTGTGTAGGAGCTGGCGAAGCCCGCGATCTTTTGATTTTGATTTTTGATCTTTCGCTTGAGATTCAAAAGATCGCAGCCTCGTTGCACTCGACAGCTCCTACACAGCTCCTACACAGCTCCTACACAGCGCCTGTGGGAGTAAGGTTTCGGTCTAGGGTGTTGGGTTCAGTCGATTGAGCAGCGCCTTGAGGGCTTGGCGCTCAGCTTGCGAGCCTTGGGCAATGACCTGCGCCACCTGCTGATCAATCAGCTCCAGGGCTGAAGGCTGGGACGGCAGATTCAAGTGCTCCGGCAAAATCTCATCCCCCGTGCTCACCAGCAATGCGAAGTGAATGACGTTTTCCAGCTCGCGGGTGTTGCCCGGCCAACCGTGCCGCTCAAGGGCTTGCTGCGCCGCTTCACTGATCAGCGGCACGGTGAGGCCGAGGCGCTGGCTGTAGATGCCCAGGAAGTATTCGGCCAGGGACTGGATATCGCCTACCCGTTCGCGCAGGGCCGGCAGTTCCAGCTGGCCTTCGCCGAGGTAATGGTAGAGCCGTTCGTGGAATTTCCCGGCGGCCACTGCTTGCGCCAGGTCGATGCTGGTGGCCGCCACCAGGCGGACATCCACTGGGCTGGGCTGATGCGCGCCCACACGAGTGACTTCGTGGTTCTCCAGCGCCGCCAGCAATTTGATCTGGATCGGCAGCGGCAAATCACCGATTTCATCCAGGTAAAGGGTGCCGCCATTGGCCGAACCGAACCAACCGGCCCGGCTGCTGGCCGAGCCGCTGTAGCTGCCAGCGGCATAGCCGAACAGTTCGGCGTCGGCGTAGGTCGGGCTGATGGCGCCGCAGTTGACCGACACGAACAATCCACCGCGATCGCTTTCACGGTGGATATGCCGGGCCAGCAGTTCCTTGCCGCTACCGGTTTCGCCGCGTATCAGCACCGAGATCGCACGCGGCGCCAGTTGCTCCAATGCCTGGCGCAACTGCCGGGAACGGGGGTCGACGAACACCAGCGCCTTGGCGCGAATGCTCAGGGGGCTTTTTTCCGCATCGGGAAAGGTCAGCAATGGCTGACCGAAGGTTTCATGCAAACTCATGGCAGGCTCCCGCCCCAGGCCGTCGGGAGACGGGGGGGCGCTAAACGATCAGGCGCGGCGCAGGGCGTGATGCTCCATGCGGTTTTGCAGACGATAGAGGTAAGCGAAACCCTGCTCCCAGCGCTGGTGGCCGGACGTCACGTTGATATGCCCCGCCCCCGCCAGGATCCCGGCCTCGGCCCCCCAGTTGCGCGCCAGTTCCAGAGCGCGCGGGGCGCTCACGGCGGCGTCGTTGTCGGAACTGACCACTTGGCTTGGGAACGGCAACAGATCAGTGGGAATCGGCGCGAAATTGCGCAGCGCCGGGGCGCAGGCTGGCCGCTCGACATCCGCTGGCGCCACCAGCAACGCCCCACGCACCTGTCGCAGAAACTGCACCGGGGCGGTGGCGGCCCAATGGGCCACCGCGATGCAACCCAGGCTATGGGCAATCAGGATCACCGGCGTGCTGTCGGCGGCCACGGCCTCGGCCAACGCCGCGACCCAGTCTTCACGCCGAGGCGTCACCCAATCGGCCTGCTCGACCCGGGCGCTGTTGGGCAGGCTGTTCTGCCAGTGGGTTTGCCAATGATTTTCCGGCGATCCTTGCCAGCCCGGCACAATCAGGTAGCGAATCGATTCGTTGCGCATGGGTGCTCTCCTGCGTGTCTGTTCCCGGACGAGTATAGGGAGGAGAGCCATATTATTTAAGGAATAAGAAGATATTTGTTAATAACCATAAAGAATATCACTGTTGTGGGAGCGGACTTGCTCGCGAAAGCGGGGGGTCAGTTGACGCTGATGCTGCCTGACACGACGCATTCGCGAGCAAGCCCGCTCCCACAGGTTGCGTATGTACCTCACTCGCTGCGTCCCCTCCTCAGCAACACATTCAATTGGTCCACTACCTCCGCCCAGTCCGCATCCTCGAGGATTTCTTCGCGCAGCAGTTGCTGCTGGCTTTCGCTCCAGAAAAACGCATCGGCCAAGTGAAGGTCGGGTTTGAGGGGTGAATGGGTGGAGATGAATTTGTCGATATCAACGGCCTTGTCAGATAGGCCCAATTGTTTGAACAGCGCGGGCAGGCTGTGGATCGGCGATTCCATGCGGGACTCCTGAGCATAAGACGGATGGCTGGTTCTTTACTCAGTCTAGTCCCTTGACGACCGTCAGACTGATCAAAATTCAATCAACCCTCGACTCGACTAGACTTTAAGTAACATCCCGACGACTACGGTGGTGGAGGGTCCTGTGAACATTCACTGGTTGACGGTTGCGCTGCTGGCGATCAGCGGGCCTGCGTTCGGCGCCGATGGCCTCGTGTTGCCGGGCACCGATCCCCTCGGCTTCTGGCTGGTCGCGGCGGGGGTGGCCTTGCTGGTCTTCGAGGCGTCCCTGCCCAATTATGGCGTCGCGGGGCTGGGCGGCATTGTCTTGTGCGTGATTGGTGCGGTCATCCTGACCAACACCGATGTCCCGGTTCCGCTGATGCTCGGCCTGGGCCTGGTCAGTGCTTTGCTGCTGATCGTCCTGCTGGTCCGTGCTTTGAAAACACGACCGCGCCAGCCTGTCAGCGGCGATGCCGCGCTGTTGGGCAGCGTCACGGCGGTGACCGCGTTGCAGGCCGGCAATAATCATCATGGCTGGGTCCAATTGGAAGGCGAACGCTGGCAGGTGGCAAGCGCAACGCCGCTGCGGCCTGGGCAAGCGGTGCGAGTCATCGCACGCAAGGGTTTGCTGCTGGAAGTGGCCGCCGCTGACTCAGGAGGGGTATGAGATGGGCATGCAAATCGGTTTTACGCTGCTGTTGTTGCTGTTGATCGCACTGGCGGCTTCGACATTCCGGATCCTGCGTGAATACGAACGCGCCGTGGTGTTCCAGCTCGGTCGGTTCTGGCAGGTCAAGGGGCCGGGGTTGATCCTGCTGATTCCGGTGGTGCAGCAGATGATCCGCGTCGACCTGCGTACCATTGTCCTCGACGTGCCGCCTCAGGATGTGATCACCCGGGACAACGTCTCGGTGAAGGTCAACGCGGTGCTGTATTTCCGCGTGCTCGACCCGCAGAAGGCCATCATCCAGGTCGAAAACTTCCTCATGGCCACCAGCCAACTGGCCCAGACCACCTTGCGTGCGGTCCTCGGCAAGCATGAGCTGGACCAATTGCTGGCCGAGCGCGAGCAATTGAACAGCGACATTCAACAGGTGCTCGACGCCCAGACCGACATCTGGGGCATCAAAGTCGCGAACGTCGAGATCAAGCACGTGGACCTCAACGAATCAATGATCCGCGCCATCGCTCGACAAGCCGAAGCCGAACGGGAACGCCGGGCCAAAGTGATCCATGCCGAAGGCGAACTGCAAGCCTCGGAAAAACTCATGCAGGCCGCCGAAATGCTCGGCCGCCAGCCTGGCGCCATGCAGTTGCGCTACATGCAGACACTGAGCTCGATTGCCGGAGACAAAAGCTCCACGATCGTCTTTCCCTTGCCGATTGAATTGCTCAAGGGGATGGCGGAGTTGTCGCCCAACAAGGCTTGATGCATTGATGATGGACTGAAGGCTGGCCTTTGTGGCGAGGGGATTTATCCCCGCTGGGTTGCGCAGCAGCCCTAAAGCAGTGAACTCAATCTTCCTGGCACACCGAGTTGGCTGGTTTGGGGGCCGCTTCGCAACCCAGCGGGGATAAATCCCCTCGCCACAAAAAGCGTGTTTGACCCCGCTACAGGGGCAGTGCCTTCAACGCCTCGTAAGGCCCCTGCGCCCAGCGCATGACCCGCTCACGCAACAACGCCGAAGCCTCCCGGCGCTTGTCCTCGCTATCGCCAACAAACGCCTGCGCCGGCTGCTTGGCATGCTGCCCCACTGCGGCGAACACTTGCCTGCATTGCTCATCATCGAGCCCAAAAAACGCCGCGAGCCGGCCCGTCATCGCCTCGGGCAGTTCGGTGTAGTTGACCGCCATTGCGGCATAGGCCTGGCAGTGTTCCAAGCCTGTCGCCAACAACCGCCCCACCCGGCGCGAGATGAAATCTTCCCGGCTGCTGAACGGCAGTCCATCATCCAGGACACTCGTCCCGATCATGCCCGGCACCATGTGCATGCCAGGACGGCGCAGATGGGAGACGGCGATTTCCAAGGGGTCGCGGTACAGGAACAGCCACGGCGTGTCGGGAAAACACTCACTCAACAGCGCCAGCTCACCAATGTTCCAGGCATCGAGCTTGACCACCAGGCGCTGCTCCACACCTCGGCGGCGCTGCCCATAGGCCGACATCAAGCCCTTGAGCGCCACGCACCGCTCGGCCGGCGGCACATCACTGCGCAGCAGCGTATCCAGGGGCGGCGGTTCCGAGATGACGATGTGGTCGTCCAGGTGGGCGAGCATCTGGCTGATCAATGTCGAGCCGCAACGGGAGGCATGGAAAATGAACGCACCGGGCGCCAGGCCCGGGCTCTGTCGTTGCCACTGACCGAGAACGTCCAAGGGTGTCTGGCGACGGAACGCCTGGTTGAAGGGCAAGCGCAGGGCGTCTTCCACGGCATCGCTGAAGAACGGTTGCGACAGTCGCGCGTCGCCAAACCAACACCAATCAACCCGCCACTGCCCGGCCTCCTGCCATACGCGGATCGGCAGCCAACCCTGCAGGTTCAGGTCTTCCACTGGTTGCTCCACTGCTGGCGACCGTTGCGCATCGCAGTGCGTAACTCTTCCCGGGTGAAATGAAGCCCTTGCTCGGCCCCCAGGGCCCGCGCGGACTCAATGAAAGTGTCGAGGTCATGCAGGCTCTGCAAGGTTCGGGCGAGATGAGGATCCGTTTCCACGCGCTGCTGAAAACGGCCAAAGTCGCTTTGCCCGACGCCCGCGGGAGGCGTGGTGGGCAGCCCATCGGCAATCTGCTGGGCCAGCCACGGCCCGGGGCGACAATCGAGCACCAGGTGAACCCGTGGATGAGCACTTCGATTGACCACCCGATGAGGTCGCGCCAGGTCGAGGAACCAGCACTCGCCCGTCGTCATCGCAATGATTTGCCCATCCAGGAAAAAGTCCACGCCAGGCGAGCTGAGCAGCGGCATGTGCAGGCGCAGGTCGGCGTCCGGCCCGCCCAGGTCATAATCGCGATGTTCGTGGATGCACCCGCCGGGCCCGAGCCGCAGCAGCCGGGCCGAGACGATCTCCAGGGGCCAGTCGCGCAACGCCTCATGCCAGCGGCCATCCGTTGACCAAGGCGCGCGGTGCAGGGGCTGACCGCGCCCGGGCGACAGCTCGGTGAGGGCATCGGCCGCCGAAATCAGCGCCACCCCGCTCCAGTCGCCGCTGTAATAGGCACGGTTGAAATGCCCCTGCCAGCGTTCGTCTTCAATGGCGGCCAGTGCCTGCAACAGCAACGGCAGGTTCACCGCCACCGGCAGCCGGGAAAACGCCGGGCGTGTCATGCCAGCGCCCGGTTATTGAGTCACCGCGGCCGTCGTCGGCTCCGTGATGTCGCCCTGGGCCCAGGCCGCTTCACGGTTAGCCAGCGCTGTAGCAATCGACTGGACTTGGGTCGATTGCACTTCGTTTGGCAGCGGGTCGAGGCCGGCGCTGGCGAAGATCTGCCCGTAGGCGTTGCGCAGGTCGGCGTAGGCCAGGTCCCGGCGTAGATCGGCCTGCAGGGTGTTCAGTTCACCCTGGATCAGATCCAGCTCACCGATGCCTGCTGCCTGATAACGGTTACGCAGTTGACCGACAATCTGCCCATCGATGTCCGCCAGTTGTTGGCTGGTCTTGAACTGGCGTAGCGCTTCGCGATAGTTGGCATTGGCCACGTACAACTGCGCCAACACAGCAATCGACATCGCCTGGCGCCGCGCCGCCGCCACTTCTTCACCGGCCTTGGCCACGTCGATGGCCGCCGGGGCGGAAATCACGTTGAACAGGTTCCAGGTGACTTTCACGCCATAGTCGGCCCAGCCCTGCTCCACCAGGAACGAGTTGCTGTCGTAATGCCCGCCAGCGGAAAACTCCAGCCCCGGCAGCAGGCGCAGCATCGCCTTGCGGGTTTCGGCGGCGGTGATGCGGGTCTGGTAATCCTGCTCGCGCAGTTCCGGACGGCTGGCCAGGGCTTCCTGTTCGAGACGGGCCAGGTCGACCTTGAGTTCCGGGATGTTGTATTCATCCTGGGTCGCCAGGGTCAGCTCGGTGCCCAAGGGCAAGTTGATCAGGGTCGCCAGTTCGGTCTTGGCCAGGGACAGCGCCCGACGCTGCTCTTCCAGTTGACGGGTAGCCTGGATCAGCGAGCGCTGGTAGCCCAGAGCCTGCACCGGGTCACCGATGCGCTGTTCGCTCATGCTCTGGCTGTTGTCACGCGCCGCCTCGACCCGGGCCATCAGACTGTCGATCTGTTTGAGCAGGCGCTCGGCAGCCATGGCGCGCCAGTAGGCCGAGCGCACGTCCTGGACGATGGTGTTGATCACCTTGCGCCGGCGCTCCTGCACGATCAGCCGCTGGTCCCCGGCCTGCTTGGCGCTGATGTAGCTGACGCCAAAATCGAGCACGTTCCAGACCATGGTCAGGTCCGCCACCTCGCGGTCGCGGTCCTGGGAGGTCGACGGTTCCAGGGACTGGGTACCGGTTTCCACGCTCTGGCTACTGGAGGCGTTGACGTTGTTGCGGCCCACATAACCGGCGTCCAAGGCCATGCGCGGCAGCATGTCGAAACTGGCCAGGTCCAACTGACGCTTGGCCAGGGCTTCCTCCATGATCTTCAAGCGGCCTTCGAGGTTGTACTTCACAGCCCGGGCCATGGCCTGGTGCAGGGTCAGCGGGCCACTGAGCGGCTCCTGATCCTTGTACATATTCTGCAAGTCGGTTCGAGCGCGCTGTTCGCTGACGCTACGCTCGATCGGATCGCTAGTGACCGCACAACCACTCACCACCAACGCCAGCAAACTCATACCGAATAACTTCTGACTTCTATTCATTCCCTGGATTGCCCCTGGCTGCCCCAATATTTTTTAGAATTCAGGCCAGCGCTTGGCTGATGCCGACCTGTCGTAACGCGATTGCCAGGCTGTCGACCTGACGTTGTTCAGTGTCCTTGAGCTGTTGCAACTGCTGACCCAGGGTTGGCGCCCCGAACATCCCGCGCAGCCCTTGGGACACATCGCCGCCCTGCATCGACTGGCTGTCGAAGGCGTCCATCGACTCGCCCTCGGAAGCGGAGTCCTGGTTGAACAGGGTCGACAGCGTGCTGCTGCCAAACACTCCGCCATCGCCACCCCCAAAGCCCAGGAACCCCTGGCCGCTACCGTCGCCGGCGGTGTCAGTGCTGAAGACCTGGGCGATATAGCTCGGCGCCAGCGCACCATGGTTGATGAAAATATCCCCAATCGGCCGCAGGCCCCCGCCCACGTCCCGTTGCTCGAACAGCGGTGGGAAGCCCAGCGGCGAACCCAGGTTGCCGGTCGGCGGGGTAAAGATAATCGGCTGCAACGGCACCTCGGACGGCGGGATAACCGTGACCGGGTCGGAAGTCAGGAACTCCGGCGGCGGCTTCACATCGTTGGGCACCACGGTGTCGATCGCATAGTTGTTGGACACCGCCACGCTGGCCCCGGCGTTGCTCGACAGGTCGCTGACGTTGCTGGTGTCCAAGGCAATGAAGTTGCTCGGGTCGGTAAGGTTTACCGTCGGTGTGAACGTCGCGGTCCAGGTCTTGCCACCATCGCTGGTGGTCAGGTTGGTCAGTTCACCGTTGGTGACGCTCAGGTCCGACAGGTCAAAATCCGTCACCGCTTCGCTGAAGGTGAAGGTCACCTGGGTCGTCTCGCCCACCGTCAGGTTCGGGTCGGCGACCACGATGGTTGCCGTCGGCCGGGTGGCGTCGAGTGCGTAGTTGGCGGAAATCGCGATGCCCACGCCGGCGTTGCCGGCCAGGTCCTGCACATTGCTGGCGTCGAGCAGGATCAGGTTGGTGGCATCGTTCACGCCCGCCGTCGGCGTCAGGGTCGCTGTCCAGGTCAGGCCACCGTCGCTGCTGGCAAGGTTGGACAACACGCCATTGGCGACACTCAGATCCGATAAGTCGAAGCCGGACACCGCCTCAGTGAAGCTGATGGTCACGGTGGTGCTCTGGCCGATGCCCAGGGTGTTGTCGCCCACGGTGATGGTGGCGCCAGGGCGAACCGTGTCGATCGCGTAGTTGTTGGAGTCCACCACGCCGACACCGCTGTTGCCCGAAACGTTGACCACACCGCTAGTGTCCAGGCTGATCAGGTTGCTGGTATCGGTGATGCTGGCGCTCGGCGTGAATGTGGCCGTCCAGGTGACGCCGCCGTCGGTGGACGACACATTGCTCAACGTGCCGTTGCTCACACTCAAGTCGGCATTGTCGAACCCGCTGACCGCTTCCGAGAAGGTGATGGTCACCTGCGAGGTTTCCCCCACCTTGAGTGCGTTATCGGCCACCACGATGGTAGCGGTCGGCACTTGCGTCTCGACCGCGTAGTTAGCCGAATCGGTAGTGCCTGTCCCGGTATTGCCGGCCGCGTCGATCACGCCGGTATTGTCCAGGGTGATCAGGTTGCTGGTGTCGGTCACACCCAGGCTCGGCGTGAAGGTCGCGGTCCAGGTCAAGCCGCCGTCGCTGCTGCTGACAGCGCTGAGGGTGCCGTTGGCAACGCTCAGGTCCGCGTTGGTGAAACCGGTCACGGCCTCGGAGAAGGTGATGGTCACCTGCGCGGTTTCACCCGGTTTCAACACCGAATCGCTCAGCACGATCGTTGCGGTCGGACGTTCTGTGTCCAGCGCGTAGTTGTTGGAGTCGGTGCCACCGACATTGAGGTTGCCCGCCAGGTCAACGATGCCGCCACTGTTGAGCGAGATGACGTTGCTGGTGTCCGTGACGCCACTGGTTGGCGTGAAGGTCGCGGTCCAGGTGATGCCGCCATCGCTGCTGCTCAGCCCGGAGATCACGCCGTTGGCGACCGTCAGGTCAGCACTGGTGAAGGCTGTCACGGCCTCGTTGAAGGTGATGGTCACCAGCGAGGTCTCGCCGGCGGCAATGGCAGTGTCGGCCACGACGATGGTCGCCGTTGGGCGCACGGTGTCGACGGCGTAGTTGTTCGAATCAGTGGTGCCGATGCCAGCGTTGCCTGAGATGTTGACGACACCGGTATTGTCCAGGGTGATGAGGTTGCTGGTATCGGAAATGCTCGCGCTCGGCGTGAACGTAGCCGTCCAGGTGACGCCGCCGTCGGTGGACGACACGTTGCTTAGCGTGCCGTTGCTGATGGTCAGGTCGCTGTTGTCGAAACCGCTCACCGCTTCGTTGAAGGTGATGGTCACCTGGCTGGTTTCACCGATGCTCAGGGTCGTATCGGCCACCACGATGGTCGCCGTTGGCACCTGCGTGTCAACCGCGTAGTTGGCCGAGTTGGTCGTGCCGGTTCCGGTATTGCCCGCCGCGTCACTCACGCCGGTATTGTTCAGGACGATCAGGTTGGATGTATCCCGCACACCGAGGGTCGGCGTGAAGGTCGCAGTCCAGGTCAGGCCGCCATCGCTGCTGCTGACGGCGCTGAGGGTGCCATTGGCAACACTCAGGTCAGCGTTGGTGAAACCGGTCACCGCCTCGCTGAAGGTGATGGTCACCAACGAGGTTTCGCCGACACTGAGGTTCGAATCGGCCAGCACGATCGTTGCGGTCGGACGTTCTGTGTCCAGCGCGTAGTTGTTGGAGTCGGTGCCACCGACATTGAGGTTGCCCGCCAGGTCAACGATGCCGCCACTATTGAGCGAGATGACGTTGCTGGTGTCCGTGACGCCACTGGTTGGCGTGAAGGTCGCGGTCCAGGTGATGCCGCCATCGCTGCTGCTCAGCCCGGAGATCACGCCGTTGGCGACCGTCAGGTCAGCACTGGTGAAGGCTGTCACGGCCTCGTTGAAGGTGATGGTCACCAGCGAGGTCTCGCCGGCGGCAATGGCAGTGTCGGCCACGACGATGGTCGCCGTTGGGCGCACGGTGTCGACGGCATAGTTGTTGGAGTCGGTGGTGCCCACGCCCGCGTTGCCCGCACCGTTGATCAAGCCGGTATTGTCCAGGGTGATCACGTTGCTGGTATCGGAAATGCTCGCGCTCGGCGTGAACGTGCCCGTCCAGGTGACGCCGCCATCGGTGCTGCTCATGGAACTGAGCGTGCCGTTGCTGACAGTCAGGTCTGCGTTGTCGAACCCGCTGACCGCCGAATTGAATGTCACGGTGACCAACGACGTCTCGCCGATGCTCAATGTGGTATCGGCAATCACGATGGTCGCCGTCGGCACGTTGGTGTCGACCTGGTAGTTGTTGGAGTTGGTGGTGCCGGTACCGGTGTTGCCCGCCGCATCGCTGACGCCGGTGTTGTTCAGGGTGATGACGTTGGACGTGTCGCTGACGCCAAGGGCCGGGGTGAAGGTGGCCGTCCAGGTGATGCCGCCATCACTGCTGCTGACCGCACTCAGCGTACCGTTAGCCACGCTCAGGTCCGAATTGTCGAAACCCGTCACTGCTTCGGAGAAGGTGATGGTGACCAGCGACGTTTCGCCGACACTCAGCGCCGTATCGGCGACCACGATGGTGGCGGTCGGACGCAGTGTGTCGACCACGTAATTGTTGGAATCGGTGGTACCGCTGCCGACGTTGCCCGCACCATCCACCACGCCCGTGTTATTGAGCGTGATCAGGTTGCTGGTATCGCTGATGCCGGCGCTCGGCGTGAAGGTCGCGGTGTAGGTGATGTTGTCGCTGGTGCTCAGGCCGCTCAGGCTGCCGTTGGCGACGGTCAGGTCCGCCAGGGTGAAACCTGTCACGGGCTCGCTGAAGGTGATCGTCACCACCGAGGTTTCGCCAACGGCGATGGCCGTGTCGGCGACCACGATGGTGGCGGTCGGGCGCGCGGTGTCGATGGCGTAGTTGTTGGAGTCGGTGGTGCCGCTGCCAGCGTTGCCCGCCGCGTCAGCCACGCCCGTGTTATCCAGGGTGACCAGGTTGCTGGTATCGCTGATGCTGGCGCTTGGCGTGAGCGTGCCGGTCCAGGTGATGCCGCCGTCGCCGCTGCTCAGGCCGGTGATCGTGCCGTTGGCGACGGTCAGGTCGGCAGTGGTAAAGCCTGTCACCGCTTCGTTGAAGGTGATGGTCACCAGCGAGGTTTCGCCAACGCTCAGGGAGGTGTCGGCGACAACGATGCTAGCGGTTGGCCGCTGCGTGTCGACCGCATAGTTGTTGGAGCTGGTGGTACCGCTGCCGGTATTGCCCGCCGCGTCCGCCACACCGGTATTGGCCAGGATGATCAGGTTGGTGGCATCGCTGACGCTGGCGCTTGGGGTGAGCGTCGCGGTCCAGGTGATGCCGCCGTCGCTGCTGCTCAGCCCGCTCAGGCTGCCATTGGCCACCGTCAGGTCGGCCAGGGTGAAACCAGTCACGGCCTCGCTGAAGGTAATCGTCACCAGCGAGGTTTCGCCGATGTTCAGCGCGGTATCGGCCACCACGATGGTGGCGGTCGGGCGCTGGGTGTCGATCGCGTAGTTGTTGGAGTCGGTGGTACCGCTGCCGGCGTTCCCGGACAGGTCGGCAATGCCGGTGTTATCCAGGGTGATCAAGTTGGTGGTGTCGTTGACGCTGGCACTGGGTGTGAGCGTCCCGGTCCAGGTGATACCACCGTCGCTGCTGCTCAGGCCGGTGACCGTGCCATTGGCGACCGTCAGGTCGGCGGTGGTGAAACCACTCACTGCCTCGTTGAAGGTGATGGTCACCACGGAGGTTTCACCAACGCGCAGCGCAGTATCGGACACCACGATGGTGGCGGTCGGGCGCTGCGTGTCGATGGCGTAGTTGTTGGAGTTGGTAGTCCCCACGCCAGCATTGCCATTGAGGTCCGCCACGCCGGTGTTATTCAGGACAATGAGATTGGAGGTATCGGTGATCGCCGCATCCGGTGTCAGCGTGGCCGTCCAGGTGATGCCGCCGTCGCTACTGCTCAGGCCGCTGAGGGTACCGTTGGCGACGGTCAGGTCGGCGACGGTGAAACCGCTCACTGCTTCGCTGAAGGTGATGGTGACCGTCGAGGTCTCGCCAATCCTGAGGGCGGTGTCGCTCACCACGATGGACGCCGTGGGCGCCACGGTGTCGTTGACGATGTAGTTGTTCGAGTCGGTGGTGCCCACCCCGGCATTGCCGGCCAGGTCGGCCACGCCGGTGTTGTTCAGGGTGATGATGTTGGTGGTGTCGGCGATATCACTGGCCGCAGTCAACGTACCGGTCCAGGTGATGCCGCCGTCGCCGCTGGTCAAGGTGCCGACGCTGCCGTTCTGCACCGTCAGGTCCGCCGCGGTAAGGCCGGTCACGGCCTCGGAAAAGGTGATGGTCACCGTCGACGTGCCACCGGAGTTCAGGTTGGTGTTGGCCACCACGACGGTCGCGGTGGGCGGCGTTTCGTCCGGCACATAGTTGGTGTTGATGGTGCCGCCATCGCCGTAGACGTTGGCCACCGACGCCGGCGAAACACCCGCGCTGCCAGCGCTTGTCCCACCCACGCCGCTGCCGCCGACGTTACCGGCCAAGGCGGCGAAGTTGGCAGCGGTGATCAGGATCGAGCCTTTGTTCCAGATGGCGCCGACACCGACACCGCCCGCACCGCCCGCGTGGTAATAGCTACCACCGGCACCGCCACCGCCGCCGCCACCGCCAGCACCGACGTTGTTGGAGATGACCGAGTTGCCGATGATCCGCAGGGTCGCGCCGGTATCGTTGTAGATACCACCGACCGCACCGCCGCCGGCGCCACCGATGTCGTTATAGCCGTCGCCACCGCCACCACCGCCGATGGACAATCCGCCACTGACCGCCGTGCCGCCGGCCGAGCCGGTGCTGTAGCCCGGATAAGCCGCACCGCCCGCGCCACCGGTGGTGGAACCGCCACGCCCGCCAATGTTGAAGAAGCCGCCGCCCGCGCCGCCCTGTCCGGCCGTGCCGTTGGAGCCCGTGGAGTTGAGTGTGTCGCCGCCCTTGCCACCGGTACCGCCGGTGATTGCGCCACCGCCACCACCGGCGCCACCGGCGTACTGCGGCGTCACACCGCCGCCACCACCACCGCCCGAAGCGGCGTTCGCGGTGACCGTAACGTTGCGCAGGGTCAAGGTGCCGGCGTTGTAGATGCCACCGCCCTTGGACACCAATGCATCGTCGCCGCCGTTACCACCGTTGCCTGCCACCATGCCCCGGGTAATCACCAGGCCATCGAGGGTGGCGGTGGTACCCGCCGTCACGTTGATGATCTGGGTGCGGTATTGCCCATCCAGGGTCACATCGGCCACGTTGTCGTTGTCGAGGTCGCCATCGATGGTGACGTTCTTGTCGACCACCAGCACCTGGGTCAGCGCGACGGTCATGCCTGCATTGAAAGTGACGATGTCGCCGTTCTGCGCCGAGCTCAGGGCAGCGCGCAAAGAACCGATACCCGAATTGAGGTTGTTGGTGGCGGTCCAGGTGGCCAAGCCCCATTGGTACTCGCTCATGGCAGTGCTCGACAGCACGTTGGCGCTTTCGATGTTGCCGGTGGCGATTTCCAGGTCCCAGTCGCCGCCCAGGCCGGTGCGGTCGTTGGACGCCGCCACGTCGCGGCCGGTCAACTGCGCCAGTGAATCGACCAGGCTCAGGCCACGTTCGCCTTCGGCGGTGTAGCAGCCATAGATCAAGATGTCGCCGCCAGCGTTCATGTCCTGGCCGATCTGCGCCAGCACCTCGCTGCGGGCCTGGACGTTGTCCGCCGACAGGTAGCTGTTGCCCAGCCACAAATCACCGGCGTTACCGTGGGCGATGATCTGCACCGAACTGATGCCCTGGTGGGTGTCCAGGTAATCGGCAATCTGTTGCAAGCCGTCCTTGGTGGCATCCAGTTGCACAACCTGGGTACCGGGCGCCACGCCTTCGAGCAGGCTGGCGGAATCCTTGACCCGGGAATCGACGAACACCACGGCCTTGCCAGGAACGGCCGCCTCGGTGGCATCGGCCTGGCCCTGGGGCGCATGGGTGTCGGCCGGCTGGTCCGCCGTGGGCGTCTTCGCCGCCTCGGCCGTCGGATGCGCGTCCGGTTGCGCGGCATCGGCCACGGTTGCAGCCACCGCGCCGTCGAACAGCATTCGCGGCTCCAGGGACATGATCATTGGCGATGCCAGGGCTTGCGTGCCCTCGGTTACCCGCGATTTGCCTTTGCTCCACCACATGACGATCACCTGGACTCGAACTTCTTGAACACGCAAATGAGAAAAGCCGCCATCAGCTGAGGGCGGCGTCGGTTTTCATACGAATGACATTGGCGGCGCTTGCGGACCCATCGCGCCAGAACGACAACTCGGCATACTTTTCAAACAGATCCGGCGGCAACAAGGTCCGTCGGGTTTGCGGCGCGACCTTGGGCTTGACCTTGTGCAGGCCGGCAACGCCCAGGGCCTGGTCGAAGGCCGGTGCGTCGTAGGTCAAGTGATTGAAATCGTGCTCGAACCAGGGTTCGCCGATGAACTCGTACACCAGGCGCATCACCCGCTCGGGGGCCTGGCTCAACAAGTCGTAGTCAACGATCAACAGCGACTCGGCGTTTTCACCGTAATAAGCCTCTTTGAGCGCCGTCCAGGCGAACCCCACCAGGCGGTTGCGCTGGGCCAGGGTTTCGCAGCGGCTGTAGACGGTGTTGCGCTCGTCATCGTCGTTGAACAGCTTGGTGTTTTCGAACGGATTGGCGCGGTAGAGCCGCTCCAGGCTGTCGAGCACCCAGGCGACGTTGCGCACACAGGCGATGGTCTTGGCTTGGGGAAACAGATCCTGCAGGGCGGGCAAGCGGGCACACCACTGGCGGTTTGTATCGAAGATGACAGGCTTGTCGGCTTTGTCGGCGTAGTAGGAATCGAAGAGTCCGCGCAGCAGGCGGCGGCGCAGGTCGGTGTCGATCACCGAACCGAACTCACTGCCGGCACTGCATTGCTGCAGGACGCTGCTGAACAGCGTACCGACGGGGCTGGTCATGCCGGCATGAAAGCGCGGGTTCTGCAGCAAAATAGCAGAAAGCAGGGTCGAGCCAGAACGCGGTAAACCGGAGATAAAGTGAAACTGCGACAATCCCTTCACCTTGTTTGTAGTCCTTTTGTATCGCGAAGCGTAGCCGAGGAAACAATCTTCGCCTAGTAGTACTTTGACATCAGATACACCCAGACCTGAAAAAAAGATGGACGGTACAGACGCAGGGGGACGTGAATCGATTAAGCAGACCCGCCAAATTTTTCCGCCCGTTTCGCTCGGCAGAATCAAATATCCCGGTCTACGCTCAGCCGTGCGTGACCGGGCCAGGGAGTGAAACCTCTCTCCCAGAATCCTGCCGGCATCGCCAGACCAATAACCTGAGGGATGAGGAATCTATGGAAGTATTCATCGGCACTATCCAATCATTCGCTTTTAACTTTGCACCCAGGGATTGGGCTCTATGCAACGGGCAAACGCTTGCCCTTTCCCAGTACCAGACCCTGTTCGCCCTGATCGGCGTGACGTACGGAGGCAATGGCCAGACCACCTTCGTGCTCCCCAACCTGCAAGGCCGGATGCCGGTGGGCATGGGCAACGGCCTGGGCCTGACCCCACGGACCATCGGCGAAATCTCCGGCACCGAAAACGTCAGCGCGACGATCAACAACCTGCCCAACCATACCCACACGCTCACGGGCATCACCGCCTCGACCACCCTGCAGTTGGCCAACCCAGCCAGCAACCCGGTGAACACCCCTACGGCCACCAACTCGTTTATCGGCACTTCGGGCACCGGGCCGGGCGCGGCGGCAATCTATTCCGACCAGATAGGCGCTTCCCCAGTGCCGCTGCAAGGCGTGACCACCACCGTCAGCGGCTCGGTCTCCGCCACGGGCAACAGCATGCCCATGGCGATCATGAACCCGTTTTTGGCGATCAACTTCAGCATCGCCCTGAACGGCCTCTTCCCGTCCCGCAACTGATGAACCGCCGGAGGGCTGCGGTCCTCCGGCCTTTTGGAGTGTCGACATGCTGCAACAGGTTCATAGCCGCCATTTCCAACCGCTGCTGGGCCAGACCGCCAGCCTGACCTTGCCCGACGGCAGTTGCCTGCCCGTGCGCTTCGAAACCCTCGAAGAAACACCTCGGGCAAAGATGCCGCACAGCGAACGCATGCCGTTCAGCGTGGAACTCAACAGCCTGGAAAGTACCGCGTTCGTGGACGGCCTCTGCGCTCTGGAGGTGCCGGAACTGGGCAAGATCGAGGGGGTGTTCGTGTCGCGGATACCGCCCATGGGCCGGGATCCGGCGCTGGGGTATTTCTATATCGCGTTTAACTAATACGACAGGGGAACACATACAAAATCTGTGCTTGCATCAGAGCCCGCTCCCACAGGGATTTATGGTGTCTGCAAGATTGGGTCAGTCGCCTTTCGGATACCAGACCAACCGCTCCGCCGCCGGGTTGCGCTCTTGCACTTCGAAGCCCAAGGCCAGGTAGTGCCGGCGGGCGTGGGGGTTGCTGGCCCAGACCACGGTCGCCACCGGGCATCGGATCTGTTGCGCGGCTTTCTGCACCCCTTGCAACACCGTTCGGCCATATCCCTGCCCACGGGCCTGGGGGATGAAGGCCAGGTAAAGCACGCGGATTTCATTGGGGCCAAAATCCGTGCTCAAGGCGCCGATGGCGGTGCCAAGTTTTTCCACGACGTAATGCATGGCGTTGGGAAAATTCTCGCCCAACCCTTGCTCCTGCACCTGGAATTGCTGGGCAATTACCTGCTGCACCTGTTCAGGGTCGCCGTCGATCCATTGCAGGTCCGGTCGCGCCGCCTGGTACAGGCCCTGCAAGAACGGGCCATCGCTGACCCGCGATGGACGCACCACCAATCCTTCTGCCGCCACTGAATCCATGCTCGCTTCCTAAGACTAGAATCCGCTTTCCCTGACACCCAACGCCGCCAATCGACGCCAGGCCGCTCCCAACACCGACTCGCCCTTGCCCTGCAGCACCGCCACGCCACGCAGCGGTTGCACCGGGGCGTACGTGTCGTCCACCGCACTCAGGCGCACGCCGTATTGCGCCTGCACCGGCTCGGCCCGCTGCTGCGAGTCGCGGCGCACCGCAATCGGCCCGTGATGGTCGGACGTCAACGCTTGCTGCTCGACCCAGGCGACGCCGTTGGTGTCGATTTCATCCAACTGTACGGCGATCGAGGTGTGCATCGGATCGTCAGCAATGAACCGTCCCGTGGCACCCGGCTCGACCCGCCAAAGCTCGGCTTCGGTGAGGTACCCGCGCAACCGCGAATCGGTCTGCACCACCCGCGCCAGCGCCTGCGTGGGCGACAACCAGCGCCCGACCGACAGTTGCGGCAACAAATCGCGCACTTGGCCGGCATGGGGCGCACGCAGCAACAGGCGTTCACGCTGAGCGGCCAGGCCCCGGTATTCGGCCACCGCTTCGGCCAGTTGCTGTTCGATGATGCCGGCATCGGCAGCGGTTTCACTGCGCCCGGCCTGACGACGCATCTGCAACTGCTGGATCTCGATCTCCCGGCGCACGATGGCCAGGCGCGACGCCATGTCCGGCGACTCCAATTCAATCAATACATCGCCCTGGGCCACGGTCTGGCCGTCGCGCACATTCACCTGCTTGACCCGTGCCGCCACCGGCGCATGCAAGGCGCTGGCACGCCCGGCCTCAAGCATGGCCGGCACTTCCACCGCGCTGCGCCAGGGCAGCAACAGCACCAGCAGCAACGCCAGCACGACCAGGCCGCTCAGGAGCACGCGCGCACCATGGGCTTGCTCACGGCGACTCCACCATTGCCGCCATTCATTCACGATGGGCATAAAAATGAACCACACCAATTCCACCATCATCAGAAAAATGCCCAGCACCTTGAAGAACAGGTGATAGACCGCCAGGGCAATCCCGAAAAACAGCAACGCCCGCCACAGCCAGGAGCCATAACCCCACACCAGCAAACGACGACGCATCTTCGGCGACCAGGGCTCCGGCGCCGCCGCGCCATAACCGAACAAGGCTTCGCGCAGTCGCCAACGGCACAGGGCGAACGCTCGCCCCTGAAGGTTATCCACCGCCCAGAAATCACTGAGCAGGAAATACCCGTCAAAACGCATGAACGGGTTGAGGTTGATGACCAGCGTGGTGATCCAGGTGGCGCTGGCCAACATGAACGCTGCGGTGCGCGCCGGCCCGTCAGGCAGCAGTGACCAGGCCAGCAACGCGACGCACGCCAACAGCAGCTCGGCCAGGACCCCGCCAGCACCAATCAGCAACCGCGCGCGGCGATCATTGATCCGCCAGGCATCGCTGACGTCGGTGTAGAACATCGGCAGCAGCACCATGAACGCCACGCCCATGCTTTGCACACGGCAGCCAGCGCGCTTGGCCATGAAGGCATGGCCGAATTCGTGACATAGCTTGGCAAAGAGCAACGCCGTCCCGAAGGCCAGCGCACCGCCCAGGCTGAACAGGTGCGGAAACGTCGCGATGAATCGCTGCCAGTCTCGCGACACCAGGAAGACGCCGAGGCCCAGGGTCAGCGGCAGGCCATAGCGCAGGATCCCGGGACCGAACCGCGCCAACCAGGGCCAGGCACGGTTGAGAAAGGCATCCGGACGCCACAGCGGAATGCGAAAAAACAGGTATTGATGCAGCAGGATCTGCCACAGGCTCTGGCGCTGCGCCGCGGTCTTGAAGAGATAGCTGTCGCGCTGTTGCGGGTCCATCGCGCTGATCAGATCATGGCCGCGCAAGAAGCCCAGCAGTTGCTCCAGCGATTCACCATTGAGCGGCAGGCCCGGCTCGCGGTTTGCAGCTTGCAGCACCTGCTGCGGATCACCCAGTGACCAGTGCCGCAACATGCGCATCGCCGCCGCGCCCAGCTTGAAATAGCGCCCGCGCACCGGGTCGGCCAAGGTCCACTGCGGCGAACCATCCGGGTCCGGGGCCGCCGGGGACAGTTGCAGGTCTGGCCGCAGGCTCGGCAGGTCCACGCTACAGCCCTACGCTCTGGCGCAGCCCGGCCAGTGGCCGACGTAACAGGTACAACGCCAGCGGCGCGCGGTCGCCAAAGACCTTCGCCGTACCCCGCAGGCCGATGCGCGGCGCCTGAGCATCGAAACGCGCATCCAACCGATATGCCAGTTGCCCGGCAGCGGTCGGCTGCGCCTCATAGGCCGAGCGCTCGAGCCAGGCCAGGTGCCGCTGCAACGGGTCGCTATCGAGAAACAACGCCACTCGCGCACCGGGCTCCAAGGCAATCGCGTCGCCCACCGCCAATTCAATACGCAATTCGGCCTGGTTCGGGTCGGCGATTTCCATCAATCGCTCGCCGGTCTGCACGGGCTTGCCGAGCCAGCGCTCGGCGTCGGCAAACACGGCAATGCCGTCCCGCTCGGCGCGTACTTCGCTGCGCTTGAGCAGTTCAAGCGCATAGTCGCGCTCGGCGCGTTTCTGTTCGACGCGGGCGGCCAGCAAGTCAACCTTCGAGCTGGATTCAGCGTCGGCAAACGAGCGCTGGGAATTGGCCTTGAGTTCCGCCTCGGCCACGCCCAACGAACGCTCGGCCACATCAGCCTGAGCCTTGAGGCTGGTGCTTTCGAAACGCAGCAGCAGGTCGCCGTTCTTGACGGTCTGGTTGGGCTTGACCAGGAACTCGGCGATCACCCCATCCAACGGCGCCGCCACCACCTGCCCGCCCAGGGGCACCACTTCGGCCGGGGCCAACACGGACTGGCGCACAGGAATCAGCAACCCCAGCAGCAGCACCGCCACGAGGGCGACCTGGCGCTTGCGCGTCCAGCGCAGGCGCCACGGCTTGCGCGGTTGCAGCGCCAGCCACGCATGGCTGTAGGTGTCGCCCAGTTGCGACAACAGCACCTGTTCGGGTGGGCTCCAGGGCAGGTCACGGGCCAGCCACAAACCGCCGAACACCTGGCCCTGATGATCGATCAACGGCAGCCAGAATACGTGTGTGGCCGACATGCTTCGCCAGTCTGCCCGGATGGATTCGCTCACCCCCTCGGCGGCAATCACTCGGGCCTGCTTCAGTACCCCCTGCTTGAACATCTGCGCCACAGCCTGCTCGACAAACGCCACGAACGGGGCATTGGGCTCCACGGTACTGACGCCGGTCACGGCCTGGACCTTGCCGGCGATCAATAACGCGGCGTGGCGAAACCCGAACAGGGCCTGGCCGTCGTTGACCAGGCTGTAGCTCAATTGCGCCGGCGTTCGTGCGGCCCGTGTCTGGCGTTCAAGGTCGAGAAAGCGGGCAAAGACCTGCTCGGCGCTGCCCGCTATCGGCGCGTTCACTTGGGCTCCGCGAAACGTGCCGTGCCGCTCATGCCCGACAGCAGGCCGCTGGCATCCGGCACGCTCGCCACCAGCAGCAGGGTCTGGCTGCCCTCGTCGATGCGCGCGCCCAGGCGCTTGACCGTCGCTTGCAACGGCTTGCCGGTTTCATCGGGGACAAAGGTGAAGGGCTGACCGGGCTTGAGCCTGTCCATCCAGCGCGAAGGCACCAGCAGGTGAATCTCCAGGGTGCGGTTGTCGACCACGTCCAGCAACGGCGCACCGGCCGCGACGCTTTCATAACGCTGGACCTTGCGCGCCACCACTTGCCCGTCGAACGGGGCGATCACGCTGCAGCGCTTGACCTGGACCTGATACACCTGGGACTGCGCCTGGGCCTCGCTGAGCCGGGCCTCGGCCCGCGACACCTCGAAACGTCCGACGGACTTCAATGCGGCCAACTGCCGGTTATGCGCCAGCTCCTCACTGGCGCCACGGCTGGCCGCCTGGGCTGCATTGAGCTGGGCCTGATAGGCCGAGCAATCGAAACGCGCCAGGGTGTCGCCCTTCTTGAATGACTCGCCCTCACTGAACGGCAACTCGACAATACGCCCGGCCAACTCACTGGCCAGCACCGCCTGATCCCGCGCCCGAAGGACGCCCCGCGCCTCATTGCCCGACGCACTGGCCGAGACGTTGCTCTCAAACAATGGATCGTCGGAAACCGGCGTTTGCGCCTGGGCCCCGCACGTTACAAAGGCCAATCCCACAAACCAACTACTCAAACGCCGCATGACCGTTACTCCCTGACGGATGGGCGGAGTCTACGACAGCAGCAGGTAGCGTCAAGGGGATCGCGGTTAATCGAGGGAATCTCTGTGGCAACAGCAGCGTTGGCCTCACGAGTTCTTCAACTTAGGGTTCGCTCACTGCTCAACCCCGTACGCAGAGATTAAGCTCTCTGGCCGTTGGGGTGAAGACACCGGCTTCGGCCGGTTTTTTCGTTACTGGGGATTGAGAACAGCTCCTGAGTTGAACGCCCTCCCCGTGGCGAGGGTACTTCCTCCCGCTGGACTGCGTGCAGGCGCTGTGTAGGCGCTGTGTAGGAGCTGACGAGTGCAACGAGGCTGCGATCTTTTGATCTTTCGCTTGGGACTCAAGTGGCTGGGGAAAGATCGCAGCCTCGTTGCACTCGACAGCTCCTACAAGGTGCAGTCCAGTGGATCGGTGTACCGCTTACTTACAGCAGGGTCCTAGGAGATTTCCTTCGAGTTGTGGCGATGTTGGTGAACTGGTCCGGCTTGGGGCTCACCGCTAGTCTGGGTTTGTCACTGAAAAAACGGTTCGGCTTGAGGTTCAAGCGGCGGGCTGACAGGCCTGTGGTGAACTGAAAACCGCCTTCGCGAGCAGGCTCCCCACACTGGATCTGTGTCGAACCAAAATATCGAGATCAACACCAATCAACTGTGTGCGAGCCTGCTCGCGAAGGCGTCGCCCAGACAACCCAAAACCCTGTGGCGAGGGAGCTTGCTCCCGCTGGGGCGCGCAGCGGCCCCAAAAAAAGCGATGAGCGCTGCGCACTCAAGCGGGAGCAAGCTCCCTCGCCACAAAAGCTTCCCAGCCCCAAGCCCTCAAGCCCTCAAGCCCTCAAGCCCTCAAGCCATAGATTGGCAGTTTGAGGAGTCAGCTCTGAGGTGCTACCGCTCGTGCAACGCCTCGGACCGGGCCTTGATGATCGGCTTGAGCAGGTAGCTGAGCACGGTTTTCTTGCCCGTGATGATGTCCACCGACGCCACCATGCCCGGAATAATCAGCAGCGGCTTGTCATCGGTGCCCAGGTGGCTGCGTTCGGTACGCAGCTTGATGACGTAGTAAGTGGTCTTCTTGTCTTCATCGGTGATGGTGTCAGCGCCGATCTGTTCCAGCTTGGCTTTCATACCGCCATAGATGGTGTAGTCGTACGCGGTGAATTTCACCGTGGCGTCCTGGCCGGGGTGCAGGAAGGCGATGTCCTGGGGGCGGATTTTCGCTTCCACCAGAATGGTGTCGTCCAACGGCACGACTTCCGCCAGGTCGCTGCCAGGCTGGATCACGCCGCCGATGGTGTTCACCAGCAACTTGTTGACGATGCCGCGCACGGGCGACGTTACCAGGGTGCGGCTCACCCGATCTTCCAGGGCTTTGCCGGTGGCCTGGGCCTTGTTCAGGTCGGTGCGAGCTTCGTTGAGCTGGGTCAGGGCTTCGCTGCGGAACTTGCCGCGGGTCTCGTCGATCTTGCGCTGCACTTCCTTGATCGCCGATTCGGCACGAGGGATCGCCAGCGTCGTGGCGTCCAGCTGCCCACGGGTCTCGACTTCGGCGCGCTTGAGCCGCAGCACTTCCACCGGCGATACCGCGCCCTGGGCCACCAGCGGCTCGGACATGTTGATTTCCTGGCGTTGTAGCGCCAGGCCGGAGCGGTACTGCGCCTGCTTGGAGATGAATTCGCGCAGCTCCTGCTGGCGCTGGATCAACTGCTCCTGCAAGCCGCCGATTTCATCATGCAACTGCTGGCGGCGGCTGATGTACAGCGACTCCTCGCTGGCGGCCTGGCGGGGCACTGCCTTGAGCACATCGGCCGGGAAATTCAGCGGCCGGTCATCGACCTCGGCACTCAGGCGCTCGACCCGCAACAACATGGACAGGCGATCCGCCTCGGTTTCACCGACGTTGGAGACAAACCGGGTGTCGTCCAGGCGAATCAACGGGGCGCCGGCGTCGACGATCTGCCCTTCCTTGACGAACAGCTCTGCGACGATGCCGCCTTCCAGGTTCTGGATTTTCTGGATCTTGGACGAGGGAATCGCCTTGCCGTCGCCCTTGGTCACTTCGTCGATCACGGCGAAGTTGGCCCACAATAACAGGAACACGAAGAAGCCGATGATGCTCCAGATCGTCAAGCGCACCACCCGGGGAGCGTCTTCGATCAGCGCCTTGTTGACTTCGGGCAGCGGCTGGCCGTGCAGTGAGTCGGAGCCTTTGAAATAACGGCCCACAGCGCCCCTGAAACCTGACTTAAGCAACACTGATCTGCCCCTTCTTCAACGCTTCCATGACGGCCGCTTTCGGGCCATCGGCGAGGATCTGTCCACGGTCGATCACCAGCAGGCGATCCACCAGCGAGAGCAAGGATGCCCGGTGCGTCACCAGCAACACGGTCTTGTTTTCCACCACCGCGGCCAAGCGCTGTTTCAAGCGCTCCTCGCCGGTGTTGTCCATGGCGCTGGTGGGTTCGTCCAGCAACAGGATGGGCGGGTTGAGCAGCAATGCGCGGGCCAGGGCGACGTTCTGGCGTTGACCACCGGACAGGTTTTGCCCGCGCTCACCGACTTGCAGTTCATAGCCTTGCGGATGCAGGCGGGCAAATTCATGCACCCCCGCCAGCTCGGCGGCCTGGAGCACCAGCTCATCTTCGACGTACCGGGCGCCTGAGGTCAGGTTGTCCCGCAGGGTACCGGCCAGCAGCTGGATGTCCTGGGGCACGTAGCCAATGTTGTAGCGCAGCTCGCTGACGTCGATCTGGCGGATGTCCACGCCGTCCACCAGCAAGGCGCCGTCGTCGGGTTGGTAAAGCCCCACCAGCAACTTGGCCAGGGAGCTCTTGCCCGAACCGCTGCGGCCGATGATGCCGATTTTCTCGCCCGGCTTGATCACCAGGTTGATGTTCTTCAGCGCGGCGTTCTGCTGGTTCGGGTAGGTGAAATTCAACTGGCGGCACTCAATGGCACCCTGCAGAACCCTGCGGCTCAGCGGGCGCTCGTCGAAATTGCGCTCCTGGGGCAGCTCCATCATCTGGTCGACCGAGGTCATGGTCACCCGCGCCTGCTGGTAGCGAGTCAGCAGCCCCGACAGCGAAGCCAATGGGCTGAGGGCGCGACCGCTGAGCATATAGCAGGCGATCAGCCCGCCCATGCTCAAGTTGCCAGCGATGATCTGGTACACGCCGAAGACGATCATGATCACCCCGGCCAATTGCTGGATCAGCAACGTGATGTTCATCGCCAGGCCGGACAGCATCTTCACCCGCAGTTCGAGACGGCTGAGGGTGCCGATGGTCTGTTCCCACTGGTACTGGCGCTCGCTCTCGGCGTTGTTGACCTTCACGGCGTCCAGGCCGGCCAGGGTTTCGATCAGGCTGGACTGACGCTCGGCGCCCAGGGCCATGGTTCGCTCCATGGTCGCCACCAAGGGCTTTTGCAAGGCGTAGCCGATCAGCAGGGCAATCGGGAAAGCCAGCACCGGAATCCACACCAGGTGCCCGCCGAGAATCGCAATGACCGCGAAGATCAGCAGGGTAAACGGCAGGTCGATCAGGCTGGTGAGGGTCAGCGAGGCGAGGAAGTCCCGCAGGCTCTGGAACTCATGGATGTTCTGGGCAAAGCTGCCGACCCGCGCCGGGCGGTACTTCATGGACATGCCGACGATGCGCTCGAACAGCGTCGCCGAAATGATCAGGTCGGTTTTCTTGCCGGCCAGGTCCAGGCACAAGCTGCGCAACATCTTGAGGATCAGGTCGAAAATGTAGGCACCCGTAATGCCGACGGCCAATACCCACAGGGTCGCTTCGGCCTGGTTCGGCACCACGCGGTCGTAGACGTTCATCACGAACAGCGGCGCGGCCATGGCGATGATGTTGATCAACAGGCTCGCCGCGATAGCGTCGGCATACAGCCAGCGGGACCGCTTGAGGGTGTCGCGAAACCACGAACGCGCGCGAGGGATCAGCGTGCCCTGGTTCACGTCAAATTTATGCTGCGGTTGGGCAAAGAACACCTTGCCGCTGTAGTCATCGGCCAGCAGCTCTCGGCTGACCGTGACCTCACCACCGTCGCTTTCGCTGAGCAGCAGTCGCGCCTGGTCGTCGCCGACCCAGCCCAGCAGCACGGCACTGCGACCTTCCTTGAGCAGCAACAGCGCCGGCATGGCGATGGTCGGGATTTGCTCGAGCTTGCGTTGCAGCACCCGACCTTGCAGACCGGCACGGGCCGCCGCGCGCGACAATAATTCGACGCTCAGCCGTTGCTTGGGCAGCGGCAGGCCGGTGGTGAGCATTGCCGCGCTGGCCGGCTTCTGATGCAGCATGCAGAGTGCCAGCAGACCGTCCAGCAGCGGGTCATCGTGCAGCGTGCGCGGGTCATGAACTAGTTCGACTGGACTGACTTCTGATTCCACGCTCGGCACTCTGACTGATTAAAACGGGTGGTAGGACTCAATTCATCCCAGGCAACTGAACCCTGGGTTTCACGTCGTTCTGCACAACCGATGCCAACGGCGCGACCACACCCTGGCTTTTCAACAGCTGGCCCATGGTTGCCTTGATACGGTACTGGGTGAACAACTGCACGTTCTTGATTTCCGCCAGGCGGCGGGATGCGCTGAACAGCTCGTTTTCGCTGTCGAGCAAGTCGAGCAGGGTCCGCTCGCCGAGGCTGAACTGCTTCTGGTAGGCGGTGCGCACGTTGGCGCTGCGATCCACGTATTGTTGGGCGATCGGCACCTGGGCGTTGGCGTTGTTCAAGGCGTTCCAGGCCAGGCCCAGCTCTTCATTGAGCTGGCGCAGCGCGTTGTTGCGGATGTCCAGGGCCTGGTTGGACAGGTACGACTTGGATTCCAGGTCCGCCTTGTTGCTGCCGCCGGCATACAGGTTGAAACGCATGCGCAGCATCGCTTGCCATTCATTGTTGTGGCCGTTCTCGCCGTCCAGGTCGTTGTCGGCGGTACGGCCCAACTCGGCGTCGAAGCGCGGGTAAAAGCTCGACTTGGCGGCTTCGTACTGCTTCTCGGCGGCGGCAATGTCAGCCTCGGCCGAGCGCAATACCGGGCTGTTTTCCAGCATCTGGGCGCGGGCTTCGGTCAGGTTGGCCGGCAGCAATGCCAGGAAGTCGGCGGGACGTTCCAATTGGTCAGGCAATTGACCCACGGCGCTGAGGTAGTTGGTCTCGGCGTCGGCCAGGTTGGTCTGCTCGGTGATCAGGTTGTTGCGGGCCTGGGCCATCCGGGCTTCGGCCTGGTCCAGGTCGGCACCGCTGCCCACACCACGGGAAGTGCGCAGCTTGATCTGGTCGAAGATGCGCTCGTGGCTCTTGAGGTTTTCCTCGGCCAGGCGCACGAACTCGCGACGGGTCAACACGTCCAGGTAGACCTGGGCCACCGTCAACCCGGTGCGCTCGGACGCGTCCAGCAACGAGTAGGCACGGGCATTGACGGTGGCTTGTTGACGCCCCACTTCGCTGGATGTCGCAAAACCGTCAAAAACCATTTGCGTCAGACGCAGGCTCGACTCGCCGCGGTTCAGGGTTTCCCAATGATTGGTCCCCCCTGATCGGGTGGTGACACTGTCGGTGCCTTCACGACCATATCCGGCAGCCAGGTCCACCCTGGGCAGATAACCGCCCTTGGCCGCCTTGAGCTGGTAATCCGCCGCGAGGCGACTGTTTACGCCGGCCTGGATTTCAGGATGGACATCCAGCGCCTGTTGCATGGCCTGCGGCAAGGTTTGTGCTTGTACGAAACTGGCGGCGAGGGCGAAGGGTAAAGCCATGAACAGGGGCGAACGCATGGTGGATTTCTTCCTGAAACACTTGTCTTGGATCACAGCGAAACGTGGCGCTGCATCGGATGATGGCAACCGGAATGACCGTATGTCGGAAAGTTCAAAGCAGGAGCTGGAACACGCACCGAGAGAACAGGTCGCCGCTTAAATATCAATGTGACATTGCGGCAGCGATTGTTTAGGATGGCCAGCAGAAGGTCAATAGTTTGGCACAAACAAAATAATTGATTAAACACAGCCAAAATATTGACATGTAAAAGCGTCAAATAACCTTACTTTGTGAACATGAACGTCCAGACCGCTGCCGCCTACAAGCTGCCGGGTCCATGGAAGTCTACTGAGCGTGGCACCCGGAGAGTCTTCAATGAGCAGTGTTATTGCCGTTGTCAAAAGCATTGTTGGTCAGGTTTTCGTCGTATCCCCCGAGGGCATCCGGCGCGTACTCATTGAAGGGGATCGCCTGTACACCGGCGATCAGCTGGACACAGGCCCTTCTGGCGCCGTCACATTGGACCTGGCCGATGGCCGTACCCTGGACCTGGGTCGCGACACCCAGTGGAGCGCCAATGCCCCAGACTCGTCCACCGATCTTGAACAGGCCACAGCCCAGGCCGCGCCGTCGGTAGAAGAGCTGCAACAAGCCATCGCCGCAGGCGTCGACCCGACGACCGCCCTGGAAGCCACCGCCGCCGGTGCGACTGCCGCAGGTACGGGTGGTGCCGCCGGTGGCGGGCACAGCTTTGTGGTGCTGGATGCCACCGCTGGCAGCGTCGACCCTACCATCGGCTTCCCGACTGAAGGCCTCGCTTCGGCTGCCGCCACCGATAACAACACCCTGGGTGGCGATACCACGGATACGACCGCCAACGCCGTGCTCAATGCGACGATGACCCTGAGCGCCACGCCCACCCTGACCGAAGCCGGCGGCGTGCTGGTCTACACCGCGACCGTGACCCAGGCCCCGCAAACCGCCTTGACTGTGACCTTGTCCAACGGCGCGGTCATCGTGATACCGGCGGGTCAGTTGACCGGTAGCGTCAACGTTCCACTCGCGCCGAATGACACGGTCTACAACGACCCAAGCCAGATCAGCGTGACCGTCACTGGCACCACCGGTGGCACTGGCATTGCCGTGACCGTGCCCACCACGCCGGCCGTGACTCAGATCACCGACACCATCGACACCACCACCGTCACCCTGACGGCGGGCAACACCGTCACCGAAGGCGGCCAGATCACTTACACCGCCACCCTGACCAACCCGGCTCAAACTCCGGTGACCGTGACCTTGAGCAATGGCTCGGTCATCACCATCGCCGCCGGCCAGACCACTGGCACCGTTAACGTCGAGACGCCGGCCAACGACGTCTACAACAACGGCAGCACCGTCAGCACCACCATTACCGACGCGACGGGTGGCAACTTTGAAAACCTGGTGCCAAGCACCACGCCTGCGGTCACCACGATTACCGATTCGGTGGACACCACCGGCCTGACCCTGACTGCCAGCAACACCATCACCGAAGGCGGTTCGATTGTTTACACCGCCACCCTGACCAACCCGGCCCAGACCCCGGTAACCGTGACCTTGAGCAATGGCTCGGTCATCACCATCGCCGCCGGCCAGACCACCGGCACCGTTAACGTCGAGACCCCGGCCAACGACGTCTACAACAATGGCAGCACCGTCAGCACCACCATTACCGGTGCGACGGGTGGCAACTTTGAAAACCTGGTGCCAAGCACCACGCCTGCGGTCACCACGATCACCGATTCGGTGGACGCCACTGGCCTGACCCTGACTGCCAGCAATACCATCACCGAAGGCGGTTCGATTGTTTACACCGCAACATTGACCAACCCGGCCCAGACCCCGGTGACCGTGACCTTGAGCAATGGCTCGGTCATCACCATCGCCGCCGGCCAAACCACTGGCACCGTTAACGTCGAGACGCCGGCCAATGACGTCTACAACAACGGCAGCACCGTCAGCACCACCATTACCGGTGCGACGGGTGGCAACTTTGAAAACCTGGTGCCAAGCACCACGCCTGCGGTCACCACGATCGCCGATTCGGTGGACACCACTGGCCTGACCCTGACTGCCAGCGACACCATCACCGAAGGCGGTTCGATTGTTTACACCGCAACATTGACCAACCCGGCCCAGACCCCGGTGACCGTGACCTTGAGCAATGGCTCGGTCATCACCATCGCCGCCGGCCAGACCACTGGCACCGTTAACGTCGAGACGCCGGCCAATGACGTCTACAACAACGGCAGCACCGTCAGCACCACCATTACCGGTGCGACGGGTGGCAACTTTGAAAACCTGGTGCCAAGCACCACACCTGCGGTCACCACGATTACCGATTCGGTGGACACCACTGGCCTGAGCCTGTCCGCGTCTACCGAAGTGGCCGAAGGCGGTTCGATTGTTTACACCGCTACCCTGACCAACGCCGCTGGCTCGCCTGTCACCGTCACCCTGAGCAACGGCGCAGTGATCAACATCGCTGCCGGCGCCACCACTGGCACCGTGACCGTCGATGCG
>NZ_JBWLPW010000059.1:0-1518 GCF_056521845.1 Pseudomonas sp. PF05 | reverse complement strand
TCGGCTGGGCAGGGCGATCCCTATGTCTTGCACGCGCAGTTTGCCTTTGACAACCGTGAGCGCCTCGACGCGTTCACCCAGGCCCTGCAAAGCGTCATCGATCGTCACGACATCTTGCGCACCGCCATCCTCTGGGAAGGTCTCGACGCGCCTCGACAAGTGGTCTGGCGCGAAGCGCGGCTGGGCCTTGAAGAGCTGGTGCTGGACCCACAGGCCGGAGCGATCACCCAGCAGCTGCAGCACCGATTCGACGTCCGGGACTACGCCCTTGATATGTCCCAGGCACCGCTGATGCGCCTGGCCTTTGCCCAAGACACACCCAACCAGCGCTGGGTGGCGATTTTGTTGTTCCATCACATCGCCCTCGATCATGCGGCGCTGAAAGTGGTACAGGCCGAGATGCAGGCATACCTGCTGGGGCAGGTCGGTCAACTGGACGTCCCGGTACCGTACCGCAACTACGTGGCCCAGGCTCGCTTGGGTGTGGATCATCAAGGGCAGGAAGCCTTCTTCCGCGACATGCTCGGCGACGTAGACGAACCCACGCTGCCGTTCGGTTTGCAGCCGGTGCAGGGTGACAGCGATGACATCGAGGATGCGAGCCTGCTGCTCGACAGCGATCTGAGTCGTCGGCTGCGGCGCCTGGCACGCCAGTCAGGCGTGGGCGTCGCTAGCTTGCATCACTTGGCCTGGGCACGCGTGCTGGGACAGGCGTCCGGCAAGCAGAACGTGGTGTTTGGTACGGTGCTGATGGGCCGGATGCAGGGCGGCCAGGGGGCTGACCGTGCCTTGGGCATGTTCATCAACACCTTGCCCCTTCGTGTGAGCGTGGGCGACCAGGCCGTCAAGACCGGCATCAAGGCGGTCCACGGGCAATTGACCGCACTGTTGGGGCATGAGCACGCCTCGTTGGCACTGGCCCAGCGTTGCAGCAGCGTGGCTGCGCCGCTGCCGCTGTTCAGCGCGTTGTTGAACTACCGCAACTCCAGCGAACAGACCGATACCGAGGCGGCATTGTCGGCCTGGCAGGGCATCGAGACACTGGGGGGCGAAGCACGTACCCACTACCCCTTGACGCTGTGTATCGACGACTTGGGTGAAGATTTCGCCCTGACCGTCCTGGCCACGAGCGGTGTCGGTGCGCAGCGAGTCTGTGCCTACATGGCAACCGCGCTGCAAAGCCTGGCCACGGCATTGGAATCCACCCCGGCATCGCGCTTGCAGGCCCTGGTGGTAGTGCCGCAGGCCGAGCGTCAACAGGTATTGATTGACTTCAACGCCACCACTCGCCGCTATCCCCAGGACAGGACCGTCCATGGCCTGTTCGAGGCGCAGGTCACGCAGCGTCCGCAAGCCATTGCGGCCGCACACAATGCCCAAAGCCTGACGTACACCGAGTTGAACCACCGGGCCAATGGCCTGGCCCGTCATCTGGTCGGCCTGGGTGTGCAACCGGGCGATCGGGTGGCGATTGCCCTGGAGCGTTCGCTCGAGCTGTTGGTCAGCCAACTGGCGATC
>NZ_JBWLPW010000058.1:0-1572 GCF_056521845.1 Pseudomonas sp. PF05 | reverse complement strand
TGGCTGATACCATGGCTGGCGACGTTGTCACGCAACTGGCCAGCCGTTTTGATGCGCGGCACAGTCGCCTGGATTTGGGCCGGGCGCCGCTGCTGCACCTGGCTTACGCACGGGATGAGGCCCAGGATCGCTGGGTCGCGATTTTGTTGTTCCATCACCTGACCCTGGACCACACCGCCCTGGACGTGATGCAGCACGAGATGCAAATGCACCTGTTGGGCCAGGACGAACACTTGACCGCATCGGTGCCGTACCGCAACTACGTGGCCCAGGCTCGCCTGGGGACGAGTGAACAGGAACACGAAACATTCTTCCGCGACATGCTCGGCGATATCGACGAGCCGACGCTGCCATTCGGCCTGGCCCACGTCCAGGGCGACGGGCGCGGCATCGAGGAAGCGAAAGTGTTTGTCGATGACGCCTTGAGCCTGCGCCTGCGGGCTCAGGCCCGCCAGCTGGGCGTCAGTGCCGCCAGCCTGGTCCATTTGGCCTGGGCTCAGGTCCTGGCGGTGGCGTCGGGGCAGGAAAGTGTGGTGTTCGGTACGGTCTTGCTGGGCCGGATGCAAGGCGGCGACGGTGCCGACCGGGCCTTGGGCATGTTCATCAACACTTTGCCGATCTGCGTGCCCGTGAATGAGCAAAGCGTGCGGGATGCGGTGAAGACCACCCATGCGCGCCTGACCGGGTTACTGGGGCATGAGCATGCTTCCCTGGCCTTGGCCCAACGCTGCAGCGGGGTGGCCTCGCCAGCACCGCTGTTCAGTGCGCTGCTGAACTTTCGCCACAGTTCATTGCAGGTGACGGATGAGGGCCTGTCGGCCTGGAGCGGCATGCAAATGTTGTCCAGCGAGGAGCGCACCAACTACCCGTTGACGCTCAACGTCGACGACCTGGGCGAAGGCTTCAGCCTGACGGTGCAGGTCGAGTCCCTGATCGGTGCGCAACGTATCTGTGATTATGTGCAGGTGGCCCTGCAGAGCTTGGTCGATACCCTGGAACACGCGCCGCAAACGGCGGTGCGCAATCTCGCGGTGTTGCCGGCGGCCGAACGCAAGCAACTGCTGGAAACCTGGAATGCGCCAGAGGCGGCCTATGCCCATGACGCGCTGATCCATCGCCAGTTCGAGGCTCAGGTTGCGGCGCAACCCGACGCGGTGGCGGTGGTGTTCGAGGAGCAGGCACTGACCTACGGCGAACTCAACGCCCAGGCTAACCAGCTCGCCCATCGCCTGCTGTCGTTGGGCATTTGCCCGGATGACCGGGTGGCGATCTGTGTCGAGCGCGGTTTGGACATGATCGTCGGCCTGCTGGGCATCTTGAAGTCGGGCGCTGGCTACGTACCGCTGGACCCGGCTTCCCCGGCGGAACGCATCGCCTACATGCTCGAGGACAGCTCCCCTGTGGCGATCGTGGTGCATGCCGCCACCCAGGCGCTGCTGGCCGAAGAGTCCGTACGGGTGATCGAACTCGATAGCCCGGCGTTGCGCAACCAGTCCACCGTCAACCCGCAAGTGCCTGGCCTGACGTCGTCGCAGTTGGCCTACGTGATCTACACCTCGGGGTCCACCGGCC
>NZ_JBWLPW010000057.1:0-1571 GCF_056521845.1 Pseudomonas sp. PF05 | reverse complement strand
GGTTGTTCAAGCTGTTCGCCGCCGCCGTGCTGGAGTTCGGTGAGTTTGCCGTAGCCGTTGTAGCGCGCCGACCAGACGACCTGGCCGCGGTAGCTGGTCAGTTCCTGGGGCGTGCCCAGGTGGTCGAGGTGGTAGTAGAACGGCGTGGCTTTTTCCGGGCCTTCGCCGTCGAGCATCGCCAGCGGGCGGAAGGTGCCCGGTTCGTAGACGTAGCTGCGGTGGTGGCGTGGGCTGTTTTCGGCGACGACCTGGTCGCCCTGCCAGAAAAATTCCGTGGTCAGGCCGTCTACGGTCTTGCTGATGCGTCGGCCAAAGGCGTCGTAGCGGTAGGAGGTTTCGCGGCCATCGGCCGTGGTGACGCCGATCAGGCGGTGCTGGCTGTCGTAGCGATAGGCGCTGACCAGGGCCTGGCCGCGGCGTTCGCGGGTCAGGTTGCCGAAGGCGTCGTAGTCGTAGTGGCGGTCGCCCTCCTTCAGCAGGCGGTTGCCCTTGAGGGTGGTCGGGCCGGGGCGGTCCTGCATCATCAGGTTGCCGGCCGGGTCGTGGCAGAAGTGTTCCGGCGGTTCGCTGTGGGAAAAGTCGATGCGGGTCAGGCGATCCAGCGGGTCGTACTGGTAGCTGCGGCGGTTTCGGTTGTCGGAAAGGGTCTGAAGATTGCCCTTGGCGCTGTAGGCATAATCGCGCCAGAACAGTTGCTGCTGTCGGCTCTGCCACACGGTCTGGGCCTTGAGGCGGCCCTGTTCGTCATAGTCGTAGTCACTGAGCAGCCGGCCCTGCTGGCGTTGCCGTTCGCGACCGCCGACGAACCGGTGTTCGGTCAGGCGCGAGCCGTTGAGGTCGATGGCCGTCAGCGCGCCGCCCGGGGCGTGGTGGTAGTCGAGCTGGCTGTCGTCCGGCAGGCGCAAGTGGTTGAGGCGCCCGCAGGCGTCGTAGCGATAACGCAGGGTGCCCCAACCCTGGTGTTCGCAGACCAGCCGGTCCTGGGCGTCGTACTCGAAGGCCAGCGGATGATCGCTGCCGTCGTTGACGTGGACCAATCGGCCCAGCTCGTCGTAGCGGTATTCGATGGCCTGGCCGTCGGGCAAGGTCTTGACCCGCAGCCGCCCGGCCGCGTCACGCTGGTACTGGGTAACCCGTTGCGAACCGTCCTCGCCGTGCTCGGTTTTTTCCAACAGGTGGCCGTTGAGGTCGTAGGCGTAGGCGGTGCGTTGGCCGTCGAAGCCGACCTGCTGTCGGATCAAGCCGTTGGGCGTGTAGTCCAGCTGATATTTTTCGCCGGATTCGTTTTCGATTTCGGTCAGCAACAGCCGCGCCGAGTCGTAGCGGTACTTCAGTTCACTGCCGTCGGGGTTCAGGCGGCGACTGACCAGGTGCAGGTCGTCGGCGTATTCGTAGCGGGTGACCCGCCCCTGCTCATCGCACTCGGCGGTGACCTTGCCGTAGGCGTTGTAGCGCCAGGTCCGGGTGGCACCGTTGGGCAAGGTGACTTGCAGCAGCCGGCCGACAGCGTCCCATTGGTAGTGCGTGAGCGCACCGTGTTCGTCCTCACGGCTGAGTAAACGCCCCAGGGC
>NZ_JBWLPW010000056.1:0-1594 GCF_056521845.1 Pseudomonas sp. PF05 | reverse complement strand
GGCCCAGAGTGTGTAAAAACAAATAAAACATCGTCGGCACGTAGTGCCGACAGGTGTTGGCCAATTGATTAAAACCTAAAGCGCTCTTGTAGCTCCAAACGGCCCCTACAAGCGCTAGCAAGGCTCCGTAGGCTTGATTAACGGGGCAAAACGGCAGGCTTCAGGCCGCCAGCGCTTTCATCAGACCCTGCGCACCAAGGATTTTCATCACCCTTTTCCAATTGTAAGCGAGCACATTCAAGCTCATTTCGGTGCTTACCCCAGCCAGCCGCCGCGTCAAAAAATGCGTCGCCCCCATCCATTGCTTCAGCGTCCCGAAGGGGTGTTCGACCGTTCGCTTGCGGATGCTCATCATCTGCGGCTCATTGTTCAGGCGGACCTGCATTTCCTCCAGTACCGCCTCATGTTCCCAGCGCCGAATCTTCCGCTCTCTGGCCGGTGTGCATTGCGCCTTTATCGAACAGGCCTGGCAGTTGGAGTGCCAGTAAACGTCCAGCTTCTTGCCCTTGTCGACATAAGAGTTGCGCCAGATCAGCACTTGCTTGGCGGGGCAGACGTACACATTTTTGTCCGCGTCGTAAATAAACTCGTCATTACCGAAACGGCCATCAAATTTGGCCCGCGAACTCAGCGTTTTCGGCACATAAGCGGTGATCCCTGCCTCGTGACAGGCCAGGATTTCTCTGCTTTTGTAATACCCTCGGTCCGCTACCACCGACAACGATTCGATTTGCATCGCCTCACGGGCCTGCTGGGCCATCGAGCTAAGCTGATCACGGTCGTGACCGACATTGGTCACCTCGTGCGCGACAATCAAATGGTGTTTGGTATCGACTGCTGTCTGCACGTTGTAGCCCACGATGCCATGACCGCTCGTCATCATCATCGAGCGCGCGTCCGGGTCGGTCAGCGAGATCTGTTTGTCCGGCGATGCTTCAAGCTGTATTTCAATCGCCTGGAGCGCCTTCATCTGCTCCTTCAATTTGGCGATCTTCTCTTCCAGGCCGCCTTTGGGCCCTGAAGACTTGGGCTCTTGCCGATCAGCCTCATCCAGCGCCTTCAGATAACGGGCAATGCTTGATTCGATCTCTTCCATCCGGCGCTTCAGCTTGGCGCTGGTGAAGTTGCGGTCGCGGTGGTTCACCGCCTTGAATTTACTGCCATCGATGGCAACGAAATGTTCCGAGAAAAGCCCCAGTTGTTGACACAGCACGACGAACTGCCGACAGACTCCTCGAATGGCCTTTGAGTTGTCTTTGCGGAAGTTGGCGATGGTCTTGAAATCCGGCATCAGGCGACCGGTCAGCCACATCAACTCGACGTTGCGCTGCGCCTCGCACTCAAGACGCCGGCTTGACTGGATACGGTTGAGATAGCCGTAGATGTAGATTTTCAGCATGACTGCAGGGTGATAAGCCGGTCGGCCCGTTTTAGCGGGGACAGCGCTTTCAAAACCCAAGGTGATCAGGTCGAGTTCATCCACGAAGACATCGACAACGCGCACCGGATTGGTATCGCTGACGTAGTCGTCCAAGCTCTCGGGGAGCAAGGTAGTTTGATCTCGATGTTCACCTTGGATGAAGCGTTTCATGGG
>NZ_JBWLPW010000055.1:0-1657 GCF_056521845.1 Pseudomonas sp. PF05 | reverse complement strand
AAGTACTACACCAGCAGTGACCGATGTCACCGACACCATCGACACCAGCACTGTTTCGCTCACAGCGACTTCGACTGTGGCCGAAGGTGGGACCGTGGTGTACACCGCTTCGGTCAATGCACCGGTCACTGACGCCCCACTCGTCGTAACGTTGAGCAACGGTCAGACCATTACCATTCCGGTCGGCGCCAGCAGCGGCACCGTGAACTTCGTTACGCCAAACGACGCCCTCGCAGGCGGCGACAACCTGAGCGTGAAGATCGACGACGCCCAGGGTGGCAACTACGAAAAACTGGACATCGACGCCACTCCAGCGGACACCACCGTTACCGATGTGCAGGACACCACCGGCCTGACGCTCTCGGCAACTGACACTGTCGCTGAAGGCGGTTCGATTGTTTACACCGCAACATTGACCAACGCTGCGGGCTCGCCTGTCACTGTGACCCTGAGCAACGGCGCGGTGATCAACATCGCAGCAGGCGCCACCACCGGCACCGTGACCGTCGACGCCCCAACAGACGACGTCTATAAAGACGCCGGCAAAGTTGAAGTCAGCATCGATAACGCCACGGGCGGCAACTTCGAAAACCTGGTGCCGAGCACCACGCCTGCGGTGACTGACGTCACCGACACCATCGACACCAGCACCGTTTCGCTCACTGCGACTTCGACGGTGGCCGAAGGTGGGGCCGTGGTTTACACCGCTTCGGTCAACGCCCCGGTAACTGGCGCTCCGTTGGTCGTTACCCTGTCGAACGGTCAAAGCATCACCATTCCGGTCGGCGCCAGCTCCTCTTCGGTGAACTTCGTTACGCCAAACGACGCCCTCGCAGGCGGCGACAACCTGAGCGTGAAGATCGACGACGCCCAGGGCGGCAACTACGAAAAACTGGACATCGACGCTACTCCGGCGGACACCACCGTTACCGATGTGCAGGACACTACCGGCCTGACCTTGAGTGCAACCGATACCGTTGCTGAAGGCGGTTCGATTGTTTACACCGCTACCCTGACCAACGCCGCTGGCTCGCCTGTTACTGTGACCCTGAACAACGGCGCCGTCATCAACATCGCAGCAGGCGCCACCACCGGCACCGTGACCGTCGACGCCCCAACAGACGACGTCTATAAAGACGCCGGCAAAGTCGAAGTCAGCATCGACAACGCCACTGGCGGTAACTTCGAGAACCTGGTGCCGAGCACCGCGCCTGCGGTGACTGACGTCACCGACACCATCGACACCAGCACCGTTTCGCTCACTGCGACCGCGAATGTCGCCGAAGGCGGTACTGTCGTTTACACCGCTTCGGTCAATGCTCCGGTCACTGACGCCCCGCTCGTCGTAACGTTGAGCAACGGCCAGACCATTACCATTCCGGTTGGCGCCAGCAGTGGCACCGTGAATTTCGTCACGCCAAACGACGCCCTCGCAGGCGGCGACAGCCTGAGCGTCAAAATCGACGACGCCCAGGGCGGCAACTACGAAAAACTGGACATCGACGCTACTCCAGCGGACACCACCGTTACCGATGTGCAGGACACCACTGGCCTGACGCTCTCGGCAACTGACACTGTCGCTGAAGGCGGTTCGATTGTTTACACCGCCACCCTGACCAACGCTGCGGGCTCGCCTGTCACTGTCACCCTGAGCAAT
>NZ_JBWLPW010000054.1:0-1679 GCF_056521845.1 Pseudomonas sp. PF05 | reverse complement strand
GCCTTGCGGTCCACCTTGCCGTTGAGGGTCAACGGGAACGCCGACAGCATCACGAACGCCGCCGGCACCATGTAGTCGGCCAGGGTCGCGGACAATTGCTCGCGCAACCCGACCACGCTCAGCGTCACCTGCGGTTGGGCAATGACATAGGCCACCAGGCGTTTCTCGCCCGTTTCATCGGCCCGCACCAGCACCACCGCGTCCTTCACGCCGTCGCAGGCCACCAGCTTGGCTTCGATCTCGCCCAGTTCGATGCGGAAACCGCGGATTTTCACTTGGTCGTCGTTACGCCCCAGGCATTCCAGGCTGCCGTCCGGCAACCAGCGGCCAAGGTCACCGGTGCGGTACAGCAACGCATCAGGCTCATGGCTGAACGGGTCGGCGATGAATTTCTCCGCGGTCAGGTCCGGCCGGTTCAGGTAACCCTTGGCCACGCCTTTGCCGCCGATGTACATCTCGCCGACGACACCCAACGGTGCCAACTGTTGGCGCGCGTCGAGCACATAAACCTGGGTGTTGCCGATCGGTCCGCCGATGGGCACGCATTCGGCATCCGCCGCCACGGCCTTCACCTCAAGGGTGGTGGCGTAGGTGGTGGTTTCGGTTGGGCCATAGCAGTGCACCAGGCGCAAACTCGGCGCCAGGTCCAGCAAACACCGGAACGACGCCACATCGGCCCGCTCACCGCCACACAACAGGATGCGCAAGCCGCCAATGGCCTGGGGAATGAGCTGCACATACTGGTTGAAGATCGCCGTGGTCACGAACAGCACCGTGACGCCCGAATCCTCCAGCACCTGGGCAAACCGCGAAGGCTCGAGCAGGGTTTCATGGTCGATCACCACCACTTGCCCACCATTGAGCAAGGCGCCCCAGACGTCCATGGTGCTGGCGTCGAACGCCGGGTTGGAGGCGAAGGCGATGCGGTCGTGCTCATTGAAATCGGCATAACCGTTGTTGATCACCAGGCGGTTGATCGCCCGATGGGGAACCAGCACGCCTTTCGGGGTGCCAGTGGAGCCCGAGGTGTACATGATGTAGGCGATCGATTCACTGGACTGCGCCAATGCCGGGTTGTGCAGCGGCCCCTGGCTGTCCAGCGTGTCCAGGTCGATGCGCGAAGCGCCGTCGGGCACGGCCTCGGTACTGAACGTCAGCAGGCACTTGGCCTGGCAATCGTCGAGCATGAAGCCCTGGCGCTCCAGGGAGGCGTTGCGGTCCAGCGGCACGTAGGCCGCCGCGCACTTGAGGATCGCCAGTTGACTGGCCAGCAGCTCGATGGAGCGTGGCAACAGGATCGCCACGCAGTCATCCGGCTGCACGCCGAGGCCGATCAGGTGATGGGCCAGGCGGTTGGCCCGCTCGTTCAGCTGCGCGTAAGTCACTTGCCGCTGCCCGTGCACCGCCGCAATCGCCTGCGGCAAGTCCGCGGCCTGGGCTTCGAACAGCGCCAGGACGGTTTGCTCATGGGGATAGGCGCGTTGGGTGGCGTTGAAGTCCACCAGCAACAGGTGGCGTTCGCTTTCCGGCAGCATCTCCAAGCGGTTGAGTGGCGTCTGGGGCGTGTGTTCGAGGGCCTGCACCAGGCTTTCCAGGGCCGTGTGCATGTAGGCGCAGATGCGCGCCGCACCGATCCCTTGCACCACCAGGGCACTCAGCATGAAACCGTCGCCCAGGTC
>NZ_JBWLPW010000053.1:0-1840 GCF_056521845.1 Pseudomonas sp. PF05 | reverse complement strand
TCCTCTACACACCCGGCAAGGGGAAGTGTTAGCCAGAGGCAAGGGTGTCGCGGGTGACTGCGAATCTGAAGGAAGCCCGAGGCAAAATGCTGGCCTGACGAACAGGAAGCGGATAGAGGCGGCGCAGCGGGGTAAGAAGGCCAACATCTTCAAAGCCCAATACTTGCACGGAACGCTGTGACGTAGATCCGACAGGCATAAGCAGGAAGGTCGCGCGAATTACCCTGGGAGATCTGCAGGCTTGCCACTGTGCTACCGAGCGTCGAGAGGCGACGGGATGAGCGTGCAGAAGTCAGCTGAAGCCGTAGTAATCGCCGAAACCGGGGCGATGAAGGGCCGAACAGGTTATGCCGCCAGTAGGCGTCAGAGTCTCGTCGAATGTTGAAGTGTGGAATATTCTCTAAGAGAAGACTGCTACCCCAAGCTCCGGACGGTATCCGAGGGTGACGACTGGCAGGGCACAAACATCGGCGGCGTCTGTGACGTGGACGAACGCGGAGCCGGACACGCTGATGGAGCGGGTGCTTGCGCCCGCCAACCTGCGGCGTGCGTACCAACGCGTGGTCAGCAACAAGGGCGCACCGGGTGCCGATGGCATGACGGTGGAGCAATTGGCGGACTACACGAATCAGTATTGGCCGATCCTCAAGGCTCGGCTGCTGGCCGGCGAGTATCACCCGCAAGGTGTGCGCGCCGTCGAAATCCCCAAACCCAAAGGTGGAACACGGCAGTTGGGCATTCCCAACGTCGTGGATCGTCTGATCCAACAGGCCTTGCTGCAACAGCTCACGCCGATTTTCGACCCTCTGTTCTCGGACTACAGCTACGGCTTTCGCCCGGGTAGAAGCGCTCATCAAGCCATCGAAACAGCCCGCACCCATGTGGCGGCGGGCCACCGCTGGTGCGTGGAGCTCGATCTGGAGAAGTTCTTTGATCGGGTCAACCACGATGTCTTGATGGCCTACGTCGAGCGTCAAGTCGAAGACAAGCGGGTGCTCAGGCTGATCCGTTGTTACCTCGAAGCTGGAGTCATGTCGGGTGGGGTCGTCAGCCGCCGGCAGGAGGGGGCGCCGCAAGGCGGCCCGCTCTCGCCGCTGCTGTCGAACATCCTGCTCAACGAACTCGACCGCGAATTGGAACGGCGGGGCCATCGCTTCGTGCGTTATGCCGATGATGCGAACATTTATGTGCGCAGTCGTCGTGCTGGCGAACGGGTGTTGGCCGGGGTTGAGCGCTTCCTGAGCCGGCGACTGAAACTAGCGCTGAATCGGGAAAAGAGCCGTGTGGCGCGGCCCTGGGTCTGTGACTACCTGGGTTATGGGATGAGTTGGCATAAACAGCCGAAGCTGAAAGTGGCGACGCTGAGCCTAGGGCGCTTGCGCGACCGGCTCAGAGCGCTGTTGCGTGGGGCACGTGGTCACAAGATGGCGGATGTCATTGACCGGATAAACCCCGTGCTGCTTGGCTGGGCGGGCTACTTCAAGCGCAGTCAGAACAAGCGAGCCCTTGAGGAACTGGACGGTTGGGTACGACGTAAGCTTCGATGTGTCATCTGGCGCCAATGGAAGCAGCCCTCGACGAGGGCGCGCAACCTGATACGCCTAGGCCTTAGCGAAGCGCGAGCCTGTACATCAGCATTCAACGGGCGAGGCCCATGGTGGAACTCGGGAGCGTCACATATGAATCAGGCGCTACCGAAGAAACTGTGGAATCAGCTCGGATTGCTCTCGATACTGGATACGATAAACCGGCTTAGCCGTGTAACCTGAACCGCCGTATACGGAACCGTACGTACGGTGGTGTGAGAGGACGGCGGCTGTAAGGCCGCCTCCTACTCGAT
>NZ_JBWLPW010000052.1:0-1909 GCF_056521845.1 Pseudomonas sp. PF05 | reverse complement strand
GCGAATGCCCAGTTCCAATAGGCGATGAGCGACCTGGTTGGCGCGCGTATTCAATTGCGAGTAGCTCAACTCTGCCTCGCCAGAGACAACCGCGACGGCATCCGGACAGGCCGCGACCCGTGTTTCGAACAAGCCGTGCAAGGTCAGGCCCTGCGGGTAATCGACCGCCGTGGCATTGAACGTTTCCAACAGATGCAGACGTTCGGCCGCCGGCAGACTCGTGAGGGCCTGCAGTGGCGTATCCGGCGCCTGCTCCAGTGCGCTGACCAGACTTTCGAGCGTGGTCTGCACGTACTCGCCGATACGCCGCGCGCCGGTTCCGACCAACGCTTGCACCACCAGGCTGAAGCCCTCGCCTTCATCATCCACGGCCAGCGCCAAGGGGTAATTGGTCCGTTCTTCACCGCCAATCGACTCGATGCCTTGCCACGCCGTCAGCGCCTGCGCGGTCACCTCGATCCCGCAATGACGATAGTTGAGCATCGAACTGAACAACGGTGTTGGCGCAACCACGCCACTGCAACGCTGGGCCAGTGCCAACGGAGCGTGCTCATGGCCCAGCAGGCCGCTGAGTCGTTTGTGGGTCGCCTTCACCGCTGCGTATGCACCTTGCCCAGCCAGGCTCACCCGCAATGGCAAGGTGTTGATGAACATGCCCAGGGCCCGGTCAGCTCCATCGCCGGCCTGCATGCGACCCAATAGTACGGTGCCGAAGACCACGTCGTCGCGACCGCTGACACGGCCCAGGACGTGCGCCCAGGCCAAGTGCATCAGGCTCGCCGCGCTGACGCCCAACTGGCGGGCCTGGTCGCGCAGACGGCGACACAAGCCCGCCTCCACGGCCAGCTTTACCTCTTCCACGCCATTGCCATCGCCTTGCACATCCCGCAGGCCGAACGGCAACGTAGGCTCGTCGACGTCGCCAAGCATGTCGCGGAAAAACGCTTCGTGCGCCTGCTGATCGACACCCAGGCGCGCCTGGGCCACGTAGTTGCGATAAGGCACCGATTCGCCCAGTTCATGGACCTTGCCCAACAACTGCGCCTGCATTTCACGTTCCAGCACTTCCAGGCCGGTATGGTCCAGGACCATATGGTGGAACAGCAGCATGGCGACCCAGCGCTGGTTGGCGACGTCCTCGGCGATGGCCAGACGCAGCATCGGTGCCTGCCGCACGTCCAGCCGGTAATGCCGGGCATCGAAACGCTCATACAGCCGGGCAACGGCATCGCCGCCGCTCGGGTCCGCGTCCAACTCGTCAACGCTGAGCCGAGCCTGTCGCCACACGACCTGCATCGGTTCGTCGAGGTTTTCCCAGACCATCGAAGTTCTGAGAATGTCATGCCGGTCAATCACCCCCTGCAAAGCCTGGGCAAAGTCATCCAACCGGGCCCGGCGGTCAAACCCGAACAGCGTTTGCAGCACGTACGGATCACCCATTTTCGCCGTCAAATGGTGATACAGGATGCCTTCCTGCAACGGCGCCAGTGGGTAGATCTCCTGCACGTTGCGCGCTCCTCCCGGCACGCTCGCCACGATCCGATCGATGGCCTCCTGGCTCAATACGGCCAGCGGCAACATGTCCGGTGTGATGCGCTCACAGCCTTCGACGACGGCGCAGGCCGGCACCACCACATCCCGGTGTCCGCCCACCGCAGCGGCCAGTGCCTGCAGCGTTGGCTGGCTGAACAGCACGCGCACATCCACCGATAGTTCGGCCTGGCGCATGCGCTCGATCAGCCTCATCGCCAGCAGCGAATGGCCGCCCAGTTCGAAGAAATTGTCGTGGCGACCGACCCGCTCCACTTTCAACAGCTCGGCCCACAGGTCGGCCAAGACCTGTTCGATCTCGCCTTGCGGTGCCTCGTAGGCCTGGCTGGCGTACGCCTCGGCATCCGGTGCCGGCAGA
>NZ_JBWLPW010000051.1:0-1945 GCF_056521845.1 Pseudomonas sp. PF05 | reverse complement strand
CGTTGCAGACCCGTTCAATGCCGATCCCGGTGCCTTGCTGTATCGCACCGGCGACCTGGCCCGCTGGCGCACGGACGGCACGGTGGACTACCTGGGCCGCAACGACGACCAGGTGAAGATCCGCGGTTTCCGTATCGAACTGGGCGAGATCGAAGCCCGGCTCGGCCAGCATGACGCGGTCAAGGACGCCGTGGTGCTGGTGCGCGAAGACGCCCCGGGCGAGAAGCGCCTGGTGGCGTACTTCACGCCGCGGGACCTGGACGTTGCGCCACACATCGAGACGCTGCGTACTCATTTGCAGGGGCAATTGCCGGACTACATGATTCCGGTGGCCTACGTGCGGCTCGACGCACTGCCGTTGACCGCCAACGGCAAGCTCGACCGCCGTGCACTGCTGGCGCCGGACAGCGACGCTTACGTCAGCCGTGAATATGAAGCCCCGCAAGGCGAGGTCGAGCAGCTATTGGCACAACTCTGGGCCGAACTGCTCAGGGTTGACCAGGTCGGTCGCCACGACAATTTCTTCGAGCTGGGCGGCCATTCGCTGCTGGCGGTCACGCTGATCGAACGCATGCGCCAGGTCGGCTTGAGCGCTGACGTGCGGGTGTTGTTCAGTCAGCCGACCTTGGCTGCGCTGGGCGCGGCCATCGGCAGTGGCCGGGAGGTGGATGTCCCGGTGAACCGGATTGTTCCGGACTGCGGACGGATCACCCCGGACATGCTCACGCTGATCGACCTTGATCAGGCGACCATTGACCGGGTCGTGGCGACAGTGCCGGGAGGGGCACCGAATGTGCAGGACATCTACCCGCTGGCACCACTGCAGGACGGCATTCTCTACCATCACCTGTCCGCCGAGCAGGGCGACCCCTATGTCTTGAAAACCGTGTTCGAACTGCAAAGTCGCGACCGGCTGGTGGCGTTTGTGGACGCGCTGCAATACGTCATCGACCGGCACGACATCCTGCGCACCAGCGTGGTGTGGCAAGGCTTCGACGCGCCGATCCAAGTGGTGTGGCGCGAAGCGAAACTGCATCTGGAGGAGGTCGCCCTGGACATTGCCAAGGGCGAGATCGCAGCGCAGTTGCAGGAGCGTTTCGACCCGCAACACTACCGGCTGGACATCACCCAGGCCCCGCTGATGCGTCTGGTCTTTGCCGAAGACGCGGTCAACCAGCGCTGGGTCGCGGTGTTGTTGTTCCACCATATGGCCCTCGACCACACGGCCCTGGAAGTGGTGCAGCACGAGATGCAGGCGCACCTCCTGGGCCAGGCCGGCCAGTTGCCTGCGGCAATGCCGTACCGCAACTATGTGGCGCAAGCGCGCCTGGGCGTGAGTCAACACGAGCACGAAGGGTTTTTCCGCGAGATGCTCGGCGATGTCGACGAGCCGACCTTGCCCTTCGGCTTGCAGGACGTGAGCGGCGACGGGCAGGCCATCGAGCATGCCCGGCAAGTTGTCGAGGCGACCTTGAGCCAGCGTCTGCGGGCACAAGCCCGGCAGTTGGGGGTGAGTGCCGCCAGCCTGGTCCACCTGGCCTGGGCGCAGGTATTAGGGCGAGTATCAGGCAAGGACGATGTGGTGTTCGGTACGGTCCTGCTGGGCCGGATGCAGGGCGGCGATGGCGCTGATCGGGCGCTGGGCATGTTCATCAATACTTTGCCGTTGCGGGTCGGAGTGAACAGCCAAGGCGTGCGCGAGGGGGTGAAAGCCACTCACGCAAGGCTGACTGGGTTGTTGGGCCATGAGCACGCCTCGCTGGCCTTGGCCCAGCGTTGCAGTGGCGTGGTTGCGCCGCTGCCGCTGTTCAGCGCGCTGCTCAATTACCGACACAGCGCCAGCGCAGCGGCCGAGGTCTCGAATGAAACCCTGGCCGCGTGGGAGGGCATCGAGTTCCTCAGCAACGAAGAACGGACCAACTACCCACTGACCTTGTCGGTGGAT